>PVXE01000017.1 GCA_014444615.1 Tagaea sp. CACIAM 22H2 | reverse complement strand
ACGGCTTTCTGCGCGGCGAAGGCCCGCACGATGAACTCGCCGATGCCGGCGGCACCGCCGGTCACGAGAACGACCTTGTCGGCGAGATCGGTGTAAATGGCGGCCATCGCGAAGTCTCCGTTTTTGGAAAGGCTTAGGGATACACCTCGAGCTTGAGGCGTTAAATACCAAAATTTGAGTTGCGTACGTCAAATTTCTCGCGCATGGTGCCGCCAAAGCCGAAAACAAGTCGGCTTCTTGGGAGGAACGCATGAACGCCATCAAGCATTCGTTGTTCGCTGCCGCAGCACTCGCCGTTTCGGCGGGGCCGTCGCTGGCGCAAACCACCGTCAAATGGATGCATCTCGAGGTCAATCCGGCCCAGATCAAGATCTGGGAGGAAGTGGCCCGCGAATTCGAGGCTAAGCATCCCGGTACCAAGATCGAGATGCAGTTCCTCGAGAACGAATCCTACAAGGCGAAGCTGCCGACGCTGCTGCAATCCAACGACCGCCCGCACATCATCTATTCCTGGGCCGGCGGCGTGTTGAAGGCGCAAGTCGAAGCGGGCGTGCTTCAGGACATCACCGACCAGACGAAGGACACGGCGGCGACGATCTCGGCAGGCGCTATGGCCGCGTTCACGCGCGACGGCCGCGTCTACGGCCTGCCCTTCGCGCAGTCGCAGGTCGGCATCCTTTACAACAAGGAGCTGATGGCGAAGGCCAAAGTCGACGGCAGCGCGATCAAGACGTGGGACGATTGGCTGGCCGCCATCAAGGCGTTGAAGGCCGCCGGCGTCACGCCGCTCACGGTGGGCGGCGCCGATAAATGGCCGCTGCATTTCTACTGGACGCATCTGGCGGTGCGCCTGGGCGGCAAGGCCGGGTTCGAGGCGGCGCTGAAGGGGCAGAACGGCGGCTTCGAAGGCGAGACCTTCCAGAAATCCGGCGAGTTGATGAAGCAGCTCGTCGATCTGCAGCCGTTCCAGAACGGCTTCCTCGGCTTCAAGAATCCGCAATCGACCGGCTTCTTCGGCGACGGCAAGGCCGCGATGTCGCTGGTGATCAGCACCGTCTACCACCAGCAGAAGGCGCTGGCGGCCGACAAGGTGGGCATCACCGACGACAAGATCGGTTGGGTCAACTTCCCGACCGTGCCGGGCGGCAAAGGCGAGCCGACCGACACGCTGGGCGGCATCAACGGCTGGCTCGTGACCAAGGGTGCGCCCAAGGAAGCGGTCGAGTTCGTGAAGCACTTCGTGTCGAAGGAAGTGCAAATGCGCTTGGCTGGGGCCGGCTTCCTCATTCCGGTCGTGAAGGGTGCCGACGAAGCGATCAGCAACGCCTTCATGCGCAATATCGCGCAGAATCTCGCGCGGTCGAACTACCACCAGAACTTCTACGACCAGGATCTCGGCCCCTCGGTCGGGCGCGTGGTCAACGACGCGACAGCCGAACTCGCCGGCGGCAGCATGACGCCGCGCCAGGTCGCGAAGGCCGTGCAGGACGCGTTCAAGCAGGGTAACTAAGGGGTTCGGGCGCGGCGGATAGGTTCACGCCGCCGCGCCCGATTTTTTTTCGCGAAATGTCCACGACAGCACTCGGCCGGGCGGCGGCAAGCGGAAAACTGACCGCCGTCGTTCTGTTCCTGCCCCCGGCGCTGCTGCTGTTCACGCTGTTCGTGATCCTGCCGGTGGGCGAAGCGGCTTGGTATAGCGGCTTCAACTGGAACGGTTTCGGCCGGCCGACGAACTGGATCGGCTTCACCAATTACGAATATGTGTTCGAGGCGCGCGCCTTCGGCTTGGCGTTGCGCAACAACATTCTGATCATCGTGATTTCGCTGGGCATCCAGCTGCCACTGGCGCTGACTTTGGCGATTTTGCTGGCCGAGAAGTTCCGCGGCGCCGTGGCGTTGCGCATGTTGTTCTTTTTGCCCTACGTGCTGGCCGAAGTCGCGACGGGGTTGATTTTCAGCTTCGTCTACGATGGCGATTACGGCTTGCTCGCGGGCGTGTGGCGCCTCTTTGGCGCCGAGCCGCCGCATCTGCTGGCCAGCACGCAAACCTCGATGCTCGCGATCCTGATCGTCGTCATCTGGAAGTATTTCGGCTTCCATATGATGCTGTTCATCGCGGCCTTGCAGGGCCAGGACCAGCATCTGGTCGAAGCCGCGCGCATCGACGGCGCTTCGCGCTGGCAGGTGCTGCGCCATATCACCATCCCGTTGCTCTACCCGACGATCCGCCTGTCGGTGTTTTTCGCCGTCGTCGGATCGTTGCAGTTGTTCGATCTGGTGATGCCGTTGACGCGCGGCGGGCCCGCCGATTCGTCGCAGACGATGGTGAGCTTCCTCTATTCCCACGGCGTCACGCGCATGCGGATCGGTTACGGCAGCGCGATCGGCGTGATCCTGTTCGTGATCTGCGTGACTTTCGCGGTCACCTATAAACGCTGGTTCATGCGCGATGACTGACATGGCCGTCTCCCGCCCGCCTTTCGATCGCGCGGCGCTGTATCGCTGGCTGTTCCTGCTGCTCGTGGCGGGTTTCGTCGCGGTGCCGTTGATCGCCACGCTGCTCGGCGGCTTCAAGTCGCTCGGCGATTTGCGCACCAATCCCTTCGGCCTGCCGCGCGAATGGGAATGGTCGAATTACGGCGATATCCTGCTGTCGAAGCGCTACTGGCAGATGTTGTGGAATTCCTTCGTCATCTCCAGCCTGACGACGATCATCACTCTGATCGTCGCGGCGATGGCGGCCTTCGTGTTCGCGCATTTGCGCTTCTTCGGCAGCCGCATGCTGCTGAACTATTTCACCATGGGGCTGCTGTTCCCGGCCGCGACCGCGATCCTGCCGCTGTTCATCAAGGTGCGCGATCTGGGCCTGCTCGACACCTATTTCGGCGTCGTGCTGCCGCAGGTCGCCTTCGCGCTGGCGATGAGCATCCTGCTGTTCCGGCGCTTCTTCCGCGACCTGCCGCACGAGTTGCTGGAAGCCGCGTTGGTCGACGGTTGTTCCTATCCGCGCTTCTTCCGCTTCGTGACGCTGCCGCTGTCCACGCCCATTCTGGCGACGGTCGGCACGATCACCTTCGTGCATAGCTGGAACTCTTATCTGCTGCCGCTCGTGATGCTCAACAGCGACGCCATGTATCCGTGGCCGCTGGGCATCATGGTCTATCAGGGCGAATACACGGCCGATTGGCATTTGATCCTGGCGTTCATCACGCTGACGATCCTGCCGACCTTCCTGCTGTTCGTTCTGGCGCAAAAGCATATCGTCGCCGGCCTGACGGTCGGCGCGGTCAAAGGTTGAACCGGGCCCGCTTGGGCCCTTAACGACGGAGTGCGCGACGTGGAGAAAGTCGGTATCGGTATCATCGGGTGCGGCGTTATCAGCGCCGCCTATATCAAGGCGTCGAAGAATTTCCCGATCCTGGAGATCCGGGGCCTCGCGGATATGCGCACCGAAGCGTCGGAAGCGCGCGCGGCGGAATTCGGCCTGACGTCGATGCGCATCGACGCGATGCTGAAGCGCGACGATATCGACATCGTGTTGAATCTGACCGTGCCGCTCGCGCATACCGATGTCGACCTCGCCGTGCTGAAGGCCGGCAAGCATGTCTATTCGGAAAAGCCGCTGGGCGTGAACCTCGTCGAAGCGCGCAAGGTGATGGATCTCGCCAACGAGAAGGGCTTGCGCGTCGGCTGCGCCCCCGACACGTTCCTGGGCGGCGGGCACCAGACGGCGCGCGCCTTGATCGATGGCGGCGCCATCGGCAAGCCGGTTGCGGGCTCGGCCTTCTTCATGTGCCCGGGGCATGAGCGCTGGCATCCCGCGCCGGGGTTCTATTATCTGCGCGGCGGCGGGCCGATGCTGGATATGGGGCCGTACTACATCACCGATCTCGTCCAGTTGCTGGGGCCGGTGGCGAGCGTGATGGGCTCGACCGCGCGCCCGCGCAACGAACGCATGATCACGTCGAAGCCGCTGAACGGCACGATGATGCCGGTCGAAGTTTCGACCCATGTCGCGGGCATGCTGGAATTCCGCAGCGGGGCGGTCGTGTCGATCGCGATGAGCTTCGACGTGCCCAAGCACAAGCACACGCCGATCGAGATTTACGGCGATCAAGGCTCCATCTTGGTGCCCGACCCCAACCGTTTCGGCGGCGAGGTGCAGATCGCCAAGACCGGCGGCGAGTGGGAGACCAAGCCCTTCACCCACGGCTATACCGAGGGCGAGTTCCGCTCGATCGGCCTTGCCGACATGGCGACGGGTATTCGCAAGAAGCGCGATCATCGCGCCAGCGGCGCCTTGGCCTTCCATGTGCTGGAAGTGATGGAGGCGTTCCAGAAATCCGCCGACGAAGGCAAGCGGATCGAGATCGAAAGCACGGTCGAGCGTCCGGCCGCCCTGGCCCCCGGCCAGTCCGGCGGCGCGGTGGAGTGATGGCGATGACGAAGAAAAAGCCGACGGCGCTGATCGTGTGGGGCGGCTGGCACGGCCACGATCCCGATCTTTGCGCTTCGATGTATCGCACCTGGTTGACGGCGGCGGGTTACGACGTGCGCGTCGAAACCAAGACCGCCGTTTTCGCCGATCCTGCGATCCACGACTTATCGCTGATCGTGCCGATCTTCACGATGTCCAAGATCGAGAAGGCGGAAGCGGTCAATCTCTGCGCCGCGGTGCAGAACGGGGTTGGCGTCGCGGGCCATCACGGCGGCATGAGCGACGCGTTCCGCGACTCGATCGAATACCAGTTCATGTGCGGCGGCCAGTGGGTGGCGCATCCCGGCAACATCATCGACTTCCGGGTCAATATCGCCAAGCCCGACGATCCGGTGATGCAGGGTTTGAGCGATTTCGACTATCGCTCCGAGCAATACTACATGCATGTCGATCCGAGCATCGAAGTGCTGGCGACGACGACGTTCTCGGGCGAACATGCGCCCTGGGTCGAAGGAGTCGTCATGCCCGTTGTCTGGAAGAAGCGCTACGGCAAAGGCCGCGTGTTCCATTGCACGCTGGGCCACCGCGCCTACGAGTTGGACATTCCGCAAGTGAAGCAGATTCTGACGCGCGGAATCGCCTGGGCGACTCGGAGCTGAATTCGCGATGGGGCGGCCCGCGGGCAAAGTGACGCTGGAGGACGTGGCGGCGGAGGCGGGGGTTTCCCTCGCCACCGCCGATCGCGTCGTCAACAAGCGGCCGGGCGTGCGCGACAAAACCGCGGCGCGGGTGAACGAGGCCGTGTTGAAGCTCGGCTATCGGCCGGACGTCGCGGCCGCGCGCCTGGCGCGTAACCGTTCGTTCCGCTTCGCCTTCATTCTGCCGGTGGGCGACAACACCTTCATGATGCAATTGACCGAGCAGGTCGGCGTTACGGCGGCGTGGCTGGCGGGCCAGCGCGCCTTCATCGACACGCTGCATGTCGACGTGTTCGATCCCGACGTGATCGGGCGCACGCTGGAACGCTTGCCGCGCTATTACGACGGCGTTGCGGTCGTGGCACTGGACCATCCGCGCGTGCGCGCGGCGATCGACGATCTGACCGCGCGCGGTACGACGGTCGTGACGCTGGTGTCGGACGTGCCGAGTTCCCGGCGCCTCCACTATGTCGGTATCGACAATCCGGCGGCGGGCCGCACGGCGGGCACGCTGATGGGCCGGTTCCTGGGCGGCAAGAAGGGCAAGATCGGTATCGTCGCGGGCTCGCTCGCCTTGCGCGATCATGCCGAGCGCTATTTCGGCTTCAACCAGGTGATCTCGGGTGATTTTCCCAAGCTCGAGATCCTCGCGCCCGTCGAAGGCCGCGACGAGCGCGCGCGTTCGGAAGCCGTCACCAAGCGCCTGCTCGCAAAGCACCCCGATCTCGTCGGCATTTATAGCGTCGGCGCGGGCAATCGCGGCATCGCGGCGGCGATCGACGCGGCCGGGCGCGCGTCCGATCTCGTGTGGATCGCGCACGAATTGACGACCTATACGCGCCGCTTTTTGGTGCTCGGCACGCTCGACGCGGTGATCGGCCAGAACGCGGGTCACGAGGCGCGGTCGGCAGGCCGCGTGCTGCTCGCGCAATGCTCGGGCGAGCGGATCGTGCCCGATCAGGAAACGATCGGCATCGACATCTTCGTGCGCGGCAATATCCCCGCCGAACCCGCTTTCGCCGTCCAGGTCGAATCGCGGGGGCTTGCCGCCGCCGGCTCGGCGGGACGCTAATCCCCGCCGGGGGCCTTGTGTCCCGGCGGGGCCGAACGCGTGCGCGCTATTCCAGCGTGCGGGCGGCGGGGGCGATCAGATCCTTGGCGATATCGATCTTGGTTTTAAGCATCCCGGCTTCGACCATGAAATCCTGATCGGCGCCGAGATTGGCGATATCGCGGTCGGTGACGCGCAGCGCGAAGTCGTAATAGGTCATCATCTTGCGCGCGTCCTCCAGATCGATCTTCTGATCGGCGGCGGCGATCTTCAAAGCTTCCTCCGGGTTCGCCTTCATGAAGGCAAGCGCCTTGCGGTGCGCCGAAAGATAGGCAGCGACGATCTGCGGGTTCTTCTCGATCAGATCGCCGCGCACGCCGATCACCGAAGTCGGGTCCAGCAATCCGTCGCCCGAGGCGAGCAGCTTGCCGTTCGCCTTTTCGATCGCCAGCGCGTTGTTGCCCGCGAGCGTCGCGGCGTCGACCTTGCCGGCCAGCAACGCCGCGCGCGCCGAGGGCAGGTCCATATTGACGTGGTCGATATCGGAAAGGCGCAGACCGTTTTTGGCCAGCGCCGCCGCGAGCAATTGATGCAGCACCGTGCCCTTGGGGCCGGCGACCGTTTTGCCCTTCAGCGATTTGATGTCGGCCGGGCCGTTCGGCATGGCGAGAATCATATAGGCCTTGGCGCCGCGGCTATAGGTCGCGACGACCTTCACGTCGATGCCGTTGGCCTTGCCCAAAATCGCCGACGAGCCGCCGAGCACCGAGGCGATATGGATCTCGCCCGCCGCCAGCGCCTGCATTTGCTGGGCGCCCGAGGTGATCTCCGGCGATTCGACCTTGATGCCCATCGGCGCATAGGCTTCATCGAGATAGCCTTTCGCGCGCATCACGATCGACGGCACGTTGAAGGGCGACGCGACGTAAGTGACGCGCAGCGTTTCGATCTTCTGCGCCATCGCTTGCGGGGCGGCGGTCAGCATCGCCGCCGCCGCGATCGCGGCGAAACGGATGGAAATCCTCATATCGTTGTCTCCTTGGGTGTCCGGGTTTTTCGAGCCTCACCGGCTTCGAAACCGGCAATGATGGCGCGCCGCAAAGCGACGATCGCCGGATCGGTCGGATCGCGCGGGCGGGCGATGGGATTGGCGAAGCGTTCGGCGATGACGCCATTTTCCATCAGGCATACGTCGTCGCCGAGCAGCACCGCTTCCTCGATGTCGTGGGTCACGAACACGATGGTCGGGCGGAAGCGCTGCCACAAAGCGACGAGCTCGCTCTGCAAGCGCCGCCGCGTCATCGCGTCCAGCGCGGCGAAGGGCTCGTCCAGCAGCAGCAACTCGGGCTTGGTGACGAGGGCGCGGGCAAGGCCCGCGCGGCTCGCCATGCCGCCGGAAAGCTGGTCGGGGCGGGCGTTGGCGAAATCGTGCAGGCCGATCACGTCGAGGATATCGGCGACGCGCTTGGCGATTTCGGGCTTCGCCATGCGGCCTTCCAGCGCGAAGCCGACATTGCGCGCGACGCTGAGCCACGGCATCAAGCGCGGCTCCTGGAACACGTAGCCGACGCGCGCGTCGCCGGCACTGCGCGAGATCGTGCCGTTCGTCGGCGTTTCGAGGCCCGCAAGCAAGCGCAGGGCTGTTGTTTTGCCGCAGCCCGACGGGCCGACGAGCACGGTGAAGCTGCCCGGCGGCAAGGCGAGATCGAAATTGCGCAACGCCGCGACGTCGCGATCCTTCAGCCGATAGGTTTTTGAGACGCCGCGGCACTCAAGCATGGGTTTCGGCCCCGTGCTCGACCCGCACCCACGGCCACGCGGCCGCGATGGCGCGACGGAACAGAAAATCGGTGGCGAGGCCCAGCGCGCCGATCACGATCACGCCGACGACCACGATGTCGGTGCGCGCGAGATTTTGCGCGTCTTCGATCATGTAGCCAAGCCCGGCCGACGACGCGACCAACTCGGCGCCAACCAATGCGCGCCAGCCTTGGCCCAGCGCGATGCGCAAGCCGATGACGACGGAAGGCAAGGCGGAGGGCAGCACGATGCGCTGGAGAATTTCGCCCGGCGACAAGCCGCTAACGCGCCCGACCTCGATCAGTTTCGGATCGCATTGCGCGATGCCGCCGGTGGTGCCCAGGAAAATCGGGAAGAAACACGCCAGGGTGATGATGCCGATCTTCTGCGCTTCGCCAATACCCAGCCACAAGATCAGCAGCGGGATCATGGCGAGCGGCGGGATTTGGCGCAGAAACTCGAGCGGCGGCTCGACGATCCGGCGCAGCAACGCGACGCGCGCGAAGGCGAAGGCCACGATCAGCGCCAGCAATGTCGACAGCGCGAAGCCCCAAGCGAGGCGCACGACGCTGACGCGGACATGTTTGGCGAGCACGCCGTCCGCGATCAATTCGTGCGCCGCGTCGGCAACCAATGCCGGCGAGGGCAGCAAGGCGCGCGAGACGCCGGTCAGCGCCACGCCCGCCGCCCAAACCGCGACGATGATCGCGGCGACCAGCGGCCAAATCGGCATTGCGGCGAAACGACGCTTCATCGTGGGAAAAATCCGAACCGGGAGACCATGCGCATTAAAATATGTTTGTTGATCAGAGGGTTATTCTGGCGGGGGCGCCATCGCGTCCGCGCCGCCAAGGTCGTCTAACATGCTGACCTATGTATTGCAAATGACTCGCATTAGCACTAGTTGTCAAGCCGTCGCGGCGATCGGTCGCGAACCGAGCAAAGTCCCGAACTTGGTGCCGCATGAACGCTCCGCTTCCGCTTCTCGTCCTGTCGCATCACGGCGGCGTGCCAGCCCCCTTCGCGCGGTTCGTGCGCGAAGGGCGTCTCGCCGCCGAATGGGAATGGGACGTCACGGCCGCGCGCATCGCCGCGGCGCGCGGCGTAATGCTCACGCTGCATCTCGATCAGATCCGCGCGATGGAATGGCGCGACGGGTTCGAAGCGATGCTGGCACGTGGCGGGCGCGTGCTGCTCAACGGCCATGCCGAGCGGCCGTTCCTGCCGGGCGTCGGGCATTTCGTATTGGGCGGAAAACAACGCAAGCATCTGACGTTGTCGGTGCTGGGCGATCACCCGCTCTTTGACGGCGTCGATCGGTTGACGTTCGAAACGCGGCGCGGCGTCGCCGGGTTCTACGGACGCGGCCACAACGCGATGCCGGCGGGGGCGCAAGCGTTGACCGGCGTGGGCCCCGACGCGGCACCACTTGATTGGGTGTTGCGTCGCGACGGCGGCGGCGCCGTGCTGTCGCATGCCGGGAACGATCTGTGGACGGGCAGCGAGGATATGGCGCTGATCGACCGCTTGCTCGACAACGCGGTGCGCTGGCTCGCGCACGAAACGGAAGCTTGATCATGCTCGCGACACTGCAACCCGGCGCCTCCTATCAAATCGAAGCGCTCGAAGGGCCGCGCTATGGCGCGCTATTCAAACGTCGTATCCGGCCCGAAGCGTTGAACGCGGATGCGCTGAGCGGTGTGCGCGTGTTGTTCGTGCCGTGCCGTACGCATCCGCAACGTCTTGCCAAGCATTGGCCGCTTTTCGCCGCGTATCTGCGCAACGGCGGCACGCTGGTGGCGATGGGCGAGACGTTCCAGAACGAGTGGATTCCGGGCGTTTCTTTCCACCCGGAGGAAACGAATTTCTGGTGGTGGCTCGAACCCGGTGCCGATCTCGGCGTTGCGCGTACGGGCGTCGCGCATCCGGCGCTCGCCGGCATCGGCAAGGCGGATGTCACGTGGCATCTGCATGGCTGGTACGATCCGCCGCCGGGTGCCGAAACGTTGATCGCCGATCGCGACGGCAAGGCGTTGATGTACGAGGATCGCGTCAGTTTCGGCGGCAGCTTGATCGTGACCAGCCTCGATCCCAGCTATCACCACGGCTCGCATTTCATGCCGGCGACGACGCGCTTCCTCGACAAATTTCTACCGAATCTCACCGCACTTTAGGAAAGCCCGATATCGAGGCGATAGGTCGCGATCTCGCGCGGCGCCAAGATGCGCGATCCCGGCCGCGTTGCCATATCGCCATCGGCGCCATCTTGTTCGGCCAAGCCCTGCCACGGCTCGATGCACAGATAAGGCGCGCCCGGCTTGGTCCAAATGCCGAGCTGCGGGCTGTCGGGGAACGCGACGTCGATCCCCGTTTGACCTTCGATGCCGAACCACACGCGGCGCGAGTTCAGCGTCTCGAAATGGAAGGCGCCTTCGACGAACATATCGTTCTGGGGTTTGAGGCGGCGCGCTTTCACCGGCGTATCGAAGCGTTGCCGGTGCAGCAGGCCGGTGACTTGGCTCGCGCGCCGCACAGGCGCGGTCTCTTCCTTCTCGAACAGGCAGACATATTGGCCGCGCGTCGCGGGATCCAGCGGCCAGATGAAGGCCGGGTGATAGCCGAACGCGAAGGGGAAGGGCTTGTCGTCGCGGTTTTCGATGGCGGCGGTGGTGAAAAGCTTTCCGTCGCGCGCGGCGAATTCCAGGCGCAGCGCGAAGGCGAAGGGGAAACACGCCCGCGTCGCCGCGTCGTCGGTCGTTTCGAACACGACGCGATCGGCATCTCGCGCGATGACGGCGAATACGCGCTCGCGCGCGAAGCCGTGGGGATTCATCGGATAGGACCGGCTGTCGATCCGGACCTTTCCGTCGGGCGATTTCCCCACGACCGGGAACAGAATCGGCGCCGTGCTGGTCCACCATTGCGCATCGGGACGCCAGATCAGATCGCGCCCGTCGATCGCCAACGCGGCCAGTTCCGCCCCCTTGGGGGCAATATGGGCGCTGACACCGCCACCCGAAATTTCGATGGAATTCTCGATCATTAACGCGACTCCTATGGGCCGGCGCGCAGTGTCGCACAGGGCGTTACGATTTCGCCGCCGGTAACTCTCATCTGCGCGTTGACAGGCGCAATCGGGCACCGTAAAGAAGACACCAACTGAAATATCAAATCTCAATGGGGAGACGCCGCTTGCCGGCAAATTTGGCGGAACGCGCGGTAAATACGTCGATCGGGGCCGATCTGGCCGTCGGCGATTTGCGCGTGACCGTCGCTCCCCAGGCCGGCGGGCGGATCGCCAAATTCTGGCGCGAAACCCCGAAAGGGCCAATCCATATTCTGCAGCCGATGGGGCCGGACGCGTTCGATCCGTTCAACTGGCCCAAAGGCGGCTGCTATCCACTCGTGCCGTTTTCCAATCGCATCCGGAACGGGCGTTTCGTCTTCGATGGCCGCGAACGCCGCTTGCCGAGTCATCCCGGCACGCCCGACGCGCTGCACGGATTCACGCAGCGCCGGCCCTGGACGGTCGCGGCGAAGACGGCGTCGTCGTTGACGATGACCCATATCCACACGCCCGACGAATGGGATTGGGCGTTCTCGGCGTCGCAAATTCTCGACCTGGCGGGCGACGCGCTGACCGTCACGCTGTCGGTTAAGAATCTGTCCGATGCGCCGATGCCGCTGGGTTTCGGCCTTCACCCTTACTTCGCGGTGGCGCTGGGCGATCGAATCGCGTTCGACGCCGACTGGAATTGGGCGATCGACGGCGGCTTCATCGCGACCAAACGCGAAGCCAAGCCGATGCGTTACGACGCGCCGCAGAATACGGCGGGGCGCACGGATTATCTGTCGGGCTGGTCGCGCAAGGCGACGATCGCGCGCCAGGACGGCACGACGATCCGCCTGACCGCGAGCGATGCGCTCGATCATTTCGTATTCCACGTGCCGGACGGCGGGGCGTATCTGTGCCTCGAACCCGTCAGCCACGTGGCGGATGCGTTCAACCTCGCGGCTTCGGGACACGAAGGCACGGGGTTGGTTGTGCTGGCACCGGGTGCGGCGGTCGAAGCGTCGGTGCGGATGGAGATCGAGACGCGGACCTAAAACGACGGCCCCGGCGCGACCGGCCGGGTTTCAAACACCACATCGGGAAAACACCGAGGGAGGAAAATATGAGCGAAGTTTCGAAGAATGGCGGAATCGGCCGCCGTTCGATCCTGAAAGGGGCGGCGGGTGCCGCCGCACTTTCGTCGGTGCCGGGCGTCGTCTTCGCCCAGGGTGCCGCGAAGGAAGCGCCGGATCTCGCCAAGCTGGTCGCCGAAGGCAAGCTGCCGCCGCTGGCGCAGCGCCTGCCGTCGTCGCCGCTGGTCGTGAAGCCGCTCGAAAAGACCGGCGTTTACGGCGGTTCGTTGCGCCGCGGCTTGCGCGGCTCGGCCGACCATAACGGCATTCTGCGCATGGTGGGCAACCAGGGCCTGGTGCGCTGGAACCTCGCCTTCACGCAAGTCGAGCCGTGCGTCGCCGAGCGCTGGGAAGTCAACGCCAACGCGACCGAGTTCACCTTCCATCTGCGCGCCGGCATGAAGTGGTCGGACGGCAAGCCCTTCACCGCGGACGACATCGTTTTCGCGATCGAGGATTGCTGCAAGAATTCCGAGCTGTATCGCTCGGTGCCGTCGGTGCTGGTGATCAACGGCAAGCCGACGACGGTGACGAAGATTTCCGACACCGCCGTGAAGTTCGCCTTCGAATCGCCCTACGCGATGTTCCTGGAAAATCTGGCGACGCCGCTTGGCCAACAGCCCACGCTGTTCCCCAAGCACTACTGCAGCCAGTTCGTGCCGAAGTACAATCCGAATGTCGGCGACCTCGCCAAGGCCGCCAATATGTCGGATTGGCCCGCGCTGTTCCGCGCGCGCTGCGGCGACATCGAAATCCCGTCGCGCTGGGGCAACGTCGAGAAGCCGACGCTCGATCCGTGGGTGGTGCGCGAAGCCTATACGGGCGGCGCCACGCGCGTGGTGATGGAGCGCAATCCGTACTTCTGGCAGGTCGACACCAACGGCGCGCAATTGCCGTATATCGACCGTCTGACGTTCTCGATCTCGCAGGACGTGGAATCCCTGATGCTCGATGCGGTCTCCGGCCGTCTCGACATCCAGGATCGCCACATCGACTCGCTGCAGAACAAGCCCACGCTCTCGCAGAACATGCAGCGCGGCGGCTACCGTCTGCTGGAGCTGATCGCCTCGGGCGCGCAGCAATGCCAGATCTACTTCAACATCACGCATAAAGACCCCGCGATGCGGGCGATGTTCTCGAACAAGGAATTCCGTCAAGCCTTGTCGCTGGGCATCGACCGCAAGGAGATCATCGATCTCGTCTATCTCGGCCAGTCGGAGCCGTTCCAGACCGGTCCGCGTCCGGGCCATCCCTGGTATCACGAGAAGCTCTCCCGCCAGTTCACCGATCACAACGTGAAGCAGGCGAACGAGATTCTCGACAGGCTCGGCTACAACCGCAAGGACGCGCAGGGCTTCCGTCTGCGCCCCGACGGGCAGAAGGTGTTCTTCGCCATCGACGTGATCCCCACGCTCTATCCGGATCTCGTCGACACGCTGGAACTCGTGCGCCGTCACTGGGTCGCGATCGGCGTCGACATGAAGGTCAACACGATCGAACGCGCTCTCTACTACACGCGCGGCGACAACAACGACCACGACGCGGCCGTGTGGCCGGGCCCCGGCGGGCTCGATCCGCTGCTCGATCCGCGCGATTACCTCGCCCAGCATCCGCAAGGCTCGCGTTACGCGATCCCCTGGACGCTGTGGTACGTGTCCAACGGCAAGGACGGGCAGGAGCCGCCCGAAAGCCAGAAGCGCCGCATGAAGCTGTTCGACGATGCGCGCGCCACGGCCGACCTCGCCAAGCGCGGCGTCATGGTGAAGGAGATCATGGATCTCTGCGCCGACGCGTTCGAGACGGTGGGCGTGTGCCTGGCCGTCAACAATTTCGGCGTGGTCCGCAACAATCTGCAGAACGTGCCGAAGGCGTATCCGAACTCGTGGTCCTGGCCCAACCCCGGACCGTCGATGCCGCAGCAGTTCTTCTTCCAGTCGTAAGACGATCGGGGCCGGTGCCGTTCGCGGCATCGGCCCCTTTCTTTTCATTCCTCGCGCGTTCCGGATAACCGATGCTCCGTTTCCTCGTCACGCGGGCCTTGTGGATGGTGCCGTCGCTGTTCGTGATCAGCTTTTTGGCCTTCGTGCTGATCCAGCTGCCGCCCGGCGATTACGTCACCACCTATATCGCCACGCTCGCCGCCTCCAACGAGGTGGTCGATCAGAATCAGGCCGCCGATCTGCGCCAGCGTTTCGGTCTCGACCAGCCGATGATCGTCCAGTACTGGAAATGGATCACGGGCATTCTGCTGTACGGCGATTTCGGCTTGAGCTTCGAATGGCAGCAGCCGGTGTCGGAACTGATCTGGGAGCGCATGGCGCTCACGCTCGTTCTGACCTTCTCGACGCTGCTCGCCACCTGGGGCATCGCGTTGCCGGTCGGCATCTACTCCGCCGTGCGCAAATATTCGATCGGCGACTACGTCGCCACGTTCTTCTCCTTCCTCGGCCTCGCCATTCCGTCGTTCCTGCTCGCCCTCGTGCTGATGTATCTGGCGGCGGTCGAATGGGGCCAGGAAGTCGGCGGGCTGTTCTCGGAGAAGTATCAGACCGCGCCCTGGAGTTGGGGCAAGGTTCTCGACCTTCTGACCCATCTGTGGATCCCGGTGATCATCCTGGCCGTTTCGGGCACGGCGAGCCTCATCCGCGTCATGCGCGCGAATATGCTCGACGAGTTGAACCGCGCCTACGTGACCACGGCGCGCGCCAAGGGGCTCTCCGAATTCCGATTGCTGATGAAGTATCCGGTGCGCTTGGCGCTCAACCCCTTCATCTCGACCATCGCGTGGCTGCTGCCCAATCTCGTCTCGGGCTCGATCATCGTCGCGATCGTGCTGAGCTTGCCGACCGCCGGTCCGCTGCTGCTGCAGTCGCTGATGGCGCAGGACATGTACCTCGCCGGCGCCTTCATCTTGCTGATCTGCGCGCTGACGCTGATCGGCTCGCTGATCAGCGACATCCTGCTCGCCATCGTCGATCCGCGCATCCGCCTGGAGTAGAACATGACGGACGTCACTTTCGCCGCGGTCGATAAAAGCCGCCTCGCCGTCGCCTCGCAATGGCAGTTGATGTGGTGGGCGTTCCGGCGCCACCGCCTCGCCATGGTGGGCTTGTGGGTGGTCGGGTTCTTCTACCTGATCGCGCTGATCCCCGGCTTTTTCTCGTCGAACGATCCCTCCGCGCAGAATGCGCGCGCGGCCTATCACCCGCCGCAGCGCCTGCATATCATCGACGAAGCGGCCGACGGATCGTGGAAATTCAATCTCCATATCCGCCCCTATGTGCTGCGCCGCGATCCGACGACGCTCGCCGCGATCTATGTCGAGGATCCCAACCGCAAGGTCGATATCCAATTCTTCACCCGAGGCTACGAGTGGTCGTTCTTCGGCCTGTTCAAGTCGAACCTGCATCTGATCGGCACGGGCGACGCGCGCCAGCCGCTGTTCCTACTCGGCGCCGATCGTCTCGGCCGCTGCGTGTGGAGCCGCATCATGCAGGGCACGCAGATCTCGCTGTCCGTCGGCTTGGTCGGCGTGTTCCTGTCGCTGCTGCTGGGCGTCGTGCTTGGCGGCATTTCCGGCTATTTCGGCGGTAAAATCGACTTCTCGATCCAGCGCGTGATCGAGTTCGTGTTGTCGCTGCCAACGATCCCGATCTGGCTCGCGATGGCCGCAGCACTGCCGCAGGATTGGCCGGCCACGCTCAACTACTTCATGATCACGCTGATCTTGTCGTTGACCGGCTGGGCGCAGCTCGCGCGCGTCGTGCGCGGGCGGTTCTTGAGTCTGCGTACCGAGGAGTTCGTGACGGCGGCGCGCCTCGATGGGGCGTCGGAAGGGCGCATCATCTTCCGCCACATGCTGCCGAGCTTCATGAGCCACATCATCGCGTCGATCACGCTGGCGATCCCGGCGATGATCTTGGCGGAAACGTCGCTCTCCTTCCTCGGTCTCGGCCTTCAGCCGCCGACGATTTCCTGGGGCGTGCTGTTGCGCGAAGCCCAGAACATCCGCTCGATCGCGACGGCGCCGTGGCTTTTCGCCCCCGGTGTCGCCGTCGTCGTGGCGGTCATCGCCCTCAACTTCCTGGGAGACGGGTTGCGCGACGCCGCCGATCCGTACAACAAATGACCGGCAGCAACGTCGTTCTCGAGGTCAAGGATCTCGTCACCCATTTCCCGACGCGTACGGGCGTGGTGAAGGCCGTCGACGGCGTCTCGTTCAAGATCGAACGCGGCAAAACCCTGTGCGTCGTCGGCGAGTCCGGCTCGGGCAAGAGCGTCACCGCGCGCTCGATCCTGCAGATCGTCGACACGCCGGGCCGCATCGTGTCGGGCTCGATGATGCTTCATCGCCCGAATGGCACCAGCGTGGATCTCGCCAAGCTCGACCCGCGCGGGCGCGATATCCGCGCGGTGCGCGGGGCCGAGATCGCGATGATCTTCCAGGAACCGATGTCCTCGCTGTCGCCCGTCCATACGGTCGGCGACCAGATCATGGAAGTGCTTCGCCTGCATTTGAAGATGTCTAAGGCGGACGCGCGTGCGCGCACGATCGAGCTTCTGAAGCAGGTCGAAATTCCCAATCCCGATCGCGCGATCGACCGCTACACGTTCGAATTCTCGGGCGGCATGCGCCAGCGCGTGATGATCGCGATGTCGCTCGCTTGCAATCCCTCGCTGCTGATCGCGGACGAGCCGACGACGGCGCTCGACGTGACGACGCAGGCCGAGATTCTCGATCTCATCAAGCGGCTTCAGCAGCGCCACGGCATGGGCGTGATGTTCATCACCCACGATATGGGCGTGGTGGCGGAAATCGCCGACGACGTGCTGGTCATGTATCACGGCAAGGTGATGGAGGAAGGTCCGGTGGACCGCATTTTCCATGCACCGCAGGACGACTACACGAAGATGCTGATCGGCTCGGTGCTGAAGCTGGAGCGTAAGGCCGATATCCGCCTGAAGCGTGCGCCCATCGACGAAAAGGCGCCGCCAGTGGTCGAGATCAAGAATCTCGTCATGCATTTCGGCTCGGGCGCCAATCTCGTGAAGGCGGTCGACGATGTGTCGTTGATCGTGCGGCCGGGCGAAACGCTGGGCATCGTCGGCGAGTCGGGCTCCGGTAAGACGACGATGGGCCGCTGCCTGATGCGCGTCTATCAGCCGACCGGCGGGCAGATGAGCTATCGCCGCGCCGACGGTTCGGTCGTCGATCTTGTCGCCGCCGACAAGCAGAAGCTGCGCGAATGCCGGCGCGAGATCCGCATGATCTTTCAGGACCCGGTGGGCTCGCTCAATCCGCGCATGACGGTGGCGCAGATCATCGGCGAACCGCTGCTGGTCAACGAGATCGCGAAGGGGCAGGAGCTCGACGACCGCGTCGCCGACCTGATGCGACAAGTCGGTCTGGAGCCTGCGTGGCGTGAGCGTTATCCGCACGCGTTCTCGGGCGGTCAGCGCCAGCGTATCGGTATTGCGCGTGCGATCGCGCTCAATCCGCGCCTGATCGTCGCGGACGAAGCGACTTCGGCGCTCGACGTGTCGCTGCGCTCGCAGATGCTCGATCTGATGATGAACCTGCAAGACAAGCTGGGCCTCAGCTACGTCTTTATCAGTCACGATATCGGCGTCATCCGCTACATGTGCGATCGCATCGCGGTCATGTATCGCGGCAAGGTCGTCGAAACCGGCGAGACCGAACAGGTCTGCGATGCCCCCAATCACGCCTACACCAAGGCGCTGCTCTCGGCGATCCCGCGGCCCGATCCGCGCGCGCGCCGGATGGGCCAGCGCCATCGCTATGTCGCGTAACGGAGCACGAACGTGAAGATCACCGACGTCAAAACCTTTTTGATGAATGCCGGGCGGCCCGGCGCCAAGTTCTGGGCGTCCGACGGGTCATTCGGGCCGGAAGGCGATTATTCGAACAATCTGCGTGGTGCCCGCCACTGGCTGTTCGTCAAGATCTACACCGACGAAGGCATCACCGGGATCGGCGAGTGCTCGGGCTGGCCGAAGGTTATCGACACGGCGGTGCACGATCTGAAGTCGCTGCTGATCGGCGAAGACCCGACGCATATCGAGCGGCTCAATCAGAAAATGATGATCGCCATGATGGGCCATGGCATGCTCGGCACGGTCGGCGGCGGCGCCATGACCGGGCTCGACATGGCCTTGTGGGACATCAAGGGTAAGGTTCTTGGCGTGCCGGTGTGGAACCTGCTGGGCGGCAAGGTGCGCGATCGCATCCGCATCTATGCCCACGCCAACGCCCCGGAAGTGGCGCTCAGTTGCAAGAAGCGCGGCATCACGGCCGTCAAATGCGGCGGCGTGTCGAATCCCGTGCAGAAGATCGCGGCTTTGCGCGAAGCGATCGGCGACGAGATGGATCTGATGATCGACATGCACGGGCCGCCGTGGATGACGCCGGCGGACGCCGCACGCCTCGCGCGTGCGCTCGAGCCCTATAATCTGATGTGGATCGAAGATCCGATCGCGCCGGAAAATCTCGACGGCTACAAGCGCATCCGCGACGCGGCCCATGTGCCGCTGGCGGCGGGCGAGCGCATGGCGACGATCTTCGGCCTGCGCGATCTGATCGAGCAGGATCTGATCGACGTCGCCCAGCCCGACACGGGCCGGGCCGGCGGCATCACCCAGATGAAGAAGATCGCCGCGATGGCGGAAGCCCATCACATCATGATGGCGCCGCATTCGGGCTCGCTGGGGCCCGTGGCGGAATACGCGGCGCTGCATCTGCTCGCGGCGATTCCCAACACGTTGATCCTTGAGCGGATCGAAGACGATTGGGACGGCCGCGCCAAGACCGTGATCCCGCATCCGCAGCAAAAGGACGGGTACCTGACCGTGCCCGACGCGCCGGGCCTGGGTGTGGATATCGACGAGGCGTTCGTCGCGAAATTCCCGGCGGCGAACAACGTGGCGGTGCCGATCGGCGAGGATTCGAACAGCTACGCCGAAGGCACCTATCGCGAGCATGTCTATGTGCAGACGCGCTTCAAGCGCGGCCAATACTTCAAGGCGGGCGAGTAACGCAGGATGGCACTGAAGATCGAACGTTTGCGCGCCTTCATGACGCGCGACAAGGACCGGCCCCGGGTGATCGTCGCGATCGACACCGAGGACGGCGTGACGGGCTGGGGCGAATGCTACAATCACGGTCCCGACAAGGCGCTGCTGCCGCTGCTCGACTATCTGTTCGGCTTCATCAAGGGGCAGGACGCAAGCCGCGTCGAATACCTGATCAACATCCTGATGCAGCAATCGCGGTTCCCCCCGGGTGCGCTGGGGCTCGCGGGTATTTCGGCGATCGATCATTGCCTGTGGGAGATCTCGGCCAAGGCCGTGGGCGTGCCCGTCTACAAGATGATCGGCGGCAATGTGCGCGACCGCGTGAAGGTCTATGCCGGTGTCTATACGGCACCGGACCCGGCCGCCGCGCGCGACGAGTTCGACAAGCTGAACGCCGATTGGGGCCTGACCGCGTTCAAGCTGTCGCCGTACCGGTTGGACATGCATCGCCATCGCTGGGGCGAGGTGGTGCGCGAGGCGGCGGAGTATTTCCGCAAGCTGCGCGAAACCGTGCGCAGCGATTACGAAATCGCCTTCGACGCGCATGCGAAGATTTTCGAGGTGAGTCAGGCCGCACAACTTGGCAACGCGCTGGCACCCTACGATCCGATGTTCTTCGAGGAGCCGCTGCGCCCGGAGAATTTCGACGCGTGGGGCGAGTTGAAGCGCCAGTTGAAATGCACGCTGGCGACGGGTGAATCGTATTACAGCCGCTTCGAGTATCTACGCCTGATGCAGGCGAAGGGTTGCGATATCGTGCAACCCGATATCTGCGTGGTCGGCGGCATCACGGAGATGAAGCGCATCGCCGCGATCGCCGAAGCGCATTTCGTGTCGATCGCGCCGCATAACCCGATGGGGCCGCTCGCCTCGGCGGTGAATCTGCATTTCTGCGCGGCGCAGACGAATTTCCGTTTCCTGGAATATCGTCTGCCGCAAGGGCCGGGCTACGTGTTCGGCACCGGCAAGATGGAAGCGCCGCCCGAAGAGCAGCGCTTGCAGGGCGCTTGGTACGTTAAGGATCCGTATCTGCCCAAGGACGGGCATTTGGAGCTGCGGCCCGACCGGCCCGGCTGGGGCGTGGAGATGGATATGCAAGTCCTCGGCAAGGAGGACTACGTCCATTGGCAGCGCAAAGTGCCGGTCAAGCGCGACGGCTCGACCGGCTACGTTTGAGGGACGATGCGCGGACCCCGATCAAAATTTGAGAGGTTCGCCGAACCGCGCGATCGGGGCGCCGGGCACGTCCACGCGGAAGGAAATCAGCGTGCCGCCTTCCTTCGGCCCCAGGCGGTCGCTGGTCAGCGACGTGACGTAGAGTGTTTTGAGATCGGGCCCGCCGAAGCACGGCATCGTCGGGGCGGCGACGGGAACGGGGATGCGCGAAACGATCGTGCCGTCCGGGGCGATGCGGTTCAGCACGCCCGCCGACACGCCCGCCGACCAGTAGAAGCCTTCCGCGTCGCACGCGGCACCGTCGGGGCGGCCGTCTTCCTCGCTCATCGTGCGGATGACGCGCTTGTTCGTCGCGGCACCGGTCTTCGGATCGAAGTCGAAGGTCTGGATGAAGCGATGGCGGCTGTCGGAATGGAACATCGTGCGGCCGTCCGGCGACCACGCCAGACCGTTCGAAACGATCAGGCCGTCGAGCAGCTTCACGCAGCTTTTGTCGGGGCCGACGCGATAGAGCCCGGCGCGCGGTTCCTTCTCCGGCCGGTCGTCCATGCTGCCGATCCAGAAATAACCGTCGGGGCCGATCTTGCCGTCGTTGAGGCGATTGCCCGCGATGCCCGGCTCCGGGTTCACCAGGAAGTCGAGCTTCTTGGTCGCGAAGTCGAAATAGTAGACGCCGTCGACCAGGGCGACGACCGCGCGCCCGTGGGGCGTGAGGCCGAACGAACCGATCTTGCTCGGCATATCCCAACGTTGCAGCGCCTTGGTCTTGGGATCCAGGCGGAACAGCGCGGGGGCAAGAATGTCGATGAAGTACAGGCTTTGGCTGCCCGCGTCCCACAGCGGGCCTTCGCCCACGCCCAGCGGGAAGTCGATAAGCCGTTCGATTTGCAGCGTTTCCTTCGTCACGTGAGACCTTTCTTGGCGGAGTTGCGGGACGGGAAACCCCTTGATATATCAGGCGGTGTCGAATGACCACGCCAAAGACCGGAGCCCAAGTGGATTTGCCCGCCCGCAGCCGATTGGCGCCGGTCGACCCCGCCTATTTGCGGGGTTTGCGCGAGCATGTCCACGACGTGTTGCGCCGGGCGATCATCGGCGGCGAGTTGCCGGCAGGGTCGTGGCTGATCGAGCGGCAATTGGCGGCGGAGCTGGGCGTGAGCACCACGCCGCTGAAGGAAGCGTTGCGCCGCCTCGAACTCGAAGGCCTGGTCGCGACCGAGCCGCGCCGCGGCGTGCGCGTGACTTTCGATTCGAACCAAGCCTACGAGATGGCTTTGGCCCGCGCGGCGCTGGAAGCGATGATCAGCCGCATGGCGGCCGAGCGCATCGACGATGCGACGATCGCCGCGTTGCGCGCGATCGTCGCGCGGATGGAAGCGGCGACCAAGGTCGGCGACGTCGACGTGTTGATCGCCGCGAACGAAGAATTCCACGATCTGATCCACACCGCATCGGGCTGCCGCTATATGCCGCGTTTGATCGAAACGCAGCGCGTGTTCGTGCATACGGCGCGCTACGTGATCCTGTCCGACGTCGAAGAGCGCGGCCGCGCCTTCGCCGAACATCGCGCGATTTTCGAAGCGCTCGCCGCCCATGATGGCGACGGCGCCGAACGCGCGATGCGCGACCATGTTCTGCGCTCCGCGCGCCAGCACGTCAAAACGGCGTTCGAACGCCGGGAGGAGACACCATCATGACCGCCAAACTGCGCCAAGCTCTCGCCGGTATCTCCGGTGTTCACGTCACACCTTACACCGCCGACGGCGGGATCGACGGCGCGCTGCTCGCCAAGGTGATCGACCGCATCGCGGCGGCCGGCGTGCACAACATCGTCTCGGCCGGCAATACCGGCGAGTTCTATGCGCTCACACTCGACGAAGTGCGCGCCGTGCATGATGGCGCCATCGAAGCCAACAAGAATCGCTCGCTGCTGACCGCGGGCGTGGGCCGTTCGCTGAAGGATGCGATCGAGCTTGGCCGCCGCGCGAAAGCCAACGGCGCGCATGCGCTGATGGCGCATCAGCCACTCGATCCGTTCGCCGCCCCGCAAGCGCAGGCCGCCTATTTCAAAGCGATCGCCGACGGCGTCGATCTGCCGCTGGTCGCCTATGTGCGCTCCGACGCGATGGGCCGCGCCGATCTGCTCGGCATCGCCAACCATCCCAACGTCGTCGCGGTCAAATTCGCCACGCCGAACATGATGCTGCTGGCCGAAGTGGTGCGCGAAAGCGGCGCGAATACGGCGCTGTGGGTCTGCGGCCTTGCCGAAGGCTGGGCCGCACCTTTCTACGCAGCGGGTGCGCGCGGCTTCACGTCGGGCCTCGTCAATGTCGATCCCAAGCGCTCGCTGGCGATCCACGCGGCGCTCGAGTCGGGCGACTTCGCCAAGGTGCGCGAACTCGTCACCACCATCGCCGCGTTCGAAACGATGCGCACCAAGTTCCAGAACGGCGCCAACGTTACCGTCGTGAAGGAAGCGATGATGCAGATCGGTTACCCGGTCGGCCCCGTGCGCTTGCCGGGATTGGTGGCGCTCGACGCGGACGACCGCGCGAAGCTTTCCGGCATCCTTCAGTCTTGGGGCGTGTTACCGGCGCAACGGGCAGCGGAATAGCCCCTGGCATACGGGCGTTCTCCGGCATCGAGCTTCGCCGGAGAACGTCATGAAGCCTTTCGTTACATTTCACGCCTTCGCAGTTGGCGCTGCTCTGGTTCTGTCCGCGGGCTGCGCGCACGCCCAGTATCTCGATCCGGTCGGGCAGCAAGCATTGGAGAGCGCGCGGTCAGGTACGATCGTCCGCTGGGACGATCCCGACGGCCGCAGCGGCACCTTCGTGCCGCAGCCGGCGTTTCAGAATTCGGCGGGCGAGATCTGCCGTGAGTTCCAGCAAAGCGTTGTGATCGGCGGCCGCAGGGAACAAGCCTGGGGCACGGCGTGCCGCAATCCCGATGGATCATGGCGATTGCAGCGCGCGGCGACGGCCGAAGCGCCATTGCCGCCGCCGCGCTACGTGCCCGTACCGACGCCGGTCTATGTGCCGGCACCGCCGCCGCCGGTGATCTACTCCTATCGTCCCGCATATTTTCCGCCGGGCTATTACTACACGCGTCCCTATTACCCCAGCATCGTCGTGCGTGTCGGACCGCCGCCGCGGCGTCACCATCACCACCACCATCGCCATTGGTAAGGCGTTAAGCGCGGCTCATATCGCTCTTGAGGAATTCCGAATTGCGGCGTTATCTGCCGCGGGCGACAAACGCCTGCGCGCGTGTGCGCGGCAACACGGAGGAGACGATATGACCGGCGGCAAGAATCCCCATCCCGAAACCTTGGCCCTGCATGCGGGCTGGCGCGCCGATCCCGCGACCGGCGCGGTGGCGGTGCCGATCTATCAGACAACCTCCTACCAATTCCGCGATACGCAGCATGCCGAGAACCTGTTCGCGTTGAAGGAACTCGGCAACATCTACACGCGCCTGGGCAATCCCACGACCGACGTTCTGGAAAAGCGCGTCGCGGCCCTGGAAGGCGGTGTGGCGGCGCTGGCGCTCGCGTCCGGCCAGGCTGCGTCGGCCTTCGCGATCCAGAACTTGGCGCGCGCGGGCGACAACGTCGTCAGCTCCACCGATCTTTACGGCGGCACGTGGAACCTGTTCGCGAATACGCTGAAGGACCAGGGCATCGAAGTCCGCTTCGTCGATCCCGCCGATCCGGAAGCCTTCCGCCGCGCGACGGATGCGCGCACGCGCGCCTACTACGCCGAAACGCTGCCGAACCCGAAATTGACCGTGTTCCCGATCGCGGAAGTCGCGGCGATCGGCCGCGAATTCGGTATTCCGCTGATCGTCGACAACACGGCCGCCCCGCTACTGGCGCGGCCCTTCGATCACGGCGCCGCGATCGTCGTCTATTCGTCGACCAAGTATCTCGGCGGCCACGGCACGTCGATCGGCGGCGTGATCGTCGACGGCGGCAATTTCGATTGGGCGAAATTCCCCGAGCGTCAGCCCGCGCTGAACACGCCCGATCCCAGCTATCACGGCGCGGTGTGGGTGGAGGCGGTGAAGCCGCTCGGGCCCGTCGCCTACATCATCAAAGCGCGCACGACATTGCTGCGCGATCTGGGTTCCGCGCTGTCGCCGTTCAACGCGTTCCAATTACTGCAAGGGATCGAGACGCTGCCCTTGCGCATCGAACGGCACGCGCAGAACGCGCAGCGCGTGGCCGAGTTCCTGGCCAAGCGGCCGGAAGTGACCAAGGTCATCCATCCGTCGACGCAGACGGGTGCGTCGCGTGCGCGGGCTGACAAGTACCTGAAGGGTGGCTATGGTGGTCTGGTCGGCTTCGAACTGAAGGGCGGGCGCGATGCCGGCCGCCGTTTCATCGACGCGCTGGAGTTGTTCTATCACGTCGCCAATATCGGCGACGCGCGCAGCCTCGCCATCCATCCGGCGACCACCACGCATTCGCAGCTGAGCGCCGACGAGCAGAAGGCGGCGGGGGTGACACCGGGTTATGTGCGCTTGTCGATCGGTCTCGAGCATATCGACGATATCCTCGCGGATCTCGACAAGGCGCTGAAAGCCGCCGGCTAAGTCTCGAATACGTAGGCGCCGGGTGCCGCCGCCAAACCCTTCGACGGGGCGGGCGGCGGCACTTTGGCGCCGCCGCGCGCCTCCAGCCATTCGTCGAGCGCGGTCCACCACGAGCCGTCGCGTTGCTCGGCGGCGGTAAGCCAGGTGTCCGGATCGACGAAAGGTGCGCCGGCGTGAAGCGTGCCGATCCGATAATGACGGTTCGGGATGCCGGGCGGATTGACGATTCCGACATTGTGCCCGCCGCTGGTGAGCGCGAAGGTCACCTCTGACGACGCGAACAGCCCGATCTTATAGGCCGAGCGCCACGGCGCCACGTGGTCGCGTTCCGTGCCGACGGCGAAGATCGGGATCGCGATATCCGACAGCGCCACGGGCCGCCCATCGACCAAGAAGCGGCCGCCCGACAGATCGTTGCTCAAGAACAGCTTGCGCAAATACTCGGTATGCATGCGATAGGGCATGCGCGTCGCATCCTCGTTCCACGCCATCAGATCGGACGGCGCGGATTCCTCGCCCAGCAAATAGGCGCGCACCATCCGCGACCAGATCAGGTCGTTGGAGCGCAGCAGCTGGAAGGCGCCCGCCATCTGGCGCGTATCGAGATAGCCGTGGCGCCACATCATCGACTGGATGAAGTTCACTTCGCTGTCGTCGATGAATAGCGATAGCTCGCCCGGCTCTGAGAAGTCGACCTGGGCCGCGAGCAGGATCAGCGACCGCAGGCGCTTGTCGCCGTCGCGCGCCATCGCGGCTGCGGCGATCGTCAACAGCGTGCCGCCCAGGCAATAACCCAGCGCATCGATGGGCGCGTTCGGACAGATCTCCGAAATCGCGTCGAAAGCGGCCATCACGCCAAGCCGCCGGTAGTCTTCCATCGACAAGTCGCGGTCGCTTTCGTCCGGATTGTGCCAGGAGATGGCGAACACCGTGCGGCCTTGCGCGACCAGATGGCGGATCAGCGAATTCTCGGGCGAGAGATCGAGAATGTAGTATTTCATGATCCATGCCGGCACGATCAGCAGCGGCGCTTCGTTCACGTCCGGCGTGACGGGATCGTATCGGATTAACTCGATCAGTCGGTTTTTGAGCACGATCTTGCCCGGCGTGACGGCGACGTCGCGTCCGGGTAGGAAATCGTTGCGCTGTGTCGCTTTGCCGGCGAATGCATCCGCTATGTCGCGCTGCAGATTCGTGAATCCGCGCAGAAAATTGTAGCCGCCGGTGCGGATCGTCTCCGCCAGAACCTCGGGATTCGTCGCGACGAAGTTCGACGGCGAGATCACGTCCAGCATCTGGCGGGTGGTGAAGTTCACGACGTCCAGACTGTGACGACGCGCGCCGGGCACGTGATCCGTCGCGACATGCAACCATTGCTGCGCGAGCAGGAATGCCTGGTGGTAGATGTCGAACGGCCAGCGCCGCCAAGCTTCGTTGCTGAATCGCGGATCGTTCACCAGTGGTGCGATCACCGGCGGGACCGGCGACCACGGATTGTCGTAGGCCAGAAGCGATCCGAGGCTCGCGAGCTTGCGCTGCGTCTTCTGCAGGAGATGCAATTGCGAGCCCGGCGACGCCATCAGATGCAGCGCCCAATCGGCGAAGGACAACGCCATGCCGGCGGGCGACACGCCCAACGTCGCGGCCGCGATATTCGCCTGCACGAAACGATCGAGTTCGATCAGCGATTTTGGCTTGTCGCCGGCGTCGTCGGCATCGGTCATTGCGCGCTCCGTAATTCCAGTGCGCAGTTTCGCCTCGCGTTACCGCAGCCGCATTGAGATGGGTCAATCCGGCCGGTTGCGCCCGAACCGCGCGCCGGGCAAACTCGGGGCCGAAAGCGGAGAAATCCGCGGCGATTTTGGGGAGTGAAGACGCATGGCCGACAGCCACGATACGAAAGACTACAAGCTGCGCTCCAACGCTTGGTTCCGCCAGGACCGCGACGGTTTCGGCCGCCGTTCCTGGATGAAAAATCAAGGCCGCGCCGAACATCTGTTCGACGGCCGCCCGATCATCGGCATCTGCAATACGTGGTCGGAATTCACGCCCTGCAACGGCCATTTCCGTCAAATCGCCGAGTATGTGAAGCGCGGCGTTTACGAGATGGGCGGGTTCCCGCTGGAATTCCCCGTCATGTCGCTGTCGGAAATTCTGCTGCGGCCGACCGCCATGCTCTATCGCAATCTCGCGTCGATGGACGTCGAGGAATCGATCCGCGGCCAGCCGATGGACGGCGTCATTTTGCTGACGGGCTGCGACAAGACCACCCCCGCGCTCGTGATGGGCGCCGCGTCCTGCGACATTCCCACGCTGGTCGTCTCCGGCGGGCCGATGCTCAATGGCCGCTATAAAGGCGAACTGGTCGGCTCGGGCACGCATACCTGGCTGTTCACCGAGCGCCTGAAGACCGGCGAGATGACGATGGCAGATCTGTCGCAAGCCGAAGCCGCGATGTCGCGGTCCTCCGGCCATTGCATGACGATGGGCACCGCGTCGACGATGGCGTCGATGGTGGAAGCGCTCGGCATCGCCTTGCCCAGCAATGCCGCCATTCCCGGTGTGGATGCGCGCCGCTATGCGCTCGCACACATGGCCGGCCGCCGGATCGTCGAGATGGTGAAGGAAGATCTTCGCCTGTCGAAGGTTCTGACCAAGAAGGCGTTCGAGAACGCGATCATGGTCAACGGCGCCATCGGCGGCTCGACCAACGCGGTCGTCCATCTTCTCGCCATGGCGGGCCGCATGGGCGTGGACCTGACGCTCGACGATTGGGATCGCCTGGGCCGCGACATGCCCTGCCTCGTCAATCTGATGCCGTCGGGCAAGTATCTGATGGAGGAGTTCTACTACGCCGGCGGCATTCCGGCGGTGATCTCCGAGATCAAGCACAAGCTCCACCTCGACGCGCTGACGGTCACGGGCAAGACGATCGGCGAGAACAATGCCGAGGCCAAGAACTGGGACACGGACGTGATCTTCCCGTTCGACAAGCCCTTCAAGCCGCAAGGCGGCATCGCCGTCGTGAAGGGCAATCTCGCCCCCAATGGCGCGGTGCTGAAGCCGTCGGCGGCGTCCCCGCATCTCCTCAAGCATCGCGGCCGCGCGGTCGTGTTCGAATCGATCGAGGATTACGACAAGCGCATCGACGATCCCAATCTGGACGTCGACGAGAACTGCATCATGGTGCTGAAGGGTTGCGGGCCGCGCGGCTATCCGGGCTTCCCGGAGGTCGGCAATTTCGCATTGCCCGCCAAGATCCTGAAAAAAGGCGTGCGCGACATGATCCGTATTTCCGATGCGCGCATGTCGGGCACGGCCTACGGCACGACGGTGCTGCACACCTCGCCCGAAGCCGCCGCCGGCGGACCGATCGCGCTGGTGCGTGACGGCGACATGATCGAACTCGACATTCCCGCGCGCCGCCTGCATCTCGACGTGTCGGATGCGGAACTTGAAAAGCGCCGCAAGGAATGGAAGGCGCCCACGCCGCCCAGCGATCGCGGCTACTACAAACTCTATGTCGATCACGTGCTGCAGGCCGATCGCGGGGCCGATCTCGACTTCCTGGTCGGGAAATCGGGCGCCCGGATCGTGCGCGAAAGCCACTAACCTCGAACGCGAGGCCGGTGCGGGCGAAGGGCTACTCCTTCACCGCACCGGTCAGCGACGAGACGTAGTAGTCGACGAACAGCGAATAGAACAGCGCGACCGGGATCGAGCCCAGCAGGGACCCCGCCATCAGCGCGCCCCATTGATAGACGTCGCCGGTGACGAGTTCGGTCAGGATCGCGACCGGCACCGTCTTCTTCTCGCTCGATTGGATGAAGGCGAGCGCGTAGATGAACTCGTTCCACGACAGCGTGAAGCTGAAAATACCGGCACTGATCAGGCCGGGCACGGCCAGCGGCAGCGTGATCTCGCGCAGGATCTGCACGCGCGTGGCGCCGTCGATCAGCGCGCATTCCTCCAGCTCGTACGGGATCGACTTGAAATAGCCGATCAGCAGCCAGGTGCAGAACGGGATCAGGAAGGTCGGATAGACCAGGATGAGCGCCATCGGCGTGTCGAACAATCCCAGCCAATTCACCATCATGGCCAGCGGGATGAACAGGATCGACGGCGGCACGAGATAGGCCAAATAGATCGCCAAGCCGACATACTGGCTGCCCTTGAAGCGCAGACGCTGGATCGCGTAGGCGGCCAGCGTGCTTGCGAACAGCGACAGGAAGGTCGAGCAGACCGCGACGATCATCGTCGTCCACAGCCAGGTCGGATACGCCGTCTTGAACAGCAAATGGTAGATGTGGTCGAGCGTGGGCGACGTGATCCAGAACGGGTTGTTTTCCCGGTAATTGTAGAGCTCCGCGTTCGGTTTGAACGCCGTGACCGTCATCCAATAGAACGGGAACAGCAGGATCAGCACGAAGCAGGCGAGCGGCAGATAAATCGTCACCATGCGTCGCGAGCGCGTATCCCACGCCATGCGCTCGGCCGCGGCGGCGGCCGAAACCTTGCGCGCGAGGGCTGGATCGACGCCCGCTTGATCGTCGGCGGCGTTGATGCGGGCGTCAGTCATCGCTTTCTCCCTGCTGCCATTTGCGCCGCGCGAGGGCGTAGTAGCTGAACAGCGTCGCGAATACGAGGAACGGGATCATCGACACCGCGATGGCGGCACCTTCGCCCAACTGCCCGCCGGGAATGCCGCGCTGGAAGGCGAGGGTGGCGAGAAGATGGGTCGAGTTGATCGGGCCGCCGCGCGTGATCGCGTAGACAAGCTGGAAATCGGTGAAGGTGAAGATGATGCTGAAGGTCATGACGATCGCCAGGATCGGCAGCAGCATCGGGAAAGTGATGTAGCGGAAACGCTGCCAGCCCGTCGTGCCGTCGAGCATCGCCGCCTCGTAGAGCGAGGGCGAGATGGTCTGCAGGCCGGCGAGCAGCGAGATCGCGACGAAGGGAATGCCGCGCCACACATTGGCCCAGATCAGCGACCAGCGCGCGGGCCAGGGCGTATTGATGAAATCCACGTTCGTGTCGCGCAAACCCATTTCGATCAGCAGATACGAGATGATCGAGAATTGCGGATCGTAGATCCACCAGAAGGCGATGGCCGACAGCACCGTGGGCACGATCCAGGGCAGCAGGATGATGGCGCGCAGGATGCTTTTGAACGGCAGATGGTGGTTGAGCAGCAAGGCGAGCCATAGGCCAAGCCCGAACTTCAGCACCGTCGCGATGCCGGTGTAGAACACGCTGTAGAACACCGCGTTCCACCACAGCCGATCTTCGATCAGGAACTCGAAATTCTCCAGCCCCACCCAGCGGCCGCTGCGCCCGATCGTGGTGTCGGTGAAGGCGAGCCAGATGCCCAAACCCAGCGGATAGGTGAGGAACACCAGCAACAGCCCGACCGCGGGCAAGAGGCAGATGAAAACGAGGAAGGGTTTCCAATCGAACAGCTTGGCGATGGCGCCAAGCTCGCGTTTGGGTCGGACCCATCTCGTGGGCGGGGTGGCGGCCATATCCATGGCGCGTCTCCGGTCGGGTGCTTATGAAAAGGGAAGGCGGCGCCGGGTATGGGGACCCGGCACCGCCCGGCAGTTTCGTCAGCTCCGGAAGATACGGCGCGCGCGGCGCTCGGCTTCCTGTGCGGCTTGTTGCGGCGTCGATTGGCCGGACGCGACCGCGGCGCACATCTGCACCGTGACGTATTCGGCGTTGGCTTGACCCGAGGCTTCGGTGATCGGGCCCTTGTAGCCGTTCCAGAACGGCGAGCGCATCGTGTCCTTGAAGATCGACACGCGCGGATCGCCCTGCCACACGGCGGCCGCATCGTAGGCCGCGAGCGGATGCGCCCAATAGCCGAGATTGGCGTTGAGCCACGGCTCGTGCTGCTCGTGTTCCAGCATGAACTGCAGGAACGCCTTCGACGCGTTCGGGAACTTCGAGTGTTGGAACACCATCGCGTTGAGGGTGAGGCCCGTCATCGCGGGCAGCGACAGCTTGCCCTTGGGCATCAGCTGGTGCTGCGTGTCCTCGGCGATCGCGGCGGTGGCCGGATCGTTCTTCAGCGCGAAGTAGAGCGACACGCCGTTCTGCGTGAGCCACAATTCCTGCGAAGCGTAGGCGCGGTTGTTGGAAATGTCGTTCCACGCCGTCGTGCCGGGAATGAATGCCGCGTGCAGTTCCTTGAGGTAGTTCAGCGCGTCGATCGTTTCCTTGCTGTTGATCGCGACCTTGCCGGCTTCGTCGACCAGATAGCCGCCGAACGACCAGATCAGCCAGTTGCAGAACGAGTTGCCGTCGCCGACCGCGTTGCCCAACGCGAAGCCGGAGGGCTTGCCCGCCGCTTTCAGTTTTTTGCAAAGGTCGAGGAAGCCGGCGTGATCGTCCGGCACCGACTGGAAGCCGGCCGCGTTGACCGCCGATTTGCGGTAGACGAGCGGGCCGCCCGAGGCGCCGAAGGGCAGGCCGATCCAGTTGTTGGTGCCCGCGCGCTTGCCGTATTTCTCGGCCATGACGAGCCAGCCGCCGTAGCGCTTGCCGATGTAGTCGGCAACGTCGGTCAGGTCGATCAGCTTCGACGTGAAGATGTGCGGGGCGTCGGAGAAGCCCATGATCAGGTCGGGACCGGCCCCGGTATTCGCGGTGACGGCGGTCTGTTGGTTGATATCCTCCCAGCCGACGAAATCGACGCGCACTTGCACGCCCGTCTTGGCGGTGAACTTGGCGGCGTTGGCGCGGAATACGTCTTCGTCGGGTTGAACGAAGCGCACGGGGCGCAACATGCGCAAGGTAGCGCCGCTTTCGATGGGAAGATTGGGCGGCGTCACGTTGGCCGCCTGGACGCGGCCCGCTTGCGCGAAGGCTTTGTGCGCGCCGGCCGACATGGCCGCAAGTCCCGCGCCGGCCGCGAGAACGCCGCGGCGAGTGATGCTGCGACGAGTGATGATGTTCGTCATTTCGCGTCTCCCCTTTTTTTGCCTGGTTATGTTGCGTGGATATGCGTTCGCGTAAGGCTCCCTAGATACGTTTTCCCGTTTCGCCATCGAACAAATGGACGAGCGCCACGTCGGGCGAGATCCCCAACGGCTCGCCCCGTTTGGCGGAAATACGCTCGCGGAAAGCTCCGATGACGGTCGTCTCGCCGACCTTCAGCATGACTTGCGTTTCCGATCCGGTCGGCTCGATCACGTGCACCCGGGCCTGGACGCCGTTCGGATCAAGCAGAAGATGCTCCGGCCGGATGCCGTAAACGACCGCGGCGCCCTCGGCGGCCTTGTGGCCCGGCGGCAAAGGCCAGCGCGCGCCGCCCGCATCGAGGAAGGCGCCGGCGGAAATCTTGCCGGCCAGCATGTTCATCGCGGGCGAACCGATGAAACCCGCGACGAACAGATTGGCGGGACGGTCGTAAAGCTCCAGCGGCGCGCCGATCTGTTCGATGCGCCCTTGATGCATGACCACGATCTTGTCGGCCATCGTCATCGCTTCGATCTGATCGTGCGTGACGTAGACGGTGGTGACGTTCAGGCGCTGGTGGAGATCCTTGATTTCCGCGCGCATCGCCACGCGCAGTTTGGCGTCGAGATTGGACAGCGGCTCGTCGAACAGGAAGACCTGCGGATGGCGCACGATCGCGCGCCCCATCGCCACGCGCTGGCGCTGGCCGCCGGAAAGCTGACGCGGAAACCGCTCCAGCAATTGATCGAGGCCGAGGATTTTCGAGGCACCCTTGACTTCGCTGTCCAGCACGTCGGGCGGGGCGCCCGCCAGCTTCAGCGAAAACGCCATGTTCCGCATCACGGTCATATGCGGATAAAGCGCGTAGTTCTGGAAGACCATCGCGATGTCGCGATCCTTGGGCGGCACGTTGTTGACCACCCGCCCGCCGATCGAGATTTCGCCGCCCGTGATGTTTTCTAGGCCCGCCAGCATGCGCAGCAGGGTGGATTTGCCGCAGCCCGACGGCCCGACCAGAACGACGAATTCGCCGTCGGCAATATCGACGCTCACGCCGTGCAGTACCGGAAAACTGCCGAACGATTTGCGCACGTCGCGGATTTCGACCGACGCCATGCTCCCTCCCTGTTTCGCCGGACGGCGCATCGTGGCGCCGTCTCTGACGAACGCACCTTGGCACGTTCCGGTCCGGAATTGGAACCGTCACGTCGCCGTGCGTGATCGGGGACAGCTAAAACGATTTAGACGACCCGCGCAACGGGAAGTTTCCGTCGCGATACGAAGGATTTACGGCCGCGCCAAGGTCACCCATTTGCCGGACTCGGTGGACGCCACGCAGGCCTCGCAGAACGCCAGGCCTTCGGCGCCGTCTTCGCCCGTCGGCAGGCTGGTCGCCAGCGGATCGGGTGCCGAATTGGCCCGGCGCGCTGCGGCCAATTCGGCGAAGTCGCGGTAAAGATTGGCGAAGCCCTCGTGGAAGCCTTCGGGGTGGCCGGCGGGCAGCCTTGCGGCGGCGCGCGCCAGCGGGTGCAGCGTGGGCAAGCCGCGCGTGCGGATCTCGGCGGGCCGCGCGTGGCGCATGACGCGCAATTCGTTCGCGGCCGCGTGATGCCACGAAAGACCGCCGGCCTGACCGTAGATCTCGATCGACATGGCGTTTTCCGCGCCCGTCGCGGCTTTGGTGATGAACAACGGCCCGCGCGCCCCGCCTTCCAAGCGCACGATAACCGAGGCCGTGTCGTGCGCGGTGCGGCCCGGAACGGCGGCGCCGACATCGGCAAGGACGGCCTCGATACGCTGGCCCGCGACGTAGTTGACCAATTGATGCGCATGCGTGCCGATATCGGCCAGCACATGGCTGGGGCCGCCGCGCGCGGCGTCGAGCCGCCAGCGCGTGCGCGAGGACATTTTCTCAGGCTCGGCCTCGACCAGCGCGCCCAGCGACCCGCTGACATAGGCGGCGTGCAGCGTCTGCGGCTTGCCGATCTCGCCCGCCGCGATCGCCGCGCGCGCTTCGCGCAGCATGGGATAGCCGGAGTAGTTATAGGTGACGGCCAGCACGCGGCCCTTGCTGCGGGCCAGTACCGCCAGCGCCTTGGACGAGGCGTAATCGTTGGTCAGCGGCTTGTCGCAGATGACGTCGAGCCCGGCGTTCAGCGCCATCTCGACATAGCGCGCATGACTGTCGTTGGGCGTCATGATCGCGACGGCGTCGATCCCGTCGGCGCGCGCGGCTTCGCCCGCGATCATCTCGGCCATATCGGCATAGCCGCGCGCGATGTTGAGGCGCGACGCCTCCGCCTTCGAGCGCGCGGGATCGGACGACAACACGCCCGCCGTCAGCTCAAAACAATCGTCGAGGCGCGCCGCCAGGCGATGCACCGGGCCGATCAGTGCCCCGCCGGCGCCGCCGACGAGCCCCAAACGCAAACGCCGGCCGAGTTTCTGGATCGAAGCTGTGCTCATGTCGTGTTTCCTTCCCTTGCGCACGTATTATGGCGCTTTCGGCGTCCCTTTTGCATCGTTCGCGAATATGAAAATCGTCGCCATAAGCGAAACGACCCTCGATATGGCCGAAGCGACGCGCAACGCCGCCGTCGGCTTCGGCGGCATGACCGCCAGCGTCGCGGCGGTGGCGGTCGAAACCGCCGCCGGGCGCCGCATTCGCGGCTATGCGATCGACTCGCCCGGCCGCTACGCCTCGGGCGCCATCCTGCGCGAACGTTTGGCGCCGCGCGTTCTGGCGGCGGACCCGGCCGCATATCTCGATGCCTCGGGCACGCTGCTCGATCCGTGGAAGATCCGCGCGCTGGCGATGCGCGACGAAAAGCCGGGCGGCCATGGCGAGCGCGCGGCGGCGATGGGTCTGCTCGATGGCGCGATCTGGGATCTGATCGGCAAGTTGCAGGACAAGCCGCTCTGGGCCGTTTTGCGTGGGCCCAATCCGGGCGTGCCGCAAGTGCCGGTCTACGCGACCTGCGGCTTCTATCGCGGCGAGGATGATCTGGCGAAGCTGCGCGACGAGCTCGTGCGCGTCGTCGATCTCGGTTTCGACACGGTGAAAATCAAAGGCGGCGGCATCGATCTCGACGCCGACCGAAGGCGGATCGATACCGCGCTCGAATGTCTCGGCGGCAAGGCGAAGCTCGCCCTCGACTGCAACGCGACGATGGCGCTCGACGAAGCGCGCGCATTCCTTGAAGCAATCGCCGATCTACCGATCGCCTGGGTCGAGGAGCCGGTCGACCCGCTCGATTACGATGCCCATCGCGCCTTGGCGGCGGCGTTCGCCGTGCCCTTGGGCACGGGCGAGAATCTTTTCTCGGCCGCCGATGCGCGCAATCTGTTGCGCCATGGCGGGCTACGCCACGATCGCGACTTGCTGCAATTTGATATCGGGCTCGGCTACGGCTTGGTCGAGTATTTGCGCATCCTCGCCGAAGCCGAGGAAGCGGGCTGGGCGCGCGAACGCTTCGTGCCGCATGTCGGCTATCGCTTCGCGTTGCAGGTCGCGGCGGGTTTGGGATTGGGCCGCCACGAAGTGGGCCCGTTCCAGCGCATCGCCTATCGCCCTGCGATGTCGGGCGCTTGCGCCGTGCCGGGCGACGCGCCCGGCATTGGCTGGGAAGCCGATCCGGTTTTCGCGGACTTGTTTATGACGCTCGATCGCTGATGCGGGCTTGACGATCGGCCCGTCGATATCGTTATATCCATTCATATATAGCGAATGAAAAGATATCGATGCGCCGCAAGTTTCTGAAATTGATAGCCGCCGCCGCGTTGTCGACGGGCTTTGCGACTTCCGCCAAGGCCCAGGCGATCACCGTTTACGCCGCCGCGTCGATGACCGACGCGCTGGAGGCCATCGCTGTGCCGCTGCGCGCCAAGGGTGTCGCCGCGAAATTCGCCTTCGGTGCGTCTTCGATCCTGGCGCGGCAGATCGAGAACGGCGCGCCCGCCGACGTGTTCGTTTCGGCGGACGAAGACTGGATGAACTATCTTGCGGCGCGCAATCTGATCGTGCCGAACTCGCGCAAAGTCTTCGCGGGCACCGAACTGTTGTTGATCGCGCCCGCCGATAAGCCATTGAAGATCGAGATTTCCCCATCGACCGATTTTCTGGCGCTGCTTGGGCCCCGGGGGCGCATCGCGACGGGCGATCCCGCCCATGTGCCGGTCGGGCGTTACGCCAAAGCGGCGCTCGAAAGTCTCGGTCTGTGGAGCGCCGTGGGCAACCGCATCGCGGGCGCCGAGAATGTGCGCGTGGCGTTGACGCTTGTCGAACGTGGCGAGGCGCCGTTCGGTATCGTTTACGGCGCAGACGCGAAAACCAGCCCGCGTGTGGCCGTCGTTGGCACGTTTCCGTCGGGCAGCTATCCGCCGGTGGCTTATCCCGCCGCGATCGTCGCCAAGCGCGACGCGAAACCGGCGCGCGACTTCGTTGCCTTCTTGTCGAGTGAAGAAGGCAAGTCGATCCTGCAACGCTTCGGCTTCTCGACGCCGAACTAGTTCGTCGCCCGCCCGCCCGCCATCAACGCGACGTCGCCGCCGACGGCGGCGGTATTGACGCTCTGCGTCGTCTCGACGCCGAAGCGCGCCAGATAATTCGGCCCGCCCGCCTTGGGCCCCGTGCCGGACAATCCGTGCCCGCCGAAGGGTTGCACGCCGACGACCGCGCCGATGGTCGACCGATTGACGTACACGTTCCCGACCGATAGCGCCGCGCGCACACGGGCCTGGAAACTTTCGAGCCGCGAATGGATGCCCAGCGTCAGGCCGTAACCCGTACCCGCGATCGCGGCGAGCACGTCGTCGAGCCGATCGTGGCGCCAACGCACGAGATGCAGGATCGGTCCGAAAATCTCGCGCTTCGGCGCTTGCGCCAACGGCACCTCGATCAATGTCGGCGGCACGAAGTTCCCCGGCGGTACGGCAGCGCTTTGCGCGACGATCCGCGCGCGGTTTTCGGCGAGATACGCGTCGAGCTTGGCTTTCGCGTCCGCATCGATCACCGGCCCGATATCGGTCGCGGGGTCGCCGGGTTCGCCCAAGCGCAATTCCGCCATGGCGCCCTTCAGCATCGCGATCGTGCGATCGGCCGCGTCGTCCTGCACGAACAACGCGCGCAAGGCCGAGCAGCGCTGGCCGGCACTTTGGAACGCCGAGACGATCGCGTCGTTGACGAGTTGTTCGGTCAGCGCCGAGCTGTCGGCGATCATCGCGTTGACGCCGCCCGTTTCCGCGATCAACGGCACGATCGGGCCGTTCTTGGCGGCGAGCGTGCGGTTGATCGTTTGGGCCGTTGCGGTCGATCCGGTGAAGGCCGCACCAGCGATGCGCGGATGCTCGATCAATGCTTGGCCGATCTTCGGTCCGCCGCCGACGAGACACAGCGCATCGCGCGGGATACCGGCTTCGTGCAGCAAGGCGACGGCGCGCGCGGCGATATGCGGCGTTTGCGGGGCGGGCTTGGCGACGACCGTATTGCCCACGGCCAGCGCCGCCGCGATCTGGCCGGTAAAGATCGCCAGCGGGAAGTTCCAAGGCGAAATACAGGCGAACACGCCGCGCCCGCCTATGGTCAGCGTGTTGCGCTCGCCCGTCGGGCCGGGCAGCGTTTGCGTGGCGCAGACCCGCCGCGCTTCGTTCGCGTAATAGCGCAGGAAATCGACCGCCTCGCGCAGTTCCGAGACCGCGTCGGGAATGGTGCGGAAGCCTTCGCGCACGATCGCGGCGATCAGGTTTTTGCCGTTCGCCTCGAACAGATCGGCGGCACGTTCCAATATCGCGGCGCGTTCGCCGACGGGGCGATTCGACCAAGCCGTGAAGCCTTGCGCTGCCTTGTCGATTTCCGCCGCGACCGGCGTTTCGGCCGGGGCAGGTCCCAGGTCCAACGCGCCAATCGCCGCGACAAGTTCGCCGCGTACCGCGTCGTCGGCGAGATCGTAGCCCGTCGAATTCTTCCGGTCGGCGAACATCGCCGCCGGAAGACGCACCGGTTTGGTCGTGCGCGCCAGCGCCGTTTCGGGATCGGCGACGATAGCGGCAAGCGGCACTTGCCGGTCTTTGATTTGGTGAATGAAGGACGTGTTCGCCCCGTTCTCCAGCAAGCGCCGCACGAGATAGGGCAGCAAATCGCGATGGGTCCCGACGGGCGCATAGACGCGCACGCGCGCGCGGTCGCCCAGCGTCTCGTACAGCGCGTCGCCCATGCCGTGCAGCTTCTGGAACTCGAAATCCTCGCGGCCGTCCGCCAGCGCCAGTATTTCCAGCGCCGTGCGCGGGTTATGTGTCGCGAATTGGCCGTAGATGACGTCCTTGGCGGCGAGCAGTTTCATCGCGCAGGCGCGATAGGAAAGATCGGTCGCCGGTTTGCGCACGAAGACGGGATAGTCGGCAAGCCCGCGCTCCTGCGCCCATTTGATCTCGCTGTCCCAGTAGGCCCCCTTGACCAAGCGCACCATGAGGCGGCGGCGCGCATCGCGCGCGAGGTCGCCGAGCCATTCGGTCACGCCCACAGCGCGCTTCTGATAGGCCTGCACGGCGAGACCGAGGCCATCCCAGCCGTCGAGCCGTTTGTCGCGCGCCAGCGCCGCGAACAATTCCAGCGACAGCACGAGGCGGTCGGCTTCCTCGGCATCGACGGTGAAATTGATCCCGGCCCGTGCGGCTTGTTCGGCCAAGGCGGACAGACGCGGCAGCAATTCGCCGACGGCGCGGGCGCGCAAGGCGGGCTCGTAGCGCGGATGCAGCGCCGAGAGTTTCACCGAAATGCCGGGATTGCGGCGCGGGTCGCGACCTTGCGCCTTCGATGCGATAGCCGCGATCGCGGCTTTGTAGCTGGCGAAGTAGCGCTCGGCATCGTCGGCGGTTTTCGCGGCCTCGCCCAGCATGTCGAAGGAATGGGTGTGATGGGCGGGCGCCTGCGCGGCGCGCGACAAGGCGGCGTCGATCGTTTCGCCCATCACGAATTGCTGGCCCATGATGCGCATCGCCGTTTCGATCGCGCGGCGCAGCACCGGCGCGCCCAGGCGGCCGATCGCGCGGCGCAGCAGATCGCCGGCCCCGCCTTGGGACTCGCCCGTCCAGTCGAGGAAGCGGCCGGTCAGCGCCAAACCCCAAGCCGAGGCGTTGACCAGCACCGAATCCGCGTGGCCGAGATGTTTGTCCCAATCCGGCGTGCCCAGCTTGTCGCCGATCAATGCGTCGATCGTCGCCTTGTCGGGAATGCGTAGCAGGGCTTCGGCGAGGCACATCAGCGCCACGCCCTCGGCGGTCGACAATTCGAACTCGGCGAGGAAGGTTTCGACGCCCAAGCGCTTGCCGCCCTCGGCGCGCAGACGCCCGGCGAGGTCGAGCGCTTCGCGCGCCACTTTTTCGGCCAACGCGGGCGGCAGGGCCGCCGCCGCAGTAAGGCGATTTAGCGCCGCTTCTTCCGGCAGCAGCTTGTCGGGCGCGAAGGGCAGAGGCATGGCGGCCGCTCCGAAGGTCACGACTCCGTCAGCGTGCCTGCCGCCGGCGGGCGACGCAAGGGTGCGCGCGTCAACCCGTGTTGCGCATGCCGGCCGCGATGGCGTTGACCGTCAGCAGCAGCGGATGGCGCCAATCCGCACCGCCGCCGTCGCGCAGCTTGGTCAGCAGCACGGCTTGCAGCGCGTTCATCGCGTCGAGATAGGGTTTGCGCCGGTCGAGCGACAACGCGAGCGACGGGTTGGCGGCGAGCGGCGAGGCGCCCGCCACGCGCTTCAGGGCCTTGGCGGTCAGCGCGAGCTCGTCGGAAATCATTTCGAACACGCGCTTGGCGCTGGCCGCGTCGCGCGCCAGCGGCTGGTAGAGCTTGGCCACGGGCAGCGAGGCCTTGGCTTCCGCCATCGCGACATTGTCGATCAGATTGCGGAAGAACGGCCAATCGCGATGCATGCGCTTGAGTAGGCGCAGATTGGCAGGCGATTCCTTGGCGAAGGCCTCGATCGCGGTGCCGATCCCGTACCAAGCAGGAAGTGCGAGGCGCGCGAGCGACCAGCCGAACACCCACGGAATGGCGCGGATCGCGCGGATATCGCGCCCGGCTTGCGGGCGATGCGACGGGCGCGAACCGATATTGAGCCCGCCCAATTCGTCGACCGGCGTGGTCTCGTAGAAATAATCGAGGAAGCCGGGTGTCGCGACCAGATCGCGATAGGCTCCTTCACCCAACTCGGCAAGCCGCGCCATCGCGCGTTCCCAATCGGCGGGGCGCGCCCCCTTGCGATAAGGCGGGCCGAGCGTCTTCTTCAACAAGCCCGAGAGCGCGACGGTGAGCTCGTAGGCGGCCGTGTCGCGGTTCGAATATTTGAACGAGAGCACTTCGCCCTGTTCGGTGAATTTGATGCGCCCGTTCGCGGCCTCGCGCGGGCCGGCCAGGATCGAGTCATGCGTCGGGCCGCCGCCGCGCGCATGGCTGCCGCCGCGGCCGTGGAACAACACGTAAGGCACTTTGGCCGCGTCGAACACGCGCGCGAGTTCGGTCTGCGCGGAATGCAGCGCCCAGCCGGAGGCGAGAATGCCGCCGTCTTTGCAGGAATCCGAATAGCCGAGCATGATCTCCTGCGTGCCGCCGGCCGCGGCGAGCAGCGCGCGATAGCCGGGGCGGGCGAGCAGCGCGCGCAAGATGCCGGGCCCGGCGCGCAGATCGGCGATGGTTTCGAACAGCGGCGCCACGCGCAGTTTGCCCGCGAGACCGGCGAGCTTTGCCAGGAATTGCACTTCCAGCACCGCGCTGGCGCGATCGGCCATCGAGATCACATAGGTCTCGATCGACAACGGCCCAAGCTCTGCATGCAGCGTGGCGACGGCATTAAGCGTCGCCAGAATTTCCTGCGTATCCGCCGACAGCTTCGGGCCCATCAGCATCACCGGGCCCGGCCGTGCGATCAGATCGTCGAGCAGATCGAGGCGCTGCTCCTCGTCGAGCGCATCGTAATCCGGCAAGCCCGGCAAGCCCGCGACGAGCTCGCTCACCGCCTTGCGGTGGCGCTTGGATTCCTGGCGCACGTCCAAGCGCGCCAGATGGAAGCCGAACACGCCGACAAGCCGTTCGAGATCGAGCAGCGCGCCCGACGACAAATAGCGGTCGCCGTCGTGCAGCAGCGCGTTGCGCAGCGCCGTCACATCGGCGGCGAAGCTGGCGGCGTCGGGATAGGCTTCCTCGGGCAAGGGCAGATCGTCGTTGCCCGCGATCTTCGCTTCGGTCCAGGCGAGGCGCTTGGCGAGGCGCAAGCGCATATAGGCGATCTTGCGCCGATAGGGCTCGCGCGCCAGCACATGCGTTTGGCCCGCGAAGGTCGCGGCGGCATAGCGCTTGTCGTCGGCGGCGAGGCCCTTCGCGAAATCGTCGGGCAGGCGGATATAGGCCTGCGATTGCGTCAGGCGCTCGGCCATCGCATCGACGCGGCGCAGATACTCGCGCAAGACCTCGCGCGATTGCGCGCGCATCGCGAACAGCGTGGTGCGCGAGGTGACGTTCGGATTGCCGTCACGATCGCCGCCGATCCACGAGCCGAAAGCGATCAGGCCTTGCGGCGCTTGGCCGGTCGCGGCGTCGAGCGCGCGCAGCGAATCCGCCACCGCGTCGTAAAGGGCGGCGCGGAAGAACAGCAAACCGTTGGCGACTTCGTCGGCCACGGTCAGCTTGTCGGCGCGCACCGTGTCGGTCTTCCACAAGGTCGCGATCTCGCCTTTGATCGCGTCGAGCGCACGCGCATGCGGCGCCGTGCGCGGATCGAGCGTGATCAACTGCATGACCAGTTCGTAAAGCCGGCGATGACCGCGCTGTACGGATTGGCGGCGCGCCTCGGTCGGATGCGCGGTCATGACCGGCATCAGCGACATTCTCGACAGGGCGGCGGCGAGCTTTTTGGGCGTGGCATGCGCGCCAAGCTGGGCCAGCGTATCGGGGAAGGAGCGCGGCCAGGCGTCGGTCCTATCGCCGCGCTCGGCGGCACGCCAGGCCTCCTCGGCGATGTTCACGACCGCGAAAAACAGCGCGAAGGCGCGGGCCAATAACGTGGCATTGGCCGCCTCGATTTTGCGCAAACCGGCGGCGAGGCGCGCGACCTCCGCCGCTTTGGGCTCGCCGCCGCGCCGCAACTCCACGAAACCGGTGCGCAAGGATTCGACGGCGACATACGCCGCTTCCCCGTCGTGTGCACGAACCGTTTCGCCGACCAACCCGCCGAGCAGCTTCACCAACGCGCGAAACTGCCGGTCGCCTTCCGAACTGCGAATAACCATGGCCGCACCTACCCCACCCAAGGTGGTTCTCGCAAGTGATGTGCCACGGGTTTATAGGTGTACGAACATGGTTTTCCGCTTCGACCCCACGGCAAAAGGCGCCACGCTCGCCGCATGCGAAGACGCGATCGCGGCGATGTTTCCCGACGTGCCCGAAATTTCGGCCGGCGCGATACCGGCGGATGCGCTTGTGTATGACGTGCGCGAGAAGGCCGAATACGAAGTCTCGCATATCCCCGGCGCGATCCATGTGAAGCCGGGCGATGTGCCCGACCCCGGCGGCGTGCCCGATGCGCGCATGATCGTCTGCGCCTGCGCGGTGGGGTTGCGCAGCGCCAAGCTTGCGGCTGCGTTGCGGGCGCGCGGCTGGACCGGTGCCGTCAATCTGCGTGGCGGACTCTTCCGCTGGGCGAAGGAAGGCCGCACCATGGCGAACGCGGCGGGCCTGACCCGCGACGTTCATCCGTTCGATAAACGTTGGGGTCGTTTACTGGACGAGGGCACGTAACGCCGCGACGAACTTCTCGTTCTTCGGCAGATCCTTGCCGAATACCGCTTCGCAAGCCAGGAAGTCGTCGAGGCCGCGCAGGCCGGTCAGTGTCGCCGCCAGCGGATCTTGAAGCTTGGCACCTTCGCGGCGGACATGCCCGATCCACGCGGCGACGGCTTTGATCGCTTCGGGCGCATCGCGGCCGGCGGCCAGGGTTTCCGAAATCGTGCCGAGCAAGCGCTGCGGCAGTTTTTGCGATCCGTCCATCGCGATCTGGATCAGGCGGTGGCGGATGCCGCGATTGGCGAAACGCGCGCATAGCGCGTCGGCATAGGCGTCGAGATCGAGACCGGCGGTCTTGCCCTGCGTTGCGGCGGCTTCCTTCATAAGGGCGCGTGTCGCGGCCAGCAGCTCGGGATCGGCGATCGCCTCGGCGACGGTGGTGTGTCCCTTGGCGAGGCCGCGATAGGCGAGGGCCGAATGCGCGCCGTTCAACAGGCGTAGTTTCGCGCGCTCGAAGGGCGCCACGTCTGGCACGATCTGCGCGCCCGCCTTGTCCCATGCCGGGCGCGGACCGCCGAACTTATCCTCGATCACCCATTGGGCAAAGGGTTCGGCGACGACGAGACCCTGATCCTCGACGCCGGAAATCGCAGCGGCCGTATTGCGATCGTCTTCGGTCGTTGCGGGCACGATGCGGTCGATCATCGTGCAGGGGAAGGCGACGTTGCGTTCGATCCAATCGCGAAGCTTCGCGTCGCGCAGACCCGCATATTGCGCGGCGAGCTTGGCGACGACCTTTCCGTTGGACGGAAGATTGTCGCAGCACAGCACGGTCGGCGGGGCGTGGCCCGCATCGCGCGCGCGGGCAAGACCGGCGACGAGGATGCCGATCGCCGAGCGTGGGCGTTCGGGGTTGGCGAGGTCGGCGACGATATCGGGGTGCTTGGCGTCGAGATCGCCGGTCGCCGGAATATGGCAATAGCCCTTCTCGGTGACGGTCGTTGACACGATGCGCGTCGTCTTGTCGCCGATGCGCACGACCAGTGCCGCTGGATCGCTGGGCGCGTGCAGCACCTCGCCGATCACGCCCATGATCTCGATCCGGCGCTCCGCGCCATCGAGCACGAGCACGCCGTAGAGACCGTCCTGCGGATTCAACTGATCGGGTACGTCTTTTCCTCGCAGGCTGGCGCCGACGATTCCCCAGTCGCCGCCCGCGATTTCGACGGCGCGCTGCGTGTACCAGGCTTGATGGGCGCGGTGGAACGCGCCGCAGCCCAGATGGACGATGCCGGGCGCGAGCTTGGCCGAGTCGAATTTCGGCCGCGAAACTTGGGCCGGAAGAGCAGCAAGGGTCGCGCGCGACAGTCTGTTCATAGAGCGATGGGCTTTCCGGAGGCCGAGGACGAAATCATCGCTTCCAGAATTCGCATGGCGGCCACACCGTCCGCAATACCCGGCACGTCGACCTTCTCGCCGCGCACGGCGGCCAGGAAGTCGCCGAGAATGGCGTGATAGCCCTTGTGATCCTCGTTCGCCGCGACGGTCAGGTTGGGTTCCCACACGAGCGTATCGACCGCGTCGTCGAGTGTCGCTTCCTTGCGCGAGACCTTGAACTCGGGCGCGCGGAAATAACGGACCTCGTGGACGTTGCGCACTTCGACGCGCTTGTGGTCGCCCATCACTTGCCACCATTCCATCGGCGTGGCGCGCGATTGATGCGTGCCCATCACCAGCGTGGCGAGGCCGCCATTGTCGAATTTGAAATCGACATGCAGCAGCAATTTGCCGGGCGCCAATTCGTGACGGCGGGCCAGCAACTCGACCGGCTTGCCCATCAAATGCGGCACGAGGTCCATATAGTGCACGCAATGATGCAGATAGAAGCCGGTGTAGTCCGGGTCCTTGGTGAAATAGGTGGGTGCGGTCATGTACTGGCCCAGGAAGCTGGCCGGCGCGCCGAACTGCCCGCCCTTCACGATGTTGATCGCGATGCGGTTGGCGGTCGAGTAGCGCTTCATGAAGCCCAGGACGAGCGGTTTGCCCGATTTCTCGGCCGCCGCTTGCAGACGCTTGGCGCCCGCCACGTCGCCGCCGGGCGGCTTTTCCATGAACACGGGCAGGCCCCGTTCCAGCGCCGCACAGCCCAGCTCCACATGGGCGGCCGGGCCGATCGCCATGCCGATCGCGTCGATATCCTTGCGCGCGATCAGCTTGGCCGCGTCGTCGGTGCAATTCTCGGCCGATACGCCATAGCTGCGCGCGATCTTCGCGAGATTGTCGGGGCTTTTGTCGCACAGCCCCGCCAGCACGACGTTATGCCGCACGAGATGAGGCAGCAGCATTTCCCCGGCATGGGTGCCGCAGCCGATCCAGCCGATCCGTAGATTGCTCATGCGGCCCTCCGAGCCGAATCAAGGGCCGCACGCAAATAAGCGCCGCTCGCGGCCAACTCCGCGTCTTCGTTGCGATGGGGGGCGCGCCATTGCGCGACGCAAATGCCCGCTTGCACGTCGTCGCGGCGGAACGGCTCCAGCGTGATCGGGCCGGTATAGCCGACGGCGACGATGGCGCGCGCGACCGACGGCCAATCGATATGGCCGTCGCCCACGAATCCGCGATGGTTTTCGTTGGCCTGGAAATGGACCATACGCTTGCCCGCCTTGCGGATGGCGGCGGCGATATCGCGGTCCTCCATATTCATATGGAACGTGTCGAGCATCGCACCTAACGCCTTGTTGCCGACGGCGTCGACGATCTCCAGCGCGTGCTCGGTCGTGTTGGCGACATCCGTCTCGAAGCGGTTGAGCGGTTCCACGCCCAGAATCACGCCCTTGTCGGCGGCGTAGACGGCGGCTTCGCGCAGGCCCTTCACGACCCAATCGAAGCGCCGCTTGCGCGCTTCGGCATCGACCGGGGCGGGCGGACGGCCCGCGAACACCAGCGGCGCCCCATAAAGCGGCCCGCCGACGATCTTGACGCCGTAAGCGACCGCTTCGTCGACGCAATAGCGCAAATAGGCAAGGCCGGCTTTGCGCGCTTCTTCGTCGGGGCTGGCGAGGTCGCGTTGAAGATTGACGCGCGCCGCGAAAACGAGATCCAGCCCGTGCTCGGCGGCGGCCACCTTGGTTTCGCGCGCGTCGAGCTCGCCCGGTTCGGGGACGAGTAGTTCCATGAACTCCATGCCCGACGCGCGCGCTTGCGCGAAGGTGCCGAAATTCGCCCGGCCGAAGGGCCGCGCGTAGAACATCGAGATTACGCCTATTTTGTTCGTCATGATTTCACGGCTCCGGCGGTCAATCCGCCGATCAAGTGTCGTTGCACGAAAAGGAACAGAAGCGTCACCGGCAGCGCCACCAGCGTGCCGCCGGCGGTGAGCAAACCCCATTGGATCGTGTATTCGCCGATGAACAGCTGCAACGCGACCGTCACGGTGCGCACGTTCTGGCCCGACAACATCATCGCGAAGAGATACTCGTTCCAGGACGCGACGAAGATGTAGATGCCCGTCGACACGATGCCGGGGGCGGCGAGCGGCAGCAGGATCTTGACGATCGTCTGCACGCGGCTGGCGCCATCGACCATCGCGGCTTCGTCCAATTCCTTCGGGATGCCGTTGAGATAGCTTGTCAGCATCCAGATCGCGAAGGGGATGGCGAAGGTCGCGTGTCCCAGCACGACGCCCGGCACGGTATCGAGCAAGCCGAGCGAACGCATGGCGACGAACAGCGGGATGATCATCAACACGATCGGGAACATGTTGATGGTCAGGAATTGCGTCATCAGAAAGCGGCGGCCGATGAAGCCGAAGCGCGAAAAGGCGTAGGCGGCGGGCACCGACAGGCCCAGACCGAGCGCGCAGGCGCTTATCGCAACGATCAGCGAGTCCAGCAGATTTTTCGGGAAGGTCGTGCGCGCCAACAGGTCCGCGTAGTGGATCAGCGTGGGCTCGTCGGGCCAATAGACGACGGGGAAGCGCGCGATATCCGCCGTCGGCTTGATCGACGTGATCGCCATCCATGCATAGGGGGCCAGCGCGATCACGATCAGGAGCACAGCTGGCAATTCGATTTCGAAAAAGCGCTGGGTGCGCGAGCGGCGGTCGATCATCGGAAAGCCTCGCGCATCGTGCGGCGCACATAGAACGCTGCGACGGAGATCAGGAACATCGTCAGCACGACGGCAAGCGCCGAGCCGTAGCCGAATTCCATGCCGCTATAGGCGCGCAAGAACGCGTAGAGCGGCAACGTATGCGTGGCATAGCCGGGGCCGCCGCCGGTCATCACCAGGATGACGTCGAGCGAGTTCGCGACCCAGATCGTGCGCAACAGCAGCGCGGTCAGGATCACGCCCTTCAGGCCCGGCCATACGACATGGCGGAAGCGTTGCAGGCGCGTGGCGCCATCGATCTCGGCGGCTTCGTGCAGATCGCCGGGGATTGCCTGAAGGCCTGCGAGAATGATCACGGCGAAGAACGGAAAGCCTTGCCAGACCAGTGCTGCGATGACCGCGAAAAGCGCAATATCGGGATCGGCGAGCCAGGCGACGGGCGATTTGATGAAGCCGAGGCGCAACAGAATGTCGTTCAGCAGGCCGAGATTGTAGTCGTAGACCCAGGTGAACATCAGCCCGATGATGACCGAGGGCAGCGCCCAGGGCACGACGACGAGGGCGCGCGCGAAAGAGCGGAAGGCGAAGCTTTCGTTGAGGATCAACGCCGCGGCCATGCCGAGCGCGAATTGCAATCCGACCGCCAGCCCGACCCAGACGAAGGAATTCCACAGCGAAATCCAGAAGGCCTCGTCGGCCAGCAGGCGTTGGTAATTGCGCAAGCCCGTGAAGGGCACGTCGTGCGGCCGGAACAGCACGAAATCGTGGAAGCTCATCCACAACGTCGATGCGACGGGATAGAGCACGATCGCCGCGGTGGCGAGCACGGCGGGCGCCAGGAAGTAGTAAGGCGTGAGACGAGAGGAGACCATTTTTGCTTTCGCGGCGGATCGGCCAAGGCGGGTCTCGTCGGAGACCCGCCTTGGCTTTCGATCAACCGTGCCAATCAGCCGTGATAATGGCGTTCGATGGCGCGCATCATGTCGTCGGGCGTGATCTGGCCCAGCAGCGCGCGCTGCATGTTGGTCGGCCACACCGTGCGCAGGAAATCCGCCGTGGCGGGCACGTTGGGCAGCGTGTCGGCGATCGCCAGCGACTGTGCGGACGCATCGACAAAACGCTTCGGGTGCAGCGTCCAGTTGGCCGCCCCCTTGTTCGACACTGTCAACTGGCCGGTGAACTTGTTGAACTCCACGTTCGACTCGTTCGTCGACAGCCAGCTGATCCAGCGGAACGCCGCCGCCTTGTTACGGCTCGACGCGAAGATCGCGTTCGACTCGTCGCCGAACGACGTCCAGCCCTTGCCGTCGGCCGCGCGCGGGACGGGCACGGCCGAAACCTTGTCGCCCAGCGCCTGGACCATTTCGTTGGCCGAGCCGACATGGTGGATCGTCATCGCCGTGCGGCCGGCCTTGAAGTTGTCGACGATCTGGCGGAAGCCGTCATTCGGCGCCGACGGCGGGAACACCTTGTGGTCGCGGCCCAGCGCCACGAACCAGCGATTCGCTTCCAGCGCCTTGGGCGTCACCATGCCGCCCTTCTCGAAGGTGGCGCCGCCGCCCAGCACGAAGCTGCCCCAATGGTCGTGGCCGCCCGCACCGCCGCGCATGCCGAAGCCGAACACGTCGCCCTTGGTCGTGGCCTGCGCCGCCTTCAGGAATTCGTCGAAGGTCTTGGGCGGCTGGACGCCCGCCTGCTGGAACAGATCGACGCGGTAGTAGAGATAGAGCACGACGTATTGCAGGGGCACGTAATAGCGCTTGCCGTCCGGCGCCTTGTGCAGGTTCCACAGATTTGCCGAGATGTCCGACGCGTCGGCCCAGCCCGAAATCTGCTGGTCGAGAGGCTCGAGTGCTCGCATTTCCAGCAGGCGCGACATGTTGGCGAGCTTCACCATCGCGCAATCGGGCGCGTTGTTGGCGACGAGTGCCGCGTAAAGGCGCGTGTAGTAGTCGTTGCCGCCGCCCCAGGGAATGCTCTCCGCCTGGATCTTGATGCCGGGATTGGCGGCTTCGAACTTCGCGATCAGTTCGGCGGGCGAATGCTGCGGATTGTCGAAATGGTACCACCAGCGCACGGTCGTCGTGCCCTGGGCGTTCACGATCGCGGGGGCGGCGATCGCGGCCGTCGTGGCGGCAAGGAAAGTTCTGCGTTTCATGTTGCGTTTCTCCCGTTCGTTTTATTGGAGGGCTTCGGCGAGGAATTGCCCGGCGACGCGATGCGCTTTGCGCGCCGGTTCCAGTTTCGACGACATCTGCATGAAGCCGTGGCAGACGCCCGCGAATACGTCCAAGCGGACGTCGTTGCCCGCCTCGGCCAATTTGTTGGCGAGGTCGAGCGTCTCGTCGCGCAGCGGATCGAGGGCCGCCGCGCTGAGATAGAGTTTGGGAAGGCCGGTGAGGTCCGGCAGCGTCGCGGGGCCGCGCCAATTGTCCCAGTACCAGCGCATGCGCTTGGAGGTGAGGACATAGCCGCCGGGGCCGAATTTCGCGTGGCTGGCCGTATCGAACATCGGCGTGAAGCAGCCATAGAACAGGCATGCGGCGCGCACGCGTTTGCGCCATTCGTGGCCGGCCAGCGTCAGCAGCGTGATGCCGGCACCTGCGGAATCGCCGCCGATGGCGATGCGCGAGGCATCGGCCGCGTCGCCCAGCAAGCCGCCGGCGATGGCGTCCAACGCGGCGCGCGTATCGTCGATCGCCGCGGGGAAGGGATGTTCGGGGGCGAGGCGATAATCGATGCCGAGCACTGCCGCGCCCGATTCGACCGCGAGGCGCGTCATCGATCCCAGATGGGATTCGATCGACCCGAAGGTCCAGCCGCCGCCATGCACGAACAGCAATACGGGCAAGTTCTTTGCCGCTGTCGGGCGCAGCAGCTTCGCGCGCATCTTGCCCCAGGGGCGGTCAATGGTCAGGTCGCGCGATTCCGCAACCGCCGGGCGGTCGGCGTTCCAGACTTCGTTGAACTTCACGAAGGTCGGGCGCGCTTCGGCGAGATCCATGTTCGGATAGTCCGGCGCCGGGCCGCCGGCGGCCAGGATCGCGGCCATTTCGGGGTGGACGAACGCGTTGCTCATGCCGCACTTCCTTTGCGGCTTGCCGCCGCGGGCAATTCGACAATGGTGTCGAGGTGATGCGCGATCTCCCGCGCCAAGGCTTCGCCATCGCGCGCTTCCAGCGCTTCCATGATCGTGTCGTGGCGATCGGCGGTGCGCGTCAGGCTGCGGCGGTGGCCCGGCGCCCAAAGCTTTTGCCGGTGCGAATGCAGCATGCAGCGGATCAGGATTTGCTCCAGCACCGGCGGGCTCGCCAGGCGGAAGATCGCCGCGTGAAAGCGCATGTCGAGTTCGATGAGGCCGTAGGCGTCGCCGCGCTTGGCCGCGGCCGCCATGCCTTTGCGCAGCGCCTTCAACTCAGCGGCGGCGTCCGGCGTATAGGCGCGCACGGCACGAAGGGCGCCGCGCGTTTCCAGCCGCTTGCGCAGATCGAGGATTTCTTCGGCCGCGTCGGGATCGAGTGTGGTGACCATCGTGCCGCGATGGCCAGAACGCTGGACGAGGCCGTCTTCCTGCAAGCGCAGCAGCGCTTCGCGGACGGTACCTTGGCTGCATTCGAGTTCGCTCGCGAGGCCGAGCTCCGTCAGCGGCTCGCCGGGACGAATCTCGTTCAGCACGATGCGGCGCTTCAGCGCCGAATAGACGATGTCGCGCGGGCGCGCGGTCTTCGCCATCGGTTCGATTCCTCCCTTGGGCGGGCAAATTATCGATATCGATAATGGAAGGCAACCGGATTCCGTCGTGTGGCATTCGACAGCGCCGGAGCACTCAATTCTCCAGGTCGAAGCCGAGTTGGCGCGTATCGCGCGGCGGCTGTTTGCGGCGGCCCGGATCGTCGTTATGGATCGGCCGTTTGCGCGAGCCGTGTTTGCGATAGACGCGCTGCGCGGCGTCGCCGTAACCAGCCTCGCGCCTTATGGCGGAAAGCCGCTCGCGCGCCGCGCGCGCCGCCGCTTCGTGATCGACGATTCGTGCGGGATAGCCGTTGGGCGGCGTGCCGTCGAAATAAAGCCAGGGGGCGTGCAGCGCCGCCGTTGGCGAATCCGCGAGTTCGGGCACCCATCGCCGGATGAACGCGCCATCGGGGTCTTGATCGGTCGATTGCTTGGCGGGGTTATAGATGCGCGGCGCGTTGATGCCGGTCAGGCCCGACTGCATTTGTATTTGTGGCCAGTGGATGCCCGGCTCGTAATCGACGAAGCGCCGCGCGAGCACGGCGCCCGTCGCGCGCCAATCGAGATCGAGATGGTAGCTCGCGAAGGCGGTCAGCATCGCGCGCATGCGGAAATTGATCCAACCGGTCGCGGCGAGCATCCGTATGCACGCGTCGACGAATGGAAACCCGGTGCGCCCGTCGCGCCACGCGCGGAACGCGACTTCGTTGTGCGCGTGCGTGCGTGCGGCGTGGGCGGGATGCATCGCGCGGAACTCGATCGCCGGTTCGGATTCCAGCTTCTGGATGAAATGGCAATGCCAATGCAGCCGCGCGATCAGCGCGTCGGCGGAGCGCAGATCGACCGCGCGCGCCTCGCACGGCATTTGCGCCAGTGCCGCGCGCTCGGCATAGGCGCGGCGAATCGTTTCGCGCATCGAGATCGTGCCGGCAGCAAGATGCGCGGACAACCGCGAACAACTCCGCGCGGCCGTCGCGGGGCTCGACATCTCGAACGCATAGGCTCGGCCGCGCCCGGCATAGAATCCCTCAAGAAGTTCGACTGCCGCCTTGCGCCCGCCGCGCTGTCGGCCGGGGCAGGTATCGTCGCCGGAAGCGAAATCCGTCCACTCGGGAACGACGCCGGGATCGATATTGGCGGGGCGGGCGATTTGTGCGGGCGCGGGTTCGATCGGCCGCGCCATGAAACGCTCGAAATGCGCCGACCAGCGATCGCGATCCGCCAAGCGGCGTACGACGCCGAATTGCGGCGTTTCGTGCCAGGGGATCGCGCGTTGCCGGACGAATTCGGCGACGCGCTTGTCGCGCGCAAAAGTCCAGGCGTTGCCGGTCTCTTCGTGCGAATGTAGCGCAGCGATCCCGTGGCGTGCGTGAAGATCAGCCAGGACGTCGACGGCGTCGCCAACCCGCACGATCAACGCGCCGCCGCGCGCGGCAAATGCGGCGCGCAGCTCGATCAGGCTTTCACGCAAGAACGCCCATTGGCGGCCCGACGTATCGGGCAAGCGCCAATATTCGGGTTCGACGATATAAAGCGGCAGCACGCGTCCGGCGCGCAAGGCGGCGGACAGCGGGGCATGGTCTTCGACGCGCAGATCGCGCTTGAACCAGACGACTTGAAGCATTCCGGCGGGAACCTAGGTCCCCTATCGGAAATCTCCAGGCCCCGCACCCCATGCCCAAAATGCGCAAGAAGTCCGATCTGCCGGCGAAAACCTGCGTCGTTTGCGGGCGGCCCTTCGTTTGGCGTAAGAAATGGGCGAAGGATTGGGCGCAGGTGAAATACTGCTCCGATCGCTGCAGATCGGACGCGAAGAAAACCACCGCCGTATGACGGCGTTACGGGGCGTAGCCAAATAACCCCCCGTAACATTCATTTGCCCGGCATGGTCACGGGCATGAAACCGCTTTATCTCAAGCTCCATCGCTGGATCGCCCTCGCTTTTTCCCTGCCGCTTCTGGCCATTCTGGTCAGCGGCTTGGTGCTGTCGTTCGAACCCTGGGCGGTCGAGGCGTCGATCGTGCCGGGCTTGCTCGACGCCGCGCGGATCGGCGAACTGATCGACAAACACGATCCGCGCGGCCAGGCGCGCGCTGTGGTCTTGCGCAGCTATGACGGCACGTTGTCGCTGGGAACCGGTCGCGGCGGCGGCGTGGTCGTCGATCTTGCGACCGGCGAAGCGCGCGATGGCGTGTCCGTGCTCGCGCAGACCTTCGGCCTGATGCGCGGGCTGCACGAGCGCTTGTTGCTCGATCTAGGCTGGCTGGTGACCGCATCGACGGCGGCGATGCTCGTCGTCTCGTTGATTGGCGTCTTGATGGGCTGGCCGCGTTTCGCGAACACCGTTTCGGGCTGGCATAAGGCGATGGCGTGGCTGCCCTTGCCGTTGATCGTGTTGTCGCCGCTGACTGGGCTGTTCCTTGCTTTCGGCATCACCTTCGCGGGACCGCCGCCGGAATTGCCCCAAGCGCCGCCGCTCAAACTGCGCGAGGCGGTGGAAGCGCTGGGTGCCGATCGCGATTTGTCGGCGCTGGTCTGGTTGCGGCCGCAAGGCGGGCGCTATCTCGCGCGCATCGTCGAAGGCGGCGAGTATCGCGTATATGCCGTCACGCGCGAGGGCGCCGTGCCGATGCCGCGTAACCTGCCACGCTTGTTCCACGAAGGAAATTTCGCGGGCGCATGGTCGGCGCTGATGAACGTGGTCCTATCCGTCGCCATGCTGGGACTGCTGGGTACGGGCGTTTGGATCTGGGCAAAGCGCAGCTTGATGCGCCGCAAATTGCGCCGCCAGCGCGCGGCCCTCGTCTGACCCTTTCGCTCGCGCGCCGCCTCGCCTAAAACAGGGCGCCGGCGGATCGAAAGCCGGGGCGAACGAAGGGTTGGGAAACGATGGCGTGCGATATCCTCGCCTATGGCGAGCCGATGATCGAATTCAACCAGACGGGCGGGGCGACGAGCCGCACCTATCTGCAGGGTTTCGGCGGCGATACGTCGAATTTCGCGATCGCGGCGGCGCGTTCGGGCGCCAAGGCGGGCTATATCTCGGCGCTGGGTGCCGACATCTACGGCCAGATGTTCCGCGATCTGTGGCGCTTCGAAGGTGTCGACGAGTCGACCGTGCGCGAAGACAAGAACGCGCCGACAGCCGTGTACTTCGTCACGCACGACGAGAAGGGCCATCATTTCTCGTTCTTCCGCTCGGGCTCGGCCGCCAGCCGCTATGCGCCCGCCGATCTGCCGCTCGACGACATTCAAGAAGCGAAGGTGCTGCATCTCTCAGGCATTTCGCTGGCGATCTCCAATTCCGCCTGCGACGCCGGCTTCGCCGCGATGACCACGGCGCGCGCGTCGGGCTGTCTCGTGTCGTTCGACACCAATCTGCGCTTGAAGCTGTGGCCGGTGGCGCGCGCCAAGGCCGTGACCGCCGAAGCGATCGCCAATTGCGATATCTGCCTGCCCAGCCTCGACGACGTCGCCACACTGTTCGGTGTGGACGAGCCGGACGAGCTGGTCGATCTGATGTTGAAGCTGGGCGCTAAGGTCGTGGCGCTGAAACTGGGCGCGCAAGGCGCGCTGGTCGCCGACGCGAAGACGCGCACGCGCATTCCGCCCCATCCATGCAAGCCGGTCGATGCGACCGGGGCGGGCGACACGTTCGGCGGTGCCTTCATCGCGCGTCTTGTCGCGGGCGACAGCCTGGAACAAGCCGGGCGCTACGCCGCCGTCGCGGCGGCGCTGTCGACCGAAGGTTACGGCGCGGTCGAGCCGATCCCCGATCGCGCGCGCGTGCTGCGCGCAATGGAACGCGCGTCGTGATCCCGGCGGGCAAGATCTTCGATCCCGCCCGCGCATTCTGCGCGCGGTTCGGCTTGCGTCTGCCGATCTTGCTTGCCCCGATGGCGGGCGTGCCCGCACCCGCGCTCTCCGCCGCCGTCGCGCGCGCGGGCGGGATGGGGGCGTGCGGCGCGCTGTTGATGAAGCCCGAGGCGATCCTTGCCTGGGCCAACGATCAGCGCGGCCGCTCCAACGGCGCGTTCCAACTCAATTTGTGGATTCCCGATCCGCCACCGCCGCGCGATGCGGCGCATGAAGCGCGCGTGCGCGCATTCGTCGGCAAGTTCGGACCGGAAGTGCCGGCCGAGGCCGCGAATGCCACGCCGCCCGATTTCGACGCGCAATGCGATGCGTTGCTGTCCGCCGGGCCGGCGGTCGTCTCGTCGATCATGGGCATCTACCCGCCCGATTTCGTCGCGAAGCTGAAGGAACGCGGCATCGCCTGGTTCGCCAACGCGACGACGGTGGCCGAAGCCAAAGCGGCGGCGGAAGCGGGGGCCGACGCCATCGTCGCGCAAGGGGCGGAAGCGGGCGGCCATCGCGGCGCCTTCGACGCAGCGAAAGCCGAAGCCGAAGCGATCGGGTTGTTCGCGCTGCTGCCCGCGATTTTGGACGCGGTGAAACTGCCGGTGATCGCCACCGGCGGCATCGGCGATGCGCGCGGCATGGCCGCCGCATTCGCGATGGGGGCCGCGGCCGTGCAGATCGGCACGGGATTCTTGCGCACGCCCGAGGCAGGGATCGCCTCCGCCTGGGCCGACGCATTGGGTCAAACGCCGCCGGAAGCCACGCGGCTCACGCGCGCTTTTTCCGGCCGTGCGGGGCGTTCGATCGCGACCGAGTATGTGCACGCCGCCGCCGCCCCGGATGCGCCACTGCCTGCGCCCTATCCCGTTCAACGCGCGATCACCCAGGCGATGCGCGATGCCGCCAGCAAGGCCAATGACCTTTCGCGCCTCCAGGCTTGGGCGGGGCAATCGGCGGCGTTGGCGCAAGCCAAACCCGCGGGCGATCTGATCGCCGATTTGTGGCGGGAGACTTGCGAAAGACTGGGCGTTTAGCCCCAGACTTCCGCGTCGGGCGGGTGAACGCGGCTGCCTTCGAAACGCAAACCCGGATCGCGGTCGTGGCTCAGCAGTAAGGGCCCGTCGAGATCGACCCAGGCCGCACCTTGCGCGATCAAGTGTGCGGGCCCCATCGACAGCGACGTCGCGACCATGCAGCCGACCATCACGCGATAACCGGCCGCGAAGGCGGCTTTGCGCAAGGCCAGCGCTTCGGTGAAGCCGCCTGTCTTGTCGAGCTTGATATTCACCGCCTCGTAGCGGCCCGCGACATGCGGCAACGACGATGTGTCGTGGCAGGATTCATCGGCGCAAACCGCCACGGGGTGCTCGCGACCGGCAAGTTTCGCATCGCGATCGGCATGCAAGGGTTGCTCGATCAGATCGACGCCGAGATTGGCGAGTTGCGGCGACAGCGTGTCGAACAAGGCTTCGTCCCACGCTTCGTTCGCATCGACGATCAAACGCGAACCGGGGGCGGCTTTGCGCACCGCTTCGACGCGCGCCAAATCGCCCGCCCCGGTCAGTTTCAATTTCAGCAGCGGGCGGTGGGCGGCGGCGCGCGCGGCCTCGGCCATTTTTTCCGGCTCGTCGACCGACAGCGTATAGGCGGTGGTCAACGTTTGGGGTGCGGACATGCCGGCGAGCTGCCACACGCGCTTGCCCGCGCGCTTGGCTTCGAGATCCCACAGCGCGCAGTCGAGCGCGTTGCGCGCCGCCCCGGCGGGCAGGGCGCGTTGCAGTTCGTCCCGCCCGCCGCCGCGTTCGATCAAGGCGCGGGCACTTTCGATCTGCGCGAGAACCGATTCGACCGTCTCGCCGTAGCGGGCGTAGGGCACGCATTCGCCGGCACCCGCCGCGCCGTCCTGCGCGATGCGCGCGACGACGACGACGGCTTCGGTCTTGGCGCCACGCGAAATGCGGAAGGCGCCGCGCAGCGGCCAAACCTCGCGGGCGACGGACAGCGCGCGCGTCATTTGATTTTCGCGAGCTGCTTGGCGATGGCGGCGACGCCCGTACGGCTCGGGTCGACGCACGGCAGGCCGATCTTGTCCTCGGTCGATTTGATCGCGCGCTCGGCCGCCTTGGCGCCCATCTTCGACGTATTGAGGCTGACGCCCACGCATTTGGCCTTTTTGTTGGTCAGGCGCGCATGGGCGACGTTGACGTCGATACAGGTTTGCAGGTCGGGCAATTTATAATGTGGCAGGCCGCGCATATGTGCCCGGCCCGGCTCGTGGCACATCACCAGCGCGTCGGGTTGCGCGCCGTGGATCAACGCCATCGTCACGCCCGCATAGCTCGCATGGAACAGCGAGCCTTGGCCTTCGACCACGTCCCAATGGTCGGGGTCGTTGGCCGGGGCGATCGTCTCGACCGCGCCCGCGACGAAATCCGAAACGATCGCGTCGATCGACCAGCCGCTGCCCGCGATCAGAATGCCGGTCTGGCCGGTGGCACGGAAGGTCGCCTTCATGCCCAGCGACTTCATCGCCGCTTCGAGGGCGAGCGAGGTGTACATCTTGCCGATCGAGCAGTCGGTGCCGACGGTCAGCACGCGCTTGCCCGGCCGCTTGATCCCCGTGGCGATCGGAAACTCGCGGTCGGGATGGCGAACGTCGTGCAGTTTGCGGCCGTTGCGCTTGGCGGCGGCGGCAAGCTCGGGCACCTCAGACAGTTTATTGTGCAGACCCGATGCGAGATCGAGACCCGCATCGAGTGCGGCGGTCAGCACCTTGATCCAATCCTTGGCGATGACGCCGCCGCGATTGACCGTGCCCACGATCATCGTTTTGGCGCCTTTGGCGGCGGCTTCCTTCACGGTCATGTCGGGAAAACCGCTATCGGCGTTGCACCCTTTCAGGCGCAGCTGGCCGACGCATTTCTCCGGGCGCCATTGCGCCACGCCGATCGAGGTTTTGGCGGCCAGCGCGTCCGGCGCGCTGCCCAAAAACAGAAGATATGGTGACTTGATTTGCATCGCTATTCCGTCCGATACCGCACGTCGTCCGGTTCTAGCATCGGACTTGGCATCAAGCTAGAGTGGGACGACATGGACGACATCGCCGGGCGCCGCGTTCTCATCGTCGACGATCAAGCCTTCATCCGCACGCTGTTGCGCCGATGCTTGGTCCGCTTGGGCGTGACCGAATTCCGCGAAGCGGCCAACGGCGCCGACGGCTTGGCCGAATTCGACGCATTCAAGCCCGAACTCGTGTTGTGCGATCTCAACATGCCCGGCATGGACGGGATCGAGTTCCTGCGCCTTATCGCGACCAAGTCGCCTCAGACGCCGATGCTCATCGTCAGCGGCGAAGACAGGCGCACGCTGGACGGCGCGCTGCGCATCGCGCGCGGCTACGGCCTCGTCAGCGTGGGCGTGGTCGCCAAGCCGATCGGCGCCGAGCGCTTGACTCAGGCGATCGCGCGGTTGCAGCCCGCGGTCGAACAGTCGGCCGATCCGGCCATCGCATCGCCGAGCGTCGGCGAAGGCGAGCTGGCGGCGGCGATCGACGCCCGGCAAATCGTGGCCGCGTTCCAGCCCAAGATCGATGTGCTCAGCGGATTGACGCGCTCGGTCGAGTGTCTGGCGCGTTGGCAGCGCCCCGCGGGCGACAATGTGCCGCCGGGGGTTTTCGTTCCGCTCGCCGAAAATTGCGGCTTGGTCGATCGTTTGACGGAATGCGTTGTCGCCGCCGCCGCCCGCGATATGGCGGCGGTTTTCGCCGTATATCCCGATCTGCGCTGCGCGGTGAATTTCTCGTTCGATACGTTGGGGCGGAGCGACGCTTTCGCCTGGATCAGCGAATTGCTGGCGCGGTCGGGCATGCCGGCGGAACGATTGATCGTCGAGGTGACCGAGAGCCGCTTGGGCGAGGACGACCGGCGCACGCTCGAAACGCTGGCGCGCTTGCGCATGAAGCGCGTGCGCGTGTCGCTGGACGATTTCGGCACCGGCTACGCGTCGCTGGCGCGGCTCGAGGCTTTGCCATTCGACGAACTCAAGATCGACCGCGGTTTCGTGTCCGGTGCGGCTGAAATTCCCGCCAAGCGCGCGATCCTGGAATCGGCGGTGGCGCTGGCCAAGCGCATGGATCTCGTCTCCGTCGCCGAAGGCGTTGAGACGCAAGCCGATCTCGATACGGTGCGCGACGCGGGCATCGATCTCGCGCAAGGCTACCTCGTCGCCAAACCCATGCCGGCCGACAAGCTGCTCGACTGGCTGGCGCGATGAAGCACGAATTGGTGCTGAAAGGCGGGCGCGTCGCCGACGGGTCCGGCGCGCCCGCGTTCGTCGCCGATATCGCCGTCGCCGGAAACCGTATCGCCGCGATCGGCGCGCCGGGCACGCTGGAAGCGGCCGCGACGCTCGATTGTTCGGGGCGGATGGTGGCGCCCGGTTTCATCGATGCGCATACGCATGACGACGCGATCCTGCTGGATCTTCCGGACATGCCGATGAAGACCAGCCAAGGCGTCACCACCGTCGTCGCCGGGAATTGCGGCGTGTCGGTCGCCCCCATGACCTTGGCGGGCGATCCGCCGCCGCCGCTCGATCTGCTGGGCACGCGCGCCACCTATCGCCATAAGCGCTTCGCCGATTGGACCAAGGCGCTCGCCGCCGATCCCGCCGCCGTCAATGCGGTGGCGCTGGTCGGGCATTCGTCGTTGCGCGTGCAGACGATGGATCGGCTCGACCGCGCGGCCGATGCGGGTGAAATTGCGCGCATGCAAGCCCTGCTCGACCAAGCGATGGGCGAGGGCGCGCTGGGGCTTTCGACCGGCTTGTTCTACGTGCCCGCGAAAGCCGCGCCGACCGAGGAGATCGTCGCGGTCGCCAAGATCGCGGGAAGGCATGGCGGGCTTTACGCCACGCATTTGCGCAACGAGGCCGACGCGCTGGAAGATGCGGTCGCCGAAGCCTTGCGCATTGGACACGACGCGGATATGCCGGTCGTGCTGTCGCATCACAAGGCGATGGGCAAGGCCAATCACGGCAAGACCGCGCGCACGCTGCCCTTGATCGACGAAGCGCGGAAAAAGCAGCGCGTGGCGCTCGACGTCTATCCCTATATCGCGTCGTCGACCGTGCTGACGATCGACCGTATCGCCGCGTCGTCGCGCATTTTGATCACCTGGTCGAAATCCGTGCCCGAGGCGGGCGGGCGCGACCTTTCCGACATCGCCGGGGAATGGCGCGTCGATCTGGAAGAGGCCGCAAGGCGCTTGCAGCCGGCGGGGGCGATCTATTTCGCGATGGCGGAGGACGACGTGCGCCGCGTGTTGTCTTGGCCCGAAGCGATGATCGGCTCGGACGGGCTGCCGCACGACACCCATCCCCATCCGCGCCTGTGGGGCACGTTCCCGCGCGTTCTGGGCCATTATGCGCGCGAAGTGGGCTTGTTTCCCGTCGAGGAAGCGATCCGCCGGATGACGTCGTTGCCCGCCAAGCGATTGGGTCTGCGCGACCGGGGCATGCTGCGCGTGGGCGCCTGCGCCGATATCGTGGTGTTCGATCCCAAAACGGTGATCGATCGGGCGAGCTTCGCGACCCCCACGCTGCCGGGTGCCGGGATCGACGCCGTTTTCGTCAACGGGCGCGCGGTGTGGAAGGCGGGCGCACCCACGGGCGCGCGGCCCGGATCGTTTCTGTCGCGCGATACGGGTGCGATGGATTACGCTGGGTAGGAACCCAGGGAGTCCGCATGGCCCAATTGCCGCCGCATCCCTCGATCGTCTTGGTGCGCGAGTTCCTCGACGCGATCGACAAGCTCGATCCCGGTGCCGCGCGCCGCTATGTGGCGCCGGACGCGCGCTTCGTGACGCCCGGCGGCACCGAGACGGGCTCGCTGGACGAGATCGTCATGCGTCTGGGCCAGCGCTTCCGCCAGATCGGCAAGAAGATCGAGCGCTACGACCGCGTCGAGATGCACGATGGCGACGTCGTGTTCGTCTCGGGCGCCCTGCATGGCGCGTGGGAGGACGGCGCGCCGTTCGACAATCTGCGCTTCGTCGACCGCTTCGAGATCCGCGGCGGCCGGATCGTTCTGCACGAAGTTTGGAACGATACCGGCGAAGCGCGCGCCAAACGCGCGGCGGCGGCGGCCCCGGCGGGCGGGCGCGGCAACGCCGACCGCGCGTTGCTGGCGATGGCGTCCGAGGTCGAGCGGCTGCGCGAACGCCTCTACAATCTCGAACGCCTGCTCGCGGCCAAGGGCCTCGTTTCGGCCGTTGAGCTTGAAGCGCATGGGCTCGATGATTCCGAAACCGTGCCCGACGAGAACGATCCGCTGGCCGGCATGCCCGATTTTCTGGGTGCCGCCGAAGACGAACAAGGAAGACGCCGCCGATGAAATTCACGCTTTACGGACGCCCTGGCTGGGGCTCGGTTTTGGTCGAGCCGCAATTGGCGCTCTACGGCTTCGATTACGAGATGATCGATTGCGGCGATCTGTTCGGCGACGAGGAAGCGCGCCAACGTCTCGCCAAGGTCAACCCGCTGATGCAGGTGCCCACGCTCGTTCTGCCCAACGGGCGCATCATGACCGAGAGCGCCGCGATCACGCTGCATCTGGCCGATCTCGCCAAATCGAACAAACTGGTGCCCAGCCCCGACGATCCGACGCGCGCGGAATTCCTGCGCTGGCTGATTTATCTGGTCGCGAATGTCTACCCGACCTTCACCTATGCCGACGTGCCCGCGCGTTTCGTGCCCGATCCGCAGGCCGCCGAGGCCTTCAAAACGAAGGTCGGCGAGTATCGCGAAAAGCTGTGGCATCCGGTGGAGGCCGCCGCCGGCGCGCCGTGGTTCCTCGGTAACCGGTTCTCGGCGCTCGATCTTTATATCGTCGCGATGACCTATTGGACCCCGCGCCGCGAATGGTTCGCCGCGCACGCGCCGAAGCTTACGACGATCGCCAAGACGACCGAGGGCGCGCCGAAGCTTTCCGAAATCTGGAAGCGCAACTTCCTCAGATAACCTGTCCGGCGATCAGGAAGGCGAAGATCGCCAGCAGTGCCGCGGCGCCGCGATTGATGTAGCGCGTCACATCTGCGTCGATGCGCGTGCGAAGCCGCGAGACGGCCCCCGCCAAGACGATCCACCAGCCGAGCGAGCCCAGGAACACGCCCAGCACCAGGGCGACGATCTCGCTTTCGCCGGCGCGCTCGATGCCGAAGCCGGTGAAGATCGTCAGGAAACTGACGATGGTCATCGGATTGGTCATCGTCAGCATGAAGGTCGCGGCGAACGTGGCGGCGAGGGTGCGCGCATCGATCTGTGCAGCTTCGACATCGGCGGGCGTGTTCCAAGCCTGCCAGGCGAGATAGAGCAGCATCATCGCGCCGAACTGGCGCACCCATGTGTTCGCTTCGATCCAATCGGCGAGCAGCACGGCGAAGCCGAACGCGGCGAGGGCGGCGTAGAGCGCGTCGGCGAGTGCAGTGCCCAGGCCGCCCGCCAAACCGGCGGCGAAGCCATGCGTCAACGAGCGGCGGAGGCACAACACGCCGATCGGCCCGACCGGGGCGGCGATGGCAAGGCCCAGCAGCAGGCCCTTCAACAGGAACGTATCGCTTTCCATCAGCTCACTCCGGCAGGCAGGCAGGCGAGGGCGGGATCGTCCTTGGCAGACGACAAGGCGATCACCGTTTGGCTGCGCGCCACGCCGGGCAGCGTTTTGATCTTGTCGGAGATCACGCGCTCCAACGCGGCGGTGTCGGCCACGCGGATCTTCAACAGATACGACCAGTCGCCGGTGACGTGATGGCATTCCTGCACATCGGCCAGATCGGCGATCGCGGCGAGGAAGGGCTTGTCGTGTTCGGGTCGCTCCAGCAGCACTGACACGAAGGCGAGCAGGCGGCACCCCACGGCGGCAGGATCGACCAACGCGGCGAAGCGCTGGATGGCACCGGTCGCGATCAGCTTTTTCAGCCGGTCATTGACCGCCGAAACGGACAATCCGACGGATTTGCCGATATCGGCGTAAGAATCGCGCCCGTTTAGCTGAAGATGCGCCAGAATTTTACGGTCAATATCGTCCATCACCGGAAAATCGCCGGGTCTGGCCGGGAAGTCAATCCCCGGCCTATGCTGGCATATGGATTTGCTCGCCTGGGCCTTCGATGCGGTCTGGCCCCTGGTCGTTCTGGGGCTGGTGCTGATCTATCTGTTCGTCATGGTGCGGATGGAAAGCCGGGCCCCCCAAGGCACGCCCGAGAAACCCGCCGAGCTTGCGGGCTACGACGTCGAATACTGCCCGAATTGCTCGGTTTGGGTGCCCGCCAAAGCGCCGTGGTGCGGGATTAAAGGTTGCGCGCGGCCGCATCGCTCGGGCTAGCGAAAATCAACGTCGATTCGCGTGAAATCCGGCGTTGCCCCAGGGTAGCCCGATGGATATGTTGCGCCGCATCAGACCGGCCCCAGAATCCGAGTCACACGCGCGAGAACCATGTCCGTATCCGCCGCCAAGGGCCTGAGCTTTCAGGACCTCATCCTTAAGCTACATTCCTATTGGTCGGCCCAAGGCTGCCTGATCCTGCAGCCTTACGACATGGAAGTGGGGGCCGGCACGTTCCACCCCGCGACCACGTTGCGCGCGTTGGGGCCCAAGCCGTGGAAAGCGGCTTACGTGCAGCCTTCGCGCCGCCCGTCGGACGGGCGCTACGGCGAAAACCCGAACCGCTTGCAGCATTACTATCAGTATCAGGTGATCCTGAAGCCGTCGCCCGCGAACAGCCAGGAAATCTATCTCGGCAGTCTCAAGGAAATCGGCCTCGATCCGGCCCAGCACGATATCCGCTTCGTCGAGGACGATTGGGAAAGCCCCACTTTGGGCGCCTGGGGCCTCGGCTGGGAAGTGTGGTGCGACGGCATGGAAGTCACGCAGTACACGTATTTCCAGCAGGTCGGCGGCATCGAATGCGATCCGGTGGCGGTGGAGCTCACCTACGGTCTCGAACGCCTGTGCATGTACCTCCAAGGCGTCGATAACATCTACGATTTGCGCTTCAACAACGACGGTGTGAAATACGGCGAAGTGTTCCTGCGCGCGGAGAAGGAATACTCCGCGCATAATTTCGAGCACGCCGACACCGACGCGCTGTTCAAGCATTTCGCCGACGCCGAGAAGGAATGCCAGTCGCTGCTCAAGCACAAGCTGGCGCTGCCGGCCTATGACCAGTGCATCAAGGCGTCGCACCGCTTCAATCTGCTCGATGCGCGCGGCGTGATTTCGGTCACCGAACGCCAAGCCTATATCGGCCGCGTGCGCGCCTTGGCCAAAGCCTGCTGCGAAGCGTGGCTGGCGGGGGAGGGCTCGAACAATGTCTGAGCTGCTCCTCGAACTCTTTTCCGAAGAAATCCCCGCGCGCATGCAGGCGCGCGCCGCCGAGGATTTGAAGCGCCTCGCGAGCGAGCGTTTGACAGCGGCGGGCCTGACCTTCACGCGCGCCGATGTGTTCGTCACGCCGCGCCGCTTGGCGCTGGTCGTCGACGGCCTGCCCGCGCGCACGCCCGATTTGAAGGAAGAAAAGAAAGGCCCGCGCGTCGGTTCGCCCGACCAGGCCATTCAAGGCTTCTTGAAGGGTGCTGGCCTCGCCTCGCTCGACGGTTGCGAAAAGCGGATGGTCGGCAAGGCCGAATTCTGGTTCGCGATCGTCGAGAAGAAGGGCCAAGCGACCGCCGATCTTCTGCCCGGTTTGATCGCCGACACGGTCAAGGCGTTCGGCTGGCCCAAATCGATGCGCTGGGGCGCCAATCGCTTCGCCTGGGTGCGCCCGCTGCAAAGTGTGTTGGCGTTGCTCGACGGCAAGATTCTGGCGGGCGGCATCGATCTCGGCGGTTCGACGCTCGCCTTCGGCGACACGACGCAAGGCCATCGCTTCTTGGCGCTCGCGCGCTTCGCGGTGACGAACTTCGCGGACTATCAAGCGAAGCTGCTGGCGGCGAAGGTGATGCTCGATCCCGCGCAACGCCGCGCCAAAATCCTCGCCGATCTCCAAGCCAAGGCGAAGGCGTTGGGCCTTACGTTGCGCGACGATCCGGGGTTGCTTGACGAAGTCACGGGGCTGGTCGAATGGCCGGTCGTGCTGACCGGCGCCATCGACGCGAAATTCATGGACGTGCCGCAGGAAGCGTTGATCACGTCGATGCGCGCACACCAGAAGTATTTCGCGTTGCTCAACGCCGACGGTTCGCTCGCCCGCCAATTCGCGCTGGTCGCGAATATGGAAACGACCGACGCAGGTGCCACGATCGTCGCGGGTAACGAGCGCGTGCTGCGCGCGCGTCTGTCCGACGCCAAATTCTTCTGGGATTTGGATCGCAAGACCAAGCTTGCCGACCGTTTGCCCGCACTCGCCCAGCGCGTGTTCCACGCCAAGCTCGGCACGATGGCGCAAAAGGTCGAACGCTTGGAGAAGCTGTCGGCGTTCATCGCGACGAAGCTGGGTGCCGATGCCGCCGCCGCGTCGCGCGCGGCGAAACTCGCCAAGGCGGATTTGTCGTCCGGTATGGTCGGCGAATTCCCCGAGCTGCAAGGCATCATGGGCCGCTACTACGCGCGCCATGACGGCGAGACGGCCGAGATCGCCGACGCGATCCGCGCGCACTATCAGCCGCTGGGGCCGTCCGACGCGTGCCCGTCGGCACCCGTGTCCGTCGCGGTCGCGTTGGCCGAGAAGCTCGACACGCTCGCCGGCTTCTGGTCGATCGACGAAAAGCCGACCGGCTCGAAGGATCCATTTGCGCTTCGCCGTTCGGCGCTGGGCGTGATCCGCTTGATCGTCGAGAACAAACTGCGCTTGGGCTTGCGCGCCGTGTTCGATGCGGCCTTCGCCGCTTACGGCGCGGCCAAGCCGAACTCGGCGCCGATCTAATGCATTTCTTCGCCGACCGTTTGAAGGTCGTGCTGAAGGAAAAGGGCGTGCGTCACGACCTCATCGACGCGGTGTTCGCGCTGGGCGGCGAGGACGATCTGGTGCGCCTGTTGGCGCGCGTGGATGCGCTCGATGCGTTCTTGAAGGGCCAGGACGGTGCCAATCTGCTGATCGGCTATCGCCGGGCCGCGAACATCGTCGCGATCGAGACGAAGAAGGATGGCGCCGCACAAACCGGTGCGGCCGATCCCGCCTTGTTTGCACTTGCGGAAGAAAACGCGTTGTTCGCCCGTTTGGGCGAGATGGGTACGAAGCTCGACACGGCGTTGAAAGCCGAGGATTTCGCCGCCGCGATGGCGGCCCTCGCCACGCTGCGCGGGCCGGTCGACGCGTTCTTCGACAAGGTCACCGTCAACGCCGACGACCCGCGCTTGCGCGCCAATCGGCTCAAGCTTCTTTCCGCGATCGGTGCTGCGCCTGCGCGCGTCGCCGATTTCTCCAAGATCGAAGGCTAAAGGGATCGCGCCATGGCCAAGTGGGTTTACTCGTTCGGGAACGGCAAGGCGGAAGGCAAGTCGGAGATGCGCAATCTCCTGGGCGGGAAGGGCGCCAATCTCGCCGAGATGAGCAATCTCGGTTTGCCCGTTCCCCCCGGCTTCACCGTCACGACCGAAGTCTGCACCCACTACTACGCCAACAAGCGCGAATACCCCGCCGATCTGCGCGCCCAGGTCGCGGCGGCGCTGGGCCAGATCGAAAAGATCACCGGCCGCAAATTCGGCGATCCCGCGAAGCCGCTGCTCGTGTCGGTGCGCTCGGGTGCGCGCGCCTCGATGCCGGGCATGATGGACACGGTTCTCAATCTCGGCCTCAACGACCGCACGGTCGAAGGCCTCGCCGCCGAAAGCGGCGATCCGCGCTTCGCCTACGATTCCTATCGCCGCTTCATTCAGATGTACGGCGACGTCGTGCTCGAAGTGGATCACCACCATTTCGAGGAACTGCTCGAGCAGGCGAAATCCGATCGCGGCGTGTCGCTCGACACGGATATGACCGCCGAGGATTGGAAGGCGCTGGTCGCCGCCTATAAGGCGATGGTCCAAAAGCAATTGGGCAAGCCCTTCCCGCAGGACCCGCAGGAACAGTTGTGGGGTGCGGTGGGTGCGGTGTTCGCCAGCTGGATGAACCAGCGCGCGATCACTTATCGCAAGCTCCACCAGATCCCCGAGGAATGGGGCACGGCCGTCAACGTCCAGGCGATGGTGTTCGGCAATATGGGGCCGGATTGCGCCACGGGTGTGGCCTTCACGCGCGACCCGTCGACCGGCGAGAACGAGTTCTACGGCGAATTCCTGATCAACGCGCAGGGCGAGGACGTCGTCGCCGGCATCCGCACGCCGCAGCAGCTCACGATCCTGGGCAAGGATCGTCAGAAGTCGAAGCTGCCCTCGATGGAAGAGGCGATGCCCGAGACCTTCGCGCAGCTTTGCGATATCCGCGTGAAGCTGGAGCGCCATTACCGCGACATTCAGGACATCGAATTCACGGTCGAGAAGGGCAAGCTCTACATGCTGCAAACGCGCAACGGCAAGCGCACCGCCGCCGCCGCATTGCGTATCGCCGTGGAGCTCGCCGAGGAAGGCCTGATCGACCGCAAGACGGCGGTGGGCCGCATCGATCCTTCGTCGCTCGATCAATTGCTGCATCCCACGCTGGACCCGAAAGCCGCGAAGTCGCAATTGACACGCGGCCTGCCGGCGTCGCCGGGTGCGGCGTCGGGCATCGTCACCTTCTCGGCCGACGAAGCCGAAACGCTGGCGGGCGAAGGCAAGGCTGTGATCCTGGTGCGCGTCGAGACGAGCCCCGAGGATATTCACGGCATGCACGCCGCACGCGGCATCCTCACCACGCGCGGCGGCATGACCAGCCACGCGGCGGTCGTGGCGCGCGGCATGGGCCGGGCTTGCGTCGCCGGTGCGGGCGAAATCCGCGTCGACTACGCCGCCAAGACGATGAGCGTGCGCGGCACGGTCATCAAGGCGGGCGAGGCGATCACGATCGACGGCGGTACTGGCGACGTGTTCAAGGGCGAAGTGCCGACCGTGCAGCCCGAACTCTCCGGCCATTTCGCGACGATCATGGAATGGGCGGATTCCTTCCGCCGCATGAAGGTGCGCACCAACGCTGAAACGCCGCTCGACGCGCGCACCGCGCGCCGCTTCGGGGCGGAGGGCATCGGCCTGTGCCGCACCGAACATATGTTCTTCGATCCCTCGCGCATCACGGCGGTGCGCGAGATGATCGTGGCGGACGACGCTTCGCAGCGCGCCAAGGCGCTGGCGAAGATCCAGCCCTTCCAGCGCGACGATTTCGCCGAATTGTTCCGCATCATGGACGGGCTGCCGGTGACGATCCGTCTGCTCGATCCGCCCTTGCACGAATTCCTGCCGCATTCGGATGCGGATTTCGCCGAGTTGTCCAAGGCGACGGGCAAGAGCCTGGCGGAATTGAAGGCGCGCGCCGAGAAGCTGACCGAAATGAACCCGATGCTGGGCCATCGCGGTTGCCGTCTCGCGGTCACCTATCCCGAAATCTACCAGATGCAGGCGCGCGCGATTTTCGAAGCCTGCGCGATCGTGGGCAAGGAAACCGGCCGCAAGGTCGAGCCCGAGATCATGATCCCGCTGGTGGCGATGAAGCGCGAGCTCGACCTGATGCGCGATCACATCGCCAAGGTCGCCGACGAAGTGCGCGCGGCCACGGGGGCCGAGATTTCCTACATGCTCGGCACGATGATCGAGTTGCCGCGCGCGGCGTTGCGCGCGGGCGAAATCGCGGAGACGGCCGAGTTCTTCTCCTTCGGCACCAACGACCTCACGCAGACGACCTTCGGTCTGTCGCGCGACGATTCGGCCGCATTCCTCGGCGCCTACGAAACGCAGAAGGTGATGACGCGCGATCCGTTCGTGTCGATGGATATCGACGGCGTGGGCGAACTCGTCGCCATCGGCACGTCGCGCGGCCGCGCCACGCGCAAGAATTTGAAGGTCGGTATTTGCGGCGAACACGGCGGCGATCCGGCGTCGATCCATTTCTGCGAGCGCACGGGCCTCGATTACGTTTCGTGCTCGCCCTATCGCGTGCCGATCGCGCGTCTGGCCGCGGCGCAAGCCGCGTTGCAGGCGGAGCCCGCCAAGGCCGCCGCGAAGCCGACCGCCAAGCCCAGCACCGAACGCCATAACCGCGTGCTGATCTCGGCCGGCCGTCGCGCCGCCGGTTCGCGCGTTTCGGCCGGGCGCAATTTCGCCGCCCCGACGGCGCGCCCCGGCAAGAAGAAGCCGGCGCCCCAGCCTGCTTCGAAAAAGCCCGTCGTGAAAAAGGCGCCGGTTAAGAAGGCGGCACCCGCGAAGAAGAAAGCCGCGCCGATCAAGAAGGCGCCGGCGAAGAAAATCGCGAAGAAGCCCGCGCCGAAGAAAAAGGCGCCGGTTAAGAAAACGGCGAAGAAGTCGAAGAAGCGCTAAGGCCTAGAAATTCGCCCAGGCGGGCTTGTGCGGCGTCAGCGTCGCATCGCCCGCCTGGAGCGGAATGCCTTCCGCCTTCGCCTTTTCCATCGCTTCCAAGCGCAGCAGCGCCAAGCCCATATTTCCGGCGGCGGAGCGCATCTCGCCCGCTTCCGCCTCGCCGAGTTTGACGATCGTGCCGGCGGCGGGGACCGGCCCGTCGATCGCGACGGGCACGAGGCGCTTTTTGACCAGCCCGCGATACTTCATGCGCGCGGTCAGTTCCTGGCCGATATAGCAGCCCTTTTTCCAGTCGACGCCGGACAGTTCGTCGAAACCGTTCTCCAGCAGCAGCGCGTCTTCGACTTGCAGATCGCGGCTGCCGTCCGGCACGCCCAGTTTCACGCGCAGCGCGTCGTAAGCCGCGGGATCGCCATGCGCCAGTCCGGCGGCCGACGCGATTTCGGCGAAGCGGCCGGACGGCAGGATCGCGCGCAGGCCCAATTCGGCCAAGCGCGGATCGACGAAGATCGCGCCGCCGCCTTCTTCCCGCGACGTGCCGGGGGCGGCGTCGAGACCGAATCTGGCGGCGACTCCGTCGCCCCAAGCGATCGAAACTTCCAGATCGGGGCGCGGCTGAACCGTCACTTTCGCGCGCAGCTTGTAAAGCTTCAGCCGTTTGGCGAGATCGTCGATCCGTGCCGCTTCGACATCCAGCAGGATCGTATCGCCTGCCGCGACAAGCGCGAATTCGTGCAGGAAGCGGCCTTGCGCGGTCAGGAACCCGCCATAACCCGCGCGCACCGGCGAAAGCTTCAGCACGTCGGCCGAAATCAGGCCTTGCAAGAAGGTTTTGCGGTCCTCGCCCGCAACGGCGAGAACGGCGCGGGACGGCAGGGCGGCGAAAACGGCGGCGGTCATAGGCTGGAGATAGGGGGCCCGCCCGGCCTTGGCAAGCCCCAGGGTGCGGCCTATAAGTCCCTATGGGAAAAAGGATTTGTTTCGTCGAATCGTCGGTGCCGTTCGACGGTTTCGGCCCCACCAGCCGGCCGCTGGATACCGGCCCCCGCGCGCTCGCTTATCTGGCGGCGGCACTCGCCCAGCGCGGGCACGAAGTCAGCGTCATCAACAAGGCCGATTTTCCGGCGTTGTGCGACGGCGTGGATTGGCTCGGCTGGACGCAAGAACCCAAAGCCAATCCCGAGATCGCCATCGCGGTCGACGATCCCGCGTTGCTTGCACACGTGCCGCATGCGGAAAAGCGCTTCGTCTGGGCGCAAGGGACGGCCGCATCGCTCGACGTGCCCGCCGCCGTGTCGTCTTTCGGCGCGTGGCGCCCGGACGTGGTGTTCCACACCAAGCCGCAACGCGACCGCTGGCTGAACGCCAACGGTTTGACGACGCATGTGGTGGAACCCGCACCCGGCCATGCCTTCCTCGACGATTTTCCGGTCCATCCGGCCGAGCCGCCGCGACTGTTGACCGTCTGCCATCCGCTGGGCGGGCTCGAACGCCTCGTGCGTTTGTTCGCCGAGCGTATTCGCCCGGCCGTGCCCAACGCGGAACTGCGTGTCTATTCCGCACTGCTCGATCGCGGCCGCTGGGGCGGCGACGTACCCGCGTCCGTGCGGCCGGTTCACGAGCTTTGCCAGGCTTGGGCCAGTGCCGGCATCACCGTGCATCCGCCGCAGCCCGATCCGCAAATGGCCGACGCCTATCGGCAAGCGCGCGGATTGCTGCATCCCTCGCTGGCGGAAGAACCCGCCGCGATCGTGCTGATGGAAGCGCAAGCGGCGTGTCTGCCGGTGATCGGCTTCATGCAAAGCGCCGTGGCGTTCGAACGCGTGGCCGATGGCGTGACCGGCAAGCTCGCGGCGTCCGACGACGCGTTCGTCGGGGCGGCGGTCGAATTGCTCACCTCGGCCGACACGCATGCGCGCTACGCCGGCAATTGCAAGACGCTGCGGCGCGGCCGAACCTGGGCGATCGCCGCCGCGGAATGGGAAGAGCTGTTCGCGTGAAGGCGCTGTTCGTCACCTCCAACCGGATCGGCGACGCGGTTTTAACCTCGGGCGTTCTGGCGCATTTGATCGACGCCAATCCCGGTTTGCGGGTGACGATCGCGTGCGGGCCGCATGCCGCCCCATTGTTCGACGCCGTACCCGGCCGCGAAGCGACGATCCCGATGATCAAAGCGCCGGTCAAAGGCCATTGGTTTTCGCTGTGGGCCAAATGCCTGCCGCAGCTTTGGGATATCGCGATCGATATGCGCGGCTCGGGCCTCACATGGTTCTTGCTCGCCAAGAAACGCGCGATCCTGGCGGGGCGCAACGACGCGCTGCATCGCGTCGAGGATGCCGCGCGCGTGTTGAAGCTCTCGCTGACGCCAAGCCCGCGTCTGTGGCATTCGCCCAAATCGCTCGCGCGCGCCGAAGCATTGATGGGCGGGGGCAAATGGCTCGTGCTGGGTGCCACGGCGAATTGGCCGGGCAAGGCATGGGCCGCGACGCGGTTTCGCGAACTCGCGTTGCGCTTGATCGCGCAAGGGGCCGCGCTGGCCGGTGCGCGCGTCGCGATCGTCGGCGGGCCGGGGGAACGCGAAATGGCGGCCCCCTTGTTGGGCGGCAACGCGCTCGATCTCGTCGGCACGGAAGATCTCGGCACGGTCGCGGCGGTGATTTCGCGCGCGTCGCTTTATGTCGGCAACGATTCGGGCCTGATGCATGTCGCCGCTGCGTCGGGCGTGCCCACACTCGGCCTGTTCGGTCCGTCGGAGGATCGGCATTTCCGCCCCTGGGGCCCGAATGCCGCTTTCGTGCGCACGCCCGAAAGCAAAGCCGAGCTATTCGCCAAGATCGATTTCCAGCCCAAAGGCGCCGTCGGCTTGATGGATTCGCTGAGTGTCGAAATGGCCGAGCGCGCGGCCAACGACCTTCTGTCGCGCGTGCAGGCGAGGGCGGCATGAGCAAGCTTTCCGCCTTGATCGTCGCCCGCAACGAGGAAGCGCGTTTGCCCGCGTGCCTCGCGGCCGTTGCCTTCGCCGACGAGATCGTCGTGGTGCTCGACCGCACGACCGACGCCAGTCGCGCGGCGGCCGAGAAATTCGGCGCGCGCGTCATCGAAGGCGGCTGGGAGGTCGAAGGCGACCGCCGCAATGCCGGGATCGCGGCGTGCGCGGGCCCATGGATTTTGGAAGTCGATGCCGACGAGATCGTGCCGCCGGAACTCGCCGCCGAGATCCGCGCGGCCGTGACGAACTCAACCGCATCGCGCCATCTGATCCCGGTCGACAACTATATCGGCGAGCGCTTGGTGCGTTACGGCTGGGGCGCGTCCTTCGGCAAGAACGCCTATCCCGGCCTGTTCCGCAAAGGCACCAAGATTTGGGGCCGCGAGCGCGTTCATCCGTCGTTGAAATTTGACGGCGCGGAGGGCGCGCCGTTGACGGCGCGCCTGATCCATCACGTCGATCGCAGTCTCTCCGAGACGATCCGCCGCTTGGATCGCTACACCTCCGCGCGCGCGGCCGATCTGCGCGCCAAGGGCGACCCGGACCCGACGTCGCGCTATGTGCGGCGCTTCTTCTCGCGGTTTTGGAAATGCTACGTCGCGCGCAAGGGCTATCGCGAGGGCGGTTACGGCCTCGTTATCGCCGCATTGGCGGGTTTGTATCCGCTCGTGTCGCATCTGAAAGCCAAGTACGAGAAGGAATAGGCACGTGGCCCGTATCGTCCTGGCCGACGACGGGATCGCGTTCGACGGCCGCAGTGCCGGCGCGTTGGGCGGCGGCGAGACGGCGTTTTTGCGCCTTGCCGAGAGCCTGGCCGCGCGCGGCCACGATGTGGCGGCGTTCAGCAATACGAACGAACGAAGCAACGTTGCGGAAGTCGAATGGGCGCCGATCTCGGGTCCGCTGCCCGATACGGCAGATCTCTATATCGCCAATCGCGGCGACCGCGTGTTGGATCGCGTGCCCCGCGCCAAACGCGTCGCGTTCTGGCTGCATAACGATGCGCGCTATCTGAAGAAGTTCCGCTATCTGCGCCGTTTGTGGCGGCGCAAACCCACGCTGGTTTTCGTCAGCCAATCCCATCGCCGCTTGGCGCCGGCTTGGCTGCCGGGCGGTGAACGCGTGGTGATCCCGTTGGGTTTGGAGGACGCGTATCGCCACGAAGCGCCGCGCGCCGTTCCGCCGCCGGTGGCGCTTTACGCCGCCAATCCATTGCGTGGACTTTCCGAGTTGGCGGCGATGTGGCCGAAGATCGGGATGGCAGGCGCCAAGCTGATCGCGCATTCGGGC
>PVXE01000016.1 GCA_014444615.1 Tagaea sp. CACIAM 22H2 | reverse complement strand
CTGACACCTTCCAGCTCGCCGACAAACTTGTCGTCGGCATCCACATGGATGAGGTGCAGGTTGTAGTGTTCCTTGAACATGGCAACGACATCGGCTGCCTCGTTCTTGCGCATCAGGCCGTGGTCGACGAGGATGCAGGTCAGCTGGTCGCCGACGGCCTCGTGGATCAGAAGTGCCGCAACGGAGGAATCTACGCCACCCGAAAGCGCGCAGATGACACGCTTGTCGCCGACCTGGGCACGGATCTGCTCAACCGCCTTCTGGCGATAAGCCTGCATGGTCCAGTCGCCCTTCACGCCGGCGACGTTCTGGACGAAGTTCTGGATGAGCTTCGCGCCATCGGGCGTGTGCACGACCTCGGGATGGAACTGCACGGCGTAATACTTGCGCGCCTCGTCGGCAATGAAGGCGAACGGCGCGTTGGCGGAGGTGGCAAGCACCTTGAAGCCCGGCGGGATCGCGGTGACACGGTCGCCATGGCTCATCCAGACCTGGTGGCGGGAGCCGACTGACCAGAGCCCGTTAAACAGTTCGCAATCCTGTTCGACATCGAGGAAGGCGCGGCCGAATTCGCGGTGATGGCCGCCTTCGACCTTACCGCCGAGCTGGGCGCACATGGTCTGCTGGCCATAGCAGATGCCGAGGATGGGCACGCCCGCGTCGAACACGAAGCCCGGCGCGCGCGGCGTGTGGCTTTCGGTCACCGAGGCGGGACCGCCCGACAGGATGATCGCCTTGGCGCCGTAAGCCTTGAGCTTCGCTTCGTCGGTGTTGAACGGGTGGATTTCGCAGTAAACGCCGCTTTCGCGCACGCGGCGCGCGATGAGCTGGGTGACTTGGCTGCCGAAATCGAGGATCAGGATTTTGTCGGTCATGGTGCGATTTATCCCAGTCGGGCGGAGCGGACAAGCCCCGGCAAAGCGAGGGTTTTGGCGAGGTCGGGCCAGCCATAGGCGGCTTGCGCCACGTCCGAGCCCCACAGGCGTTCGCGGCGCGTGGCGATGAAGCGCCCGCCCATGCGTTCGTAGAAATAACGCGCCGGATTGTCGTGCAGCACCCAGACATAGGCCTGGTTGAGGCCGCGTTCGCGCAAACCGCCGAACGCGCCGCCGATCAGCATCGCGCCGATCCCCCGGTTTTGATGGTCGGGGTGCACGTAAAGCGTGAACACCTCGCCCGAGCCGAGCGTAATGCCGACTTGCGTGAATGGCGGGCGCGCGGGCCGGTCTTCGATGCGGCTACGGCCGAAGCTCGTCACGCCGACCACGCCCGACTTGTCGTCATAGGCGACCAGAATGGGCGCGTGCAGCGACTTGTGGCGGATCTGATAGGCCCATTCGACCGATTGGCGGTCGTAATCCATGCCGACGAGCGTTTTGGGCGGCAGCAGCCCGGCATAGGTCGCCCGCCACGCATCGACATAGACCCGCGCGATGCCGCGGACATGTCCTTGCGTGGCTTTGAGCAGCGTGACCGTCATGCGGGCGGCGAGGCCTCTTTGCGTTCGAACACGGCGACGAAGAAACCGTCGGTGCCGTCCTTGGCGGGGCTCAAGCTGAGCGTCGTGCCCTCGCCCGCCTTTTCCCAGACGGCGCCAACGGGGACGGCGGCGAAATCGCTTTGCGCGGCGAGGAACGCGGTCGCTTGATCCTCATTCTCCTCCGGCAGCACGGAGCATGTCGCGTAGATCAAGCGCCCGCCCGGCTTCACCAGGCGCGCGGCACTTTCGAGGATGCGCGCCTGCTTGGCGGTGAGTTCCGCGATCTCGTCGCGCGACAAGGTCCAGCGCGCATCGGGATTGCGCCGCCACGTGCCCGTCCCGGTGCAGGGTGCGTCGACCAGCACGCGGTCGAAGGCGCCTTTGTGCTTCTTCACCCAGCCATCGCGCTCGCTTTCCAGCAAGCGGCGCTCGACGTTATGCACCTCGGCACGGCGCAAGCGCGTCGTCGCCCCTTCCAGGCGCTTCTCCGACGTATCGCAAGCGACGATATGGCCTTTGTTGACCATCGTCGCGGCGATGGCGAGCGTTTTGCCGCCCGCCCCTGCGCAAAAGTCGCACACGCGCATGCCGGGCTTGGCGTCGACCAGCAGTGCGACAAGCTGCGAGCCTTCGTCCTGAATTTCGACGAGCCCGGCCTTGTAAGGCGCGCTCGCCATCAAATTCGCACGCTCTTCGGCGCGCAAACCCCAAGGCGAAAGCTTCGTCGGCGCCGTGTCGATACCCGCTTCCTTCAACGCCTTGCGCGCTTCGTCGCGCTTGCCCTTCAGCACGTTGACGCGCAAATCGACCGGCGCTTCCGTGCCCATCGCCGCCATCTCGGCGCGCGCGCGTTCGCCGAAACGCGTCGCGAATCGTTCGGCGGCCCAGGACGGCAGGTTGAAGCGCACCCAATCCGATTGCTCGGGATGGTCGAGCGAGCGGCCCGCCAATGCGGCGATGCTCGCTTGCTCGTGCGCTTTCAATGGCGGCGGATCGTAACGCTCGCCGGAGAACGCGTGCTCGATACGGCCCGCATCCCAGCCTTCGACGATGGCGAGATACGCAAGAAGCCAAGAGCGTCCGTTGGGCGAAAACGGAACGCGCGCCGCCCCTTCGCGCACGCGTGCCAGCCACCATTCCAGCTGCGCGCGTTTGCGCAACACGCCATAGACCAGCCCCGAGATCGCGGTGCGATCCTTGGAGCCGATGAAGCGGCGCGCGCGGAAATAGTCGTTGGCGAGACGATCGGCGGGCGCTTTGCGGGCGTGAACCAGATCCAGAATCTCGATTGCCGCCGCGATCCGCCCGCCGGGTGTCATGCCGCCGAACCGCCCGAGTAGTTCGGCGCTTCGCGCATCAGGGCCACGTCGTGAACATGGCTTTCGCGCAAACCGGCATTGGTGATCTTCAGGAACCGCGCGTTCTTGCGCAGATCGGCAAGCGTGGCGCTGCCCGTATAGCCCATCGCGGCGCGAAGCCCGCCGACGAGTTGGTGGATGACCGCACCCACCGGGCCCTTATAGGGCACGCGACCTTCCACCCCTTCGGGGACGAGCTTCAGCGTATCCTTGATTTCCTGCTGGAAATAACGATCCGCCGAGCCGCGCGCCATGGCGCCGACCGAGCCCATGCCGCGATAGGATTTGTAGGAGCGGCCCTGGAACAGGAACACTTCGCCCGGCGCTTCCTCGGTGCCCGCGAACAGCGAGCCGATCATCGCGCATTCCGCCCCGGCGGCCAGCGCCTTGGCGAGATCGCCCGAGAATTTGATGCCGCCGTCGGCGATCGCGGGCACGCCCGCCTTCTGCGCGACCTCGACGCAATCCATCACGGCCGTCAGCTGCGGCACGCCCACGCCCGCGACGATGCGCGTGGTGCAGATCGAACCGGGGCCGATGCCGACCTTGACGGCGTCGGCCCCCGCATCGATCAGCGCCTTGGCGCCGTCGGCGGTCGCGATGTTGCCCGCGATGATCTGGGTGTAGTTGCCGAGCTTGCGGATCGCGCGCACGGAGTTCAGCACGCCGTCCGAATGGCCATGCGCCGTATCGACGACGACGATATCGACTTCGGCGTCGAACAACGCTTCGGCACGCGCCAAGCCCTTGTCGCCCACGCCCGTAGCGGCGGCCACGCGCAAGCGGCCCTTCTCGTCCTTCGTCGCGGCGGGGAAACGCTGCGCCTTCTCAATATCCTTCACGGTGATCAGGCCGATGCAGCGATAGGATTGATCGACGACCAGCAGTTTCTCGATGCGATGTTGGTGCAGAAGGCGCTTGGCCTCCTCCTTCGACACGCCTTCGGTCACGGTGACCAGCTTGTCGCGGGTCATCAGCTCGCTGACCTTCTGGCGCGGGTCGCTGGCGAAGCGCACGTCGCGGTTGGTCAGCACGCCGACGAGGCGCCCGTTGGCTTCGGTCACCGGAATGCCGGAGATGTGATTGGCCGCCATCATCTGCAGCGCATCGGCCAGCGTGGCGTCCGGGCGGATGGTCAGCGGATTGACGACCATGCCGCTTTCGAACTTCTTCACCTTGCGCACTTCCTGCGCCTGAAGCTCGATATCGAGATTCTTGTGGATCACGCCAATCCCACCGGCCTGGGCCATCGCGATGGCGAGCGCGCTTTCCGTCACCGTGTCCATCGCCGAGGACACGAGCGGAATGCCGAGTTCGATATTGCGCGTGATCCGCGTGCGGGTGGAGACGTCGCCGGGCAAAACGGCGGAGGCGCCGGGCTCCAGAAGGACGTCGTCGAACGTAAGCGCTTCGCGGATATGCATGCCGCCTCCTGGGGTCGCGGGAAGTGGCGCGCATCTATACACCCCGTTCGTGAAGATCGAAATGGGGTCGAATCGCGTTGAAATAAAGGGGAAATCAGCCTTTGAAGCCGGTCGCGGCGAAGTAAAACTCCGCCGACTCGGATCGGCTGGACGGCGGCTTGATGCGCTGGAGCTTGGCGAAACGCCCCTGTACCGCCTTCATCAGCTTCTGCTCCTCGCCGCCCTGGCGCAGCTTGCCGACGAAGGCGCCGCCGGGCTTCAGCGTTTCGCAGGCGAATTCGAACGCCGCTTCGACCAACGCGACGATGCGCAAATGATCGGTCTCGCGATGGCCGGTCGTCGATGGCGCCATATCGGTCAAGATCAAATCGGCCGGGCCATTCAACGCGACTTTGACCTTGTCCGACGCCGCGGGATCGAGGAAATCGGCCTGCAGCACGACGGCGCCGGGAAGCTGATCCATCTCCAGGATATCGAGCGCCACGATCGTGCCCGCTTTGCGTTCGATTGCGACTTGCGTCCAGCCGCCGGGGGCGGCGCCCAGATCGACGACCTTCATGCCGGGGCGAAACAGCCGCACCTTGGCGTCGATCTCGATCAGCTTGAAGGCCGCGCGGCTGCGATAGCCCGCATCCTTCGCCTTGCCGACGTAAGGATCGTTGAGCTGGCGGCGCAGCCAATTCTGCTGCGAGGTGGAACGGCCCTTGGCGGTCTTCAGGCGTTCGGCGAGGCGGCGGGAATCACTCATACGCGCGCAATAGACCCATCAGAATGCCTTCGCGCAAGCCCCGATCGGCGACCCGCAAGCGCCCGACCGGCCAGCGCGCGCAAATCCCCTCCAGCAGCGCGCAACCCGCGACGACCAGATCGGCGCGTTCGCGCCCGATACAGCCATGCCGCGCGCGGCCTTCCAGATCGGCGGCGGCGAGGTCCGCCGACAGCGATTTGATCTGCGCGAAATCCAGCCACGAGCCGTCGACCAGGGCGCGCTCGTAGCGCTGCAAGCCCATCGCGATGCCCGACAGCGTTGTGACCGTGCCCGACGTGCCGACCATTTCGACATTGCCGGCGGCGACATGCCCCGCGATATCGTGGCGCGCGTCGAGATCGGCCAACCGCGCCGAAATGTCGGCCACGGCGGCCTGGTAGGCCTCGCACGGGATTTTATCGGGCCCCAGGCGTTCGGCGATCGCGACCACGCCCAACGGCAACGACACGAAATCGATACGGCGCCAGCCTTCGCCGTCGCGTTCCAGCCACATCACTTCGGTCGAGCCGCCGCCGATATCGAAGGCGATGGCGTGCGGCTTGCCCGCATCGAGCAACGGCGCGCAGCCGGCCAAGGCGAGATCCGCCTCCTCGTCCGCCGCGATGGGTTCGAGTTCGATCCCCGTAGCCTCGCGCACGCGCGACAGAAAGGCCGCCCCGTTCTCCGCCCGCCGGCAGGCTTCGGTCGCCACACCGCGAAAGGCCGTCACGCCACGCCGGTCCATCTTGGCCGCACAGACCGACAGCGCGTCCAACGCGCGGACCATCGCCGCGTCGGCCAGATTGCCGCTACGCTCCAAACCTTCGCCCAAACGCACGATGCGCGAAAACGCATCCACGACCCGAAACCCGCCCGGCGCCGGTTTGGCGATCAACAGACGGCAATTATTCGTGCCGAGGTCGAGAGCCGCGAGTATCGGCCCCTCGTCCCGTCGGGCTTCCGCCGTCTCCACAGAAGTATCTCCCCAGATCGTCGTCGCTATTTTGACCAGTACTGTAACCGGGTTTGACGATCCGGGCGAAGGACGATATAGACAGCGCCGCTTGGCCGGGGTTTCGCCCCGTCCGGCGGACGCGTCCCGCTGGGGGATCGTCTAACGGTAGGACCCCAGACTCTGACTCTGGTTGTCTAGGTTCGAATCCTAGTCCCCCAGCCAGCGACGCCGCTTTCCCTTTGGAAAATATCGGATTTTCGCGTGCCTTCGCGGCGGCGGGGAATCTCAATCTCGAACCGGCAGATTGTCGCGGCCTTGGCCGCGTCGTCGCAATGGCGCACCCGACTCCCCGGCGCTGCCAGCGCTTGGAACAGCCGTTCGAGCACGCCGACATGCCAAACGCAGCCCGGCATTTTGAGCGGATTGCGCTCGATCGTCAGAACGCTCGGCGCGCCGCTTTCGATCCGGCAGATCCCCGATCCGGCAAAGGTCCAGGCGTTCCGGTGGATCGCCTTGAGCAGCAATCGCGCCGCGATCTGGCCGGGCAACACGCCCAAAATCGCCCGCGCGACCGCCGGGATGCGGTTGCACAGCACGTATTCACCCGTCCGCCGCCCGGCGTCGCGCGCAATCGCCGCCGCCTGGTCGGCTGGTAGCTCTTTCCACAAGGCCTCGAAAAGCCGTGCCGGAATCCGCTCGTCGATCATTGCCGCCGGCGGATCGTTCAGCAGCGATGGGCAGTCCGCGCGCGCGTAGATGCGCTGGGCCATCTCCGGCAAAGCGCGCAGCGCCTCCCCCAGCTGGATCACCGCATTGGGGCCGATCCGTCCGGCGGGGTGCGCATGCATCCCCGCCCCTCAATGCGACCGTTCGGCCAGATCGGCCATTTGCTGTGTACCGCCGCCGCAGGCGACGACCGGTTCTTCGCGCGCTTCGCGCCTTGCGCGGGCTTGCGACGCGCGATCGGCCGCCGCTTCCCAATCGTCCATCTGGGCGGGCGCGATTTTGCGCGTCCTATCGAAGTTGAAATTGACCTTGTCTTTCGACTGCGGCCCCCAATAGCCGGACTTGCCGAGATCGTAGAAGGTGCGCTGGAAGCCGGCTTTGAGGAACGCCTTCAAACAGCCGAGCAGATAGCGCCGCCGGAAACCGGTGCCGCGCCAGGGATAATGGAACAGCGCCTTGCGCGAATAGAAGCGCCGGTAGTTCTTCATCACGCCGTCGAGCAGCGAACCGCGTGACATGGCCGCCGGCGCCATGATCGGCGTGACGAAATTATATTTGGAGAAGTCGAAGATCTCGACCTTGTCCTTCAGGCTTTGGAACAGCGGCGTGAAGGGCCATGGCGTGTACATCGCCCAATTCGCCAGATCGGGCTGCCAATCCCACGCCATCTGGAAAGTCTCCTCCAGCGTCTCGGCGGTTTCGTTGTCGAGCCCGACGATGAACTGCGCCTCGGTGAAGATATCGGCTTCGCGCAGCAGTCGGATCGCCTGCTTATTCTCCTCGACCTTGGTTTCCTTGTTGAACTGGTCGAGCTTCAGTTGCGCCGCCGCTTCCGTGCCCAGCGACACATGGACGAGCCCTGCCTTGCGATAGAAGGGCAACAATTCGCGGTCGCGATAGATGTCGGTCACGCGCGTGTTGATGCCCCATTTCACCTTGTCGGGCAGGCCGCGCGCGATCAACTCCTCGCAGAATTGGACGAATTTCTTGCGATTGATCGTCGGCTCTTCGTCCGCGAGGATGAAGAAGCCGACGCCCTGCTCGTTCACGAGTTTCTCGATCTCGTCGACGACTTTGATCGGATCGCGCACGCGATAGTCGCGCCAGAACTTCCATTGCGAGCAGAACGAACAGGTGAACGGGCAGCCGCGTGCCATGTTGGGGATCGCCACGCGCACGCCCAGCGGCACGTAGATGTATTTCGACCATTCGAGCAGCGACCAATCGGGGTTAATCGCATCGATATCCTTGACCGTGGGGGCGGCTTGCGTGGCGACGATCTTGCCGTCGTCGATATAGGCCAAGCCTTTGATCGACGCGCGATGCGCGCGCCAATCGCCCGCATCGATCGCACGAACGAGTTCGCGGAAAATCTCCTCGCCCTCGCCGCGCACGATCACGTCGATCCACGGCGCTTCGGACAGGACCTGCTTGTACATAAAGGTCGCATGGATGCCGCCGAGCACACGTATCGCGTCGGGGACGACTTCCGACGCGATCTTCAGCACCTCCTCCGCCTTGTAGATCGACGGCGTGATCGCGGTCGTGCCGACCACGTCGGGCTGCAACTCGTAAAGACGGTCGCGCAATTCGTCTTCCGTCAGATGATTCGTCATCGCGTCGATGAACGTGACGTCGCGGAAGCCCGCGTCGCGCAAATGTCCGGCGAGATAGGCGACCCAAGCGGGCGGCCAGTTCCCGGCGATCTCGGCGCCGCCGGAATGGTAGTTCGGATGAACAAGCACGATCCGCACGGCCGCCCTCCCTTTTTGTGTCATCTTTAGTTGACACATTCGGAGCCGCGGCGAACTGATTTGGATCAACCGGCGCGATCGTCAAAGCGCATTCAATCGCTTCCGGCGACCGTTTGGGGGCGGTTGCCCCCAGGCATCGCGTCGTCAAGGCACGGTACCGTCCGGTGGAAATCACAAAAGACGATAAGTTTTGCGGACTTGACGCCCGCATTTTACGACAAAAATTGCGACTCCGACATTGACTGGTTAATAGGCATTAACTATCCTGATGTTATTGAAATCCAACGCCACTGGAGAATCCCTATGGCAGCGTCTATCTCGCAGGCCGCGCAGCCTGTGATCGACTTCCGCAACCAGAAGACGGCCGCGTTCCGTGACGTGACCGAAAAATTCGCCGAGAACTACCAAGGCCAGATCCTCCAGGGCGTGGCGCAAGGCAACGAGATCGCCAGCAATTCGATCGCGTCCCTCCAGGGCCGCGGCGCGAAGCTGAATATTTCCGCCTAAAGCATCGCTTCTCCCGTGCCGGGCCTGCGCGCGCCGTCCCCGTTTTGGGGGCGGTGGTTTGCGTTTGCTGCGGCGCATTGTCGAGAAATCGAGCGCCGCCCCTTTAATCCGGCGCCAAACCCCTTATGTACGACGGGTCTTCCGAAGGAACCCCGTCCATCATGACGCCGCCCATCGCCAGTACGACGCGTTTTTCCGGGGTCACCGCCCATTACTGCCAAGCGGCCGATCCGGCGCAACGCTTGGCCCTGCTCCATTGGGCGGATGGCGAGCGCCAAGCGGGGCTCGTTTGCGCTGATTCGCTGCACCCGGAACAGGTGCCGGGCCTCAAAGACAAGCTCGCCGCCTTCGACGTGATGGGGATCGGCTGCGACTTCAAAGTTTGCGGCGACACGTCGAAGGGCTGTTGCGAACTCGAGGCCATCCCCGACCCGGCGTTCCACGATTTGCTGTGCGGCCAGTTCCGCGAAGTCGTGCAAGCGCGCCAGCCCCTGCTGCACACGATCGAAGCGCAGACGCCGCAGGGCACGTGGCGCTATTCGCGCCTGTCGATCCCGCTGTCCCGGCGCACGGCCGAAGTCGGCCGCCTATGGCTGGTGCTTGCCGGCTTCGAAGCCTTCCGCGACAAGATCGCGCCCGTCGCGGCATAGGATGGGCGCCGCGTGATACAATTCGTCCTCGGCGACGAATCGAGGATCGATCATGAGCGGCCCCATCTACACGCTGAAAATCTCGGCCGACGAGGCGCGGCTGATGATCTATCTGCTGCGCCAGGCGCAGATGAAGGGCGACAGCGCGATCGCCATGGGCATCGCCAAGCGCGATCTGCTGGCCCAGACGATGGACAACTACAAAAGCCTCGCCGACAAGCTGGAAGAAGCGACGATCGGCAAAAAGGCGTCGAAGCCCCAAGCGGTGAAGAAATGGCTGCCGGGCCAGACCGTGCCGGTCAAACGCTACCGGACGAAGACGCCGCCCGGGCGTTGAACATCGCGAGATAGGCCGCGTCCAACGCGGCAGCAAGCCCCTTCCCGTCGCAAAGTTCGCTCGCCGCCATGCGCGGGCGCAAGGCACCGCGCAACGCCGCCAGCATCGGCAGGTCGCGGGCGGCATCGGCCGCACGCGCGATATAGGCATCGACCGTATCGACGCGGAAATCGTCGAGCTGCAACGCCGACAACAAGCACTCGCCATAACGCCCGAGCGGCGGGCGCGCCCGCAGGCTGACCATCGGCACGCCCATCCACAACGCTTCGAAACTCGTCACGCCGCCATTGTGCGGAAACGGATCGAGCGCCACGTCGATCTGGCCATAGGCGGCCCAGGTCGCCGGCTGCGGCGAGGTGTAGACGAGATCGAGGCGATCCGCCGCGATGCCATGCCGCGCGAAACGCGCGGCGTAATCCGCGCGCACCGTGCCGTCGACGAAGGGCAGCGCGTTCAGCATCAAGCGCGAGCCCGGCACTTGCGCGAGGATCGCCGCCCACGCCGCGATCACCGCATCGTTGATCCGCACGAGGCGCGAGAAACTGCCGAATGTCACATGCCCCTTGGCTTGGGCAGGTAAAGGCGACACCGCCGGCATGTCCGACGGTGAATCGAAGGCGAAGGGTGCGCGATCCAAGCGCCAGACGCGCTCGGTAAACGCCTCCTCGCTGCCCGGCGGCGCCATATGCGCATCGCCCAGATACCAATCCATCGCATCCACGCCCGTGGTGCCGCCATAACCAAGCCAGGTGACCTGCACGGGCGCCAAGCGCCGCGCGAAGGCTTTGAGCTTGGCGCCCGCGGTGTGGCCGGCCAGATCGACGGCGACGTCGATCCCGTCCTGGCGCGCTTTGGCCGCCAGCCCATCGTCGTCGAGCGCTTGGCAATCGTGCCAAACATCGACGCGTTTGCGCAGCGCCTGCGCTTCGGCATCCGGCGTGCCGCTCAGTGCATAGGCGTGAACTTCGATCTTCGCGCGGTCGTGATGCGCGAACACCGGCGAAATGAAATGGCGCAGCGAATGGCGGCGCAGATCGGGCGAGACGTAAGCGACCTTTAAGCGTCGTCCGCCGATCGCCAGCGCCGCAAGCGGCACTTCCGGCGGGCAGAAGCGCTTCGCCCAATCGGCGTAGAGGTCCTTCAGTGCGGCGCCTGTGATCGCCGGATCGTAATTCGCGGCGAAAAGATCGTCGGTATAGGCGGTTTCGAAGGCCGGATCGGCGGCTTTGGCGAGGGCCAGTTGTTCGCGGGCCCCTTGCACGTCGCCGCGCTGGATCAGCACGCTCGCCAGGAATTGCCGCGCGTAGATGCCTTCGTCCGGATCGTGGGTCGCGTGGCGCGCGAACCGTTCGGCATCGGCGAAATTGCCGAAAGCGAGCGCGCAGACCGCGCGCCGGCGGGCGATGGCGGGATTTGGGGTTCCTTCGGCGAGGGCGGCATCCGCATCGGCATAGCGCCCGATGCGGATCAGCAAATCCCCCAAACGCAGGACCGTGCCTTGATCGGCGGGATCGAGCTGCCGCGCGCGCCGCCACGCCTGAAGCGCGGCTTCGGCGTCGCCACGTTGCGCCGCCGCCAGTCCTTCTTGGATCGCCGAAGCGGCGAGCCCCGGATCGGAAATCACGCCGCCGGCTTGGAGGCGATCGCCTCTTCCAACTCGTAGAAGGTCGGCTGGAGTTCGCTCGGCACGCTCTTGCGGCCGATCTCGGTCGAGATCTGCGGCGCGTTACCCTGCAGGTGCGCCACGAACGTGTCGCGGATGATCTCGTAGTATTTGAACTCGTCCTCGTAGCACTGCTTCAAGCGGCCGGCCATCGGGCCCAAGATGCCGTAGGACAGCAACACGCCCAAGAACGTGCCGACGAGCGCCGAGGCGATCAGGCCGCCCAGAACGACGGGCGGCTGGTCGACCGACGACATGGTCTTGATGACGCCCATGACGGCGGCGACGATGCCCAGTGCGGGGCACGCATCGGCGACGGTCGCGAGCGCTTGGGCGCCGCGCAACGTCTCGTGATGGTGTTTTTCGAGTTCCTTGTTGAAGATTTCTTCGAGCTGATGGGCGTCTTCCACGCCCATCGACAACATGCGCATGTGATCGCAGATCAGCATGATCGCGTATTTGTTCGCGAGGATCTTCGGATACGCCATGAAGATGTTTGATTCGTCGGGCTTCTCGATATGCGGTTCGACCGCGAGCGTGCCCTTCGAGCGTGCGAGCTTCAGGATCGTGAAGATGAGGCAGAGCAGATCGATGAAATCGTCGCGCTTGTATTTCGGCCCGCCGAAGACCTTGCCGAAATCCTTCAGCGCGTGGCTGATGATCGAACCGGAGTTGCCGATCAGGAACGTGCCCGCGGCCGAACCGCCGATGATCATGAACTCGAAAGGCAGCGCCTTCATGATCACGCCGAGCTTGCCGCCGGCGAGCACGTAGCCCCCGAACACGCACAAGAACACGAAAACCAGACCGCCGATCGCGAACATCGATTTCCTCCGCCGGTTCCGGAACCCCGGAACCTAGCATTGCCAATTCGGGGCCAAATTATGCGCCCGATGGTTAACGATCCGCAAATTCGCCCGAAAGGCGAAACGGTTCAAGCGATTAGGATGAACCGTTTTTCGGTTCCGTCAAGCGGACTCGCCGTGTCGCGGGGCCGGCGCCGTCGGTTCCACCGTCACGGTGATATGCCCGGCCGTCGGCTCCGGCGCCGGTTCGGCGGCGCGCATGCGCGCTTGCATCATCACCGAAACCGGGATCGAGCCCAGATAGATCAGCCCCAAAATCACCAACGTCGCCCACGGCGCGTTGAATAGCCCGGCGAACACGACGCCCACGCCGACCAGCGACGGCACCATCCAGCCGCGCGGGATATGGACCTTTTTGGCCGAGAACGTCGGAATGCGGCTGACCATCAGGAATGCGACCACGACCATCGTCAGCCCGCCGATCGCGGCCTTGTCGAACCAGCCCGGCCCCGCCTGGAAATGCATCATCAGCGGCAGCAGCGCCAGCGCCGCACCGGCGGGTGCCGGCACGCCGACGAAGAAATAGCCCTGCCATTTCGGCGGATTGGGGTCGGACAACATCGTGTTGAAGCGCGCAAGCCGCAGCGCCATGCACACGGCATAGGCGAGGCACAGCATCCAGCCGACGGCGCCCCAGGCGTTCAGCACCCACATATACATCACGAGCGCGGGCGCCACGCCGAAGGCAACGAAGTCGGACAGGGAGTCGAGCTCGGCGCCGAATTTCGACGTGCCGTTCAGCAACCGCGCCATGCGCCCGTCGAGCCCGTCGAGGATCGCCGCGACCACGATCGCCGTCGCCGCCCATTCCCAGCGCCCGTCCATCGCGAAGCGTATGCCCGACAGGCCCGCGCACAGCGCGCCCACGGTGATCGCGTTGGGGATCAAGCGGTTCATCGTGCCGCCGCCGGGCAGCGTTGCGCGATCGCGCGCCCTGCGCCGGTTGCGGCCGAACATCAGCGCACCTCGCCCTGGCGGGGCGCTTCGCTGGATTGCAGATCGGCAAGCACGGATTCGCCGCCGATCGCGCGCTGGCCCACCGCGACGAGCGGCGACACGCCTTCGGGCAGGTAGATATCGCAGCGGCTGCCGAAGCGGATCAGGCCGTAGCGTTCGCCGGTGCGCACGGTTTGCCCTTCGCGCAGATCGCAAATGATGCGCCGCGCAACGAGCCCCGCGATCTGCACGAAGCCCACGTCACGGCCATCTTGCAGCCCCACGCGGATCGACATGCGCTCGTTTTCCGCCGACGCTTTGTCCAGCGCCGCGTTATGGAAGCGGCCCGGCTGATAGCGCGCGCGCAGCACCGTGCCGCCGATCGGCACGCGATTCACATGCACGTCGAAGACGTTCAAGAAGATCGAAATGCGCGGCCGCGGGCTGTCGCCCATTTCCAATTCCGGCGGCGGTACGGCGTCGACGATCAACTGCACCATCCCGTCGCCCGGCGAAACGATCAACCCGTCGCGTGTGGGGATCGTGCGCTCCGGGTCGCGGAAGAAATAGATGACCCACAAAGTCACCAGCGCACCCACGGCCGCCAGCGGGCCCCAGATCCAACCCAGCACGAAGGTTACGACGACCGCCGCCGCAACGAAGGGCACACCCGCCTTATGGATCGGGGCCGCGACGGATTTCCACATATCGCTCATGAGATTAGAAGCCGCTGTTAACCTTGTTTCGAGATGGCGAGGCGCATCATAACAAAGCCGGACCCAGGCCGCTACCCCGGCCGGGCTGCGTCCGGATCGCAATGTCTGTCAGTTGGTCTTGGGGACCGCGAAGATTTGGCCCGGATAGATCAAGTCCGGGTTGCGGATCTGCTCGCGATTGGCCTCGTAGATCGTGGTGTAGCGCAGGCCTTCGCCGTAGATGCGCCGCGAGATCCGCCACAGCGAATTGCCCGGCTGGACGACGACGATTTGCTCGCCGGGCCCCGGTGCAGGCACGGCCGCGCGCTGGAACGGCGTTTCCGCGCGGGCCGCGACTCCCCGGCCATTGGCACCCAGTTCGTCGGCGCGCAGCGTGTAATTGCCTTGGCCCAATTGCGGGATATCGACGCGCCATTGGCCGTCGGGCCCGACCACCGCGTCGCCGACCGGCTTGTTGTCGGCATAGAGGCGCACCGTGGCGCCCGCCGTTCCTTTGCCGGTCACGGTTACGCTGCCCGCATCGCCGTAATCGATCGCGTCGATCGACATGCGCTGGCTGCCCACGCCGGGGCCCGGCACCTGCAAAACCGTCGCCGGGCCGGTGCCTTCGGCGGGCAACAAGGCGACCAGCGGGCCGCCGCCCGTCCCGGTGCCGCGCGGCGGCACGACGACGGCGACATTGCGTTCCGACCAGATCGGGCCTTTATCCGTGTCCATCCGCAGTCGCAATTCATGCGGGCCCGGTGCCAGCGGATCGACGGTCACGAAAACCCATTCGCCGCGGCCATCGGCGGTGACCCGGCCGATTTCCTTCTCCCCGTCCAAAATCACGATCGGTGCGTTCGGGGCGCCCCGACCGGCAATCACCGCCTCGCCCGTCGGCGAAACGCGCACGACGTCGAAGGACGGACGAACCGCCCCCGGTTCGGGGGTGGAGGCCGGCGCCTGCGGGGCCGGTGTGGGCGCAGCCGGCGCCGAAGCGACCGGCGGCGACAGCGTGCGGTTGGGGGGCGCGGGCTCGGGCACGAAGAAGCCACGGAAGCCCAGCAACAGGGCGACGACGACGCACAGCGCGCCGACGATCGCGATGATGGTGGTCCTGCTCATTGCCCCCTCGCGGGACTCGGGAAATTCATCTTGGTAGCGTAGGCCCGAACGGGACCTAAACTCAATTCCCCGAAAACGTTCAATTCCCGCCGCGGACGCGGTGATCGATCGGCGGCAACTGGCGCAGATACGCGATCATCGCCGCGCGATCTTGCGGCGTGAGTTTCGACGTCGAATTGGCGACTACTTCGCCCATGTCGCCGCCGACGGAATCGCCGTCCTGCGTCAAACCCGTCGCCAGCAAATCTTCGTAGACGCCCGGCGTCCACGAACCGATACCGGTCGTCGGATGCGGCGTGATGTTGGGCACCTTCGTGCCCTGCCCCGCATGATTGAGATCGCCCGCATACATCATGTCGGTACGCAAGCCGCCCAGTTGATTGCGCGGCGTATGGCACTCGGCGCAGTGGCCCAGCGCCTGCGTGAGATACGCACCGCGATTGACCTCGGCCGATTTCGCCGGATCGGGCTTGAACGCGCCCGGCGTGAAAAACAGCAGCTTCCAGCCGAATTGCAGCGGGCGCAGATTGAACGGAAAGCCAATATCGTGCGGCTTGTTGCGCCGATCCGAAACCGGCAGCGAAAAGATATAGGCTTTGAGATCGCGCATATCCGCGTCGGTCATCTTCGTGAACGACGTGTACGGAAAGACGGGGAAGTAATGCGCGCCATCGGGGCGCCTGCCTTGGCGCAGCGCCGCGATGAAATCGGCGTCCGACCATTTGCCGATGCCGGCTTCCGGATGCGCGGTGATATTGGGGCCGTAGAAATTCCCGAAAGGCGTTTTGAGTGCGCGCCCGCCGGCGAGCAACTGGCCGTTATTCGCCGTATCGGTATGGCAGCCCGCACAGCCCGCGGCGGCGAAAATATACTCGCCGCGCTTGGCGTCTTGGGCCTGGGCGGCGCCGGCGGCGAAAACGAAAAACGCCGCAACAGCGGCGACGATCGGGGTTCGAGTCATCTTGCGATTGTGAACGTCGCGCGCGGTCGCGTCCACCCCGCCCGCCGAGGAGAGGGCCTCCGGCGAGCGGGGTAGGGTCGCGTCCGCCGGGGGGTATTACTGCGGGCGACGGAACGGCGTATGGCAGGCGCCGCAGGCCTGGCCGAGCTGCGGGAACGCGGCGCGGAAGCCGGCCTCGTTATTCGCGGCGGCAAGTTGGGCGAGATTGGTGGCAACGCCGACGGCGCGATCCATGGCGCCGTCGAATTCCGCCTTGCGTTCCCAGATAGCGGGCAGCGCGCGCGAATTGGCGTCGGACCCTGCCGGGAAAAGCGCCTTGGCGGCAGTCAGATTGGTGGCGACCGTTTGGGCCTGTTGGGCAACCGCCGCACCGTCCCAAGGACGCTCGTTGCGGATGACTGGCGCGATCTGGCCGACGGCGCCGCCGACCGCCTTCATACGGTCCACACGTTGGGCAACTTCGGGAGCTTGGGCGAACACGCCCGTAGCGGCAAAGGTCAGGCCCAGTGCGATGGCGGCCAGACGGAGGTTCGAGCGCATTCGGTATCCCCTTTTTGGGCGTTGGCTTGGGTATTGCGAGCCGTTCCGCGCGGCGGGAACGCCGCGCTTGTCCGGATATACACCTCGTTTCCGAGTTTATTCCCGCGCCCCTTGTTCCTATCCGCGAACCGCTCTAATCAGACCGCTTCGCGGTAATTTTCCGGTGCCGGTCCATGCGTCAATTGCGTGCGGTTTGCGTCTATTGCGGCTCGTCGAACGAAGGTCCGGTCCTGCACCGGACCGAAGCGCGGCGTTTCGGACAGCTTTTGGCCAAGGCGAAAATCGATCTCGTCTATGGCGGCGGGCGCGTCGGACTGATGGGGGCCGTCGCCGACGGCGCCATCGAGGAAGGCGGCCATGTCGTCGGCATCATTCCCGAACATCTGATGCGCGCGGAAGTCGGTCACGGCAGCGTGTCCGAATTGCACGTTGTCGAATCCATGCACGTTCGCAAGGCGATGATGTTCCAGCGTTCGGACGCGTTCGTCGCCCTGCCCGGCGGTCCCGGCACGCTCGACGAAGTGTTCGAGATGCTGACGTGGCGGCAATTGGCGCTGCACGACAAACCGACGGTTATCTGCAATCTCGGCGGCTACTGGAACGGCTTGATCGGCCTGATCGACGGCATCATCGACGCGAAATACGCGCGGCCGTCCTTCCGCGACTTCTACAAGGTCGTCGATGGCATCGATGAAATCCTGCCGCTGCTGCGCGAAGAACCGCCCTCCGCGATTCCGTCGCAGCCGCAGAAATTCTAGAACCAGAACCGCCAAACGTAGACGAGCGTCATCGCCGCGCCGATCGCCGTCACCAGGCGGTGGAACACGACCGGCGCGACGTAGCGCATCGCGAAACCGCCGGAATACCCACCGATCAAGCCGCCCGCGAGCATGGCGAGCGTCGCGTGCCAATCGACGCTGCCAGAGACGATGAAGATTGCGATCGCGGCGGCGGAGTTCAGCGCATTGACGAGATTTTTAAGCGCGTTGGCCGCGCGCAGATCCGAAACGCCGCCCAGCGTGAACAGCGCCAGATACATCACGCCGAGCCCGGCGCCGAAATAGCCGCCATAGATCGATACCGCGATCGACGGCGCCACGACGCCGCGCATATCCGCCGGCGCGCCCTGTCGCCGGCGCTGAACGTGACGCTTTATCCTGTCGGCGAAGGCGAACAGCAGCGTCGCCGCGCCGATCAGCGCCGGCACCACGGCCTCCAGCGCCTTTTCCGGCATCGCCAGCAGAACGCCCGCCCCCGCGCCGCCGGCAAGGAACGCGCCCGCCATAATCCGGCGCACATGCTTGCCGAAGGGCGGCAAACGGCCGCGATCGGCCAGTGCCGCCATGAAATTCGCGGGGCCGAGCGCCACCAAATTCGACGCAACCGCCGCGACCGGCGGCAGCCCGGCCATCAACATGATCGGAAACGTCACGAGCGTGGCGCCGCCGACCAGCGCGGTGACCACGCCGCCCATCAGTCCTGTGGCAAAAAGCAACAGAAGAAGTTCCGATTCCATGCCGCGGCAGACTAATCCCCGGCGGCCCGGAAATCGCTGGAAACATGCGGGGCATCGGTGTATTTCCGGGGCCTATCTGCCGCTGGGAGAAGTGTTTCCATGAAGAAAATCAAGGTCGCGAACCCGATCGTCGAGCTCGACGGCGACGAGATGACCCGCATCATCTGGAAGTTGATCCGCGAACGCCTGATCCTTCCGTTCCTCGACGTCGATCTCAAGTACTACGATCTGGGGGTCGAATTCCGCGACAAGACCGACGACCAAGTCACGATCGACGCGGCGCACGCGATCAAGAAGTACAAGGTGGGCGTCAAGTGCGCCACCATCACGCCCGACGAAGCGCGCGTGAAGGAATTCAATCTGAAGCAGATGTGGAAGTCGCCCAACGGCACGATCCGCAACATCCTCGACGGCACGATCTTCCGCGAGCCGATCATCTGCAAGAACGTGCCGCGTCTCGTGCCCGGCTGGACGCAGCCCATCGTCATCGGCCGCCACTCCTTCGGCGACCAGTACCGCGCGACAGATTTCGTCGTGCCGTCGGCCGGCAAGCTGTCGATCACCTTCACCTCGAAGGACGGCGAAACGAATATCCGCCACCAGGTGTTCGAGTTCCCGGGACCGGGCGTGGCGATGGCCATGTACAACGTCGACGAGTCGATCCGCGGCTTCGCGCGCGCCTCGTTCAATTACGGCCTCGCGCGCAACTATCCGGTCTATCTGTCGACCAAGAACACGATCCTCAAGGCCTATGACGGCCGCTTCAAGGATCTGTTCCAGGAAGTGTTCGACGCCGAGTTCAAGTCGAAGTACCAGGCGAAGGGCCTGACCTACGAACACCGCCTGATCGACGACATGGTCGCCGCGGCGATGAAGTGGTCGGGCGGCTTCGTGTGGGCCACCAAAAACTACGACGGCGACGTGCAGTCCGATACGGTCGCGCAAGGCTACGGCTCGCTGGGTCTGATGACCTCGGTGCTGACCACGCCGACCGGCGACTGCGTGGAGGCGGAAGCCGCCCACGGCACGGTCACGCGCCACTATCGCGAGCACCAGAAGGGCAAGGAGACGTCGACCAACCCGATCGCGTCGATCTTCGCCTGGTCGCGCGGCCTCGCCTATCGCGGTCAATTCGACAACACGCCCGCCGTCACCGAGTTCGCCAAGCTGCTCGAGAAGGTGTGCGTCGACACCGTCGAATCCGGGTTCATGACCAAGGACCTCGCGGTGCTGATCTCGCCCGATCAGCCGTGGCTGACCACGACCAAGTTCCTCGACAAGATCGAGGAAAACCTGAAAAAGGCCTACGCCTGAGCCTGCCGCATAGGCTTCGTCCGCGAACGGCCCGGTGTTCCGCACCGGGCCGTTTCGTTGACGGCAACCGCGAAAGTTGCGGCCGCCGCGCCTTTCGCGCACTCTCGAAACGTCGAAACGATCGCGAGCTTTCCGGCACACCGTGGTGAACTTTCTCGTGCAACGCCCGACCTTCCTGCGCGCGCCCGACGGGGCCGGCGGCGGCGGTTTGCCGTTGGGCGAGCATGTTCTGGTCGATCTCGAAACGCCCTTGCCCGCGTTCGATCGGCCGGGCGCCAAAGCTTACGCTGCCGTCGACAAGCGCTTCGCCGATACGCAGCACGTCGCCTTCGTCTGCGAGCCCGACCGTTCCGTCCGCATCCGCTCGGCGCAGCGCTTACGCGGCATTTCGCGCTCGGGCATGCTCGCCATTCTCGAAACCGGCGTTCTCCAACGGCCGGGCGCGAGTGACGCCTACGCCGTCGTGATGGAAAAGCCCGTCGGCCCACCCCCGCCGCGGCGCATGTGGTCGGGTTGGGCGCCGCGCACCCTCGTCCAGAATTTCTTGAAACCCGCCGCCCTCGTCCTCAAGGACATGTCGGATCGCGACGAGATCCACGGCTCGATCCGCCCCGATAACGTATTCATGCAGGATACGCGCGGCCAGCTGCTGACCCTCGGCCCATGCGTGCTCGGCCCCGTCGGCTACGACCAGCCTGCGGTGTTCGAGCCGATCGAACGCGCCCTCGCCAGCCCCGACGGCAAGGGCCCCGGCGGTATCCTCGACGACATGTTCGCGCTCGGCATGACGCTTTATTGCTTCGCCACGGGCAAATATCCCGGCGAAGGTCAGAACGCGGACGCCGTGATGGCGCGGCGCATCGCCTACGGCTCCATCGGCACGTTGATCGACACGTCGCAGATTCCGTCCGAGCTTTTCGATCCGATCACGGCGCTGATCGACGACGATCTCAAGTCGCGCTGGACGCTCGCCACGCTGCTCGATTGGATCGCCGGACGGCGGCCGACCTTGCCGACCAAGAAGCAGGTCGCACGCCGCGGCTCACCGCTGAAGATCGGGTCGATCAGCGCCCTCGAACCGGCGGAACTTGCCTTCGCCCTGCACCGCTTCCAGAAAGAAGGGCAAGCGGCGGTCACCGGCGACGACGTCACGAATTGGATCCGCGACAACGACGTGCAGCGCGTTGCCGCACTGGCGGGCGAGGATAAGACCCAGGTCAACGCGCCGCCGCCGGAAGTGGCGCTCGCGCGCATGGTCGTGCGTCTCGATCCGCAAGGCCCCTTGCGTTATCGCGATCTCGCCTTCCACCCCGGCGGTGCGGGCGCTGTCGCGCATGCCGCGATGCTCGATCCCGGCAAGCGCGCGCAGCTGGAGGAGTTTTTCTCCTGGCGCCTTGCGCATGTCTGGTCGAAGGCCGCGAATCAATTCGGGCTGCTGGACGAGGAAGCGCGCAAGCTGCTGGAGGTCGAGGACCGAATCTCCAACAAGGTCGATAAGCTCGAAGCGGCTCTCTACCGGCTCAATTCCGACGCCCCGTGCCTCTCGCCCGCCGTGCAAGGCAAATGGGTGGATCAGCCCGGCGATCTTCTCGATTTCATCGAAGCCTCGGTCGGCCAAGGCAAGCTGGATTTCGACGGCCATGTCGTCGCGTTTTTGGGCGCGCGCAGCGGTATTTCGGCCGCCGACATCGGCTCGTTGAAGAATTTCGACGGCAAGGATCAGCGCCGCGCGGCGGCCGTGCTGAAGGCGTCGATGCGTTTCGCCGTCGACGCCAAGGGCAAAAGCCTGCCGAACCTCACCCGGCTTTGCCACGACGCGGCGAAGACGATGATCAACCGGCTGAAGAAGCCGGAATTGCGCGAGCGCAAGCTCGCGGAATCGGACGCGCTGGCGAATGCGGGCGACATTCCGGGCCTGGTCGATCTCGCGACCGATCCCGATGTGTTCGGCCAGGATCAGGCCGAGTTCACGGCCGTGAAGAACGAGTTCGACACCAATCAGCGCGTCCTCGACCATCGCGAAGCGATCGTCGAGGCGACGCGCCGCATCGGCCGCGACAAAGGCCAGGAAATCGCCCTTGCGGTGTTGTCGGCGCTGGCTATCGGCACGCTGCTCACGCAGCTCTATTTCTGGGTGATGGTGCGATGAGATCGCTCGGCTTCCGCGGAATTCTGATCGCCCTCGCCATTCTCGGCGCGACGGTGCTCGCCGTCGCTGTGCTGATCCTGAAACCCGCTCTGCTCGCCTACATCATCGGCGTGTTCACACCCTGCGCCGCCGTCTACATCATGGAAGGCAGCAAACGGCGCTTCGCGTGGATCGGCTCGGCGGCGATGACGCTGGCCGCCGCGGGGCCGGTGGTGCTGTCGGGGCTGCTCGACCATTCGCGCTTCATCATGGGCGACATTTGGGCCTGGGGCGTGCCCGTGGCCGCCGGCATGGCCGGAACGGCCGTCGCGGTGATCGTGCCCGCGATCGGCGAAATGATGACGACGCGCGAACAGAAGGAACAGTTCGCGATCCTCGAGCAACGCCAAACGGCGCTGATCGCCGAATGGGGCGAGACGATCAAGGATCCGCTGACACCGCCGGGATGAGGAACAAAATGCCGCGTTTGCGTCACGCTCTGTTCGCGCTTGCCGCCTTGTTGCCCCTTGCCGCTTGCGGCGGCGGCGGCGGAACGACCGTCGCGGCGGACGGAACGGTCGCGCCGTCGCCCAAGGGCGACATCGTGCTGTCGAATATGGGGTCCTATCACGTCGGCGGCCGCGCGGTGACGATCGTGGGCAAGCCGGTGCGCGACGTGCAGTTCACCCCCGGCGGCCCGATCGCGCGCATCGACCCCAACGGCACGTTCCTGGTCGAACACATGTATGCCCAATGGTTCGAACCGCGCTGGAAGCGCGGTGCCGCCCCGCTGGTGCTGATGCATGGCGGCGGCATGACGGGCGTGCAATACGAAACCACGCCCGATGGGCGCGACGGCTGGCTCAATTTCTTCCTGCGGCGCGGCTGGACCGTGCACAACGCCGACGCGGTCGAGCGCGGCCGCGCGGGCTGGGCGCAATTTCCCGACATCTTCCGTGGCGAGCCGGTCTTCCTGGCGCAGCCCGAAGCTTTCGAACGTTTCCGCATCGGCGACGGCCCCGGCTCCTTCGCCAAACGCGAGACGCTCGAAGGCAGCCAATTCCCGGTCGACTCCTACGACCAGCTCGTGCGTCAGATCGTGCCGCGCTGGACCTCGACCGACGATGCGATCACGGATGCCTATATCGCATTGGTGGATCGCAGCTGCCCTTGCGTGCTGGTGGCGCATAGCCAGGCCGGGCAATTCGCCTTCCGTGCGGCCGAAGCGCGGCCGGACAAGGTGCGCGCCATCGTGGCGATCGAACCCACTGGTTTCGGCGATCCCGGCCGCGCCGCCGAGATCAAGGGTGTGCCCGTCCTCGCGATCTACGGCGATTACATCGAACAGGATACACGCTGGCCCGCGATCAAGGGCAACGGTCTGCGCTATTTTGAGGTCTTGCGCGCCGCGGGCGCGCAGGTCGACGTGCTGGACTTGCCGCGGAGCGGCATCGCGGGCAACGGCCATATGCCGATGATGGATAGAAACTCGGACCAGGTCGCCGAGCGCATTCAGGATTGGCTGATGCGCCGAGGCTTGTGGCGCTAGCTCACTTCGGCGCGAACCACGCCTCGACTTTTCCACGCGCCCACGGCGCCACGAAATAAACCGTGGGGGCCGCGACGATCCAGGAATAGAACCAGGCATGCGCCCAGGCGTTGAAGAAGCTCGCGGGGTCGGCGACGACGTCGGCCGGGCCCAAAACGCGGACCGTCGAAATGCCGGAAACGATCGCCGTCATCACGACGGTCAGCAGGCCGGAAAACGCCAGCCGAATTTTCAACGCAGTGCTCATGCCGCCTTCACCTTTCGCTCGCGCCACAGCGCGTAAAGCCCCGCCGCGACAATCAGCGCCATCCCGCACCACGCATACAAGTCCGGCAGATATCCCCAGACCAGCCAGCCGAGCAGCGTCGTGCTGATCAGTCCGGTGTAGCGGAACGGCGAGACGACCGTCACCTCGCCCAGACGCATCGACAAAACCATACAATACATCCCCGTGCCCGAGATCAGCGCGGAGGCGAACACCACGAACCACGCGAAACCCGGCATCGGCACGAAGCCTTGCAAAAAAGCGACCGCCCCACCGAACGCGCCGACGGCCGCCAGCGTCACCAAGGTGACGACCGCCGAGGGCACGTATTGGGGAATGCGCCGCGTGATGACGTCGCGCAATGCGCAAAGCACCGCCGACAGAAACGAAACGACGAGCCAGATATCGAAACCGTCGGCGCCGGGCCGCAGGATCAGCAGCACGCCGGCGAAGCCCGCCAGAATGGCGCCGATGCGCCGCCAGCCGAATCGTTCGCCCAGCAGCGCCGCCGCGACCGGCAGCACCAGCAGCGGTGTGGCCATATTGATCGTGGTATTGAGCGCAAGCGGGATATGCGCCAGCGCCGCGATGAAACAGAACGCCGCGACCGCTTCGAGCGCTCCACGCAACAGCGTATGGGGCTCGATAAACGCGCGCGGCGTCGCGAAACCGCCCGACCGCCAAACGATCGCAGCACCCGCGACCACCAGGATGATGCCGCGCACGAACAACAACTGGCCCGCGGGCACCTCGGCCAGCGCCAGCTTCATGATCGTGTCGGAGAAGGCGAACAGCGTCATCGCGGCGATGATCGCCAGAATGCCGTTGCGATTGCCGTGAGTCATGGCGCGCGGCCCGAACGCACGCGGCTGCGGTGCAGCGCGTAAAGTCCCGAGACGACGATCAACGCCATGCCCGTCCAGGTCAACGCGTCGGGCAGATAACCCCAGAGCAGCCAGCCCGCGAAGGTCGAACCGATGAGGCCCGAATAGCGGAAACCGCCGACCAGCGACAATTCGCCCACGCGAAATGCGGCGACCTGCAAAGTGTAACCGAATGCCACGGCGAGCGTGGCGATCGCCAACAGCCACCAGCTGTCCGGCACCATCGGCGTCCAGCCGGTCGCGATCGTGCCCAGCGCGCCGACCGCCGTCATCGACGCCGACATCAGAAGCGTCACCAAAATCGTCGGAATGCGCGCCGACAGCATGCGCGTGATCGAATCGCGCAGCGCGAAAACCCAGGCCGACGCGAAGGACGCCAGCAGCCACGGGTCGATGCCGTCCGGCGACGGCCGCAAGATCAGCAACACGCCCGCGAAACCCGCGATCAGCGCCGCGATGCGCCGCCAGCCCACCTTTTCGCCCAGCAGCAACATGGCAAACGGGATCGACAGCAGCGGAACGGCCTGGTTCAACGCCGCCGCCGTCGCCAGCGGTATGTGCGCGAGCGACAGCATGAACAACATCGAGCCCGCGACTTCGGCCGCCGTGCGCAACATCATCTTGCCGTCGCGCAGCAGCGAAAGATCGGCAAGCGCACCCGTGCGCCACGCGATCAGACCGAACAGCGCCGTCGCGGCGACACCGCGCAGCGCCAGCGCCTGGATCATCGGTATATCCTGGGAGGCGAGCTTCATCGCCGCATCGTTGGCGACGAAGATCGTCATCGCGCCGGAGAGAAGCAGTGCGCCGCGCGCGTTGTCGGAAAGATTCATCAAACTCGTCTTACGGTTACGCCGGCGCCTTCTTAGCAGCCCGTCAGGCGATCCGCCATGGGGCATGGCCGAAGCGGGCCTGCATGAATTCGACGAACGCCGCCGTTTTGGGGACGCGGTTGCGCGTCTGCGGATAGACCGCCCAGATCGTCACCGGATCGCGCGCGTGCCAATCGGTCAGGATCGGCACCAGCCGGCCGTCGCGGATCGCATCGACCAGCGCGAAGTCGCCCATGCGGATCACACCTACGCCCGCGATTCCCAAATCGAGCATCGCGTTGGCGCTGTCCACGCTCGCCGGACCGGTCACTTCGACGATTCCCGATTTGAACGGCCAATGCGCCAAGTGCGGGATGTCCGACATCGTCACGCAATCGTGGTCGCGCAGATCCTCCGGCCGCTTGGGCACGCCGCGCCGCGCGAGATATGCGGGCGACGCGCAAATCGTGCGGCTCACCTCGGCGATGCGCCGCGCCACCAGCCGATCGTCGACGACTTCACCGATGCGGATCCCGACATCGTCGCCGCTTTCGATCAGATCGACGCGTTTGTCGACGAAGGAAAGCTGCACGCGCAAATCGGGATTGCGCGCCAGAAACTCCGGCAAGGCAGGAACCAGCTGATGGTATCCGAACGCGTTGCCCGTGTTGATCTTCAACACGCCGCGCGGCCGCGCGCGAAAGCCCGCGACCTCCAGCTCCGCTTCGCGGATATCGGCGACGATGCGCCGTGCGCGCGCGTAATAGGCTTCGCCTTCCGGCGTCAGCGTCAGCGTGCGCGTCGTGCGTTGCAGAAGCCGCACGCCGAGCCGCGCTTCCAAGCGGCCGACGAGTTTCGACAATGCCGACGGCGTCAGCTTCATCGCTCGTGCGGCGGCCGAAAATCCGCCTCGCTCCACCGCAGCGACGAAAGCGGCCATTTCCCCCGATTGATCCATCTGACGCCTATTTGTGACGATACGGCACAAATGATAGGCCGATATCGGCGATTATCGCCAGCGGCGAACCGTAACAAGCTGCAAACACGCAATCCCGTTACTGTCGCCCTGGAGATCCCCCATGCCTGCCATTTCCGCCGCCGAGTTCGAGTTCCACGCCGCCAATGCGCGCCGGCTGCGCGCGCAGGCTTTCGGCGCGATCTTCGCCGCGATCGTGAAGCTGTTCCGCGCGGTGCCTGAGCAGATCGCGCCGTCGGCGCTGCGCGATACCTGCAAGCGCACGGTCATTTCCTGATCGTCGCCAACCAGATCGCAACGAAAGCGGCCGTCATCGCGCATACCATTGCGATCGAAACGATCGCGTAGTCGCCGGTCGTTTGCCATAGCCATGCGCCGAGGGCCGGTGCGATGGCGCGCGCGGCGCTGAATGGGATCGTCAGCGCGCCGTTGATCGTGGCGTAATCGCGCGGCCCGAATAGATCGGGCGCGATCGTGCCGCGCACGATGGTCAGTATGCCATTGCCGGTGCCGTAGATCATGGCGAACAGGATGAGCGGTACGACCGTGTCGATCCCCGTCGCCAGCAACACGATCGCCACGAAGATACATCCCATTGAAAACCGGCCGAGCACCCGCGCGTCGACGCGGGCGCCCAACGCCATCAAGCCGATGCGGCCGACGACATGCATTGGCCCGATGATCGCCCAGACCAGCACGATCGTATCCGGATCGACGCCGCGCTCGCCCAGCAGGCCGATCAGATGGAACGTGACCGTTCCAACGACGATGTTGAACGCGAAATAGCAGAAACCCAGGCCCCAAAAGGCGGGCCGTCGCATCGCCAGCGCCAACGCCGATTGCGTCGCGACGCGATCGGCGGCCTCGGCCGCCGCCCCTTTCGCGCGCGCATCGCGCAGCCAATAGGCGTTCACCGGCAAGGTAAACACGAGATTGGCGAGGCCCATTGCGATCAACGTCGTGCGCCAGCCGAACGCCGTGCTGATGTAGTGCATCAGCGGGATGAAGATCGTGATCGAGAATCCGCCGATCAACGTCATCACTAGAATGCCGCGCCGCCAATCCGCGACATTAGCCGCGACGACGGCGAAGGCGGCCTCGTAGAGCGTCGCGGCGAATACGACGCCCATCGCGGCCCACAGCAGATAAAACTGAAGTTTCGTTTCGACAAAGGCCCAAGCGATCATCAGCAGACCGCCGGCCGCCGCCCCCAGCGTCAATGGCCAGAAACCGCCATGGCGGTCCATCCATCTTCCCACGGGCAATGCGGACAGGCCGGAGACGACGAGGCCGAGCGACAAGGCGCCGTAAAGCTCGGACTTCGACCAGCCAAGTTCGCGTTCCATCGGCCCGACCAGCACGGCGAAGCTGTAATAGAAAGCGCCGCCCGCCAGCAATTGCGCGACGGAAAGCCAAAGGACGAAACGCGTTTCCTTCATTCCGCGCGCCGGACCGTCGTGACCGCGAGCATGGCGAGGAACCCGGCCGACAACAGCCCCAGCAATATCAGCAACACGCCGTCGTAACCGAACAAACCCCATAACGCGGCGGCCGCGACCGGTGCGGCGGCGGCGGCGAATTGATGCGGCACGGTCAACGCGCCATTCACGGTCGCATAGGCGCGCGGCCCGAAAATATCGGGCGCGATCGTGCCTTTGACGATCGTCATCAAGCCGTTCCCCGCCCCGTGGAAGAAGGCGAACACCAGCAGCGGTGCGAGCGTGGCCACACCTGTCGCCAGCGTGCCGAGGCCCAGCAGCAAACCCGCCATCGCCACGCGCGCGACCAGCCGCGCGTCGAGTTTGGAGCCGAAGGCGAACAGGCTCATCCGGCCCGCGACCTGCATCGGGCCGATCGTCGCCCAAACGAGCATGATCGTGTCGGGATCGACGTTACGCTCGCCCAGCAAGCCGATCAGATGGAAGGTGATCGCGTTGACCGAGAAATTATAGACGAAATAGACGAAGCCGAGTCCCCAGAACGCCGGCCGGCGCATCGCAAGCTTGAGGGCGGAATCCGACGCGCCCGCATCCGCCTGCTCCGCCGCCTCGCCCTTCGCGCGCGTCCCGCGCAGCCAATAGAAATGGATCGCGACGCAAATCGTGAGGTTCACCGCGCCCCAAATCAGCGCCGTCATGCGCCAGCCGAAAAGATCGTTGATGTAGTGACCGAGCGGAATGAACGCCGTGCTGGCGAGCCCGCCCAAGAACGTCATGATCAGAATGCCGCGCTTCCAATCGCGCACATTCGCCGCGACGACCGCGAAGCCCGGCTGATAGAGCACGCAAGCGAGCACCGCCCCCATGCCGATCCAGATTGCGTAGAAATGCGCGGGCGTCTCGACGAAGGCCCAGGCGATCATCAACAGGCCGCCGGCGATCGAACCGCCCGTCATCGACAGCAGGCCGCCGTGCCGATCCATCCACGCGCCGATGGGCAGGGCGACCAGCCCCGAAACCATCAACCCGAGCGACGCGGCGGCGTAGATCTCGGTTTTCGACCAGCCCAATTCGCGTTCCATCGGCCCCACGATCACCGCGAAGCCATAAAACAGCGTCCCCCAGGAAATCATCTGGGCGAGCGAAAGCCAGACCACCAACCGCCATTCGCGCATGACGAGAAACTTCCCTTCCCCGGCCCCGCGATGCAACATGCCGCCGACTCCTGGGAGAAACAAACATGCCCGACGAACGCGCCCGCACTCCACGCGAAAAATTCGGTTTCGCCACGCGTGCCGTGCATGCCGGGGCCACGCCCGACGCGACGACGGGCGCGCGTTCGACGCCGATCCACCAGACGACGGCCTATGTGTTCGAGGATGCGGACCACGCCGCCTCGCTCTTCAACCTGCAGACCTTCGGTTATATCTATTCGCGGTTGACCAACCCGACCGTCGCGGTGCTGGAGGAACGCATCGCCAATCTCGAAGGCGGGCGCGGTACGGTATGCACCAGTTCGGGCCACGCGGCGCAGCTACTCGCCTTCTTCTCGCTGATGGAGCCGGGCGACCGCTTCGTCGCCAGCCGAAACCTCTATGGCGGCTCGGTCACGCAATTCACCCATGCCTTCAAGAAATTCGGCTGGGGCGTCGACTTCGTCGACCCCTCGGACCCGAAGAATTTCGAAGCGGCGATCGGTCCGAACACCAAGGCGATTTTCTGCGAGTTGCTCGCCAATCCCGGCGGCGTGATCGTTGATCTTGAAGCGGTCGCGGCGGTCGCGCGCAAGGCGAAGATCCCGCTGATGGTCGACAACACGCTGGCGACCCCCTTCCTGTGCAAGCCTTTCGATTGGGGCGCCGACATCATCCTGCATTCGACGACCAAGTTCCTGTCGGGCCACGGCAACGCGATGGGCGGTGCGGTCGTCGAAAGCGGCAAGTTCGATTGGTTCGCGTCCGGCAAATTCCCGTCGATGACCGAAGCTGACCCCGCCTATCACGGCCTCAAATTCGCCGAGACCTTTGGCGATTTCGGCTACACGATGAAAACGCGTGCCGTGGGCTTGCGCGACCTTGGGCCCACGATGGCGCCGCTCAACGCGTATCTCACCATCTCGGGCATCGAGACGCTGCACTTACGCATGGCCGCGCATGTGGCCAATGCGCAGGCGGTCGCGGAATTCCTGGCCGCGCATCCGAAGGTCGCTTGGGTGTCCTATGCGGGGTTGAAATCGAGCCCCTATCACGCGCTCGCCAAGAAGTACCTGCCCAAGGGGCCGGGCTCAGTTTTCACCTTCGGCGTAAAGGGCGGCTACGACGCCGGCATGAAGGTCGTGGAGACAGTCGAGTTGTTCAGCCATCTCGCCAATATCGGCGACACGCGCTCCCTCATCATCCATCCGGCCTCCACCACCCATCGTCAGTTGACCGAGGAACAGCGCGTGAAGGCCGGTGCCGGTCCCGACGTGATCCGCTTGTCGATCGGCATCGAGAGCGCGGACGATTTGATCCGCGATCTCGACACCGCTCTGGCCGCGACATGAAGCTCAATCTCGGCTGCGGCAACGCCAAACGCGCCGGCTGGGTGAATGTCGATAAATTCGCCGGCTGCGCGCCCGACCAGGTCGTCGACCTGGAGCGCGCGCCCTGGCCTTGGGCGGATTCATCCGTCACCGATGTCGCGCTGATTCACGCGCTCGAACATCTGGGCGCCACGACGGACGGATATTTGGGGATCATCCGCGAATTGTGGCGTGTGTGCGCGCCCGAGGCGCGGATCGAAATCGTCGTGCCGCATCCGCGCTCGGACGCGTTTCTCAACGATCCCACGCATGTCCGCGCGATCACGCCCGATGGGCTGGCGCTGTTCGACCGCGCGCTGAATCGCGAATGGGCGAAGACCAGCGCGGCGAACACGCCGCTCGGGCTTCAGCTCGACGTCGATTTCGCCATCGAAAAGGTCGATTTCCAGCTGACGCCGGAATGGCATAAGCGCCTCGCTGCCGGCGAAGTCGACCGCGCGGCGATCGAAGACGCGATCCGCCACTTCAACAACGTGTGCGGCCAGATCGCGATCGTACTGCGGGCGAAAAAGCCGCTGCGCTGATTACTCCGCCGGCTGGGCGACGAGCTTGGGTTCGGGCTTCACCGCCTTTTTGTCGTCGGGCAGCATCAGCCCGAACAACAGCACGAGCACACCAGCCGCCGCCATGAACACGAACAGCCAGAAGAAATCACCGTAGGTGTCTTGCACCCAGCCTGCGATCGGCACCGCCATCGCGGCGACGCCCAGCGCCAGCACGAATTTCGCGCCATAGGCGGTGGCGCGCCAGCTCGCCGGCGTGAAATGGGCCAGCATCGCGTTTTCCGACGGCAGCGACGTGATGTTGAGATAGACGGCGGCCATCGCCACGGCCAGCAACGCCCAGGATTCCGCATAAGCCGCGAGCAGCAGACACGGCGTTACGACGAGATAGCAGGCGACGTAGACGCGCTTCATCGCGAAACGATCCGCAAGGCGGCCGCCGATCAACTGCCCCGTCGACGCGATCATATAGACGAGCGCGACCATCGCGCCCGTGCCCAGCACGCCGTCGCCCAGCCCCGTCAAACGCTGTTCGAACAGCTTTGGCAGCACGACGCTTAGCGTCGACCCGACGAAGCCCACGCAGGTCATCGTGATCGACAGCAGAAAAAAGGCCCGCACCGCGTCGCCTTTGCTCGGTTCGGGCACAGGCTTCGCGTCGGCTTCGACGTCGACAACCTTGCCCATCCGCCAAGCCGCCCACAGGCCGAACCCGATCAACACCGACGTGACGCCCGGCACGATGAAGGCCGCGCGCCACGAAATCATATCGGTCAGCGCGGCGGCGACCAACGGCGCCAGCGCGATACCGACGGCGCCGTAGATGCCGTTTTCGCCCAACGCGCGGCCGCGATTTTCGGCCATGCGGATCAGCCACGCCATGCCGACGGGATGGTAGATCGACGAAAACAGGCCGATCGACGCGAGGCCGAACGCAACTTCGATCGGCGTGCGCGCAAGACCGGTTGCGATCGTCGCAGCGCCCGTGCCGATGAAAAAGATCGTCATCATGCCGACGGCCGACCAACGGTCGCCGAGCCAGCCCGCCGGCAATGCGGCGACGCCGTACAGGATCTGGCCTGCCAGCATCAGCACGATCAAATCGCCATAACTCATGCCCCAGCTTTTCTCCAGCGCCAGCACGACGGTGGGAAACAGCATCATCAGCAAATGCGAATACGCATGGCCGATGTTGGAAAAGCCGCGCGCGAGCGCGGGCGAACCGGGGAGAGGATGCGGAGACATGACGACGCGCATTTTGCGCGCGCCGTCCGGTCTAGGCAAGGCGCGGATTGCCCGACGCCGACCAATATTGCGCGAGGATGGCAACGCGCACGCGCGACGTCAGATTGCGCGGCAGCGGCGGGGGAACAATGTCCTGCAACAATTCTTCGACGGCCTGACCGCGCGAATCCGCGATCTCCTGCAGCGCCGCCCAGAATACGGGCTCGAGGCGCAACGCCGCGCGCTTGCCGCCGATGCGGATGAAACGCGGCTCGACGACGTCGTCGAGCCGCCGCTTCGTCTCCGCAGCTTTGACGGCGCGCGGAATGTATCTAATGCTGCCCATCGGCCATCGCCGAGAGCATCGTCTTGATACGCTGACGCAGACGGACATCGCGGATCGCGGCCAAGCGGCGCGCGAGCTTCGCGGTTTCATCGTCGAGCTTGCGCTCGGCGGCATCGGGGATCGGGGCGGCCGTCGCAACCTTGGGCTTGCCCAGGCCTTCGAAGAACTCGCCCACCGGCAGACCGAGGACGGCCGCGAACTGCCACAGACGCGACGCCGAGACGCGGTTGGCACCGTTCTCGTATTTCTGGATCTGCTGAAAGGTGATGCCGCAAGCTTGCGCGAGTTCGGTCTGCGACAAGCCAAGTTCGATGCGACGCTTGCGGACGTTACGGCCGACTTGCACATCGACCGGGGTCGAGCGCCGGGCGGCGACGCGATCGGCGCTCTTCCGGCGACCAGCTGATTTTTTCGCAGCCATAATCTTTATTCCTTTGCGCTTTACGGGCAATCGCGCCCGCTGCGCGATTCGACGGGAAATTGCGCTCGCCGCCTGAACGCTCCCTTAAGCTTCCTTAACGACACGTTGCGACAAACATCGCCGTGCCAAGCGCGAGGACGGCCTCGAGTAGCGACGAAACGCGGTCCCAGCCGATCGTCCCTTCAATTCCGCAGTCATCGAAAAACGAAGTCCGCAGGCGCAACGGTCTGAAATGTCTACAGGAATGCCTTACTCTTGGTCCTTCGGATGCAGTCGGGATAAACTGCGTTTTCCGACATCCCGCCTTTACAAAAAGATAAAAGTTCTCAGCATCAATGTCCGCACAACCCATTCCGTTTCCGGTGCGCCGCGTGTCGGGTTTCGACGAGCCGCCGCAGCCGCCCCGCGCTTCCGAGAAGCCCAAGGGCCTGCCGCCCGCACCCGGCGAACCCACGGCGCTGCAACGCGCTTGGCTTGCGCGCGCCCTCGATCAAGCCGGCGGCAAACTGCCGCTGTTCATGCAGGACGGCCAGAAGATCGATCCGCGCACGGTCAAATCCTGCCTCGAAAAAGGCTGGTGCGAGCCCTGGTACTCGAACCCGCTGAAGCCCGATTGGCTTGTCTGCAAAATCACCGACAAGGGTCGCGCGCTGTTCGAGACCGCAGCCTGACGTGAGCGTGCCGGACAACTTCGCGCTTCGCATCGCGCGCTGCTACCTGCCCTTCGCGGCCGGGTACTTCCTGTCCTATGCCTTCCGCGTGGTGAACGGCGCGATCGCGCCGGATATGACGCGCGAATTGGGGCTCGATCCCGCCGCCTTGGGCGCGATCACCAGCGCCTATTTCGCGACTTTCGCCGCCGCGCAATTGCCGATGGGCGTGGCGCTCGATCGCTGGGGCCCGCGCCGCGTCGAATTCACGCTGCTGCTGTTCGCAACCGCCGGGGCTGTGATCTTCGCGCTCGCCGGCGGCGTGGCCGAACTCGCCTTGGGCCGCGCATTAATCGGCTTCGGCGTCGCCTCGTGCCTGATCGCGGCGATGAAAGCCAACACGCTTTATTGGCCGATCGAACGCTTGCCGCTCGCCAACGGCTTGCTGATGGGCTTCGGCGGTTTGGGGGCCGGCACCGCCACACTGCCGGTCGAGTTGATGCTCGCGGCGACAAGCTGGCGCTTCGTGTTGCTGGCGATGGCGGCGTTGACGCTGTGCGTCGCGCTGGCGATTTTCTTTGCGGCGCCGCGCGAAGCGCCGCATCCGACCGGCATCACGTTCGGCGCGCAATTGCGCGGCATTGGCAAGGTGCTATCGGCCTCGGCCTTCTGGCGCGTCGCCCCGGCCACGACCGCGACCCATGCGGTCTATCTTTCCTATCAGGCGCTGTGGGCCGGTCCGTGGATGCGCGACGTCGCTGGGCTCGACAGACTTGCCGTGGCGCAAGGCCTGTTCATGGTCAACGCGACGATGGCGATTGGCTATCCGCTGTTCGGCATCCTCGCCGACCGTCTGGCGGCGCGCGGAATTTCCACACGGGCGATCTTCGCGGCCTTCGTCGTGCTGTTCATGATCGCGCAGATGCCGATGGCGGCGGGTTGGACGCATAATCCGCTCGGCTTCTGGGCGCTGTTCGGCTTGACCGGCTGCGGCACGATCCTGGGCTATGCCGTCGCCACGCAAAGCTTTCCAAAAGAAATGGCGGGCCGCGTGGGCGCGTCGATCAACATGCTGGTTTTCGCCCTCGCCTTCGCCGTGCAATGGGGCATCGGCGTGGCGCTGTCGCATTTTCCCGGCGCGCCCGCGGATGGCCATCGCGCGGTGATGCTCGGACTGATCGCGATGCAGGGGGCCGGTTGGTTGTGGCTTGTCTTGCGCCGTGCGAAAAATCAGCCACAATGACGATCTTCGACACCGCCGGATACCGTGATGATCAAGAAGCAGAAATTCGAATTCGCCATCTATAACGAGGTCGTGCGCGAAGCCGTGCGCCGCGGCGAGCATCATAAATTCTTCAAAGACGATTGGCAGAACCAGCATTTCATCGAAATCGAAGCCTATAGCGAAAAGGACGCGACAGCCCGGATCCGCTCGCGCTACCCCCAGGATCAGGGCTTCGTGATTTTGGCGTGCAAGCAGGTCGAGTAATCGCGAAATTCTTGCTCGCGGCAGCGCTGCTGCTGGCCTTGCCGGCAGCGGCGCAAGAACAGAGTTCGCCGCTCGACGACCCGGCGGGTTTTTGGCTGGTCGCGGAGACCGGGCCGGACGTCAACGAAACCCTCGCCAGCATTCCGCTGTTCGGCGCCAATTTGCGCGCGCGCGTGGGCAACCCGCGCGCCGTGTGGGACATCCGCCGCGAGAACGGCGCTTTGACGATCGAAATCCAGCCGCGCGGCATCGTCTTCAAACCCGCGCGCTTCGCCGACGGGCAATTCACAGGCGACGCGGTCGATCCCGCAAACCAAGCCCAGCGCGTCAAGCTCGACGCGCGATTGGCCGAAGGACGGTTGACCGGCAAGCTGATCTTCACGGATTTCGAGCTGGCGATCGACGGCCGCCCGCCTGAATCCGTGGAAGCGTTGCGCCAGGCTTATGCGATGGCGCGCACCAAGCTCGACGAATACGAAGGCCCCTATGCGCTGGCCGAGATCGAACGCCTGCGCGCCGAGAATATCGTGCTGATCCAGCGCATCCAGCGCGTCGAAGGCGAGCTTGCGCGCCGCCCTGCGGCAGCGCCGGCGCGCACGGCGTCCGCCCCTGGCCCCGCGGCGGAAGCGCCTTTGGTCGCGACACCGCGCATCTCCACGCGCGGATTGGTCGCCGACGTCGTCACGACGCGCGCCACGGAACTTCGCGCCGCCGCAGACACCCAAAGCCCGAATGTCGAAATCCTGCCCGCTGGCCGTCCGCTGGTCCGGCTGGGCGAAGCGACCGTCGCGGGCTGGAGTTTGGTCGCAACCGGCGGCGGCGTGGTCGGTTTCGTGCCCACGGCCGCGATCGGCTCGCGACCGCCGGTCACCGCGTCGGTCGCACGCGCGCCGCGCGAAATCCAAATCAACTTCCCCGCCTGGGACCCCGGCCGTACCGGGCGGCGGATGACCGTTTCCGATCCCGGCTTCGTCAGCCTTGTCGGCCGGGTGCGCGGCGACGGAACGCTGACCGACCTTAAAATCGAAGACGCCCAAGTCGTGTTCAACGCCGATGGCAGCTTCACGGCCGTGGTCGAAGTGCCACCTCAAGGCCGCCATGTTCGGATCAACGCAAGCTTCGGCCAAAACGCCGTCACGACTCTCGATTTCGATATCGCCGTCGGTGTAAGACAGCAATAAAATCATATTCTTATAGCCTAAATCTGACGCGACGTCGTAAGTCGTGTTATTGTTAATTCATGCCGGTTTTGCCGATCTCCGCCCCGCTGGCGGTGACGCCAGCGCAACTCCACACCCCGAACGCGCAGCAGCAACAGCTCGCCGCGATGCAGGCCGGCGCGCAAACGGCAAATGCGCAGACCGCCAAAGGGGTGCGTCAGGGCGCCGGGGCTGGCGGCACCAAGGCATCGCGCGACGGCACGAAGACCGGCGAAAGCGTCGACAACGATGCCAACGCCATAAGCGCCAAAGCCAAGCGCGGCCGCAAACCGCCCAGCAAGCACGAACTCGATTTCGAGGCTTAGGCCAGCGCGCGTTCCACGCGCAGGGCCAACACTTCGGGCGTCACAGGCTTGACGATATAGCCGTTCGCGTTGAGCTCGCGCGCCCGTTGCACGAGTTCGTCGGTCACGGTCGCGGTCAGGAAGATCACCGGCAGGCGAGACAGATGCAGCGCCGGCGACGCCCGCAAAGCTTCGACGAACTTCATCCCGTCCATCGGCTTCATGCCGATATCGCAGACGATCAAATTCGGCGCGGGATCGGCGGTCTCGAGATAGGCAAGCGCCGCCGATCCGTCGATTTCGGCTTGAATGCGGCCGAAGCCGAGCTGTTCGAGCATGCGCGACACCATCGCGCGCACGACCGGGGAATCGTCGATCACCAGCACGCCGTATTTGGCGTAGTTCGGCTCGGCCACCATTACTGTCCTTCCGCCGCCCGCATCAAGACGGGCCGCGCCGCTTCGAGTTTGACGCGCAAGGTTTCGGCCGCCCCCGGCTTGGCAGCCCCCGTGCGCAATTCCATTTCCAGTTTCGACGCCGCCTCGCCCAGCGCATGCGCGCCGACCGAATGCGACGCGCCCTTCAGCGCATGCGCAACTTCCTGCGCGCGGGGCGCGTCGCCCGCGCGCATGCGCTCGTCGATCGTCGCGATCTGACGCGCGGCGTTGTCGAGGAACATCTCCACCACCTCCGCCATCTCGCTGCGCTGCGCCCCGTAAAGCTTGCGCAACACGTCGAGGTCGACGTCGCGCAGCGGCCCCGTCTCGGCGGGCACGTCGTCGTCGAACAATCCGGACGTATCGGCGATCCCCATCGCACGCGCCAGTGCCGCCCCCAGCGTGCCGAGCGTCGCGGGCTTGACCACGAATTCGTCCATCCCGGCGGCAAGGCAGCGTTCCGCCTCGCCCGTCATCGCGGCGGCCGACAGCGCCACGATCGGAATGCGGCGCCCCTTGCCCGCTTCGGCCGCGCGCACGGCCTGTGCAAGCTCGAAACCGTCCATGCCGGGCATGTGCACGTCGGTCAGAATCGCGTCGAAGCGCCCTTCGCGCCAAAGTTCGAACGCCTGCTTGCCGTCGGGCACGAGCTCGGCGCGATAGCCCAGGCGCACCAATTGGCGCTGCACAACCGCGCGATTGGTCGGATTGTCCTCCGCCACCAGGATGCGGGCCCCCGGTGCCGTCACGATGGCGCCGGCGGGCGCGGATTTGCGCGCGGGCCCAAATTGGTTGGCGAGTGCGCGCAGCAGTGATTCACGGCGCACGGGTTTCAGCAGATACGCGTCGAAGCCGCGTTCCAGCGCGCGTTTGCGATGGCCGCTTTCGTCGAAGGCGGTCGCGAGCACGAGGCGCGTTTCGTAAAGCGCGGGCGTGCCGCGGATCGCCTCGCCCAGCACGATGCCGTCGATATCCGGCAGGCGAAAATCGATCAGCGCCGCGTCGAACGGGTGGCCGTCGCGGACAGCGTTCTCCATCGCACGCAAAGCCGGCTTGCCCGCCGCGATGGTCTCGACCGTCGCCCCCGCGGCGCGCAGATACATCGCGAAGGCCTCGCGCATCGAGCGATTATCCTCGACTACCAGCACGCGCTTGCCCGCAAGATCGGGCAGCGGCGGCATTTCGCGCCCCGGCGGCAAGGCGATCTGGAAATGGAAGACCGAGCCCTCGCCTTCCGTACTTTCGACCTCGATCCGCCCGCCCATCAATTCGACGATGCGCATGGAGATCGACAGGCCCAGCCCCGTGCCGCCGAAGCGCCGCGTGGTCGATGTATCGGCCTGGCTGAAGGGCTGGAACAGCCGCGATTGCGCTTCCTTCGACAGGCCGATGCCCGTATCGCGCACGCCGATGCGGATCGTGCCGGGCGGCGCCCCCGCCACGGCTTCGACCGCGATGAAGACTTCGCCCGCCTCGGTGAATTTGATCGCGTTGCCCGCGAGGTTGAACAGAACCTGGCGCAGGCGAACCGGGTCGCCTTTCACCGCGCGCGGGATCGCGGGATCGATGAACGTGGTCAGCGCCAGATCCTTGCGCCGTGCTTGCGGGATGAGCGTCTCGGCCACCCCCTCGACGATCGAGGCGAGCGACATGTCGACGCTTTCGAGATCGAGCTTGCCCGCTTCGATCTTCGAGAAATCGAGAATGTCGTCGATGATCTTCAACAGCGACGACGCGCTATCGCGCACCACCTCGACCATCGAGAACTGTTCGCTGTCGAGATCGGTCTGGCCGAGCAATTCGAGCATCGCCAGCACGCCGTTCATCGGCGTGCGGATTTCGTGGCTCATCGAGGCGAGGAAGCGCGACTTCGCCTCGTTCGCCGCCTCGGCGCGCTGGCCCATCAGCAGCAAGTCGCGTTCGAAATGCTTGCGGTCGGTCACGTCGACATAGGTCGACACGAACCCGCCCTCGGGCATCGGGTTGGAGTGGACCTCCAGCGTGCGCCCGTCGGGCCGCGTCACTTCGAACGAGGATTTGCTTTCGCCCGCCCGCCAGTTGCGGAACGCGGCCTGCACGTCGAGCGCGCCGCGCGCCACCATGAAGCGCGTCAGCGCTTTGCGCGGATCGGGACCGGCCAGCAATTCTTCGGGGACGGCGTAGAAATCGAGGAAGCGCTGATTGTAGGCGACGACGTTGAAGCCGGCATCGGACACGACGACGCCTTCGTCCATGTTGTCGAGCACGGCCCGCAGCAACTCGCGCTCGCGCGCCAGTTCCTTGCGCAGCCGGGCGAGTTCGAGTTGTGGATCGGTGCCGTCGGAATCCATTTCAGCGCCGCGCGGGCGGCGGAACGGTCGGATTGCGGCAATCGCCGACGGAGCCTTCCGCGCACATCTTGCCGTCGGGCATGATCGCGCGGCTGATTTCCGTGTCTGACTTCAGATCCTGGTAGCGCAAGCCCGCGTCTTTGAGATTGGCGCCGGTCAGCTTCGTGCCGAACAGCGCGACGCCCCCCAGATTGACGAAGCGCAGGTCCGCCTCGGTCAGGTCGGCGCCGCCCAGATCCGCACCCGCCATATTCGCCCCGCGCAGCTTGGCGCCTTTCAGATTGGCGCGGCGCAGATTGGCGCCCCGCATGTCGCGGCCCTCCAGATTGGCGCCCGCGCATTGCGCGTCCGGCCCCAATCGACAGCCCGGCGGCAGCGATTGACCGACGGCAGGCATGGCGTAGGCCGCCAACCCAAAGCCGACAATCGCAAAACTGACGTAACGCATCGTTCCGACCGCCCCCCGGAGCTTGAATTGCGGTCAGTTTCCCCGTTTCGCCGGAAAGGTCAATTCCGGCGTAACAGCACGCGATATGCAACGATGTCAGAGCGTTACCCGACGGGTTGTTGACCGACTCGATAAAGAAATTTCATACATGACTCAGGGAGTCGGATTCGCAACCTCATGCAGAACGAAATCGTCCTTCGTGCGATGGCCGCCGTTCTGGGACCGGATGACCCGGTCGTCCGGGACGTCGAGAAGGCGATGCGTACCGACGACGGCATGGATTGGCTGCTTGCCAAGGCCGGTTTCGATGGCTTGTCGCGCGATGTGCGGATGGAAATCCGCGATATGGCGCGCTGGATGGCCGAAGAGACCATCCGTGACAAGGATCTTCCGTCGTTGAAGCGGTCCTGACGGCGCCAAAATTCGCAAAATGCGAAATTCCTTAACTTAATCCGCAACTTCCGGCGACCGTTACGTTTCGCAAACCTTGTTTGCTGGCGCGGGATTTGCGATGGCTAAGCCCGGTAAATCCTCCGGGGACCTAAGCCTTTGGCCAACGCCGCCAACGCAGATACCGAAACGCGGATCGCCTTCGGGCCCGAACACATCATCGACATGGGGCAACCCTTGGCGATGTTTTCGCGCGCCCATGCGTCGGCCTATGTCGCCCAGCACAACGAATTCGCCGACGTCCCGCTGATCGCTTATGTCTGCAACGATCTGCCGGGTCCGCGCGTCGATGCGGCGCGTCGCGTGCGGACGATCGAGCGCGCGGGCATGCTGCGCCTGTTCCACCACGGGCCGCTGCGCATCAAGGGCATGCGCGACCGCTACGCCTTCGTCTACGAACGGCCGTTGATGGGCCCGCCGCCGCGCGCGTTGTGGGGTCACTACCCGGTCCAGACGCTGATCAAGAATTTCCTGCGCCCGGCGATCGCGGCGCTGCAAAGCCTGTCGGACTCGCATGAGGGCCACGGCTCGATCCGCCCCGACAATCTATTCGGCCAAGACAGCCGGTATTCCTTGCTCACCTTGGGGCCATGCACGTTGTGCCCGCCCGGCTACGACCAGCCCGCGATTTTCGAACCGATCGAGCGCGCGCTCGCCAATCCGATCTCGAAGGGGCCGATCGCCCCCGCCGACGACATGTTTGCGCTGGGCGTCACGTTCTACTGCCTTGCCGCCGGGCGCCTGCCCGGCGAAGGCATGGACCCGGCCGACTTCACGCGCCGCCGTCTGGAATTCGGCTCGATCTCGACCATGGTCGACACCGGCGCCATGCCGATTGAGATCAAGGATGCGGTCGAAGGCTTGATGCAGGACGACGTCAAGCTGCGCTGGAGCATCCAGACGCTTTCCGACTGGTGCGCCGGCCGCAAGCCGGAGGTGAAGCAAGTCCGCTCGCTCGGCAAGCGCGCGATGTCGATCCGCGTCGGCCCGATGACCTGCTACGGCCCCAAGGAAGTCGCTTTCGCGCTTCACAAGTATCAGGCCGAAGGCATCCCGATGGTGCGCAGCGGCGTGATCGACAAATGGATGGTCGAGAACAATCCGAAGCGCGCCGCGGTGATGGCGGGCAAGGAATTGGCCGAGGCCGACAATCCCCAAGCCGCGATCGCGGCCGGGCGTCAGGGCGAGGACGACAATATCGCGCTCGCCAAGGCCATCGCGCGCTGCGATCCGGGCGGACCGATCCGCTTCAAGTCCCTCTCCTTCTACCCGGCCGGCGTCGGCGCCCTTCTGCGCGAGATCGCCAACGATCCGCCGCGCTGGGCGGAGTTCGGCGAAGTGCTGAAGGGCAAGCTCATTTCCTATTGGATGAAGGGCGCCGCCGAATTCGGCCTGGTCGATATGGCGGCCAAAAAGCTCGAGGAGATCGAGCGCAGCTTCGAGCGCACGGGCAACAATCTGGAAGCCGCCCTCTACAAGCTCAATCCCGACGCGCCATGCCTGTCGCCCAAGCTCGACGGGCAATGGACCGTGTCGCATGTCGATCTGGTGAAGCCCATCGAAGCGGCTTGCGCCGACCCCGACAAGCCCGGCATCGATCGCCATATGGTCGGCTTCCTGGGCGCCAAGGCCGACATTTCAGACGACATGCTCGCCCCTTGGTACAATCTCGGCGATGTCGACGCCAAGGGCGCACCGAAAGTCCTCAAGGTTTCGAATAAGCTGCAATCGGAAGCGCAGGCCGAAGCGCTGCCCAAGCTTGCGCAGGTTTGCTTGCGCAGCGCCGAGAAGCTGATCGACGAAATTAACCACCCCAAAACGCGCGAGCGTTTGCTGGCCGAAGCCGAGCATCATGCGCGCAGCGGTTCGATCACCGGCATGGTCGACGTCGTGATGGACGAGGAGACGATCGCCAAGGACAAGCGCGACTTCGCCGAAGCCAAGCGCGAATACGATTCGATCGGCGTGGCGCTCGCCAACCGCGAAGGCCTATTGATCCTCGCGCGGTTGATGGGCCAGGAACGCGGCACGGCGATGGCCTATATCCTGCTGAGCCTGGTGAGCTCGGTCGGATTTCTGGGAATGCTATTCATGACCATCGGGGTCGGACGATGAACGACGAAGCGCCCGCGAAACGCGGCAGCAAGTTGGGGCCGCTGCTCGTCATCGGCGGGATGCTGGCGATCTGTGCCGCGATCGTGCTGATCCGGCCGATCCTGCTCGTTTATGTCGCCGGAATCTCGCTGCCCATCGCGATCGTCTACGCGTTCGAGACGGCGCGGCCGCGATTGTTGTCGGCATCCTGCGCCACGATCGGCGCGGCGCTGGCCGCCCCCGTGCTGCTCGCGGGATTCCTCGACCACGACCGCAACGTCCATATCGAGATGCGCTCCTGGATCGTGCCATTCGCGGGCATGATCTTCGCCGCGACCATGGCGATCACTCTGCCTTGGATCTTCGGACGCGCGAAAGCCAGGGAACAGGGCAAGGCGCTCGATCGAATGGAAGTCCGCGCGCAGGAACTACGCGAAGTCTGGGGCGATCGTCTCGACCGACCACTGCCCAAGGACGACGCTTAGTTTACGTTCCGCAAAAGGTCGCGCGGACGATTTCGTGTTCGGCGGGCGGCATTTTGTAGTCTGCGTATTCCGGGCGGTCGTCGTAGGGCGCCTTCAGCACGTCCATCAATTCGTCGAACGGCGCAAGATTGCCGATTTGCGCCGCCGCGAGTGCCGCTTCGACGCGATGGTTGCGCGGAATGAAGGCCGGATTGGCGCCCAGCATCGCGGTGCGCTGCGCTTCCGGCAGCACATCCTCGCGCGCGCGCCGATCAAGCCACGCGGTGCGCCACGTTTCGAAACCGTCGAGCGTCAGATCGTCGCAAAGCAGTCGGAACGTATTCGCAAAATCGGATTTCGTTTCGGCAAGCAGCGCGAGGAACGCTTCGATCAATTCCCGGTCGCCGTCTTGCGCGGTTAGCAGGCCAAGCTTGCGCCGCATGCCGCCAAGCCACGCTTGCTCGAATAGAACGGGAAACGCGTCGAGCTTCGTTTGCGCCGTCTCGACCGCGGCCTTGCCGTCGCCGTCGACGATGGCAAGCAAGCACTGGGCGAAGCGCGCCATGTTCCAATGGCCGATGCGCGGCTGGTTCGAGTAACGATAGCGGCCGCCATGATCGATCGAGCTGAAAACGGCATCGGGATCGTAGACGTCCATAAAGGCGCAGGGGCCGTAATCGATCGTCTCGCCCGAGATCGCCACGTTATCGGTGTTCATCACGCCGTGTATGAAACCGAGACATTGCCATTGCGCGATCAGCTTCGCCGTGCGCGCGATCACGGCGTCGAGCAACGCCAACACGCGATCGGGCCCCAATGCCGCCAATTCCGGATCGAAGCGTTCGATCGCGTAGTCGGTCAACGTCGTCAGCCCTTCGCGATCGTTGCGCGATGCGAAGTGTTCGAACGTGCCGACCCGGACATGGCCGCGCGCCACACGCGCCAATACAGCGCCGGGCAACGGACCGTCCTGGCGCAGCACCGCTTCGCCCGTCATCACCGCCGACAAGACGCGCGTTGTGGGCACGCCCAGGCGATGCATCGCCTCGCTGACGACCAATTCGCGCAACACGGGGCCGATCGCCGCGCGCCCGTCGCCGCCGCGTGAAAACGGCGTGCGGCCCGAGCCCTTCAGATGGATGTCGTAGCGCTTGCCGTCGCGGCCGATCGTCTCGCCCAGCAGGATCGCACGCCCGTCGCCAAGCTGCCCCGACCAATGGCCGAATTGATGGCCGGAATAAGCCATCGCCAGCGGCTCCGCCCCCGGCGGCAGCGCGTTGCCAGCGACCGTCGCGACACCGTCCGCGCTTGCCAGCCAATGCGGATCGATACCCAGCTCGCGCGCGAGATCGACATTGACGCGCAGCAAAGCGGGGGCCGCGACCGGCGTCGGCGGCAGCTTGGCGTGGAAGCGCTCGGGCAGTTTGGCGTAGCTGTTGTCGAAGGCGATCGGGGGGGCTTGCATCCCCCTTCCCTACGCTTTCGCGGCGCGCCGGGCAACAAGCTCAGCGCGTCTGCGCTTCCTCGAAATGCCAGCCGCTGACGTCGAGCTCGGTCGCCAGGGTCTCGTCGGCCAGATCGACCTTGCCGGGATTCAGCAAACCGTGCGGGTCCATTGCGCGGGTGAAGTCGAGATCGGCTTGGGTGAGCGTTTTCATGCCGACATTGCGGATCGACGTGGTGTGCGAATTGGCGACGTGGGCGCCGCTCGCCTGAACCCGGCGCACGACATCCGCCATCTGCGCTTCGCTTTCGTAAAGGAACAACGGCGAGCCGACGGCGACGAGCTTGCCTTGCGATTTCTGGAACTCGAGGCGGAACGGCATCGTGCCCGCAAACTCGGGATGCAGACCCAGCAACTGGCCGCGCAGATCGTCGCCGCCGAACATCGTCTGCACGCTCGTATACTTCATGTCCTTCTTCTGCACCTGCATCAGCGAGTGGCCGTAGCAGAAGCGATAGAGCGGTTCGCCGTAAGGTCCCTGGCCCTCGGCATGGTCGTGAACGAGCCGCCCGCCATACTCGGCCGCGAGTTCCACGACCTCGTCGCGGTGCTGGGCGGCGGCCATCGTCGAGATCATCGTATGGCCTTCGGGCACGACGGCTCCCAAGGCCGGCATCAAGCGCGCGATCGGCCATTCCTGCAGCGACAGAACCTTGAGCAGCAGCGCGTCCTCGTGACCAAGTCGCAATCCGGCATCGAGCGCAGCTTTGAAATCGGGAAAGGCGAAGACGAGTTCGCGCCATTCCCAGGCCGGCTCCAGCGGCATTTCGACTTCGACGATCAGCCCGTTGGTGCCATAGGCATGATGCGCGAGCAGCACGTCCTTCCCGCGCAGTTCGATCTCGCGGGGCGTCTCCTCGATCGACAGCAGCTTGATCGCCGAAATATTTCCGCGATCGCGCAGCAAACCCCAGCGGATCGATCCGATCCCGCCCGAACCGCCGGCGATGAATCCGGCAAGGGTGGAGACATGGCGCGTCGACGGATGAATGCGCAGTTCCGTGCCGGCAGCGCGCAACTCGGCATCGAGCGCATCCGTATTCGTGCCCGCCAGCGCCCGCACGCGCGTCTTGTCATGCGCGACGATGCCCGAGAAATGCCGGAAATCGATCGTCACCCCGCCCGCCAGCGGCACCGATTGGCCGTAATTCGCCGTTCCGCCGCCGCGCGCGATCAGCGGCATCCCCGTCCGGACGGCCGCACGGATCAGCGTCACGATCTGCGTGCGGTTGCGCGGCGCGGCAACCGCGTCGGCGATACGTCCGCGCAGCGATTTGCGCAGCAACGGCGAAACCGACGACCAGTCCCGGCTCATCGCCTTGCGCGTCTGCAAATCGTCGGTAAGCGGAATATCGCCGATCTCCGCGCGGAACGCGGCGAGACGGGCGGCGGGATCGATTGTGTCGCGCATGGGCTTGCCTATGTAAGCGGCACTCAACCGGTCGGCGCCGCGTATTCCCCAAGGCCAATGCAACAAGAACGCCAAAGGCTTGGCTCGACTCGTCTCTGGCATGGCGCTTGCTCCTTTTAGGGGCAGAGGCCGCGCCCCCAGCGGCGGCCGTCGTTCTTTTGCGAGGATGGAGCCCGGTGATGAAACTGCGATTGGCGACCCTTTTGGCGGCCGGCTTGCTGGCCGCCGCCCCCGTTTCGGCGCAGGAGAAACTGAACTTCTTGTCGAGTTGGCGTGCCCAGGCCGAACATGGCGGCTACTACCAAGCCGTCGCCAAGGGCTTCTACAAGGCTTGCGGTTTGGACGTGACGATCCGCATGGGCGGCCCCGGCACGGACGCCAAGGCGCTGCTGGCCGGCGGAGCGGTGGACGCGATGATGGGTTCCTACACCGACGACCCGTTCCGCCTGAACGAGGCCGGTTTCGAAGCGAAGGCGGTCGCCGCGTCGTTCCAGAAATCGCCGCAGATCTTCATGACCCATCAGGGCAATGGGATCGAGAAGATCGAGGATATGCGCGGCAAGCCGATCCTGATCGCGCAGTCGGCACGCACGACCTATTGGCCGTTCCTGCGCGCACGCTACGGCTTCACGGACTCGCAAATCCGCCCCTACACGTTCCAGATGGGTCCGTGGCTGATCGACAAGAACGCGATCCAGCAGGGTTTCGTGTCGAGCGAGCCCTTCAAGGTGAAGACCGAGGGCAATGTCGACCCGAAGGTCTTCCTGTTCGCGGATTTCGGCTACCTCTCCTACTCGTCGCTGATCATCTTCCCGACGAAATACATCAAGGAGAAACCGAAGAACGTGCAATGCTTCGTCGACGGCACGATCGACGGCTGGATCGACTATTTGAAGGACCCGGCGCCGGCGAACGCGCTGATCCAGAAGGACAACCCTGACAATACGCCGGAGTTGATGGCCTTCGCGCTCGAGACGATGAAGAAATACGAGCTGATCGTGAACGACGACGCGCGCAAATTCGGCATCGGCGCGATCACGGAAGAACGCTTCAAGGGCCATTTCGAAATGATGCGCGACCAGGGCTTGTACAAGCCGGATTTCGACTGGCGCTCGGGCTTCACGCTGGACTTCATCAACAAGCGCCGCGGCCTTTAATCCGCGAACTCGAAGATCGGGAGCGATCCTCATGTTGAACACCAAGCAACCGGTGCTGCGCCGTTTCTGGTACCCCGTCGCACGCGCGGCGGACGTCACGGCCGACAAGCCCTTCGGCTTCACGCTGCTGGGGCAGAACATCGTCCTGTGGCGTCAAGCCGACGGAAGCGTCGCCTGCATCGAGGATCGCTGCCCACATCGCTCGGCCAAGCTCTCGCTCGGCTTCCTTCAGGAAGGCAACGTCGTTTGCGGTTATCACGGCTGGACCTTCGACGGCACGGGTAAATGCGTGCGCATTCCCCAGCGCGAGAACCCGACCGCGACCGGTAAAATGCGCATCGGCGGCTACCAAGCCGCCGAACGCTACGGCCATATCTGGGTCGTGCTCGGCGAACCGCTCGCCGATCTGCCGTATATCCCGGAGGCCGACGAGCCGGGCTTGCGCCACATCGATCAGTTCTACGAGTCCTGGAAGATCGGCGCGCTGCGTTTGATGGAGAATTCCTTCGATAACGCGCATGTCGCCTTCACGCATCGCAAGACCTTCGGCGAAGCGTCGGAACCGATCCCGGCGAAAAACGAGATCGAGGAATACGATTACGGCTTCCATCTGCGCGCGGAAATCCCGGTCAAGATCCGCGGCGATCTCGCCTCGAAGGTGCTCAGCGCCGATCCGGGCGATACGGTGCGCAAGCTCAAGAACACCTGGTTCATGCCGTTCGTGCGGCGCCTGGGGATCACCTATCCCAACGGCCTGCGCCACACGATCATCACGGCGGCGACGCCGATGACCGACGACACGACCATGCTGGTGCAATGGTGCTATCGCTCGGACACCGAGGAGCAAGCGCCGGCCGCCGACGTCAACGCCTTCGACCGCGCGGTGACATTGGAGGACAAGGTGATCCTCGAATCCTGCGATCCGGACGTGCCGCTCGACGATCGGTTCGAGCAGCATATGCCCTCGGACAAGCCGGGCCTCGTCATGCGCCGCAAGCTGCGCGAGTTGCTGGCCGCGCATGGCGAAACCGAAGTCACGCGTCACACGCGTCCCGCTCAAGCGGCGGAGTAACCGACATGCTACCCACCCGCCAGCCGATCTTGCGCCGCTTCTGGTATCCGGTGTTCCGCGCCGCACATCTCGCGGACGGGCCGAAACCGTTCCGCCTGCTGGGCGAGGATATCGTCGTCTGGCGCAAGCCGGACGGCACCCTCGCCGCGATCGCCGATCGCTGCCCGCATCGCTCGGCCAAGCTGTCGCTTGGCTATCTCGACGAAACGGGCAACATCGTCTGCGGCTATCACGGCTGGACGTTCGATTGCTCGGGCAAATGCGTGCGTATCCCGCAGCGCGAAAACCCGACCGCGACCGGCAAGATCGCCGTCGAGGGCTATCGCGTCGAGGAACGCTACGGCCATATCTGGGTGGCGATGGGCGATCCGCTGACGCCGTTGCCCGAAATTCCGGAAGCGAACGAGCCGGGCTTCCGTCGCGTCGATCAGTTCTACGAGGAATGGAAGATCGGCGCGCTGCGCTTGATGGAAAATTCTTTCGACGTGGCGCATCCCGCCTTCGTCCATCGCGGCACGTTCGGCAGCACGTCCCGGCCGTTGCCCGAGCAAATGCCGGTCGTCACCGAACACGCGAACGGCTTCGACTACTATGTCGAAAGCGAGGTCGATGTGCGCGGCGGTGATTCCGCCGATGCGCTGAAGATCGCCGAAGGTACGACCACGCGCCGGCGCACCAATACGTGGTTCATGCCCTTCGCGCGGCGCCTTGGCATCACCTATCCCAACGGCTTGCGTCACACCATTGTCACGGCCGCCACGCCGATGGAGGATGCGCGCACGATGGTCATCCAGTTCTGCTTCCGCAACGACACGGAAGCCGACGTCTCGACCGAACAAGTCATCGCCTTCGACCGCAAGATCGTCGACGAGGACAAGCTGATCCTGGAAGGCTGCAGCCCGGACGTGCCGCTCGCGGTCGTCGATGGCGAGGAATTCCATATGCCGTCGGACAAGCCGGGCTTGGTCATGCGCCGGCGCTTGCGCGAATTGCTGGAAGCGCATGGCGAAACGGAATCGCGCGCGGTGACGGCGTGATCGGGGCGCTCTGGTCGAAACACTCGCGCTGGATATTGCCGGTCGCGGCGGGGATTGCCTTTCTCACCTTCTGGGAATGGTCGGTTACGGCCTGGAAGATTCCGAAATTCGTGCTGCCCGCCCCCAGCCTGATCGCGATGGCGTTCTGGTCGGACGGACCCTCGCTGCTTGGCTCGCTGTGGTTCACCACGCGCGTCACGGTCGTCGCCTTCCTCGCCGCCGTCGTCACCGGCATGACGTTGGGCGTGTTGTTCACGCTCAACCGCACGATCGAACGCACGCTGTGGCCCTATGCGGTCGTGTTGCAGGTGACACCCGTCGTCGCCATCGCACCCTTGATCATCATTTGGATCGGGCTCGACCGGCTGTGGCTGGCGCTGCTCATCCTCGCCTGGATCGTCGCGTTCTTCCCGATCCTGTCGAACACCACGATCGGGCTTAGCTCCGCCGATCATGGCCTCAAAAACCTGTTCGATCTTTACGGCGCGTCGGGCTGGAAGAAGTTCCGCTATCTCCAGCTTCCCTCGGCCTTGCCCTATATCCTGGGCGGCGTGCGCGTCTCCAGCGGCCTCGCGTTGATCGGCGCCGTGGTGGCGGAGTTCGCGGCGGGCTCGGGCTCGGCCACGGGCCTCGCCTGGCGCATCATCGAAAGCGGCAACATGCTGAACGTGCCGCGCATGTTCGCGGCGCTGTTGATGCTCTCGGCCTTCGGCATCGTACTGTTCTACGCCACGATGTGGCTGCAATGGGCGCTGCTGCATCGCTGGCACGAGAGCGAAGTGAAACGCGAGAATTGATCGATATGACGACTTCCCCCCGACTGCCGCGCCGCTGGTGGCGCGACATGACGACCGCCGAGTTCGCGCGCCTGCCGAAGGATACGATCGCCGTCTTGCCGGTCGCGGCTATCGAGCAGCACGGGCCGCATCTGCCGGTCTACGTCGATGCCTGCCTCAACGAAGCCGTCGTCGCGCGCGCGGTCGAAACCATGCCGGCCGATCTGCCGGTGACCGTGCTGCCCGCGATGCCGGTCGGCAAATCGAACGAGCATCTCGCCTTTCCGGGCACATTGTCCTTCTCGGCCGAAACGCTGATCCGGATGTGGACGGAACTCGGCGAATGCGTGCATCGCGCCGGAATTCGCAAGCTCGTGATCGTCAATTCGCATGGCGGCCAGCCGCAAGTGCTGGATATCGTCGCGCGCGATCTGCGCGTGCGGCTCGACATGTTCGTCGTCACCTGCGCCACGTTCTCCTTCGGCGTGCCGGACGGTCTGTTCCCCGAACTCGAACTCACCCACGGCATCCATGGCGGGTCGGTCGAAACCTCGATGATGCTCGCGTCGCGCCCCGATCTCGTGCAGATGGAACACGCCGCCGATTTCGTGTCGATCTCCGTCGCCATGGAGAAGGAATACGAATTCCTGATGCCCGAAGGGCGCATCGGCTTCGGCTGGCAAACGCAGGATCTGAATCCGGCCGGCGCCTGCGGCAACGCCACGGACGCCGACGCCGCCCGCGGCAAGGCGTGCATCGATCACGCCGCCGCCGGCTTCAATCGCCTGCTCGCGGAAGTCCATCGCTATCCGCTTTCCAATCTCGTGACGCGGAGCGCTTGAAATGGACGACGGTTCCGTCCCCGCCCGCCCGCTCGTGCGTTTGAAGGGAATCCGCAAGGTCTTCTCCAACGGCACCGAAGCGATCCGCGGCCTCGATCTCGACATCATGCCGGGCGAGTTCATCTCGCTGCTCGGCCCTTCGGGATGTGGCAAATCGACGGCGTTGCGCATGATCGCGGGGCTCGGCGAAGCCAGCGAAGGCGAGATCGAATGGCCGACGGCGATGTACGACGCGTCGGGCAAGCCCGAGCGCGAGATCGGCTTCGTGTTCCAGGAGCCCACGCTGATGCCCTGGGCGACGGTGTTCGACAACGTCGCCCTGCCCTTCACGCTGAAGGACCGGCCGAAAGGGGAAGTGCCCGACCGCGTCGCCGAAGCGTTGAAAATGGTCGGGCTGGAGCGTTTCGCAAAATCCTACCCGCGCGAGCTTTCGGGCGGCATGAAAATGCGCGTATCGATCGCGCGCGCGCTCGTCATGCGGCCCAAAGTGCTGCTGATGGACGAGCCCTTCGCGGCGCTGGACGAAATCACGCGCTTCAAACTCAACAACGATCTGCTGGATCTGTGGAACAAGCAGCGCTGGACGGTCGTGTTCGTCACGCACTCGGTCTACGAAAGCGTCTATCTGTCGACGCGCATCGTCGTCATGGCCGCGCGCCCGGGCCGCATCGTCGGCGAGCTCGGCGTCGATGCGGGCTATCCGCGCGGCACCGCATTCCGCACCTCGCAGCCCTATAACGATGCGTGCCGGCGCGTCTCGGAACTTCTCGACGACGCCATGGCTGCCAATCCGGCGGGCATCGACGAGCATTAATCGCTAAAGCTGCCGCGCCGGATCTTGCGCGGGGCCGAGGCGGCCGATGCCGGGCAGCTTGACGCCCAGACCCAGCGGATCGATGCCGATGGTCAGGCCCGCGACGTTGATCTCGATACCTTCTTCCGCCGCGACGACGAGACCGAGCAAGCCGAACAGCGAAAACTGCACACCGGTCCCTGAAAGCGCGGGAGCTGCGATCGTCGCACCGCCGAGATAATCCTTGCCGATCGCCGTGGGCGGCAGATCGAGGCGCAATTCCGGCACGGCGCGCGCGACCATCGCCGTGAAGGTGTTTGAGTTCGGCCCCGGCCACAGACCGTATTCGTTGCGATAGGGATAGGCTTCGGCCGCCGCGATCGCGCGCTGAATCGCTTCCTGCGTGCCCGGCCCTTCAAGATGCGCGTAAAGCTCGGGCTCAGCGCCGAACCAGCGCCGATCCGGCGCCCCTTGCGACACGGCCAGTCCGTCGCCGCCCCAGCGAGAGCGCCAGCCGACGATCTCGTAGGTCGTCCACGTCGCCGCGTTTTCCGGCTTCACCGCGACCCAGGTGTGAACGCCGAACGCGCCGCGCCAGCCGCGCGTGCGGGCACCATAGACGCGGATCATCGCCTGGCGCGCGACGGCGGGATCGGGCGCCAAGCCCATCGCCTCGCGGCTCGCACGCCGCCAATCGTTGTTGTCGGACGCGCGCGACAAGGCGGTGATGCCGGGTCCGGCAAGCAGCACAGCCAAAACGAGCAACATGGTGCGAAGAATGCGGAGGGGGCGCATGCGGAACATCATACCCTGAACGTGGTCCAAAACGCATCCCCAGCGCAAGAGTCCGGCTTGACTCGCCTTTCGCTCCTACACAAACTGGAACCACGTTCCGATTTATAACAGGAGCGGTACGGGGAATGCGTTTGGCGGTCACGCGCAAATCGGCGGGCGACAAAGCGGCCGGCGGGAAATCCGCCGCGCGCCGCACGCTCGATATTCTCGAATTGCTTGCGGCCAATTCGGGCGGCTTGTCGATCACCGATATCGGCGAGCGTTTGAAACTGCCGAAAAGTGGCGTCCATCGCTTGCTGGCGATGCTGATCGAAAAAGGTTTTGTCCAGCAGGACCCAAACTCCGCCGACTATGCGCTGACGATGAAGCTGGGCCTGATGGGCCTGCGCCAATATGCGGGGCTGGGCATCAACGATGTGGCGCAGCCGATCCTCGATCGGCTCGCGCGCGATAGCGGCGAGCTTGCGCGTCTGACCATCGTCGACAACGAGCGCCTCATCTGGGTCGCGAAGGCCCAAGGGGCACGCCATGGGCTGCGCTACGATCCCGATACGGGGTTTCTCGTCGCCTTGCACCCGACCGCCGTGGGATCGATCTGGCTATCGACCTTGCCGGAGAAGGACGCGGTGCGCATCGTCACCGCCGCCGGTTTCCCGCGTGCCGCCTTGTTCGGCCCCAATGTCGTGCGCACGATCGAGGCGCTGAAAGCGAAACTGCGCGAAACGCGCGCGCGCGGCTACGGTCTGGCGCTGGAGGAAGCGGAATTGGGCACGGCCGCCGTCGCGGTCACGTTCCGCGTGTCGCCGCAACCAGATGCGCCCGTCGCGGGTACGCTGAGCCTCGCGGGGCCCATCAGCCGCTTCCCGGCCGAACGTCGCGCCGAATTCGCGCGCACCCTCGCCGCCGCGGCCCAAGAACTTTCCGCCATTTGGCCCTTGCGCGCCGGCCTTGTCGGCCGCTCGCCCGCCGCTCTTCCGCCGGAGCTCGCCGATGCCGCCCGATAGCCCAACCTATGCCGGCCCCCTGCCCCTCGCCGAAGCGTTGAGCAAACTCGCGCTTGTTCCCGCCGACGCCGCCTTCACCCGCGACGGTCCACGCGCCGACGTGGAGTATCGCGATTTGGGGCTCGCCGCCGCCAGCGGCGGCAAAATCGGCGCGAAGCATATCCGCGCGATCAAACCGTTCCCCGGCGAAACCGGCTGGCATTGGCACGACATGACCGGCCATTTCGTATTCGTGATGAAAGGCTGGATCGAGTTCGGCTATCGCGGGCGCGAGGGCAAGATCACCGTGCGGGCAGGCGATTGCCTGTCCCAGCCCGCCGGCGTGGCGCATAACGTGCTGGCGCGATCCGACGATCTCGAACTCATCGAGATCAACACGCCCGCCGCGTACGGGACGTTCGACCTGCCCGATGCGGAGGCGTCATGACCGCGTTGCTGAATTGGACGAAGCGGCGCGCCGGGCCGCTGATCGTCTTCGCGATCCTGCTGCTGCTGTGGGAATTCGGCGTGAAGCTGTTCGGCATCAAGGAATATCTGCTGCCGCCGCCGTCCAAAGTCTGGGTCGAATTCCTGAAGCGTGCGCCCGCCGTGATGGACGCGGCCTATGTCACGTCGCGTCAATTGCTCGCGGGTTATCTGCTGTCGATCGTCGTCAGCGTGCCGCTGGCGCTGGTCGTGGCGCGCAGCCGTTTCGTCGAGCAATCGATCTATCCGGTCGTGGTCTTCCTGCAGATAATTCCGAAGATCGCGATTGCGCCCCTGTTCATCATCTGGCTGGGCTTCGGCTTCGCGCCGAAGGTGATCATCGTCTTCCTGCTGTGCTTCTTCCCAATCGTGGTGGCGAGCGTCGCGGGCTTCAAATCGGTCGATCCGGAGATCGCCGATTTCGCGCGCACCACGGGCGCATCCGAATGGAAACTCTTCCGCACGATCCAATTGCCGCAAGCGTTGCCCGACATCTTCACCGGGCTGAAGGTCGGGGCCGCGCTGTCGGCCACGGCCGCGATCGTCGCCGAATTCGTCGCCGCCGACCGGGGCCTCGGCTATCTGCTGCTTCAATATAACGGTCAGTTCGAAACGGCGATGGTCTTCGCGATCATCATCATCCTTAGCGTCATCGGCCTCGCCGTCTACTACGCCGTCGAACTCATCGAACGGCTCGCCATCCCCTGGCACGTCTCGCAACGGCCCGCGGGCGTGACCGGCGCATAAACGAAAACAACGGCCATAACCAACGAACAAACAAAAGGGAGATAACGCCATGAAGATCACACGCCGCAAATTCGGCATGGGCGCGCTGGCCCTCGCCGCCGCCCCCTACGCCCCGGCGATCGCGCAGGCGCGCGACGCCGTCTCGCTGCGCTTCAACTGGTATCTCGGCGGACTGCACGTGCCGTTCTATTACGGCCGCGACATTGGCGCCTTCCGCGACGCCGGAATCGACATCACGCTGAACGAAGGCCGGGGCTCCGCCAACACGGTGCAGGTCGTCGCCGCCGGTTCCGACACATTCGGCATGGCGGATTCCTCCAGCCTGATCGGCCTCGCCGCGCGCGGGGCGGAGATCAAGTCGGTCATGTCGCTGCTGAACTCGACCGGCTTCTCGGTCGTGTCGCTCGCCTCGGCCGGCATCCGCACGCCCAAGGACCTCGAAGGCAAGTCACTGGCGGTTTCGCCCGGCGATCCGTTGGGCCAGTTGTTCCGGGCACTCGCCGCCCATAACAAGCTGGACATGAGCAAGATCCGCTTTGTCCAGGTCGATCCGGCGGCCAAGGTCGCGGCGGTGCTGGAGAAGCGCGCCGACGCTTTGCTCGGCGGCGCCGACGACCAATACTTCCTGATCAAGTATCAGGGCCACGAGCCGCACGCGCTGCGCTATGCCGACCACGGCGCCAATATCGTCGGCATGACAATCCTCACGCAGCTTTCGACCATCCGCGACAAGCCCGATATGGTCCGCCGCTTCGTGCGCGCCAGCGTGCGTTCGTGGGAGGAGTCGAAGAAGAATCCGAAGGCCGCCGTCGAAGCCGCGTTGAAGGTCAAACCCGATCTCAACGCCGCCTCGACCCTCGACCAGATGCTAGTCGATTTCGAATTGCTCGATTCCGCGAATTCGAAGGGCCGCATCGGCTTCGGCGCCCAGAAAGACTGGGAACAGACGATCGATCTGCTGAAGCAGTATCGCGAACTGCAAACGAACCAGCCCTGGACCGCGTTCCACACCAACGAGTTCATCCCGAGTGCATAACGGCGTCGACAAAATCGGTTCGTCCGTCGATATCGCGGGCGTGGCGCATGTCTTCCGGCGCGGAGATATGGTCACGCACGCGATCGAGCATGTCGACCTGACGATCGCGGCGGGGGAATTCGTCGCGATCGTCGGGCCCTCGGGCTGCGGCAAAAGCACGTTGCTGCGGATCGTCGCGGGGCTGCTGCGCAACAGCGCGGGGAACGTGAAAGTCGCGGGCCGGGACGTGACCGGCCCGCAGACCGAAATCGGCATCGTGTTCCAATCGCCGGTTCTGCTCGATTGGCGCAATGTGCTGGACAACGTGCTGGTGCAGCTGGAACTGCGCGGGCTCGACCCGGCAAAGTATCGCGACGAAGCGCTTCGGCTGCTCGGCAAAGTCGGCTTGGGCGATTTCACCGATCGTATGCCGCGCGAGTTGTCCGGCGGCATGCGCCAGCGCTGCGCCATCGTGCGCGGCCTGATCCACGATCCGCCGCTGCTGCTGATGGACGAGCCGTTCGGCGCGCTGGATGCGTTGACGCGCGAACAGATGCGCATCGATCTGGAAAAACTATGGCTCGACCGGCGCCATACGACGCTGTTCGTGACGCATGGGATTTCGGAAGCCGTGGCGCTGGCCGATCGCGTGATCGTCATGACGCCGCGCCCCGGCAAGATCGACCGCATCATCGACATCGATCTGCCGCGCCCCCGCAACAAGGAAATCATCGCCAGCGCGAAGTTCTCGGAATACTGCGAAGAAATCACCGAGTGCTTCATGCGCCGCGGCGTCATCCAATATTGAGGCCCCGCATCATGCTGCCCCGGCCCTTCTCCGGCTTGATCGCCGCGCCATTCCTGCCGATGAAAGACGACCAGTCGATCGATTGGGCGACGCTCGAACGCTACATGGATTGGATCGCCGGGCAAAAGCCCGACGCGGTCGTCATGAACATGGATGCGTCCGAGGTCGTCTCGCTCGACGACGACGAGATCTACGAGGTCGCGCGCGTGTGTTCGCGTGCCATCGCAAAGCGCGTGCCGTTCCTGTCCGGGGCGGGCGGCGGATCGACGAAGGCAGCGGCCAAAAAGGCCGAGAAACTCGCCAAGAACGGCGCGGAAGGCTTCGCGGTGTTCCCGGCCTTCCCGACCTTTTCGGGCGCCCCCGTCCCGGCCGACATGATCGTGCGCTATCACCGCGCGATCGCCGATGCGGCGGGCTTGCCGATCATTTGCTTCCAATTCCCCAAGGGCTGGGGCCCGGATTACACGCCGGACATTCTTCAGGCGATGGCGGAAATCCCGCAACTGATCGCGATGAAGGAATCGTCCTTCGACGCGACGCAAACGATCCAAGCGGTCGAAGCGGTGAAGCGATTGCAGCGACCGATCGGCGTGCTGACCGGCAGCGACACGTTCATCTTCGAAGCGCAATTGATGGGCTGCGACGGCGCATTGATCGGTTTTGCGGGCACGGCGACCGCCGAACTTCGGACGATGATCCATGCCTGCCGCGACCGCGATCTTACTACAGCGCAGGCGATTTGGGACAAGCTCGGCCCCATTGCGCGCTATTGCTGGCGCGCACCCATCCGCGATTTCCGCCCGCGGATGAAGGAAGTGCTGCGCTTGCAAGGCATCTTCCCCAGCGCGGCCGTGCGCGAACCTCAATTGGGAATTTCCGGCGCCGAGCGCGCCGAGATCGCGGCGTTGTGCCGCCAACAAGGACTGATCGGATGAGCTTGCAGGGCAACGGCGCGGTTGCGATCTGGCACGATATCGTTCCCGACGGTCTCGCGGATTTCTACGCCTGGCATGGCGGCGAACATATGCCCGAGCGCGTCGCGATCCCGGGTTTCGTGCGCGGGCGCCGTTTTGTGGCGCTCGACGCCGATCTCGGCTTTTTCAACATCTACGAAACGCGCGACGCCGCCGTCGTGGCCGGCCCTGAGTATCGCGCGCGGTTGAATTCGCCCACGCCGTGGACGCTGAAGGCCGTGCAGCATTTCCGCAACGTCGCGCGATCCTTGTGCGGCGTGGCGGTCAATCGCGGGGCGGCCGATGGCGGCTTGCTGGCGACGTTGCGCTACAACACGGCGGCTGGCGGCGAAACGGCGCATGTCGCCGCCCTCGCGCCCTTGTTCGACAAGCTGATGGCGACGCCCGGCATCGCCGCGCTCGCGGCCATCGTCGCCGACGAAGTCGCGAGCGGCGAAGTCAACGCGGAGGAGAAAGCGCGCGGCACGTCGAACGCGCGCCCGCGCGTGGCACTGTTGATCGAAGGCTGGGGCGATATGCCGGATTTCGCCGCGACCGTGCGCGATATCCTATCGCCCGAGGCGCTGACGAAACTGGGCGCCGTCGGAGTGGGACCGGCCGGCATCTATCGCCACCAGATCACGCTTTCAAAATAGCGGCGCGATCGGGCGTGGCGCTCTGCGCGCCCAGCCCCGTGCAGGCAAGCGATCCCGCGGCGGCAGCGAAAGCCAAAGCCGAACCGATATCCTTGCCCTCGTCCAAGGCCGCCGCAAAAGCGCCGCAGAACGTGTCGCCCGCCCCGGTCGTATCGACCACGTTCACTTTGCTGGCGGGTGCACGCCACACCTGACCACCCTTGGCGGCAAGAGCGCCCTCGGCGCCGAGCGTGAGCACGATCGTCTTACCGGTCTTGGCGAGATCGACGGCCAGCGCTTCTGGTGCATCGACGCGACCCGCCACGTCGGCGATTTCGTGTTCGTTGGCGATGACGATATCGGCAAGGTCGCGCATTTCGGCCGCGAACCCGGCCGATGGGGCCGTATTGACGATCGTCGTCATGCCCGCATCCTTCGCTTTGCGCAGGACGGCGCGCGTTTCGCCCCCCGGCAATTCGCGCTGCACCAACAGGATCCCTCCCGCGACGGGCACGAAGTCGGCCGCCTTCACATCCTGATTGGCGCCCGGCGACAGCACGATGTGATTGCGGCCTGCGTCGTCGATGGTGATGAATGCCGCCCCGGTGGGCCGCGTGACGCGGCGCAAGCCCGACAGATCGACGCCCGATGCGACGAGATTGACGAGCGCCAAATCCGCGAACGCATCATTGCCGACGGCGCCGACCAGCTTGACCAAAGCGCCCGCCCTGCGTGCGGCGAGCGCTTGGTTCGCTCCTTTCCCGCCCGGCGCCAAGGCGACGTCCTGGCCCGCGACGGTTTCGCCTTCGCCCGGCAGACGCGCGACACGCAGCAGAAAGTCGATATTGATCGAACCGAAAACGACGATCAAACGGTCAGCCTTTCAGCTTGGCGATCAGCGCCGGATCGACATTCACCGCCTCGCGCCCCGTGATCGGCGCGAAGCTGCCGGTGCGCGGCTTGGCAGGTTTGAATTTGACGAACGCTTCGAGCATCGGCACGCCCGTGGTGATGCCGTCGAGCACGGGCACGGCGACGCGATGCTGGATACGCGCGGGCACCCCCGCCATCACCGCACCGGTCAGCACGATCGATTCGACCCAATCCTTGGCGATCAAATCGTCGCAGGCGGCGACGATCTGCTCCTCGACCTCGCTCTGATCGCCGGGCGCATAGGGCTTGGAGTTGTCGATCGCGCGCCAGCCGCCGACCTTGCCCGCAAGGCCCGTCGCGTCGATCACGTCGCGATATAGCCCTAGCACGCGCGGCCCGAAAACGATCATGCCCACGCGCCCGCCCAAAATCGTCGCGGCGTGCAACGCGGCTTCGGTCATGCCCAGCACGGGCACATCCAGCATTTCGCGCAGCGCCTTGGCGCCCGTGTCGTAGGACACCGCGATCAGCACGCCGTCCATACCGGCTGCGTGTTTCGCCGCCAGATCGACGGCCGAATGCTCGCCGATCGCGTTTTCGGTGCGCGAGCCGATCACACGGCCGCCGAATGTGCCGGTCACCGCCTCGATCGTCGTACCGGGCGAGGCGCAAGCCTGCGCCGCCGCGCGGACCTTGGAAGTGACGAAATCGGACGTATTCGCGTTGATCAGCAGCAGGCGCATGGCATCGAAGCCCCTTGGGATGAGTTGGCGCCAAAGTGCCGAGGATCGCGATACCCCGCAAGGGGGATGAAAACCGGCCCCGTTTTTGCTGATATCGCTCCATGTCGTGAAGGAGTACGCGCGATGGGTCGTTTGACGGGTTTGAAGACACTGGTGACGGGCGCCAACACGGGGATCGGCCGTGCCGTCGCCCTGGCTTATGCGCGCGAAGGCGCCGATGTGACGATCGCCTGGTTCGACAATCCGCGCGCCGCCGAAGCGACCGTCAAGGCGATCGTCAAACTGGGCCGCAAGGCGATCGCGGTGCGCGCCGACGTGACCGACGAGAAGCAGGTCGACGCGCTATTCGCCGCGCATAAGAAGTTTTTCGGCCGGCTGGACGTGCTGGTGAACAATGCCGGTATCCAAAAGTCGCAGCCGATCGACAAAATGTCGGTCGCCGATTGGGACCGCATGATCGCCGTTCATATGCGCGGCGCTTTCCTGTGCGCGCGCGCGGCCGCCAAGGCGATGAAGCCGCGCAAATCGGGGCGGATCATCACCGTGTGCTCGCAACTCGGCTATATCGGGCGCGGAAACTATACGGCCTATTCCGCCGCCAAAGCCGGGTTGATCGGCTTCACGCGGGCACTCGCCAAGGAAATGGCGCCGTTCGGCATTCTGGTGAACGGCGTATCGCCCGGCTTGGTCGATACCGGCTTCGACCCGCTGCCTGAGAAGGCCAAGCGCGACCACGCCGCAGCCCTGCCCTTGAAGCGCTTGGGCACACCCGGCGACATGACGCCGAGCTTCGTATTTCTCGCTTCGGCGGAATCGCGCTATTTCTGCGGCCAGCTGCTGCATCCCAATGGCGGCGAGATCATGCCCTGACGGGACGACATGCGCATCCTGCTGCTGAATCCGAATACGACGCCGGCAATTACCGACCTTGTCGCACGCGAGGCGCGCAAACTCGCCGCACCTGGCGACGAGATCGTGCCGGCGACCGGCGCCTTCGGCGCAAAGTACATCGTCACGCGCGCGGGCTATGCGATTGCGGCACACGCCGCGCTGGACGCGTGGGCACGCCACGACGCACAGACCGATGCGACGCTGCTCGCCTGTTTCGGCGACCCCGGCCTGGGCGCGATCCGCGAGCTTTCGGCGAAACCGGTCGTCGGCATGCTCGACGCGGCAGTCGATGCGGCCGGCGGCAAGCGTTACGCGATCGTCACCGGCGGCGCGCTGTGGGACGGCATGTTGCGGGAAATTTTGGCCGCGTCCGGCAGGAACAAAAACCTGGCCGGAATCCGCACCGTGGCGCCCTCGGGCGCAGAGATCGCCGCCGATCCCGACGCGGCAATCGCATCGCTGGTCGCGGCGATCGAGGATTGCGCCGCAAAGGATGGCGCCGAATGCGTGATCTTGGGCGGTGCGGGGCTTGCGGGGCTTGCGACGCCGATCCGCGCGCGCACCGCGGTCGCGATCGTCGATCCGTTGGCTGCGTCGCTAGACGCCCTGCATAAAACGATAGCCGGTACCGCGATGGGCGCGGCACCGGCTATCGCGAGCGACGGACTTTCGGCCGCGCTCGCCGCCCGGCTGGACGGCAAGTTCGGGAATTAGGCGCCTTGAATGGCGTCCGCGTGCTCGCGCACGCGCTGCTGCTCGGCCGTTTCCGGTGCGCCGTCCCGCTTCAGGGCGTCCTCGTTTTCAAGGATATCGGCCAGCGTGGTGCGCGACAGCATATCGACGACCTTCGCTTCGACGCCGTTCCAGAAATCGCGCTGCAAACGGCGGATCGCCGGACCGTTGGCGGCCGCTTCCGGCGCATCGCCGCCCTCGGTCGCGGGACGGCCGGTCTCGCCGAGCGCCTGGAGGACCGACATGACGGTCAGCGCCTCAACAGGGCGCGACAGGCGGTAACCGCCGCCGACGCCGCGGCGCGATTCGACCATGCCCGCCTTCACGAGCTCGAACAGCGCGCTTTCGAACGAACGATCGGTGAGCCCCAAACGGGCTTGAATTTCCGAACGCTGCATACGGCCAGGAGCGGGCGCGCGCGCGAGGACGATCAGGGCGTCGATGGCAGCGAGAGCACGGCGGTTCAAATAGAGCATATTCTCTTTCCCAGACCGGTGATGTGACGTCTAGGTATGCACTTCCGCCGATCGGCGCTTTTCCCGCAATACGAGTGTCTACCTACACCTCCTCGGAGATTAGGTCCGCGTAACGCCGGAACAGCTCCACGGGGCCCCGGCAGCCGAGCTTGTCCATCACCCGGCCGCGATGGATTTCAACTGTACGCGGGCTGATATCGAGCTTCGCGGCGATCGTCTTGCTGGGGGCGCCGCCCAGCATATGGGCCAGCACTTCGCGCTCGCGCGGCGTAAGACCGGCAAGCCGTTCGCGCGCCTCGGCCTCGACGGCAGCCGCCTCGCCGCGCGCCTGGGAATGGCTTACCGCGCGCGCGACGACATCGAGCAGAACGTCGGGCTCGACCGGCTTCTCCAGAAACTCGAAAGCGCCGCTGCGTACCGCGCGCACCGCGAGCGGAATCGTGCCGAAACCGGTCAAAACCACGATCGCCGGTAACGGGCCCCGCTCGCGCAAGGTCGTCAAGGCGTCGATGCCCTGCTTGCCCGGCAGCGTGTGATCGAGCACCAGACAGGCCGCGCCCAAGGCTTCCGGATTGTCGAGCAGCGCCTCGACGGATTCAAACGCGGTCACGCGGTAGCCCGAAGTTTCGAACAGCATCGTCAACGTGTCGCGCAACGCCGGATCGTCGTCGACGATCGCGACATGAGACGCACCTGGGTTTGCGAGGGTCGGATTGTCGATCATTGATTCGCCCCCACGGGAAGCTCCAGCACGAATGTCGCACCGCCGCCGTGCGTCGCCCGATGCGACAAGGCGCCATCGTTAAGCTCGGCAAGCGTCCGGCCGATGAACAGCCCCAAGCCGACGCCGTCGTGACGGCCGGTCACCATCGGCTCGAACAGTCGTCCGGCGAGATCCTCCGAAATACCGATACCGTTGTCGACGACTTCGACGCGCGCGATACCGTCGGCCGTGCCGAACACGATGCGCACGCGCCCGCCCGCCCCGCGCACGCGGATCGCCGCCAGCGCGTTGCGGAACAGATTGTCGAGGATATAGGCGACATGCGCGCGGTCGGCGCGCACGCGGATCGGCGGCGAGTCTTCGACGGTCAAAAGTCCGCGCGCAACGGCGGCGCCGCCGTCGACGATACGCGCAGCCTGGCGCGCCGCGACAACCAGATCGAATACGCTGGGCAGCGGACCCGCACTTTGGAATTCCGCGCGCAAGGCGCGAATGCGGGCGCTCGCCTGTTCGATCTGGCTTTCGATCGTTCGCGCGGCCCGCAGCATTTCGCCGGTTCCGCCGTCGCGTTCCATCCCTCGCATCAGGACATGGCTTGCCGTGCGGATCGCGAACAAGGGTTGACTCAGCTCGTGCGCGATGGCCGAACCAAGCGCGCCAACCGCCGTCAGCCGCGCCAAACGATCGCTTTCGGCCCGCGCGCGCGCAAGTTCGTCGGCCGAGCGGCGGATATGCCCGACCGCCGAGCCCAAAATCAGCCCGGTCATCGCGACGACGACGATCAGAACCTGGAATTCGGAGAAGGCCGTATCGGCCGCTTCGTCCTGCACGATGAACAGAATGATCGCGCATTGGATCGCGAACAGCGTGGCGAGCGTGGCCGAAAGGCCGCGCCGCACGGCGACCCACACGACCGGCAAAATGACGAGATATGCGAGGTTGGTGGTGGCGCCGGGGCCCAAAATCGCGATGCCGGCCAGCGTGGCGGCGGCGGCCATCGCGCCAAACGTGTCGGCCGTCGCGATGTCGCGCCAGCCTTCCTCCGCCCGCACGGCGCCGAACTGCACCAGCACGGGCAGCATGACCGCGATCCCGGTCGCGTCGCCGATCCACGAGCGCGTCGACAAGGCAAGCAGCATCGACGGATCGAGAAATCCGAACGCCGCGAACACGCCGACATGCAGGACCGCGATGCCCCCCGCCCCGAAGATCGCCAGCAGCATGAAGGCGAGAGCCGACATCGGCTCGGCGAAGGGGGCAGCCGCATCGCTGCGCGAGGCGAGCGCTTTGCCCAGTGCGGCATAGCCGAACGACAGCACCGCCGGCGTCACCCAGGCCGAATGCAGATCGAGCGCATAGCCGCGAATCAAAATCCCCGACAACGCCGCGGAGATGGCGATGGCCGGCAAGGCGCGCCAACGCCAGACGAGGCCCAGGAACAGCGCCAGTGCCGCCGGCGGATTCCACAACGTGAAGCCGAACGGCGTTTGCGGATCGATATTGCTGATCCAATCGGACGCGACATAGACCGCGACGAAGACGGCAAGCTTCGCCGCCGCGCCGCTCAACCCCGACCCGGACAAGCCGGCAAGTCGCAAAATTCGCGCCTGTGCTTCCATCGCGCAAAGCTAGGCGTGCGAGGGCGCATTAGCAACCCGGCCGTCCGCCGACGACGCGAATAAGTGTGCTTCCGTATGGCGTTGCAGCACGTTCGCCCCCTAGACATGCGATATGCGTTTCGCGTGCTTCGATCCGGCGGACACGGCCGATATGGGTTGCGACTGCTCGCTTTGCGGCGATCAGCCGCAAGTTGAGCCTGTCGTGCCGCGACGCACAGCACTCGCTGGAATCGGCGCGGCGTTCGCCGCGTTGACACTCGCGCCGTCCGCGACCGAAGCGGCCCCGATGCGCTTGCCCGCGACGCGCGGCCTGTCCTTCGTCAACGTCAATACCGGCGAATCCTGGAACGGCGTCTACTGGCGCGACGGCAAGCTCGACGATGCAGCGGGAAAGGCGATCGCGCGCATCTTGCGCGACCATCGTACAGGCGCGCATGCGCGCCTCAACGTGCCCTTGCTCGACGCGCTATGGCGCGTCGGCAACCGGCTGGATGCCGACGAGCCTTGGCGCATCCTTTCCGCCTATCGAACCGCGCGCTCGCAAAACCAGATCCGTCGCGTCGAGAAAACCGCCGCGCGGCGATCGATGCATATGCTCGGGCGCGCGGTCGACGTAACGATGCTCGGCCGCTCGCCCAATGCCATCGCCTCCGTCGCCGGACGCGAGAAAATCGGCGGCATCGGCAATTACGGTAAGCGCGGCTTTGTCCACCTCGATACGGGCCCGTACCGCATATGGCGACGGTGACGGCCATGTTCCTGCGCGATCTGAAAACCCGGGATGCGGCGACCGTCGCGGGCCTGGTGCTTTTCGTCGCGGTTTTCCTGGGCGCCATCTGGCTGCGCCAGCCCGATCGCGAAGTGAGCGTCGAAGTGCGCGAGATCGGCACCTTCGCCGCCAAGGCGCGCGATTGCGGCCTGCCCGAACGCGCGATCGGCAGGTTCGTGGAAAAGCGGCTGCGTGACGTGCGCGACCGCAATCCGGATGTCGGCACCTCCGAGCTTGTCGCGATGTTGCTCGAACCCGTCCGAGCGAGCGATCGCAATACGCCCTCGCGGGGCGATTGCGATCGCATCCAGATCGTGGTCGGCAACCCCTCCTAAGCGAGCGTCGCGCGCACCCGGTCCGGCGTGAACGGCAACGCGGCGAGCCGCTTGCCGGTCAACGCGCGTACCGCGTTCGAGATCGCGGGCGCCACGGTGCCAAGCCCGAGCTCACCCACGGGCAACGGAATCTCCCCGCTGCGGATGATATTGATCTCGGTCTTTGGCAAGCGCGACACACGCAGCACTTCGTAATCCGACAGGTTCTGCTGCTGAACGGCACCGTTCTTGAAGGTGATGCGTTCCGACAGCGCGGCCGACAAGCCCCAGACGAGCGAGCCTTCGACCTGATGGCGGATATTGCGCGGCTGGATCGGCAAGCCGACATCGGCCGCACACCACATGTTGCGCACGGCGATGTTGCCGCGTGCGCGGTCCAGCGCCACCTCGACGATGGTCACGGCGATGGACTCGCCCAGCTGCGGCACGCCCAAGCGCGACATCGCGATACCGAAGCCCGTTTCGCCGCGCGACGCTTTGGGCCAGCCCGCCATATCGGCCGCGACTTCGACCGCCGTGCGCGCGCGCCGGTCCTTCAGCAGCTTCATGCGATAGGCGACGGGATCCTCGCCCGCGCGCGCCGCGAGTTCGTCGATCATCGATTCGATGGCGAAGGCGTTGGGCCCCGCCCCGATGCCGCGCCACGCCGCCGAACGCACGCCCGGCGCTTCGTAGACATGTTCGGCCAAATGCGACGCGACGTCGTAGAGCGGCACATCGGCATGCGCCATGACGATGTGATCGACGCCGTTCTGCGCGTCGAGGCGCGGCTGGCCGTAGACTTGCGTCACCACCAGATCGGCCGCGATGCGATGGCGCCAGCCCGCGATCTTGCCGCCCGCATCCAGACCGACATCGATCTTGTGCGCGGTCATCGGCCGGCAATGGGCGTTGGCGACGTCGTCCTCGCGCGTCGACATCAACTTGACCGGCTTGCCGACGGCCTTCGACACTTCGACCGCTTCGACGACGTATTCGAGCTGCGCGCGCCGGCCGAAGCCGCCGCCCATCGGCATCATGTTGACCTTGACCTTTTCGGGCGGCACGCCGGCCGCCTTGGCCGCATCGTCGCGCGCGCGCGACGGCCATTGCGTGCCGGTCCACACCTCCACGCCGTCGGCGGTGACCGAGGCAACGCAGGTCAACGGTTCCATCTGCGCGTGATAAACGTAGTCGGTCGTAAACTCGCCCGACACGACGCGCGCGGCCGATTGCAGCGCCGCGTTGGCGTCGCCCGTGCGCCGGCCGACGACGACCTTCTGCCCAGCGGGATCGCGCACATGGGCGAGATACATCTTCCGCCCGCGATCGGAATCGAAATTCGATCCGGGTGCGGGCGACCAATCGACCTTCAAATCGGCGCGCGCGGCCAGAACCGTTTCGATCTTATCGCCGACGACCGCCACACCTTGAGCAAGCGGCACGACTGCGACGATGCCGGGACGGCGCGTAAGTTCCGCGCCGTTATGTCCGCGCGGGGTCGATCCCATCACCGGCGAGCGCGCCAGCGTGGCATAGAGCATGCCGGGCACTTGCACGTCGATCGCATAGACCGCCTTGCCGGTCGACTTCGCGGGCACGTCCCAGCGGCGCACGTCGCGCCCGATCAACCGGAAATTGGCGGGCTTCTTCAGCATATCCGGCCGAATTTCCGGCAACTGCGCCGGCATTTGCGCGAAGGACGCAATCTCGCCATAGCCCAAACGCCGATTGCTCGCCTTGTGGACAACGGCGCTCGGCTCGGTCGATAGCTCGCCGGCCGGTACATTCCAGCGCTGGGCGGCGGCGTCGATCAGGACGCGGCGGGCTTGCGCACCCGCCGTGCGGATCGCCATCCAATAACCGCGCGTCGTCAAACTGCCGACGACGAACTGGGCGCGGAAGATCGGATGGTCATACGCAGCGGCGACGGCCGCCGTCTCCACCACCACTTTCGACCAATCGGCGTCGAGTTCCTCGGCAATGATTAGCGGCAGCGCCGTATTGGTCGCCTGGCCCATTTCGGGCGCGGGCGCGGCAATGCGGATCGTGCCGTCGGTCCCGATGGAGATATAGGCGTTGAGGCGCGCGGGCGCACCCTGCCCCATCACATCGCCCGCTTCGACCAGGGCGAAGGCAAAAGCGAGCCCCGCCGAACCCTTCAAAAACCCGCGCCGGCCGATGCCGGCGGCTTGAGTCGCGTTCTTGGTCATGGCGCTTACCTCCCGCCCGCGGCGCGTTCGACGGCCGCGACGATCTGGGCATAGCTGCCGCAGCGGCAGATATTGCCGTCCATATGCGCAACGATCTGCTCACGCGACGGTTTCGGCGTTTTCGCCAACAGACCGGCGGCCTGCATGATCTGGCCCGACTGGCAGTAACCGCATTGCGGCGCCTGCTCGGCGATCCACGCCTGGACGAGGCGATTATTCTCGCCGCCCGGCAAACCTTCGATCGTCGTGACGCGCTTGCCCTCGACTTGCGACAGCGGCGTGATGCAGGCACGTATCGGCTCGCCGTCGAGATGGACGGTGCAAGCACCGCAAGCCGCGACGCCGCAGCCGTATTTCGTGCCGGTCAGCTTCAGATGTTCGCGCAGCACCCACAGCAAGGGTGTATCTGGCGAAGCATCGATCTGCCGCACCTGTCCGTTGACGTTCAAACTCGCCATGTCGACCTCCCAGGGGGTTATTCGTCGTTTTTTTAACTTTGTACTTTAGGTTTTCGTCGCCGACCAGCCTGTCGCTTGTCCCTCCTTGCCGGCGACCGAATAAAGCGCGCCCGGCGCGTTACGGGTCTTCTGGAATTCCTCCAGCGTCTGCCCGCGCATCGCCGCGTAGATGTGCAAATTCGAAACGCCGACGACGGCGCCGAGTTTCTCCAGCATGAAGAAGATCACGCCATAATGGATCATGCCGCGCCAATCGCGGCGGCGGATCAGATCGCGCTCGACGTCGGAAAGCTTCGCCGCCTCGAACGCGGCCTCGGGATCGGCCAGGAAACGCTTGCGCGCCTCGGGCTCGATCAGGCCGTGCAGAAACTTGTTGATGCGATAGGCCTTCACGCTGCGCTCATGCGTGAAGGGATAGGTCCCGTGCAGCTTATCGATCCCATCGAACTGCCGGGCGATATGCGCGCGCTGACGTTCGACTTGCGCCGCATCGGGCGCCGTATCGTCGACGTCGTAGATCGCGGTCGCGATACCGGTCATCGACGGCAAATAATAGCTTTCGTGACTCTTGCGCACGGATGACGGCAACGCACCGCGCATCACCAGCCACATGATGACTTCCGCCCCTTCGAACCCGCCCAGCGTGGCGAGTTCGGCGATCGTCATGCCCGCGATGCGCTCGGGATCGCGCTCGAACAGATCGAGGAAGCGGCGATCCCACTCGGTGTTGTTGAACCCCGCGCGCTCGCCGTGCACCTGGTGCGACAAGCCGCCGGTCGCGACGACCGCGACGGAAATATCGGCAGGATAGCTCTCGATCGCGCGGCGCAACGCCTTGCCGAGCTTGAAGCAGCGCGCGCCCGAAGGAACGGGCGCTTGCAGCACGCCGATCTGCAACGGCACCACAGGCACGGGCCATGCGGGCTTGTGGTTCATCATCATGCACATCGGCGAGAACACGCCGTGATCGATCGTCTTGTCCTGAAAGAAGGACATGTCGAATTCGTCGGCGACCAGCGACGCGCCGATATGGCGCGCGAGTTCGGGGTGCCCCGGCAACGGCGGCAGATCGCGTGCACCGCCGCCTTCGTCGGCCACACGCCACTCCGGCCCGATACCCAACGCGAAGGCCGAATAATGATCGAAGAAGAACGACGTGATGTGGTCGTTGTAGATTACGACCAGCGCGTCGGGCTTCTTTGCCTCGATCCACGCTTTCAGCGGCGCGAAATCCTTGAAGATCGGCGCCCAAACGGGATCGGACGCTTTGTCCTTGTCGAAGGCGAAGCCGATCGTCGGCGTATGCGATGCGGCCAAGCCGCCGATGATCCGCGCCATGACGCCCTATCCTTGCTTCGCGTTCGCGCGCGCGTAGCGCTCGTGCGCATCGGCGATGGCGCGGGCGAAATCGCCGTTCGCACCCGCCTCGTCCAGCATCCTGCCCGCTTCACGCATTTCCGCCGCGCGGCGAATGCCGTGCCGCTTCACGCGCGGCGGCATGTAGTCGATGATCTTCGCCCAATCCATGCCGGGATAGGACGCGGTCAGGCTCGCCAAAACGGCGGGCCACACGCCGGTCGCCTCGGTCGCGGCTTTGAGGTCGACCATGATCGCTTCCATCCCCTTGATGACGATGGAGCGGCAAAGCTTGGTCGCAGACGCGACACCGATCTTCTCGGCGACCGCGTCGATCTTCATGCCGAACGGATTGAGCATTTCGGCGACGATCTTCGCCTTGGCGCCACCCGCGAGGATCGGCACCGCGATCCCCGGCCCTGCAACCGGTGCCATGACGGCGAATTCGACGAAGCCGGCGGTGTCGCGCTGCAACGCATCCGCGACTTGGCCCTTGGTCGTGGGTGAGATCGAGTTCAGATCGACATAGATCTGATCGGGCGTTAGCGCGTTGGCGCATTGGCGCGCGGCATCGACCGCACGATCGGCGGTGACGGCCGAGATCACGAGCGATGCCTCGCGGCACGCCTCGACATGCGAACCGCAAACGGCCACGCCCGTATCGGCGGCGATGGATTTAAGGCCGGGGCCTTTCGCGGCATCGTCGAACAGCACATCGTGCGCGCGCACGGCGATGCCGTCTTGCGCGGCGAGTTGCTTGCCGAAAAGCTGCCCGACTTCGCCGAAGCCGATGAATGCGACGGTAAGGGTCACCGATCCTCGCTTTCGTTCCACGGGCGATAGACGAGGCCCGCATCCGCCAAAGGCTTGCGCATCGAATAGAGATCGAGCCCGAGCACGCCCGATGCGAGCTTTGCGCGCTTGTCGGTTTCGTTGGCAAGACGCGCTTCGCCCGCCTTCAGTGTCGCGTCGATTTGGGATTTGGGCACGACCAGAACGCCGTCGTCGTCCGCAACGATCGCGTCACCCGGCTTCACCAAAGCGCCCGCGCAAACGACCGGCACGTTGACCGATCCCAAGGTCGCCTTGACCGTGCCCTTGGCGGAAATCGCGCGCGACCAGACCGGAAAGCCCATTTCGTTGAGCGTCGCCACATCGCGCACGCCCGCATCGATCACCAAACCGACGACGCCGCGCGCCTTGGCCGAAGTCGCGAGCAGATCGCCGAACATGCCGTCGGTGTTGTCGGCCGTGACGCCGACGACCAGCACATCGCCCGGTCCGCATTGTTCGATGGCGACATGGATCATCCAATTGTCGCCGGGCTGCGCCAGCACCGTCACGGCCGAACCCGCAACGGCGGAACCCGGATCAATCGACCGCATATAGGGCTTCATCAAGCCCGAGCGTCCCATCGCCTCGTGCGCCGTCGATACACCCAACGTCGCGAGGCGCGCGAGCTTGTCGGCGGGCACGCGCGGCACGCCCGTGACGACGACCGGCTTCATCAGGCCAATACCTCGACCACGTCGGGGAAGATGCGCTGATAGGCTTCGGCGTAGGTCATCGGCTTGCCGGAATTGCGGCTGCCTTGCACGCCGCGGTTCAGCGCCACGCGGGTGTAGTACTCCCAAAGATGCTTTTGCGCCGCGAGGATCTCGAAGGCTTGGCGCTTCGTCTCCCACACTTCGTCGATCTTCAGCAGCAGATTGGGCTTGTAGTTGCACTGTTCGGGCTGGTGCGGCTCGAACAGGAACACGGGCGGCGCCAAATAGCTGCGCGACGGATCGGGCTTGTGGCCGGCGGCTTGCGCGATGATGCGCGCTTCCTGCGCCACATGCGCCGCGTGCGGGTGATCGAAATTATAGGGATCTTCGAGCGCGTGGGTCAGCACGAAGCTCGGCTTCAATTCGCGATAGATGTCGACGAGGCGATCGAGCATCGCGTCGGTCGTGCGCAGCGGATAGTCGCCCGCGTCGAAGAACTCGATCTCGGCGCCCAGCAGCTTGGCCGCACGCTCGGATTCCTCGTGGCGCTGGGCCTTCACGTCCTTGATATCGACGCCCGCCTTTTTCCATGCCCATTGGCTTTCGCCGCGCTCGCCATAGGCGAAGCAGACGATCTTCATCCGATAGCCGCGCTTGGCGTGCAGCGCGATGGCGCCGCCCGCGCGCCAGACGAAATCGCCCGGATGGGCGGACACGACGAGACCCGATTTCTGCGTGGACATGCTTGGCTCCGATACTTCGCAAGCCGCCCCGATGGTGGCGTTGCGACGGCGTTTCTCCCTTGCGTTGGGCGAAACTTATCGGAGCCGGTCATGCGTGAATCAAATGCGTACTTCGCGCTATTTAATGAATCGAATGCATCTAGGCGGTTTTGCGCCGTTTGCCGGAGAGTTCGCGCACGATCAACCGGCGCAAATCGGCTGCCGGCTGCGACAACGGCGTCTCGCGCTTCGACACGATGCCGATCTGCCGATTGACGCTGGGATTGCGCAATTCGACGACGCGCAGCGCCGAGATATCGGTCGAATCCAGCGACAGGCGCGGCACCACAGCCATCGCCACGCCGGATCGCACCATGCCGATCGCCGTACCGATATGTTGCACTTCGTAGCGCCATTTGACGTTTTCGCGCCGGCTGCCCAGCGCGTCGTCGATCATCATGCGATTGCCTGTCTGGGTGGAAATACGCACCAGCGGCTGCTCGGCGACGTCCGCCCAGGATGCGACCGTACGCTCGGCCGGCCACGCTTTTTTGTGACAGAGCAACACGAACGGATCGCGCGCCAGCGTTTGAATCTCGAAATCCCAGCGATGCGCCGAAACGAGCGTGACGGCGAATTCGACCGTGCCGTTCTGTACAAGCTCCGCGATCTCCGTCGCGGCGTTGTCGTGAATACGCAGCAAGGTTTCGGGGTGCGCCTGACGGAACAGCGGCAGCACGCGCGGCATGAAGCCTGCCGCGATCGTCGGTAAGCAGGCGATCGACAGCCGTTCTTGGCGCACGCGCGCCAGACCGCGCAAATCCTCCAACGACGCGCCCAGATCGTCGATCATCGATTTGACGCGCGGCAGCAATTGCAACCCGGCCGAGGTTAACGAGACCTCGCGTGTCGTGCGCGCCAGCAACCGCACACCCAGATCGTCCTCGATCTTGCGGATTCGGTGGCTCAGCGCCGTTTGCGACAAATTCAGATGCGCGGCCGCCTTCTGGAAACTGCCGCGCTCGGCGATGGCGACGAAAGCGTGAAGGCCCAGAAAATCGATACGCATGTGGCTTTTCTTCCCGAAATTCCCGAATTCGGCTAATGATGCATGAAATTCATATAACCAGCAAATCAATCCATTTTCGGAAATCGGGCCTGCCCCTTAGACAGGCGCCAACGAGAATCTCGGGACAACGCCATGGCGCCGCGCGCGCAAATCGTATTTCTGCCGGGTTTGTTGTGCGACGCGCGGGTTTTCGCGGCGCAGACCCGTGCGTTGGCGCCGTTCGCCGATACGAAGGTCGCCGATTTTACGAAGGCCGCCTCGATCACCGAAATGGGCGAGATCGCTTTGGCCGCGTTCGACGGCAAGGTCACGATCGTCGGCTTTTCGATGGGCGGGCGCGCGGCGTTGGAAGCCATGCGCTTGGCGCCGCAGCGCGTCGAGCGTTTGGTGCTGATGGATACCGGCGCCCATCCCGGCAGCGACAAGGAAATGCCGGGCCGCCTGGCGGTGATCGAACTCGCCCACAAAGAAGGGATGAAAGCGCTCGCCGCCAAATGGCTGCCGCCGATGCTGCATCCGGCGCGCGAAACCGATCCCGCGGTGATCGACCCGCTCACCGAAATGGTGATGGATATGACGCCCGAAATGCACGAGCGCCAGATCCGCGCGTTGATGGGCCGGCCTGATGCGCGACCGCTGCTGTCCAAGATCGCCTGCCCGACCTTGGTGATGGTCGGGCGCCAGGATCGCTGGGCGACGCTCGCGCAGCACGAAGCGCTCGTCGCCGCCATTCCGGGTTCGCGCCTCGCCGTGATCGAAGACGCCGGGCATTTCGCCTGTTTCGAGCGCCCCGAAGCGGTCAACAAGGCGCTGCTCGAATTTCTGGGTTTCGCATGACCGCCGACCGAATTCCCGATACGCCGTTGTTCGACCGCGCGCGCCAGCGCGCCGGCTACGCGCTCAACAAAGCGACGAAGGATCTGCGCATTCCGGAAAAGCGCGAGGCGTATCGCCGCGATCCGGCTGCGTATCTCGATTCCTACGGCGTGCCCGAGGACGCCAAACGCGCCGCCTTGGCGCGCGACTGGCGCGAGATGGTCCGGCTGGGCGCCAATGTCTTCTACATCCTGAAGCTCGGCGCCATCCAGCCCGCGACGATGACCGAGATCGGCGCGCATCAAGCCGGGATCGAACACGCGACCTTCCTGCGCGACCGCCTGGGGAAACGCTAATGGCCAAGCTGATCGGCGGATTGGGCTGTTCGCATGTCCCCTCGATCGCGATGGCGATCGACAAGGGGCTTTCCGGCACGCCCGATTGGAAACCGTTTTTCGACGGCACCGTACCGGGCCGCGAATGGGTCGAAGCCAACCGTCCCGACGTCGCCGTGGTGATCTTCAACGATCACGGCAACGCGTTCTTCCTCGACCGGATGCCGACCTTCGCCATCGGCTGTGCGGCGAGTTATCCGCTTGCCGACGAAGGCTGGGGTCCGCGCGCGCGCCGC
>PVXE01000015.1 GCA_014444615.1 Tagaea sp. CACIAM 22H2 | reverse complement strand
AAGACAAGCTGGTCGTCGCCCGCGCGCGCAAGATCCAGCGCTTCCTGTCGCAGCCCTTCCACGTCGCCGAAGTCTTCACCGGCACGCCGGGCGTGCTCGTGAAACTCGAAGACACGATCAAGGGCTTCAAGGAAATCGTTCAGGGCAAGTGCGACGACATGCCCGAAGCCGCCTTCTACATGGTCGGCACGATCGACGAAGCGCGCGCCAAGGCGCGTAAGATGGCCGCGGAAGCCGCCTGATCATGACCGGCAAGACCAAGTTCGAGCTGGTTTCACCCGAGCGCCTCGTGCTGTCCGAGGACGTCGATATGGTCGTCGTTCCGGGCAGCGAAGGCGATTTCGGCGTGCTCGCCGGCCACTCGCCGGTCGTCTCGACCTTGCGTTTCGGCACGATCGACGTGCATGACGCCGGTGCGGTCAAGGACCGCATCTTCGTCGCCGGCGGTTTCGCGGAAGTGACGCCGGACGGCGTCACGGTTCTGGCGGAAGACGCGGCGCGTTTGACCGAGATCGACAAGGCCGCCGTGTCGTCGGAAATCGAAAGCTTGCGCGCCCGGCTGGGTGCCGCGACGACCGACGACGAACGCCAGCCGATCGCGGCCAAGCTCGACATCGCCACCGCGAAGCTGGCGGCGGTCGCCTAAGCTTTCTCCGACGATGAAGAAGATCCGGACGCCCGCCCGCAAGGCGGGCGTTCGCGTTTCGGCGCCCCGGCAAATTGACGCGGGCTTTCCGCCCATTTTGGGTGCCGCACCGCGCTTTCTGATTCTGGGCTCGTTGCCCAGCCAAGCCTCGCTCGCCGCCGCGCAATACTACGCCCATCCGCGCAACGCCTTCTGGCCGGTGATGGGGGCGATCCTGGGCTTCGACGCGACGCTGCCTTACGAAGCGCGCGTCGAGAAACTGAAGGATTCGCGTATCGCCGTGTGGGATGTTTGCGCGGCTGCCCATCGCCCCGGCTCGCTCGACAGCGATATCGCGCCCGAGACGGTGACGCCCAACGATTTCGCCGCGTTGTTCGCCCGCCATCCGTCGATCGGCGCCGTGCTGCTCAATGGCGGCACGGCAGCCGATCTGTTCAAGTCGCGGGTATTGCCCACGCTGAAGTGCTGTCCCGACCGGCATCGCTTGCCGTCGACCAGCCCGGCCCATGCGGGGATGAGCTTCGACGACAAGCGCGCGCATTGGGCGGCCGCGTTGGGGCGCTAGGACAGTTCCTGGGCGATCTTGTTGGCGATGGCGGGGCCGAAATCGGCGAAACGGCGTGCGGGCATCACAAAGGCGCCGGGCCCGCCGATCACCTCGGCGCGGAAATAGCGGTCGAGCGTGGCGTGATCGGTCAGGATCGCCAGACCGTTGATGCCGATTCCCGCCGCGACCGCCGCGTCGCGCGCGTAGCTCGGGAATCGGCCCTGGTTGTTCATACCGTCGCCCGAAACGTCGATCACCTGCCGCTCGGGCCGAAAAGGCACCCGGTCGAACAGACCCCGCGCATGGTCGATCGCCGCCCCGATCGCGGTCGCGTCGTCCGCCACCTCGCGGGGCATGCCGGCCAACAGATCCGCGAAACGGAGCATCGCCGCCGGGCTGTCGAGCAGGGTCCAGTCCGCCACGACTTGCTGGGCGATCTGTCCGCCCCAATGGGTCATCGCGACGGCGATCGCCCGATACCGGCCGCCCAGCACGGCGCGTTGCACGCGTTCGGTGCGGAAAGCCTCCGCATAACCTTGCGATTGGAGCCGGAATTCGCCCGCGTCGATCGAACTGGAACAATCGACGGCCAGAACCAGGGCGACATCGACAGGGCGCGAAGTGCCGGTCGCGGTGGTGGCGGGGAACGGCGCAGCGGCCGCGCTCAGGGCCAAACCCCGGACGACGTGGCGGCGCGAGAAGCGTTGCGGGGCCGTTTCCAGCGGGCGAGCCTTTCCGTCCGCCGATGATGGGGCCGGGACCGGCCTTCCTGTCAAGGCGGCCCCGGCGCATTTGCCCCGGCGGCTGGAATTTGCGAAGAACACCGGACGTTTAAGCTAGGTTCGCCTCGTCGGGGTCCGTTCCATTCGTATCGTTCACGTCATCGCATCGATCGCCTCGCGCACCGGCGGCCCCGCCAAGGCCGTGCTGGATATGGCGCGTGCCGTCGCGGCGCGTGGGCATACGGTCGAAATCCAGACGACCGATCGCGCGATGAGCGACGCTGAGAAGAAGCACTACGCATCGCCCGTCGTCGATCGCGGCGTGACGATTCATGTCCACAAGCAAGGCGTGCCCGCCATGCTCGCCGTCTCGTGGCCGCTGGCGCGCGCGCTCGATAAGGCGATCCCGGCGGCGGATGTGGTGCATATCCACTCGCTGTATCTTTTCCATGTCTGGTATGCCGCGCGCGTCGCGCGCAAGGCGGGCAAGCCTTATCTCTTGCGCCCGCATGGCACGCTCGATCCGTTTTTGTGGAAGCGCCATCGTTTGCGAAAAGCGTTCATCGAAACCCTCTTCCAGGATCGCGTGATCGACCACGCCGCCGCGCTGCATTGGACGGCCGCCGAAGAAATGGAACTCGCCGCCCCCTATTCGCGCGGGGCCAAAGGCGTGGTTGTGCCCAACGGCATCGATATCGGCGACTATGCCGATCTGCCGCCGTCCGGCGCGTTCTTCGCCAAGCACCCGGAACTTGCGGGCACGAAGCCCGTGCTGTTCCTGTCGCGACTCAATTTCAAAAAGGGTCTCGACGTTTTGATCCCGGCTTTCCGCAAGGCGCTGGATGCCGATCCCGCGTTGCGCCTGGTCATCGCCGGGCCCGACGACGGCTACGAAGCGGCGGCGCGCGCACTGGTTTCGCAACACAAGCTCGACGATGCGACGGTCTGGCTCGGCATGCTCACGGGCCGCGACAAGCTCGCCGCTTTCGTCGATTGCGCGCTGTTCGCCTTGCCGTCCTGGTCGGAGAATTTCGGCATCGCCATCGTCGAGGCAATGGCCTGCGGCGCCCCCGTGGTCATTTCCGATCGCGTCAATATTTGGCGCGAAATCGAGGGTGCAGGGGCGGGGCTCGTCTCGCCGCCCGAAATCGACTCCGTCGCCGCGCATCTCCTGCTGCTCGCCAACGACCCCGCGCGCGCCAAGCGCATGGGCGCGGCGGGCCGCAAACTCGCGACCGACCGCTACGATTGGGCGAAGATCGGCGCGCAACTCGAAACCATCTATCGGGAGATCGCGGGCGCATGACCCCCGTCTCGGTCGTCATCCTCACCTTCAATTCCGAAGCCACGATCGGCGCGACGTTGCAGTCGCTCACGGGGCTCACCAACGATGTGCATGTCGTCGATTCGGGCTCGACTGACAACACGCACGACATCGTCGCCGCGTCGGGCGCGCAGCTCGTCCATCACCCGTTCGAGAATTACGGCTCGCAGCGTAACTGGGCGATCGCCAACCTGCCCTTGCGCCACGAATGGCAATTGCATCTCGACGCCGACGAGCGTTTGACGCCGGAATTGAAGGCGGAGATCGCAGCGCTGCTCGCGGCACCGGTCGATCCCGCGATTTCGGGTTTCTACGTGCCGCGCCTCGTGCATTTTCACGAAAAGCCGTTGCGCCATGGCGGCATGTACCCGATCTATCACATGCGCTTGTTCCGCACTGGCAAGGGGCGCTGCGAAGATCGCAAATACGATCAGCATTTCTTCGTCGACGGGGCGACGCGCAATCTCGCACACCCGATGATCGACGATATCCGCCTGTCGCTGACCGAATGGACCGCGCGCCATAATCGCTGGGCGGATGCGGAAGTCGACGAAATCCTCAATCCCGGCGGCGATGGCGTGATCCAGGCGGGCTCCGGCGATCCGGTCGCGGAAAAGCGCCGCGCGCGCGGCTGGTATTATCGCGCACCCTTGTTCCTGCGCGCCTTCCTGCTGTTCTTCTATCGCTACGTGGTGAAGCTCGGCTTCCTCGACGGCAAGGAAGGGCTGATTTTCTACGTGCTGCAAACCCTGTGGTTCCGCTTCCTGATCGACGCGAAGCTCTACGAGCGGCGCAAAGCGATGAGCCGCAAATGACCGAACCTTGCCTGTTCTGCGGCGCCGCGACGCGGCCTTATCTCGACGACGTGGTCGATAACCGCTTCGGCGCGCCGGGCGTGTGGCATGTCCGCGCCTGCGACGCGTGCGGCGGACGGCAAACAAGCCCGCGCCCCGACGGGGCCACGCTGAAGCGGCTTTACGAAGCGCATTACAATTACGGCGGCAAAACCGACGGTAACTACGCTTCGGCGCGCGAGAAATTCTTGTTTTCGCCGTTCTACAAATTGTTGCTCGCGATCGATGGCGACATCTCGTTCCATGGACGCATGGGAACGGGCCGTCTTCTCGATATCGGCTGCAACGAAGGGCGGGGCTTGGCGCTCTACACGCGCAACGGTTTCGCCGCGGAAGGGTTGGAGCTCAATTCCAACGCCGCCGCGACGGCGCGCGCGCGCGGCTTCGCGGTCCACGAAAAGCTGGTCGAAGATTTCGAACCGGCCGAGAAATACGACGTTGCCGTGCTGTCGAACGTGCTCGAGCACACGCTCGACCCGCGCGACGCGCTCAAACACGTGAAGCGCATCCTGAAGCCGGACGGGCAGGTGTGGATCAGCCTGCCGAATATCGATTCCGCCCTCGCCAAGCGTTATGGCCGCGATTGGGTGAATTGGCACGTGCCCTTCCATATCGTGCATTTCTCCGAAAGCCGGTTGCGCCGCCTGCTGACCGAAACGGGATTCGAGATCGTCGAGAGCAAAGCGATTACGCCCGCTTTGTGGGTGGCGCAAAGCTGGATTGCGCATCGCTGGCGCAAGAACATGGCGGACGTCGTGCGCTTGCAGCGCAAGGCGCCGTTGGTTGCGGGCGCCATGCTGATCGCGCGTTTCGTGCTGTTCCCGCTGCTGTGGCATTGGAACCGCACCGGGCGCGGCGATTGCCTGATCTTCCGCGCGAAGGCCGTTTGATGCGCGTCTATATCTACGACTATCCCGGCCACGCGTTTCCCGTGCAGTTGTCGCGCGCACTGGCCGCGCGCGGGCATGACGTGCGCCATGTCTGCTTCAAGGCGTTCCAGGCCCCCAAGGGTCCGCTGGAACGGCGCGAAGACGATCCGTCGAATTTCGAGCTCGGCTTCACCGAGCTGGACGAACCGTTCGCGAAGCATTCCTTCGTCAAGCGCTGGTCGCAAGAACGCCGGCTTGGCGCGTTGGTGCGCGAGGACATAAAGCGCTGGAAGCCCGACGCCGTGCTGGCGGGCAATGCGCCCCTCGACCCGCAGGCCGGCGCCTTCGCCGGCGCGCGCGATGTCGGGGCGGGCTTCGTCTATTGGTTGCAGGATCTTGTCGGCATCGCGATCCGCAAAATTCTCAGCCGCAAGATTCCGATCGCGGGCGATGCGATCGGAATTTATTACGAAGCGATGGAAGCGCGCCTGCTGCGCCGCGCCGATGCGGTCGTCGCGATCACGGCGGATTTCGAGCCGCTGCTGAAATCCTGGCACGTGCAGAAAATCCACACGATCGAGAATTGGGCCGCGCGCGAGGACATCAAAATCGCGCCGCGCGACAACGCCTTCGCGCGCGAACAGGGTCTTATCGGTAAAACCGTGTTCCTCTATTCCGGCACGCTGGGCCTGAAGCACGACCCGAGCTTGCTGCGCGATCTGGCCGCGCGTTTGCCCGATGCGATCATGCTGGTGATTTCCGAAGGGCCGGGGGCGGATTGGTTGAAGGCGCAAAGCCTTTCCAATCTGCGCGTCCTGCCGTTCCAGAATTTCGCGCGTTTGGGCGAAACGCTCGCCAGCGCCGACGTGCTGGTTGCCGTGCTGGAACCCGATGCGGGCATCTTCTCCGTGCCGTCGAAGGTGCTGACCTATCTTTGCGCCGGGCGGCCCATCCTGGCGGCGATTCCGCCCGAGAACCTGTCGGCGCGCATCCTGGTGCGCGAAGGGGCGGGGCTGGTCGCCAACCAGGCCGATCGGGCTTCGTTCCTGGATGGCGCCAAGTCCTTGGCCGCGAACCCGGAAACGCGGGCGGCGATGGGCGCCAAAGCGCTGGACTACGCGCGGCGAACCTTCGATATTGCGACGATATCCGCCCGATTCGAGGCGATTTTGAAGGGTGTGGTTCGCGCCAAGCCATGACCGGTTTCGATCCCAAAAGCTTCTATCAATCGGAATTCGTCGAGCATCGCGCCGTCGCGGAAGCGACGCATCGCGCGCTGGAGGAATCCTTCGGCCGCCTGCTCGCGCAATCGGTCGCGACGATCCGCAACGGCGGCAAAATCCTGTTCTGCGGCAATGGCGGCTCGGCGTCCGACGCGCAGCATCTGGCGACCGAGCTGACCGTCCGCTACATCAAGAATCGCCCGGCGATCGCCGCGATCGCGTTGACGACCGATACCTCGGCGTTGACCGCGATCGGCAACGATATCGGGTTCGAATATCTGTTCTCGCGCCAGATCGAAGCGATCGGCAAGCAGGGCGATCTGCTGATCGGGATTTCGACGTCGGGCAGTTCCCCCAACGTGATCGAAGCGTTCAAGATCGCGCGAAAGATGGGCATCACCGCGGTGCTGTTCGGCGGCAAGGGCGGCGGCCCGGCGCTGGAACATGCCGATATCGCGCTGGTCGTGCCGTCGAACACCACGGGGCGCATCCAGGAAATGCACATCACGCTCGGCCAGATGCTGTGCGGCGGTTTGGAATTGGCGCTGGGCATCGCCGACGGCCCCGCCACGCATCAGACGCATTCGTCGTGACCGCGAACGCCGATCTCGCCGCCCTTGTGCCCAAGCTGAAGGGGGCGCGCGTCGTTTGCGTGGGCGACGTGATGCTCGACCGTTTCGTCTACGGTTCGGCCGAGCGCATTTCGCCCGAAGCGCCGATCCCGGTCTTACGCATCGAACGCGAAGTCGCGATGCTGGGCGGGGCGGGCAACGTCGTGCGCAATATCGCGGGGTTGGGCGGCGTGCCCGAATTCGTCTCGGTCGTGGGCCAAGACCCCGCCGGGCGCGAGATCATGTCGCTGGTCGGCGGGATCGAGGGTGTGGAGCCCCATCTGCTGAACGAGCGCGGCCGTGTTACGACGATCAAAACGCGTTTCGTCGCCGGGCATCAGCAGATGTTGCGCGCCGACCAGGAAACCGCGGCCCCGATCAACGATTCGACGGCCGAGGATGCGGCGCGTTTGGTTTGTCAGGCGCTGAAGGAATGTTCCGTCGTCGCGATTTCCGACTACGCCAAGGGCGTGCTCGTCCCGCGCGCGGTGCAGACGATCATCATGGCGGCGCGCAAAGCCAAGCGCGTGTCGATCGTCGATCCCAAGGGCCGCGACTATACGCGCTACAAGGGCGCCACGATCCTGACCCCCAATCGGCGCGAACTTGCCGACGCGACGGGTATGCCCTGCGACGACGACGGCCAAGTCGAGCGCGCGGCCAAGAAGATCATCAAGACCGTCGAATGCGACTACGTGCTCGTCACGCGCGGTGCGGAGGGAATGAGCCTGATCCCCGCGCGCGGCAAGGTGCATCATCTGCCGGCCTTGGCGCGCGAGGTCTACGACGTTTCGGGGGCGGGCGACACGGTCGTCGCCACACTCGCGACCGGCATCGCCGCGGGCCTTACGCCGCTCGAAGCGGCGCGTTTGGCTTCCGTCGCCGCCTCGGTCGTGGTCGCGAAAGTGGGCACGGCCGTCGCTTATGGCGCCGATCTTGTGCGCGTATTGCGCCATGACGATCTCGCGACCGGCGAAAACAAACTCGCCACGTTGGATCAAGCGCAAGATCAGGCCGAACGCTGGCGCCGCCAAGGCTTGAAGGTCGGCTTCACCAACGGGTGTTTCGATCTGCTGCATCCCGGCCACGTGTCGCTGATCGGCCAGGCGCGCGCCGCTTGCGACAAGTTGATCGTCGGTCTCAACGCGGACTCGTCCGTGAAGCGCCTCAAAGGCCCGGCGCGGCCCGTGCAGACCGAAGCCGCGCGCGCCGCCGTTCTCGCCTCGCTCGGCAATGTCGATTTGGTCGCGATCTTCGCCGAGGACACGCCGATCGAGTTGATCAAGGCGATCCGCCCGGATGTGCTGGTGAAAGGTGCCGACTACACCAAGGACAAGGTGGTCGGTGCCGCCGAGGTCGAAAGCTGGGGCGGGCGCGTCGTGCTCGCGCGGCTGATCGAAGGCCAAAGCACGACCAACACGCTGAAGAAAATTTCGCGCTAAACGCCGGGATCGAGGGTGCGCCGCAAACGGTCGGCGGCGAGGCGCGCGAAGCGCAAGGTCAGCGCTTTTCGGCGCGCGGGTGCAAGCTTCGGCGTTTCCTGCAGCGGCCGGCGCAAGGCGGCGTCGTAGGCGTCGGCGACGTAAAGCCCCGGTTCGGGCGGCAGCAGATCGAACGGAAAATCCTCGGCGACCGCGAAGGCGAACAGGTCGCACCATTCGAGATACTCGGGCCATTTGCGGTCGGTGCGGAAATCCTGCGCCGAGGATTTGATCTCGATCAGCAGGAAGCGCCCGTCGTCGGACAGTGCCATCAGATCGGCGCGCCGGCCGCTGGCCAGCGGAAATTCGGCGAGGCTGGTCCAGCCTTCGCGCCCCAGCGCGCGGGCAAGCCCGCGCGCGATGCGACGGGCGAGGAGTTCGTCTTCGGTCGGCGGAACTTCCGGGCCGCTCACATGAACCCGGCTTGGCGCATCAGCAGGAAGATGTCGCGCTGGGCCTTCGCCTTCTCGTTCGGATCGGAGATGTCGGCGACGACTTCGCCTTCGAAATTCGGGCGTTTCAGCTTGTCGATGATGATGCCGCGCGCGAGTTCCGACGCCTTGCCCGGCGGCAGCGACGTGGGCAGGCACAGCTTCATCAGCATCATCGTGCGCAAACGCAAGGGGCGCGAGGGATCGTCGATCTTCTCGAGGATGCGCTCGCTCTTGATGTAGTGCAGCAGCAAATCGTCGAGCCGCGTGCAAACGCGCTCGGCGTATTCCAGCGGAATGGGGGCGGCGCGGAACTCGTTCCATACCTGCGTGATCGCGGCCATGCGCTCGTTCGGGGGAACGCGCGCCTTGGCGATATCGGCGATCGATTCGACCTTTACGAACATGTCGTCGATCAGGCCGAAAGATTCGTTCGGATACTGCTTGCCCGTCGGCGTTTGCGTCAACGCGATGCAGAAGCGCGCCTTGCGCGCCGGGTTCAGCATGATCATCGCGATCCAGCCGGCCGCCGCGCGGAACCCGGCGCTGCCGCCGCGATTCAAAATCCGCGATTTGCGCTGGACCAGCGCCTCGATCATGTCGGTGCCGCCGACGATCTTGCCGTTCTCCGGCACCAGCCGGTCGAGCAATTGGCGGAAGCAGGGCACTTCCTGTTCCGGATCGCTGCGCATCAGCGGGTTGGTCCCCTGCAATTGCAGGCGCACGCGTTCCATCAGCACGCGGCCGGTATTGGGCAATTTGCCGTTGACGATCAGCCGACCGATCTTGACGGCGCGATCCTCCTCGGCGGCGTCGGCCTCGGCCGCCGCTGCGGCTTTGGGGCCATCGACGCTGGCGACGGCCGCACCGGGCGGGGGCGCATCCCATTTGCCTTCGGCCAGATCGAGCAGACGCGTCAAGGCGGCGAAAAGATTGGGCTGGTCGCCGAGCAGTTCTTGAACGACTTCGGCCGCTCCCAGCACGTCGCAGACGAAATCGTCGAGCAGCTGGGCGGCTTCCTCGTCCTGGCTGTCGTCGGCCCACATCAGCGCGCGGTCGAGCTTGCCGATGAAGCTGCGGATGTCGATCAAGTCGCGGCTGACGGCGGCGCGGAACAGGAACTCGGCGTTGCCTTTGTCCTCGCCCGCCTTGGGCGCGATCTTCTTCATCACCTCGTCGACGCCGAGCAGCTTGATCGACGGCAGCGGCGACGATTCGATATCGCGCACGCGGTCCGACATTTCCTTGAGGAATTTATAGAGCGTGTCGCGCCGCTGGGTTGCGTTCATGCCGCCGGCCTGGGCCTGCAGCGTCGCCAGCATGCCAATGGCGCTGGTCATCAGCGTGTCGGAATCCTGCAGGCGTTTGAACTCGCGATAGTTGTGCATCACCTCCATCGGGGTGATGTTTTGCTTGTCGAAGTACTGGCGGAACAGCCGGTTCAGCACCATGCGCGAGGCGATGCCGTAGCAGTCTTCGGCTTCCTCGCACATCGGTGCGGCGTCCACCGGCACGATCTGGACCTTCTCCTCGCGCTTTTCCTTGGTCTTGGAAAAGACGACCGATTCGGAGGTGTTGCCGGACGAGCCCTTGCGTTCCCGGACGACCTTGACGCCGAAAACGTCCTTTTTCTCCAGCATCTTCCGCGCGAAGGCTTCGGCCTCCGACTGGGAGCCGATACTGGTCTCAATCATCCAGCGGTTGTCGCGCAGGCAGTGGATTTCGAAGCTTTCGGATTTGAACATCGTTACGCGGTCCCGGAACGCCGAAAGGGATATTACCGGCCCGGCATCCGGCAGTAAAATGTTGGGGTTGGAAATTCATAGAACGGGAAAATTTGCGGAGAATGCTCGAGATAATCCGGATCCCGGTTTTGAAGGATAACTATGTTTGGCTGCTGCACAGCGGCATGACGGTCGCCGTGGTCGATCCGGCCGTCGAGGGGCCGGTCGTCGCGGAACTGGACCGTACCGGGCGGCGGCTCACCCATATCCTCAACACCCATCACCATAACGACCATGTCGGCGCGAATTTGGCTTTGAAAGCGCGCTATGGCTGCAAGATCGTCGGGCCGCTGGCCGATCGCGACCGGATTCCGGGCATCGATCTGGCGCTGGCGGAAGGCGATGCGATCACCTTGGGCGATGCGACGGCGAAGGTCTTCGATGTGCCCGGACATACCCGGGGCCATATCGCCTTCTGGTTCGCGGACGAAAAGGCGTTGTTTTGCGGCGACACGCTGTTCGCCTTGGGCTGCGGCCGGCTGTTCGAAGGAACGCCAGATCAGATGTGGAATTCGCTGCTGAAACTCAGGGCCATGCCGGACGAGACGCTGGTCTGCTGCGCGCATGAATACACCCAGTCCAACGCGCGCTTCGCCGTAACCGCCGATCCGGGGAATACCAGGCTCGCGGCTCGGGCGGCGGAGATCGACGCGATGCGCGCCAAGGGCGAGGCCACCGTGCCCTCGCTGCTGGGTGTCGAGAAAGCCACGAATCCCTTCTTGCGAGCCGACGATCCGGCCTTGGCGGCGGCTTATGGTCTCGCGGGCCGCGATCCAGTCACGGTTTTCGCGGCCATTCGTGCCGCCAAGGATCGATTCTAAACCGAAGATGGCGTATCTTCGGCCCGTTTGCGGCGTTCGTATTAGGGTTCGTTTTTAACGTGAGCAGCGAGTATCGCATCGTCTTCTTCGAGGACCGGGAGATTGTCCTGGCGCTGATCGAACATGCGCGCACCCAAGGCATGAAATTGCCGCCGGGGCGCGTGATTAAAATGGCTGTCGACCGCGAAACTTTCGCGGTGAAGCTCGTCTACGCCAAAAAGGGCGAAACGCCCAAGCATGTCGAGTTCGACGCGTCGGCGCTGTCGCAGGCGATGATCCGCCATTGCAAGGGCACGGGCATTCCCTTGCCGATGCGCGCGCGCAAGGAATTGCGCTTCGTCGAAGGGCGGATCGCCTTCGTCGTGCAACTCGAACGCCCGGCGACCGACGCGCTGATCCCGCTCGAATACGTCAACAAGGCGTCGGCGTAACTACGCCGCTTCGAACACGATGACGCCGCCCAAGGCAAGCGAGGGCACGACAATGCGTCCGCGCGCGGTTTCGTGTCCGGCGGGCGTTTGCGTCAAATCGCGGCAGGACAGCGTATAACCCGCGATCCAAGGCAAAGCCGGCGGATCGATGCCGAACGCGGCCTTCGTGGCGGCGACGTCGCGGAAAACCATATCGCCGCGCGCGCTGGCGATGCCGGGCACGCCTTCAATTGTTGTCGCGGAAAGACCGGTATAGCGCGCGAAACGCGCGACCGCCTCGGTCGGATCGGCGACGCATAGATGGACGCGTTTCAGCGCGAACGCCGTGTTCGGATGCGAAATCCAGCGCGACTGCCACAAAAGCTCGGGCGTCTTGTGCTCGACGAATTGCACCCGGCCTTCCGGCATCGTTCCGGCCGCCGTGCGCACGACGGTAAACCGCGCGGTGCGCATGCCATCCGGCGTCTCGATCGCGCGCTGCAGGGCGACGGGATCGAGCGGCGCAAAACCCTCGCGCGCGAGACGCGCATGCTGCGCCTCGGGTTCGACCGTGCCGAAGGCGATCAGATGCACGCCGGTATAGCGCGCGATACCGGCGTGCAAGGTCGCGGCGTTCGGCGTGTCGGCGATGGGGGCGAGGAACTCGAGATAGCCGCGTTCCAGCATCGCGCAATGATTGCCCGTGCCGGCCGAAACGGGCGGCGCGTCGGGATTGGTGCGGGTGAACTGCTCGGAAAACGGCGTGGGCGCGAAGCCCAGCCGCGTCAATTCGTCGAAGGCCGCCACGCGATCGGGCACCCAATGCGCGATGTGATCGATCGCGAGCGTGCCCGGTTCGGGGCGCTGAAATCCGCCGGAATCCATGCTCAAAACCCGATCAATCCGCCGCGATGGAACAGCCGTCTGGCCGCGATGTCGTAGCGCATCAGATCTTCGCCGACGACCGCGGGGCCCTTATAGGCTTGGCGCACCGAATCCAGGGCCGCATTCCGGTCGAAGCGCACCGGCACGAAATGGTTGAGCAGCAGGCATGCGACGTCCGCTTCTTTGGCGACGCGACCGACATCTTCGGGCGGCGTGTGATAGGAGCGCACCGCGTCGATCGTCGCGGCGGAGCGCACGCCGGGAACGGGCTTCATCTCCGCGTGCAGGAAGCATTCGTGGACCAGAACATCCGCCCCCTTCGCCGCGGCGATCAATGCCGGGCAATAGGCGGTGTCGCCGCTGAAGGCGGCTTTCTGGTCGTCCGCTTCGATCACGAAGCCGAAGGCGTGTTTCACGGGTTGATGCGCGACGGGCACGACGCGCACGCGCGCGTCCCCGATCGCGATAACGTCGCCCGCGACCAGCTCGGTCGTTTCGATCTTGAAGGCCTCGGTCGAGGCGCGCTTCTCGTGCGCCACGCGCTGCGCGCGCTCCGCCGCCCACAACGCCATCGTGCCGTCGACGAAGTCGCGCGTGCCCGGCGGCCCGAACACGCGTTGCGGCCGGTCGCGGCCTTGATGCCAGCTGGAAATCACCAGCTGATAGAAATCGACCAGATGGTCGCTGTGCAGATGGGTCAAAAACAGCGCGTCGATGGCCGCACCCGATGTGCCCGCTTCGACCAAACGCTGCGTCACCCCCGATCCGCAGTCGATCAGGATGCGCGCGCCGCCGCCGATCGCGAGACTCGCAGGCCCCCGGCGATCGGGGTCGCATTGCGGGCAGCCCGTGCCCAGAAGGACGATCTCCAAAGCTACTTCCCCAAAGCGCGCAAGGCCGCGATGTCGGCCGCGACGCCGTCGAGCCGATTCTCGGCGAAAGCGCGTTCCAGGCGATAGGCGATCGTACTCGCTTCTTCCATGCCGAACGTGCCGCCCGCCCCTTTCAGACGGTGGGCAGCGGTTTCGGCGGCGGCGTAGTCGCCGGCTTTCCACGCGGCCTCGATCTCGTCGATACGCGCGGGATAACGCTGGTGGAAACGCGCGATCGCCGCGGCGACGGGATCGCCCGAATCGAATCCCGAGTCAGACATCGAGCTTCCCCCAAACCGTGCGCAGCCGGTTGGCGAGCGCCAGCGGATCGAATGGTTTGGCGATCACGTCGGCCGCGCCCAACGCGCGCCAGCGTTCGATCTCCTCGGGCTGGACCTTCGCGGTCATGAACACGATCGGCATTTTCGCCGTGGCGGGGCGGGCGCGCAAACTCGCGAACAGCGTGGGTCCGTCCATCGCGGGCATCATCACGTCGATAACGGCGAGCTGCGGCGCGAAGGCGTCGACCCGGCGCAAGGCTTCGCCGCCCGACGCGCAGGCCATCAACTCGAAGCCGCCGACCGTGCCCAGCGCCATCTCGGCGATCTCGCGGATGTCGGGATCGTCCTCGACCAGCATGACCTTATTCAGCGGCGTCTTGTTCATGCCGATCTCTCCGGTTCGGCGGCCGAAATTTCGATCGTGAACGTGGTTCCGGTTCCCATCTCGGTTTCGAACGAGATGCGCCCGCCCAATTTATCGACGATCGCTTTGGCGATGGATAGGCCCAGCCCCGTGCCGCCGCGCGCGCGCGTGTCGCCGCTATCGGCCTGGGCGAAGCGCTGGAAAACCTGCGCCCGGAACGCGGGCGGGATGCCGGGGCCGCGATCGGAAACGGCGATGCGCCAATGGTCGCTGCCGCGCCGCGCGGCGAGTTCCACGCGCTCGCCCGCTGGCGAGAATTTGACCGCGTTGGAAAGAAGATTATGCAGCACTTGGATCAGGCGATGTTCGTCGCCCCACACCAGCGCGTCGCCCGGTACCTGGCCCGTGCGCGCCACATGCACGCCGCGCTTCAACGCCATCGGCCCGATCTCGCGTGCTGCGCGCTCAAGCAGCGCGTCGAGCGGCACGGGCACGAGCTTGAGATCGTCGATCGGCGCTTCCAGACGCTGGACCTGGAGCAGATCGTCGACGAGACGCGCAAGACGTTCGGCGTTGCGGTTGGCGATGTCGACCAGCTGGCGCGCTTTGGGCGGCATGTCGCCGGCCGCCCCGGCGCCGACCAGCGCCAGCGCACCCGAGATCGAGGTGAGGGGCGTGCGCAACTCGTGGCTGACGGTCGACACGAAATCGGCTTTCGCGCGGTCGGCGGATTTTTCGGCCGTCACGTCCGACAGCACCAGAAGGCGCCCGCCGTCGGAGGTGTTCGCCTCGCGGATCAGGATCGTGCGCCCGTCGGTCAGCGCCAGTTCGCGGCGCTGGACGGGGGTTTGCCGTTCCTTCACGCGGCGCTCGATATGCGCTTCGATGCCGGCCGGGTCGGTCAAGATACCCACCGCATTCGCGCGGCGCAGGACCGCGGCGAAATGCGTGCCGGGCACGAAAATATCGGCGATCTGCGGAAACATCGTGTGGACGCGCGGATTGGACATCGCAAGCAGCCCATCCGCGTCGTAGTACAACAACCCGTCCGACATCGAGTCGAGCGCCAGCCGCCAGCGTTGGGATTCCGCCGCGCGCTTCGCGGCGTCGCGCGCGTTCATTCGCAAGGCGAGAACGAGAAGCCCCGCCAGCGCGGTGCCCGAAACCGCCAGCACCGCAAGCAGCCGATCGATATTGGACTCGTGCGCATTCTGACGGGCGATGGCCGCCGCGCGCTCGTCCGCGATCAATTGCCGGACCGCTGCCACGACCCGCGCGCCGTTGGCGCGATAATCGCTTTGGGCCATCCGGTCCAGCGCTTCCTGCGTGCGGTCCAGCCGGTCGAGTTCGCGAAACTCGCGCCAGATTTCGATACCGCGCACGATCATCTGCGCCAGCGGCTGGATCGACGTGTCGCCCGGCGGGGTCAGATCGCGCAGGTCTTGCAGCGCCACTTGCAGCCGCGCGATGGCTTCGTCGAAGCGGTCCCAGGCGCGCGGGCCTGGATCGCTCAAACCGTCGCGCAAGGCCAGCGCGGCGGCTTGCGTGCGGCCTTGCAGGTCCTCGGCCGCCATCAGGCGGGCGAAGCCCGCGCGCGCCGACTCTGCCGCCGCGCGCGTTTCGTGATGGATCTGGATCCCGATCCACAACGCCGCCAGACCGGGCAGGGCCAGGGCCGCCAGGGTCAAGGCGGCGCTGCGGTCGCCGAGCCATTTGCGCGGATTGAACATTCCGGCGGCAAGCCTAGAGCGTTTCCGCGCCGGTTGGAACCGCCGGACGGCCCATTTCGGGCCCAAAGCCCGATAAACATTACGCGAATCGTGATATATAATCGGCCGTTATGCGCATCCTGATTATCGACGACGACGAAGACGTAGCCGAACTGGCCCGCGCGCAACTCCGCCGGGCGGGGTATGCCGCCGATACTGCGGGCGACGTGGAAGCCGCGCGCTCGGCGCTCGCGGGCGTCTCTTACGACGCGCTCGTGCTCGATTTGAGCCTGCCCGACGGCGACGGTCTGAATTTCCTTTCCGAACTGCGCCGCGCCAAACGCCAGTTTCCGGTGCTAATTCTGTCGGCGCGTGGCCGTGCCGATCAGCGCGTCGCCGGATTGAAGGCGGGCGCGGACGACTACCTCGCCAAGCCGTTTGACGTGGAGGAGCTGGTGGCGCGCGTGCAGGCGCTGCTGCGCCGGCCTGCGGCCATGGCCGGTGCCACGCTCGGCCTTGGCAATCTGAAGGTCGAAATCGAAGGTCAGGTGGCGAAGGTCGACGGCAAGGATCTCAAACTCACCCGGCGCGAATTGGGTGTGCTGGGGGCGCTCGCCCGCCGGCCCGGCCAGATCGTCAGCCGCGCCCAGCTCGAAGACGCGCTTTACGGCTTCGGCGACGAAATCGCGTCCAACGCGATCGAAGTCTACGTTTCGGCGCTGCGCAAACGCTTGGCCGAAGCCGGTGCGGATTGCGGCATCGAAACGCAGCGCGGTCTCGGCTACAAGCTGGCGCCCAAAGCGGCGAAGTAACGTCCGGCGCCCTTAGCGGTAGAAGTAGTTGGGCAGGAACAGCACCATTTCCGGCCAATAGGTCACGACCAGCAGCGATATCACCAGCGGGATCAGGAACGGCGCGCAGGCCTTGGTCGTGCGCTCGAAGCTGATATTCGCGACGCGCGCCAGGATGTAGAGCACCATGCCGACGGGCGGCGTCAGCAGCCCGATCATCAGGTTCAGCACCATGATGATGCCGAAATGCACGGGATCGACGCCGATCTTCTCCATCAACGGCAACAGCACCGGCACCAGAATGGTGATCGCGGCGATCGTTTCCATGAAGCAGCCGACGATCAGCAGGAAGATGTTGACCAGCATCAAAACCGCCCAAGGCTCGCTGGTCACCGACAGCACCAGCGTGGCGATCTCGTCGGTCACGCGCGTCGTGGTGATGATGTAGCCGAAGATCGACGCGCCCGCGACGATCAGCAGCACGATCGCCGTCGTCTCGATGGTTTCCATCGAAACGCGGATCAAGCCGCGCCACGTCAGCGTGCGATAGACGACCATGCCCAGGAACAGCGCATAGGCGGTGGCGGCGATCGCCGCTTCGGTCGGCGTGAACACGCCGGTCGTCATGCCGCCGATCAGCAGCACGGGCGTCATCAGCGGCAGGAAGGCGCGCTTGGAGGTGTGGGCAAGCACCGCCCACGAGAACACCGCGTCGGCGTTGAAACCGCGCACATGCGCGTACCACGCGACCATCGCCATCATCGTCGCGGCCATGAACAGGCCCGGCAGCAATCCGGCGGCGAACAGCTGGCCGATCGACGCGTTGGCCATGACGCCATAGATGACCAGCGGCAACGACGGGGGAATGATCGGCCCGACGGTCGACGACGCGCCGGTGATGCCGACGGCGAAATCGACGTCGTAGCCGTGATCGCGCATCGCGCGGATCTCGATATTGCCAAGCCCGCCCGCATCGGCGACCGCCGTGCCCGACATGCCCGCGAAAATGACCGAGCCGACGACGTTGACATGGCCCAAGCCGCCCTTCAGCCAGCCGACCAGCGCCATCGCGAAGTCATAGATACGCTCGGTGATGCCCGCCGAGTTCATCAGCGATCCCGCCATGATGAAGAACGGAATCGCCAGCAGCGGGAAGGAATCGACGCCCGCCATCATGCGGTAGATGACCACCAGATGCGGGGTCGTGCCCTCGAGCACGATATAGAGCAGCGACGCGCCACCCAGCGCGATCGCGACGGGCACGCCCACGCATAGCAGGACGGCGAAGGAAAGGAGCAGGGCTGCGATCATTGATGGCGGCCCTCGATGCTGACGCGGGTGAGCGGGCTGTCGCCTTCGCGCCAATGGCGCAAGGCGACTTGAACGGAACGCAGGGTCATGATGCCGATGCCGATCATGCAGGGCGCGTAGATCCAGGCCATCGGCAGGTCGATGACCACCATGCGCTGGTTCATCATGATTTCGGTCACGAACCACGAAAGATAGGTGGCGTAGGCGAAGAAGCCGATGCGGATCAGGTCGACCATGACCGATGCGGCGCGGGCGACGTTTCGCGGCATGTAGACGTAAAGGAACTCGACATGGATATGCGTCATCTTGCGAACGGCCATGCCGCCGCCCACGAAGGTCACGGTCATCAGCAGATAGCGCGCGATTTCCTCGGTCCAGGCGACGGAATCGTTCAGGACGTAGCGCGAGAAGAATTGCAGGAAGACGACGAAGGCGAGGGCCCAGAACAGCGCGAAAGCCGCCCAATCCTCGGGGCCGTAGTCGCGCAGATCGACGGGAACATCGTCCGAATGGCCGATCGTAGGATCGCCCAGATCGGGTCCGTTATTGGCTTGGCTCACGTGTGAAATGCTCCCGGCGATACGTCTAAAACGAAACGGGGGCCCGCAACGGCCGGGCCCCCGCCCTCGATCGTGTCGAAACTTCAGCTCCCGCGGCGGCCAAGCGCCTGCAGGCGGTCGTAATGGTCCTTCGTCCAGCCCGCACCCGCCGACGCGTCGTTATGCAGCGGCTTGGCGGCTTCGATGAAGGCGGCGGTGTTGGGCGTCACGACCGTCTTGCCCTGCTGCTTGAACCACTCGGGCAGCTGCAATTCGGCCGTGCGGATCGCCGTCGTCGCGCGGGCGGCGGCTTCCTTCAGCACCGTTTCGAACGTCTTCTTGTCGTCGGCCGACAGTCGGCCCCAGGTCGACGGCCCGATCACCGTGACGAGCGATTCGAAGATATGGCTCGTCAGGTTGATATGGGTCTGCACTTCGTAGAACTTCTTCGCCTGGATCGTCGGCAGCGGATTTTCCTGGCCGTCGACCGTCTTGTTCTGCAGGGCGAGATACACCTCCGCGAACGCGATCGGCGTGGCGTTGGCGCCCACGGCCTTGGCGTACATCAGGTAAAGCGGCGCTTGGGGCACGCGCAGCTTCATCGCGCGCATATCGGCGGGCGTATTGATCGCCTTGTTGGCGGTCGTGTGGCGCGCGCCGTAATAGGTGAAGGCGACGATCTGATTGCGCGTCTTGTCGTTGTAGCCCTTCGACAATTCCTGGAACAGCGGCGATTCCGAATACGCCTTCCAGTGGTCGAAGTCGCGGAACATGTAGGGCGCGTTGGAAATCGCGATCGGCGGGAACGAAGCGCCGGCGAAGGCGGCACCCGTATAGATGATGTCGATCGTGCCCAGCGGCAGCGCCTGATTGATCTGTTGTTCGTTGCCCAGCGCCGACGCGGCGTGAACGTCGATCGCGTAACGGTTATTGGTCCGGCGCTGAATTTCCTGCGCTGCCCACACCGCTTCGGTGTGATAGGGCTCGTTCGTCTCGTAGACATGGGCCCATTTCAGGCGCTGCTGCGCATCCGCCGAGCCGGGACCGAAGAGCAGCGCCGCCAGCGCCAAAGCGCCCGCCACGCGGGAAAATTTCGCGACGTTCATATGCGTAACCCCCTGTTTTTGCGCGGTCAGGCGTTCCCGATCCGCAATTGTGCGGTTAATGTAACCGGAAATTCGGGGGGAATGAAATGGCCAAAATCGTGCGCGTGGAGATACGTCAGGTCGATCTCATGCCGCCCGTTGTGCGCACCGACGCCATTCAAAGCTTCGTGCGTCAGGAAACGCCGATCGTGCGTATCTGGGACGCCGATGGCGCGGTCGGTACGGGCTACAGCTACACGATCGGCACCGGCGGCTCGTCGGTCGTCGCATTGCTGCGCGATCATCTGGGGCCGTTTCTGCTGGGCAAGGACGCGGCGTTCGTCGAGCGGTTGTGGAACGGCATGTTGTTCCACACCCATGCGACGACGGTGGGGGCGATCACGGCGCTGGCGATGGCCGCGATCGACACCGCGCTGTGGGATCTGCGCTGCCGCAAGGCCGGGCGGCCTTTACACGTCGAAGCGGGCGGGGCGAAGGACGCAATCCCCGTCTATACGACCGAAGGCGGCTGGCTCCATCATTCGACCGAATTGCTGGTCGCCGAAGCGGTCAAAGCGAAGGAAGAAGGCTTCAAGGGCGCCAAGGTCAAAGTCGGCAAGCCGACCGGCGGCGAGGACCTCGAACGCCTACAGGCGGTGCGCCAGGCCACGGGGCGTGGCTTCGCGCTGATGGTCGACGCCAATCAGCGCTTCACCGCGGCCGAGGCGCTGCGTCGCGCGAAACTCTACGAGCGCGTCGATCTCGACTGGTTCGAGGAGCCGCTGCCCGCCGACGATATCGACGGACATGTCCGCCTGCAGGCCGGGACCAGCCTGCCGATCGCGGTGGGCGAATCACTGTATTCACCCGGCCATTTTGCCGAGTACCTGAAGCGCAACGCTTGCGGTCTGGTGCAGGTCGATGTGGCGCGCATCGGCGGGATCACGCCGTGGCTCAAAGTCGCCCATATGGCCGAATGCGCGAATGTGAACGTGGCGCCGCATTTCCTGATGGAGCTGCACCTCGCCTTGTGCTGCGCGGTGCCCAATTCGCTGTGGCTTGAATACATTCCCCAGCTCGATCAAATCGCCGCCAGCCGGGTCAAAATCACCGGCGGCATGGCCCAGGCGTCGGCTTTGCCGGGTCTGGGTATCGAATGGGATTGGGCTTCGGTCGAAGCGCGCACGATTCTGGGGTCTTTGGCTGTATTGGCATAGCGATTGCTGTAAAAGGCGCTCGTCGAGGTTTGCCGAATGCCGTTTCTGGAAATCGCCAATGTTTGCGCCCAATACGGGAAAACGCCGGTCGTCAACGATCTGACGCTGACCGCCGGGAAGGGCGAATTGCTGTCCATCCTGGGCCCCTCGGGCTGCGGGAAAACCACCACGCTGCGCATGATCGCGGGGTTCGTGACGCCCGTGTCCGGCGCCATCCGCGTCGGCGGCCGGGAAGTCCAGAACGCCGCCCCCCATCGGCGCAATATCGGCTACGTCTTCCAGAATTACGCGCTGTTCCCGCATCTGACGGTCGCGGACAATGTCGGCTTCGGCCTGCGCATGCGCTTCGTGAACAAGCCCGATCGCGCGACACGCGTGAAAGCGGCGCTGGAACTCGTCGGCCTCGCGCATTTGGCCGAGCGTTATCCTGCCCAGCTTTCCGGCGGCCAGCAGCAGCGCGTGGCGTTGGCGCGCGCGTTGGTGATCGAGCCCGACGTGCTGCTGCTCGACGAGCCCTTGTCGAATCTCGACGCCGCGTTGCGCGCCGAGATGCGCAACGAAATCCGTGCGCTGCAGCGCCGCTTGTCGATCACCACGGTGTTCGTGACCCATGATCAGGCCGAAGCGCTGGCCATGTCCGATCGCATCGCCGTGATGGATCACGGCCGCTTGGTCGAAGTCGCCGATCCGCAAGCCTTGTGCGACGCGCCCCGGCATCGCTTCACCGCCGAATTTCTGGGGGCGCGCACCGTCATCAAGGGCGCGCGCGCGGGCGGCTTGTTCGCGTTGCCCGACGGCGCGCGCTGCGCGGTCGGGCCCGACACGCCCGAAGACGCCGAGTTGATCGTGCTGCGCGCCGCAAGGCTGCGCGTGAGCCGCGCTTTGGGCGCGGGGCGTTTCCTCGCGCGCGGGATCGTGCGCGACGTCGCCTATCTCGGCGATTTCCACGATCTGGCGATCGACGCCGCCGGTGCTTCGATCCGTGTCATCCGCCCCTCGAGCGAGGCGATCCCCGCTTTGGGCGAAGAATGTTTCCTCGCCGGCGACGACGACGCGATCGCCTGGATTTCCCGTTCCATCGACCTCAACCAAGGAGCTTCCGCATGATTTCCCGCCGCCGCCTGTTGGCCGCCACCGCCGGCGCCACGCTCGCTTCGCCCGCGATCTTCGGGCTCAACGCCGTCGCGCAGATCCGCCGCGGCGATGAACTGGTCGTCGGCATTTGGGGCGGCGCGCAAGAACGCATCACCCGCCAGCACATCGTGCGGCCGCTGGAGGAGAAATACGGCGTCAAGATCAACTACGTTCTCGGCGGCACGCCGGAACGGCGCGCGCGCGCCTATCAAGAGCGCGGCCGTCCGTCCTTCGATCTCATCTATCTGAACATCTTCGAGAGCCGTCAGGCGGTGCGCGACGGTGTGACGCAAGCCCCGGCGATCGACCGCGTGCCCAACGCCAAGAATCTCTACGAATCCGCCAAGCTCGGCGGCTATGGCGTCGCGTTCAATCCGGTCACGGTCGTCTACGACAAGCGCAAGGGCGAAGTGACGTCGTGGAAGGATTTGTGGAAGCCGGAATGGAAGGGCCGCATCGCGTGGCCGTCCTATCCGGGCGCCCAGGGCACGGCGGCGCTGTTGATGGTCGCCAAGCTGTTCGGCGGCTCCGAGCGCGCGATCGATCCGGGCTTCGCGAAAATCCGCGAGCTCAAGCCCTTCGCCGCGATCCAGGGCAGCCAGGACCAGCTCTATACGATGTTCGATCAGGGTGTGGCCGATATCTCGATTGAGTTCGGTTCCTTCACGCGCTCCTACGCCGAAAGCCGCAACCCGAACATCGCCATCGCCAATCCGGTCGAAGGCCAGGTCATCGCGACCAACGTCGCCTGCCCGACGGTCGGCACCAAGAATCAGGCGCTGGTCGAAGCGTTCATCGACCTGCATCTGTCGGAAGCCTGCCAGATGCAATACGCGCGCGACATCTATTATTCGCCGACCGTATCGGGCTTAAACATCCCGGCCGATCTGGCGCCCAAGCTGGTGCTGGGGGCCGACGTGAACAAGCTGGTCGACTTCGATTGGGACCACGTGATCGCGCAGCAGGCGGCGTGGACGTCGCGCTTCAACCGCGAAATCGCGGGCTGATTCGACCCGCACGACGTGAACACGGTTCGTCAAACACTGGCCGGGATGGCGCTCGCCGTCCCGGCCACTTTGTGGTTGCTGGTCGCTTTCGCGGCCCCGATGGCGATCGTGCTGCTGCTGGCGGTACAGGAATCGCCCGATCCGTTCGCGCCCATTTCGTTGATGCCCAGCCTCGCGCAGTTCGCGACAATCCTGGGCGACAGCTACTATATCGAGACGATCGCGAGCACGATCCTGCTGGGCTTGGGCGTGACGCTCGCCGCCGCCACGCTCGGCTATCCGCTCGCTTTGTGGCTCGCGCGCCTGCCCGCCCAATGGCGGCCTTACGCCTTTGCTATCGTGTTGATCCCGCTGCTGACCAACGTGGTCGTGCGTTCGCTCGGCATCGTGCTGCTGCTCGCCCCCGACGGGTTGGTGAACGGGCTGCTGTCGCCGCTCGGCCTCGGCCGCCCGCAAGGCTGGCTGTTCACGCATTTTGCGGTGGGCTTGGCACTCACGCAGGTCTTTCTGCCGTTCATGGTGCTGGCGCTGTACGACTCCCTCGTGCAGGCCGACAAGCGCTTGGACGAAGCGGCCGCGTCGTTGGGCGCTTCGCGCATCCGGCGCTTCTTCGCGGTCACGCTGCCCTTGTCGCTGCCGGGTTTGCGCGCCGGGCTCACCATCGTCTTCCTGCTCGCCTCGACGGCCTATGTTTCGGCGACCATTCTGGGCGGCAAGAAGGTTTGGGTCGCCGGCATGATCGTGTGGCAGGAAGCGCTGACCAATCTCAACGCGCCGACCGCCGCCGCGATGGCGGTCATCATGCTGGTCTGGGGCATTGCCTTCGCGGTGCTGGCCGAACGCGTGGTGCGCGCGCTGACGCCGTGGCTGCAAAAGGCGGGGGCGAAGCCGCTCGCTTTCGAATTGCCGCCGGAACTCGCGCGCAAGCTGGTGGCGCTGGGTGATGCGGCGGGCGGGATCGTCGCGCGCGTATTGCTCGGCCTCGCGATCTTCCTGCTGATCTTCCCGCTGACGCTGGTGGTCGTGCAGTCGTTCAACGACGTGCCGCAAGCGAGCGTCGCGGGGTTCCGCGCCTTCACGTTCAAATGGTACGCGGCGGCATTCGATGCCTCGACCTATTTGCGCGATGCACGGAATTCGCTGGAACTCGCGCTGATCTCGATGCTGATCGCGCTGGCGCTCGCCTTGCCCGCCGCGTTCGCGCTGGTGCGCGCGGAGTTTCCGGGCAAAAGCACCGTCGCCGCGTTTTGGATGCTGCCTTTGGCCTTGCCGCATGTCGCCATCGCGGTGGGCATGCTGCGCCTGCTGCAATGGTTCATCGCCATCCCGCCTTTCTGGGGCTTGGTGATGGTGCATGTGGTCGTGATTCTGCCCTTCTGCATTTCGATGTTGCGCACCTCGGTGCTGCAACTCGACCGCAGCTTGGAAGAAGCGGCTTCGTCGCTGGGCGCCACGCGCGGCCTCGTCTTCGTCACGACGATTCTGCCGAACTTAGCGCCGGGCCTGGCGGTCGCGGGCATACTCGCCTTCCTCATCTCGTTCGGCGAGGTGACGGTGACGTCGTTCCTGACGACCGCGCGCATGCAGACGCTGCCGGTACGCATCTACGCCGAAGCGTCGTTCAGCCTGGAGCCGACGGTGCATGCGATCTCGGCGCTCACCATCGTCGGCACGGTGGCGTTGCTGGCGATCGTCAACCGCTTCGTCAAGCTCGACCGCGTCTGGGCGCGCTAGCGCGTCCGGCGAGATAGCAGCCAGCCGCGACCAGATAGATCGCGATGGCGACGGCGAACACGCGCCAATCGCCGCCCATCTCGCGCAGCAGGCCGAAAGCGAAAGGTGCGAACGCATAGGCGCCTTGGCCGATGGCGACCGACAACGCCACGGCCTTCGCGACATCGGCTTTGGCGAATTCGATCTGCGCGATCAGCGGCGGCAACGACGTGGTGTTGCCGATGCCAAATCCGACCAGCATCACGCCCGCGAACAGCCAGACGACGCTGTCGCCTTGCGCCACTAGGAACGCGACGCAGCCCAAGCACTGCATCGCGTAGTTCGCGGCGGCGGCCGCGCGCCGGTCGGTGGCGGGCGTCATCAACCAGCCCATCGCGGTACGGCCCAGAATGGCGCAAACGGTCGACAGCGCCGCCGCGAAGGCCGCCATCTGTGCGCCCAAGGCGGGGACGAGCAGCGAGTATAGATGCGCAATCAGGCCGATCTGCGCGAACAGGCCCAGCGCCATACCGGCGGCGAGGGTCACGAAAGCGCGGTCGTGGCGGAAGCTTACGACGCGCGCAGGCTCGGTCCGCTTGGCGGCTTGTGCCGCCTGCGCCGCGTCGTCGCCGTCCGGGCGCAACCCCATCGCCGCGGGTGTCGCGCGCAGCACCGTTGCGGCCAGAGCCGCGATGATCGCGACCATCGCGATGCCGATCCCGATCGACGCGGCGGCGAAGCCGAAGGCGGCGATGGCGGCGACCCAAAGCGGCGTGAATAACGTGCCGCCGACGCTGGCCCCGTTATAGGCGGTGGACAAAGCCGCCGGCCGGCGCCGTTCGAACCACGGCGATACGATGGCGTTGACGCCCGCCGCCCCCAACGCGACCCAGCCAGTACCCGATAGAATCGCGGCGGCGAACACATGCCAAGGCGCGTCGGCATGCGCCCAGCCGATTACGCCGACGGCGAGCGACACGGCACCGGCCAGCGTGACGCGCGCGACGCCGAAGCGCTTGTGCAGGCGCGGCAGCTGCGCGACCGCCAAAGCGCCCAACGCGAAATGAAACGTGATGGCGGCGGAGACGAGGCTGATCGGCCAGCCATGCTTTTCGATCGTCGCCTGCAGATAGACCGACGGCGCGTAGAAGCCGATGCCCCAGCCGAACATCGCGACGACGAACGCGCCGGCGACGACGCGCCAGCCATAAAAGATCGTTTTCATGGGGGCCACCATCGCCGCGTTCGGGCCGGGAACGTTACGGCCGCCGCCGAACTATCGCGCCCGTCCTCGTGCTAGATTGGGCGCATGGTGACCATCGCTTCCGTTGCCGAAATCGCGTCGCTCGCTGGCGATCCCGCGCGCGCGTCGATGCTGCTCGAATTGATGGACGGGCGCGCGCTAACGTCGGGTGAATTGGCGCGCGCCGCCAACGTGGCGCCGCAGACCGCCAGCGGGCATTTGGCCAAGCTCGCCAAGGCGGGGCTGGTGACGATCCGCGCGCAAGGGCGGCACCGCTATCATCGCCTCGCCTCGGCGCGGATCGCCGAAATGCTCGAAAGCCTGATGAAGGTCGCGGCGGAATCGCGCGGCGCGTCTGCTTTGCGCACCGGCCCGCGTGATGCGAATTTGCGTGCGGCGCGCACCTGCTACGACCATATCGCCGGGCGTTTGGGCGTGGCGCTGGCGGATTCGCTGGTCGAACGCGGCCATGTCGTGCTCGACGACGAATCCGCGACGCTGACGAATTCGGGCGCCGCGTTCTTCGCGCGATTGGGCCTTAACGCACCGGACGAGACTCCGCTCACTTGCCGGCCTTGCCTGGATTGGAGCGAGCGCCGCTCCCATCTCGCCGGGCGCTTGGGGGCGGCACTCTGCCGCCATTGCCTGGATCAAGGCTGGGTGCGCCGGTCGCGCGACAGCCGCGCGCTCAGCGTCACGCCATCGGGCATGGCCGCGTTCGACAAACTGTTCGGCGTGGTGCGCGGAACCGATTCGCGCCCCTGGCGTTTGAAGGCTTAGGCCTTACTTCTCCGCCATCGCGAAGACGTCGCCGTTCTCGCCTTCGCGCAGGCGTTCGACATGGTATTGCGCGAGGCTGTCTTCGGGGAATTCGGCGCAATGCTTCTCGAACGCGGCGAGCGCCTCGGGGCTTTTGTCGCGCATCAACGCATAGGCGGCGTTGTAGCTTTGCGTCTGCGCGTCGTTGGCGCGTTCGGCGCTGAGCGGCTCGTACACGTGAATGGGCTCGGTCTTGCCCTTCACGATCACGCCGCCGACTTTGCGGAACGGAATGTCGGAACAGAAATCCTTGGTCTGCTGCGTGACCAGGATGCGCGTGCCGAAATACTTGTTGAGGCCTTCCAGGCGCGAGGCGGTGTTGACCGCGTCGCCCAGCGCCTTGAATTCGAAACGCTCGGTCGAACCGAAGTTGCCCACGTTCGCCTCGGCCGTGTGCACGCCGATGCGCGTCACGCCGAAATCCACACCCTTGGCGCGTTCCTCGGCGCGGAAGCGTTCGGAGAACGCGTCGATGTCGAGCGCGGACAGCAGCGCCATCCGCGGATGGTCGGGCTGCTCGCGCGGCGCGTTATACATCGCGTAGATCGCGTCGCCGGTGAACTGGTTGACCGTGCCGCCGTATTTCCACAGCTCCTTGCACGCGCCGTCGAGATAGCGGTTGAGCAGATCGGCGAGGTGCTGGGGCGTGATCTTCTCCGACAGCGTGGTGAAACCCGCGACGTCGGTGAAAAGCAGCGACATGGGCCGCCGGCTGGCGGTGAGTTCGAGCTTGCTCGGGTCCTTGACGATTTCCTTCAGCAATTCGCCCGACACGTATTTGCTGAACACGCCTTCGACGAATTTCTTCTGCTGGCGTTCCGCGCGCCCCGACCACGCGTCGTTGAGCCACATGGCGAGGCCCAGCGCCACGATTGGCTCGGTCAGCGGAATGATGATCGACTTGCCGCCGATCCACGCTTCGACCCAATCGGCGAGCGGATAATTGCCGATAAACAGCGTCCAGCCCACGGCCCACAACGCGACGACGGCGCCGGCACCGCCGACAAGACGGGCCCAGATCGGCACGCCGGTATTGCCAAGGCCGGCGCCGATCAAGGCGAGGACCGACAAGGTGATCACCAGCGGCCAGAACAACCGGTCTTCGGCCGAGACGCGGCCTTCCAGCATTTGCGCCAGGATATGCGCCTGGATGATCACCCCCGCCATGCGGTTATCGCCGCGATCGCGGCCGATGGAGAACGGCGTGCGATAGCGGTCGGTCAGCGACAGATCGGCACCCACCAGCACGATCTTGTCCTTGAACCAGGCGTCGGGCAGCACCGCCGCCGCATGGCTGGGGAAGGAGCGGAACGACGGCGTTTCCATATCGGGCTCGCCGCGCCAGGCGATGCGGCGTTGATCGCGCGGAATGGTGACGCCCAAGCGTTCGGCGACGCGCGCGGCGACGTTGGGAACGTTGATGCCTTCCTTCAAATCGCGCGCGGGCGGAACGAAGCGGATGATGCCGTCGCGGATATCGGGTTCGATATCCGCGAGCCCGCGCCATTCCGGCTTCACGAAATCGTTGAGATATTCGAGCTGCTCCTCGGTCACGTAGAGCGGCGAGTCCGAATAGCTGATCGCGAAGGGGATTTTCAGCGCCGCGAGGGTCTCGCGCAGCATGTCGTCCTTCTCGGGCTCCGTCTCCTGATCGAAGAGCACGTCGATCAGCAGCGCTTTGGCGCCCTTGGCCTCCAGGATGCGCAGCGTCTTGGCCAGGAATTCGCGGTCGACGGGCGAGCGATAGGGGAATTGCGCCAGCGATTCTTCCGTGATCGCGGCCAGCACGATGTCCGGGTGCTGCGGCTCGGGCGGCGACAGGTTCGAAATACGGAAATCGATCGTCCAGCGTTCGGCCGTCGCGAGGAACGGGAAAAGCTGGAAGACCCCGTAGGTTGCGATCGTCGCGAATGCCGCGATCAGCAGCGAGGCGACGACACGCTTCGCGTTTTCACCCAGCGCCATGTCGCTCTTATTTCCGGTCCAGGGAGAGTGCGGTTAGCGGGACGCCACGCGCGCCAGCGCGCGTACCTGATCCTCGCAGCCCTTTTCGAGCATCCAGGCGGCTTGCGCGACCGGATCGGCCAGGGCGGCGGGAATGCGGAACACGACGATGGCTGCCGGGTTGCCGCCGACATCGACCTGATAGGTCGTGCCGTCGGAAATGGGAATGCTGGGCGGCAGCGCCAGACGATCCTGATCGATCGGCCAGCTGCCCTTGGCGCGCCAGGACCGGTCGGCGGGCTCGATCTTGAGTTCGGTCGCTTCGCCGAAACGCGGGCCCCACAACACCGGCGCCACATTGGCGGGCAAGCAGCGCGGGCCCGAGCGCGCGACGTCGAGCACCCAAGGCTCGGGCAGATCGGCCCCTTCGCCGCCCGCGCGCACCACACCGAGCTGGGCCGTGCCGGAACCGCGCTGGCTCATCAGGTTTTTGAGCGCGTCGCCCATATTCGCCTGCTCGGCTTGGCCGGGGGCGGGGCTGTCGTCGTAAGGGCCTTTGAGCTTGATCGTGCGGCCGTCGGCGGCGACCAGCGTCAGGCGGGCACCCGCCGCGAGGGTCAGCTTCGCTTTGCCGTCGAGCTTGGCGCCGGGCGTCAGATCCACGCCCTTGGCATCCAGCACGACCAATTCATTGGCGCCCGCAAGCGGGGCGGCCAGGAACAAAGCGGCGGCGAGGGCCAGGGCGGGTCCGAAACGCATGGCCGTATCTTAGCGTGCTTGGGCGGTTTTGGCATCCCGCGAAGCGCCGTCGCCTTGCAGGACGAAAGCGCCCCAGAAATAGGGGTGCGCGGTGGCGGGATCGTCGGCGAGGCGCATTTGGGCGGCCTGCAGGGCCGGGGCGATGCCGCGTTTCAAATCGCCGCCCAGCCGGTCGAACATGCCGGTCGTCAGCGTCACGGTTTGGAGGCTGGGCACTTGCCAATGCGTGACCAGAAGCCCGCGCGCCCCGGCCGCGAAAAAGGCCTCGGCGAGGCCGGAGAGCGATTCCCCGCCCAAGCGGTCGCCCGACGCGGCCGTATTGCACGCCGACAGCACGACCAGATCGGCGTCGAGCCGCAGCGCGGCGATTTCGGCGGCTTCGAGCAGGCCGTCATCGGCGGGGTCGGCCGCTTCGGCCGCCGGCGGGGTCAGCGCCAAACCGGGCTGGCCCTGGCAGCGCAACTCGCCCGGCAGCAAGCCATGCGTGGCGAAATAGAGCACGCGGTAGTCGGCCAGATTGCGCGCGCGCAGATTGCCCGCATTGGCGTCCGGCCCCAGCAGCAGCGCGTCGGGACCCGCGCGCAGGCTGGTCGCCACGCGGCGCACCTCGTCGGCGGTTTCGGGCAAGGGTGCAAGACCGCGGATCATCGCGTTGGGCACGGAACCTTGGCTGCGGCAAACATCGGCAAGCTTGCCGAGCCCGTCGCCTGCGCCCGCGAAAACCGGATTGGCGACGGCGAGCAGCGGCTGGGGTGCGGAGGGCTTGGCGGCGAGCGCGCGCATATCCAGGAACGCGCGCACGGTGGGCGGCGAGGAAATCGCCATGCGCCGCGCGAGCCAAGGTGCCCGCGCGTAATCGTTGGGTGCCGAAGGCGCGGTCGTCAGCACCGCGAACGGCAAGCTGGCGAGCGGGCCCGTGCCGACGACGAATAACTGGTCGGTCTTGGCCAGCTCCGCCTCGAACGGCGACAGCAGCGTACGATAAAGGCGATGCGACAGCGCGAGGTCGAACGGCTTCACGCTGCGGTCCGTGACCTTGAAGGCTTCGCGCAACGACGCGACGTCTTCGGCGAGTTTGGCTTCGTCGGTGTCGAGACGCGCGGCGCGCAAGCCGGCCGAGGTGACCAGGAACGCGTAGGCGCCTTCCGGGCCGGACACATAGCTGATCAGCGTTTCGCCGGGGCGCAACGCCTGGGCAAGGCGGCCCGGTTCCACCGGCTTGGCGCTGGCCAAGCGCGCATAGCCTGGCGCTTCGCGTTCCATGTCGGATTCGAGCGACGCGATCGTCGCGCGGATCTGCGTCAATTCCTCGCGCGCTTTGGTTTCGCGCCGCACGTCGCGCTGGCGGCCGGGTTCGACCGCCAATTCGATCTGCAAACGGTCGCGGCGCTGGGCCGCGTCGCCGATCAGCCGCGCGAGTTCGCCCGCGCGTCCGCCGCCTTCGGCGATGCGCTCGGTCATGCGCGTAACCGCTTGGCCGCGCGTCCCGTCGCGCAGCATCTGCACGGCGGCGAACATTTCGGCGTAAAGCGTGGCGCGTTCCTCGGCGGTGGCGCGCGCCCGCGCTTCGGCCGCGGCCAGGAAAGGCTGGATCTGTTCGAAGGTCAGCGCGCGCGCCGGCGTTTCGTTCGCGGCAATGGCGAAGGCCTGACGGTAATTGCCGATCGCTTCGGCGTAGCGGCCCTCGTCGGATTGCGCGCGGCCCAGATCCATCAGCGCTTGGGCGGTGGGCCAAGTCGCGCCGAAAATCCGCGTGCGCTCGGCGGCCGCGTTGGCAAGTAAGCGCTCGGCGCCGCGGAAATCGCCGCGCAGGGCAAGCACGGTGCCGAGCTGCCCCCAGGCTTGCGGGCGCCACCAGGCAGGCAAGCCCGGCGTCTGCTCGACGATGCGGCGCGCTTCGATCGCATAGGTTTCGGCCGAGGCAAGATCGCCGTTTCGCTGCGCCATGGCGGAAGCGAACATCAGCGCGTGCGCGAGTTCGGCTTGCAGGAACACGGTCGACCCGAAGATCGACGCGGCATCGCCCGCAGTGTCGAGTGCTGCGGGAATGCCCCCGCCTGCCTGTTCGATCAGCGCGCGCCGGCGCCCGATCGCATCGCGCGCGATGGTCAGCGCGCGGCCCCAATCGCGCCGGTTGGCGGCGTGAAGGCCCAGATAGGTGAGATAGCGCGGATATTCGCCCGGATCGGTCGCCTTCAGCACCAGCGCCTCGGCGCGGCGGAAATACTCGTCGGCTTCCTCGACGCGGCCTTGATTGGAAATCTCGACCGCCAGCAGCGTCGTCGTCGTGCCGATGCCCGCGTGCTCGGCGCCCATCGCGCGGATTTGCAGATCCAGCGCTTGGCGATAGGCCTTCTCCGCGCCCGCATGGTTGCCCACGCTGTTTTGCACGCGCGCGAGTTCGACGAAATCCTGATAGCGCCCGGCGGCGGCACCGGCGGCAAGCGCTTCGGCACCCAAGCGGCGCTGTAAGTCGGTCAGCAAGGCGCGCCGGTCGTTGGCGGTGAAGCTTTGCTTGCCCAGCTCGTTCGCGATGCCTTCGGCGAAAGCGGGGGCGGCACCGGGCGTGCCTTCGCCGACCGCGAGCTTGCCGTCGGCCGACAAAGCGGCGGCGATCCACGGCCAGCCGCCGTCGTTCAACGCGCAAGTCGCGATCAGCATGTCGCCCGCATCGGGCAAGCGCAGCGTTTCGGGGGCGGGGCAATTGGCGCGCGCGGTCAGCGAGCGATAGGCGTTCGAATCGGCGAAGGCGCGCGCAGGCTCCGCCCGGCGCATATCGATCGCCGAGTGCACGGCGCCGACGGGCCGTTCGGAAGCGCCGCACAGCACGTCCCAGACCGGCGTGTCGGTGCGCGCACCCGAACTGCGCGTTTGCGCGCGGCAGGTTTCGTTGGCGCTGGAAAGCCCGACGCTGGGCGCGTTGCTGCCGCCCGCATTGGTGTTGGCGGTCTGGCAGCCCGCCAACAGCATCAGCGACAGAACGGCCAAGGAAACGCGCAACGTCGGCAACCTTTCAGGTTTTGAGCAATTCGGGCGGCAAGCGCCGGCGCGTATAGTCGCACAACATGCGCAGCAGCGCCTTCAACATCGGATCGGTGACGCCGAATCCTTCCAGCACTTGGGGGCTGGGCAGCATCATGCGCGCCTGCTGGTCGCGCTGCGTGGGCTCGGGGCCCTGACCGACCTTCGATCGCTGATCGAACGGCACGACCGCGCGCACATATTCCATCAACGCGGTCATGATCCGCAGAATATCCGGCGGCAGCGACATCAGCTTCTGTTGCAGCTGCATTGAATTGATGACGACGCAGACCGTGTCTTCGCCGGCCACCGCCGTCGCCATGCGCGGACTGCCGTCGAGAATCGCCATCTCGCCGAACAACGCGCCGTTCGGCAATGCGGCGACGATCACCGGTGCCGCGGCGCCTTTTTTCAGAATCAGAACCTTGCCCGTTTCGATCAAGAAGGCTTCCAGGCCGCGATCGCCCTCTTTGAAGATCGGCTGGCCTTTCTTGAAGGTTCGCTTGTGCATGGGGGCTACGGCTTAAAAATCGCCCCGGCGGATTTGAAACACGTCCGGGTTCTGAGGATCGCGAATATACGACAATTGCAGGACCGGCGGACCTTCCGGCGGCTTGCCGTCCTGCCCGGTCACGTTGCCCAAGACCAGCAGGGTGCGCCGGCGTTGGGCATCGTCGCCCGCGAAAACGATGATCGAGCCGTCGCGCTGCTGGGCGTTGGTGACGACCGTATCGGCTTTGTAACCTTGGCCGGCGAAATAGGCCTGCAATTGGCGCGCGGCGCCAAGCGCCTGTTCCGGTTTGAAATTCGGGTTGATTCCACCACCCCAAGTGACCGTCACTTGAACCAGCTGCTTGGTGCGATAGCCGATGACATAGGCCACGACGCCGGTTCCCGTATTCGGCAACAAGTCATTGACCTGAATAGATAAAACGGTCGTCCGCTCGACCGCGTTTTCGACCGTTTCGATCTTGTCGGCGGCGGCGGCGAAGTCGCGCCGGATCGCTTGGCGCACTTGGTCGGCGGTCATGCCGAAATTGGCGCTGCGGAATCCGTTCAACTTGAATTCGTCGGTCGCGGCGGGTGCCGCCGGGCGTGCGGTTGGCACCTGCTGTTGCTGGGCCAGCACCGGATATGCCAAAACCGTAAAAATTGCCGTTGTCAGGGACAGCAGCCGAAAAAATTGCCGCATCGATGAATGACCCAATCTGCCTCGCTGATCAGAGGATGGTTGATTCCTCCTTGTGTAACAAGGGGATTCTCCTCCATTCCGAATCAGTATAAACGCTTCGTTAAGATGTCGCACGCGGTTCGGCAGGCGATCGTAGGGGCGTGCCTTGCCACATTTTTGGCGGGGACGTCGGCGTTCGGTCAGAATTCCGGCGTCGTCATCCCGCCCTCCGCCGAGCCGCGACTGGGCCCGCGCGAAATACCGGTCCCGCAGGCCGATCTCGAACTCACCATTCCCGCCCAGCCGCGCGCACCCGAACGCCGCGCGGTCGACGAGCTGCGCTTTCCCGTGACGCGCATCGTCGTCGAAGGCGGCACGGTCTATCCCGCCGACGTGCTGGCGCAGGATTACGGCGCGCTGATCGGCGACACCGTAGGGTTGTCTTCGATCGTCGAGGCGGCGGAGAAGATCGAAGCGCGCTATCGCGCCGACGGCTACGTGCTGACGCGCGCATTCGTGCCGCCGCAGCGTGTGGGTGACGGCACGTTCCGCATTCAGATCGTCGAAGGCTTCCTGGGCCGCATCTTGTTCGACGGCGGCAGCGAGCCGGTGCGCGAGCGCATCACCGCCTATATGCGCCGCGCCTTCGACGGGCGGCCGGTCAACGTCAAGTGGATCGAGCGTGGCTTGCTGCTGGCGGGCGATTTGTCGGGCGTCGTCGCGGCGGGCACGCTCGCCCCCGGCGATACGCCGGGGGCTTCCGATCTTAACGTCAAGATCGCCGAGAAGCCGATTTCCGCCGGCGTCACGCTCGGCAATCGCGGCTCGAAATTCCAGGGCCCGTGGTCGCTGTCGGGCGATGTCAGTTACAGCGGTCTGTTGGGGCTTACCGAGCAGATCGGCATGACGCTGACCACGGTGCCCAACGACACGCGCGAGATGCGCCAGGCGGCGCTGCGCTACAGCCAGCCGATCGGCGGCGACGGGCTGACGCTGGGCTGGGATACGACCTATTCCTGGGGCTGGCCCGGCCACACGCTGAAATCGCTGCGCGTCAACACGGTGGCGTGGCGCGCGGGCCCGCGCTTGTCCTATCCGCTGATCCGCTCGCGGCGCGAGAATCTGACGCTCGATTCCTCGTTGTTTTTCGCGACGACGCGCACGCTGGTCGGCGCCACGCTGCAGACCAACGAGCAATACACCGCGGGCGACATGCGCGCGACCTACACGCATGTCGGCTTCCTCCAAGGGGCGACGGTGATGTCGCTCGGATACACGCGGGGGTTGGGAATTGCTTCGACCGAAGAAGGCAACAGCCTGTTGTCGCGCGCCGGCGCCAACCCGAATTTCAGCAAATGGACGGCCGAATTGCGCCGCATCCAAATCCTGCCGGAGAAGTTCAGCCTGCAATGGGTCGGCAGCGGACAGGCGACATCGTCGGTCTTGTTCGCGGGCGAGGAATTCTCGCTGGGCGGTTCGCGCTTCGGGCGCGGCTACGATCCGTCGGAGCTGACGGGGCGCAATGCGTTCGGCCAGGGTGTCGATCTGCGCTACGGCGATCTGGCCGGCGACGGGTGGCAGCCTTACGTGTTTTACGACGCGGGCTGGGCGTGGAATCGCCGGACGGGTGGCGCCTCGCAGACGCAATTTTTGTCGTCGGCCGGGTTGGGCGTGCGCGTTCAACCGGATAGCTGGATTTCCGGCGGGCTGGAATTTGCCAAGCCTTTGACTCGCCCGCCCGGCCAAGCCGAGGGTGAGCATCCTTGGCGCGTTCTGATGGACGTATCGGCACGCTTTTAGCGTGTTTTTTTGCGCTCGAGCACATTTGAGCGCTTTGCAAAGACCCCTCGCTACTATTAAACTTTCTGTTCTTGAGGATCCGCACTATTTGCGGATTACCCGGACAAATCTTGGTGTTTTTGCGGATGCGCCCCTCGCGCGAAGTCAACGTTCCGGAACGTCGCGCGGCATATCGCCGTCGCGCGCGCTGGGGGCGTTTTCGCCGCTGGGGTTTGGGGGCTGCGGCGCTGGGTTTGCCGTTTGCGGTGCTGCCCGCCGATCAAGCGAAGTCGCAGGCGCTGCCGACCGGCGGCAATGTGGTCGGCGGCTCGGGCACGATCTCGCAAACCAGCGCCAACCAGCTCACCATCAATCAGAACAGCGCGACGCTGTCGATCGACTGGCAAAGCTTCTCGGTGGGTGCCGGGAACATCGTCCGCTTCATCCAGCCCGATAGCAGTTCGCTCGCCCTCAATCGGGTGATCGGCCCCGATCCGTCGATGATCTTCGGCTCGATCCAAGCCAATGGCCGGGTCGTGATCATGAACCCGGCGGGGATCTATTTCGGGCCGTCGGCGATGGTCGACGTGAACGGCCTGGTCGCGACCACGTCGCGGATGAACCAGGCGGATTTCCTGGCCGGCAATCTCAACTTCTCGATCGCGGGCGACGTCAACGCGCGGGTGATCAACGAAGGCTTCGTCAACGTGGCCCAAGGCGGCTTCGCGGTGCTGTCGGCGGCGGCCGTGGAGAACAAGGGCACGATCGTCGCGCAAGGCGGCACGGTGGTGCTGGCGGGCACGCCGACGTTTACGCTGGATTTCTTCGGCGACGGTTTGCTTAAATTCGCGTCGACCGGCACGGTCAATCAAGCACCCGCCGGCGCCAACGCGCTGGTCGAGAACAGCGGCACGGTCCAGGCGAATGGCGGGCGCGTGCTGATGACCGCGCGCGCGGCGCGCGACGTGATCAACAACGTGATCAACGTGACGGGCATCGTCGAGGCGCGCTCGGCGCGCATCGAGAACGGCGAGATCGTCATCGACGGCGGCGAGAACGGCACGACCGTCATTGCGGGCCGCTTGGACGTGTCGGGCAACGAAGCCGACGCGAAGGGCGGCAACGTCACCGTGCTTGGCGGGCGCGTCGAACTCGCGGCGGGGACGGATATCCGCGCGTCGGGCGAAGCGGGCGGCGGCACGGTGCTGGCCGGCGGTGGGCAGCACGGCCAAGGTACCGCCTACAACGCGCGGACTCTTTACATGGATGCGGCGGCGGTCATCGACGCCAACGCCACGCTCAACGGCAAGGGCGGCAAGGTCGTGCTGTGGGCCGACGACACGACGCGCATGGAAGGCACGATCACGGCGCGCGGCGGCACGATCGCGGGCGACGGCGGCTTCGTCGAAACCTCCGGCAAGAACCGCATCACCTTCGCCAACACGGTGGCGGTCGATACGCGCGCCTTCAACGGCCGCGACGGCATGCTGCTGATCGACCCGAACGAATTCAACATCGCGCCGTTTGGCGCCGATATGTCGGCAGCCGTGTTGGTCGGCCTGTTGGCGACCAACGACATCACCATCGATTCGAATACCGGCGCGACCGCAGGATCGGGACACATCAATGTCAGCGACGCCATCACCTATACCGGTGCGGCGGCGCGTACGCTGACGTTCAATGCCGTCGGCACGATCAATCTCGACGAGACGATCACCGCGACGAACGGCGCCCTCAATCTCGTCCTGCAGGCGGGCGGAAACGTCTCGATCACGTCCGCGATCACGACGAATAATGGTTATTTGTTGACCCAAGGCCGCGACGGCGTCGGGGCGCTCGGCGGAAGCTTCCAAAACTTCAACAGCGGTTCGATCTCGTTGGGGACGGGCGCACTGACGCTCAATACGACCGGCGGTATCAGTTTCAATAGCGGGGTGACGACGTCCGGGACCGTCACGTTGAACGCGGGCGGTGCGGTCACGCAAACCTACGCCATTACGGGCGGGGCCAATCTGGTGATCGGCGGGACCGGCGCCGTCACGTTGAACGAGTCCACGAATGCGTTGATCAATATCACGCTGAACCGCACGGGAACGACGACCGACGTGTCGCTGGTCAACTCGTCCACGCCGATCGTTCAGACCTCCACCTTGGGCACGGGCAGCTTCTATCTGTCGGGTGTGGGCTTCGCGCAGACCGGCACGATCACTCAAGATGCGCTGGCCGACAGCTTCACGATCCAGGGCAATAGTGGCATCGTCACCCTGTCCCAAGCGAACGTCTTTACCGGCGACGTGACCGTGCTGGCCGACGCGATCAACGTCACGGCCAACCAGAGCTTCAATATCGCGACGTCGGCCAATCTCAACCTCATTTCGACCAGCAATATCGTCATCGACAAGAGCCTGATCGCGACCGGCGCCGGCTCGATGAACATGATCTTCAACGCGCGTTCGGGCGGCGGCGCCACCGGCTATATCGATATCCAACCGACCAACAGCGACATCGTCATCGATACCAATGGCGGCTACATCGTCATGGGCGGCGGCACGGGTAGCCTGACGAATGCCTTGCCGGGCGCGGCGCAGGCGGCGATCGGCGGCGGCGGCATCGACCAGGGCATTTCGATCCAGGGCTACAACGACGGCACGGCGCGCAGCGTCACCATCACGACCGATGGCGGCAATTTCTTCGCGCGCGGCCGGGGTGCCACGAGCGGCACGGCGCCCGCCGGGATCTATCTCTATACGACCGCGGCGGGCGGGGCCGTCACGATCTCGGCCGGGGCGGGCAATATCAACATCAACGGCACGGGCGGCTTCGGCAACGACGGCAGCGGCGTGTTCATGCAGGGCAATTCGGGGATCAATACCGCGACGCTGCAGACGACGACCGGCAATATCACCGTCAGCGGCACGTCGGGCAGCGGCGCCAGTTCGCACGGTATTCTCGCGGCATATTTCAGCGAGATCGAGACCGGATCCGGCACGCTGACGTTGAACGGCGGTTCGGTCGGCAGCGGCTTTTCGCGCGGCGTTTGGAGCCTTGGCGTGATCGACGCGGGCTCGGGCGCCGGTTCGTCGATCATCGGCACATCGGTCGTCGAATACGGCATATTGGCGATGCCGGGCGCGGATTGGCGCGTCGCCAACAGCACGTTGACGGTCGGCGGCACCAGCGTGGGCGCCGGTGCCGCGGGCGTGGGCTTGGACGGAATCGTTTTTTCGGCCGGCAGCGGCACCATCGACATCTCCGGCGAAGGCGGTTCCGGCGGGAATGCCATCAATCTCAGCGGCGCCATCACCCTCGCGGGTGACGCCGTAAATTTGGTTTTTAATGGCACGGGCGCTGCCGCCGACATCGTCGTTAGCGCCGGCGGCACGATCACCACGACGTCGGCGACCGGCACGCGCAACGTGTCGCTGATTTCGGACGGCAACATCAATATCCAAGGCACGCCATCGACGGTCGCGATCGGCGCCACGGCCGGCGGCATGCTGAATTTCAGCGCCCAGGCGGCGGACACGCTGACGCTCGGCGGCAAGATCGTCACCGAGGGCGGCAATGTTTCGCTCGTCGCTGGCACGAAGGCGACGATCAACGCCGGAATCGAAACCTTCGGCGGCGATATCAGCATCTGGGGCAACGCGCCCGGCGGCACGCCGAGCGCTACGCCAAGCGCCGGCCTCAATGTCGGCGTGAACCTCCAGCGCACGAGCGCGACGGCGGTCACCATCGACGCGGGCGGCGGCGATATTTCGATCGCCGGTGCGGGCGGCAATGGCGGCACCTATAGTCACGGCGTTTTGATCGACGGCGTCGTCGTGCAGACATCCGGTACTGGCGCCATCGAAGTCACGGGCAAGGGCGGCGCGTCGGCTGGTGGTGCCGAACAAGTCGGCGTGTATATCAACGGCGATACGTTTCTTAGCTCCGTGTATTCGCCCGGTACGGCTTTGGTCTCGGGCAGCGGTGGCATAACCATTACCGGCTACGGCGCCTTGACCGGGACCGGCGGGTCCAATATCGGCGTGCGCATCGCGCGTGCGACGGTGTCCGCGACGAACGGTGACGTCGCCATCACAGGAACGGGCGGGGCGGGTTCGAACAGCGATTCGATCGAGATCGCCGGTGCGTCGGTAACGTCAACGGGCACGGGATCTATCCTTCTTTCCGGCCTCACGCCCATCGGCACCGGAACGGGTATTGATCTGCGCGACAGCTACGACGGCGCTTCGACGACCGTGGTGATCGGCGGCGCGTCGTTCCAGGGCGATCTTCACTTCACCGCGACTTCGCTCGCGTCGTCCGTATCGACGTTGACGCTGTCGCGCCAATCGGGCGGCGGGACAATCCAGTTCGAGAACGTGGACTCGTCGCTCGGCATCGGCGTCAATGGTGGCTTCGCGAGCGGTGGCATTGCGATCACCGCCGGTATTCTGGGCGGCATTTCCGGGTTCGATACGCTGATGCTCGGTTCGGCCGGGCAGCTCGGCTCGATCCAAGTCGACAACACGCAGTTTTGGAGCCTCGCCTCGGGCGTTTCCCATTTCGCGTTCCAGACGCAGGGGACGTTTGTTTCCAACACGATGGAGTTCAGCGGCCAGGCCGTCACGATCGACGCCGGCGGTGCGGCTTCCACGACGATCCTGGGCGCCACGACCGCCACGTTGTCGGGGCAGGGCGACGTGACGGCCGCGAATATCGTCGCGGACGCGATCGCGCTCGATAAGTCCGGTACGACGGCCAACGTGACGCTGGCCTCGTCGGGGTCGATGACGCTCGCCGCGTCGACGATGGGCAGCGGCTCGCTCAGCTTGAACGCCACCGCCGGGATCACGCAAACCGGCGCGCTGGTGCAGGACGCGAATGGCGGCAGCGTCACGATCAATTCGACCGGAACGATCATCCTCAGCCAGACAAACGAATTCACCGGCGCGACGGTTTCGATCCAAGGCGGATCGCTCCAGATCACGGGGCAGCAGAATTTCACGCGCGGCGTTTCGCAGAACGTGAATTTGACCTCGACCGCGGGCAACGTCTTGGTCGGCGGCAATTTGGTCAAATCGTCAGGAACGGGCGGTGCCACCTTCTTCATCGATGCCGAGGAGACGGCGTGGTTCGCCAATGCGGGCATCGACACCGACGGCGGCAACATCAATGTGTGGGGCAACGCGCCGGGTGGCGACAACAATGCCGGGACCAATGCCGGCACGGCGTGGGGCGTGCGCATCGACGGCGCTTCCGCGATTTTGTCGGCCGGATCGGGCAATGTCATGATCATCGGCAAGGGCTCGACCGACAACGGCACGGGTCAGCATGGCATCGTGATGCTCAGTGGCGGCCGGATCGAAACCACGTCGGGCAACATCGTCCTCGGCGGACGCGGCGGCGCCGGCACGGGGGCGGGCGCGCAAGGCATCATCGTCGCGGGCGGCAGCCAGATCGAAACCCAATCCGGCTATATCGAGCTTTACGGTTACGGCGGCGCCAATAGCGCGACCGCGCACGGAATCTCGGTCGACGGTGCGGCCGCGATCGTCAACGCCGCCGGCGTCTATGTGACGTTCAACGGCCAAGCCGCGAACGGCGGTACCGGCATCATCGCCGTCGGCACCGCGACCGTCGAAGCGACGACCGGTCAGATCGGGATGATCTCTAATAACGGTATCGCGCTTAACAGCGCCGTGGTCAGGTCCGGTGCCGGCGCTACCTTCGACGGCGGTACCGGCGCTGTGGCGCTGAATAATCTGAACAACGCGTTCGGCGGCACGATCTCGATCGACAATTACGGCAACGCGTCGATCGCGACATCCGGCACGATGACGCTCGATACCGTGAACACGCATGGCGGAAGTTTCACCGCCGATGCCGCCGACGGTCTGACGATCACGTCGAGCATCACGACCACGGGCGGCAACATCAATCTTTACGGCAACGCGCCGGGCGGCGGCGCGTTCGGCGCATCGAGCACCGCGGTTTTCGGCGTGAGCATCGACAGCGCTTCGGCCCTTGTCGATGCCGGCGGCGGCGATATCTTCATCAAGGGTGCGGGCGGTAGCGGGGCTGGCGGCTCCCACGGCGTGACGATCCGCAACGGTGCGGGCGTGCTCACATCTGGCACGGGCACGCTTACGATCGAGGGCCAAGGCGGCAATAGCGCCGGCGGCGGTGCGGCGGGCGTTGAGTTTTACGCGAGCGGCGCCTATGCGCAGACCCAACATGGCGTCTTGACCGTGACGGGGACGGGTGGCGCCAATGGTTCCGGGAATATCGGCGTAGCGCTGGCGACGGGTGCAATCCGTGCGACCGGAACGGGTGCCGTCACCGTGACCGGCGCGGGCGGCGGTTTGGCCAGCGTGGGCGTGCATGTCGGCGGCGGCGGCACGACGAGCATCACGACGGTCGATGGCAATCTGACGATCAACGCCACGGGCGGCGGCGCCAACGACAGCGGCATTCAAAGCCGTGGCTTGGAAGTCGGCGTGAACCAGTCGGGCGTGGGCCAACTCGGCACGATCGGCGCGACCGGCACCGGCAGCGTCTCGATCACCGCGACGGCCGGCGGCGCCTCGGGCGATAGCAACCGGTACGGCATCATCGTCGGTTCGGGCGGCGGGATCGCTACCCAAGTCGCGGGCATATCGATTACGGCGACCGGCGGCACGGGTGGCGGCACCAACAACCACGCCGTCTATCTCGACAGCGGCAGCATCAATAGTGGGGGTGCGCTGACGCTGAACGCGATTTCGGGCAACATCGCCGGGCAAACGGGCACCGTCGCCGCCGGCGGCAATACGTCGCTGACGACGACGGCCGGCGATATCGATTGGGTGCAGTCCGGCGGCATGACCATCGGCTCGATCTCGTCGGCGGGCACGCTGAATGTCAGCGTGACCGGCGGATCGATCAGCCAGGTCGGCGCGGCGACGGTCGCGGGCGCGTCGAGCTTCACGGCCGGCGGCGACATCATCTTGACCAACGCGTCGAACGCCTTCGGCGGCGCGCTGTCGATATCGACGGCGGCCGGTGCGGTATCGGTCACCAATCCCGGCAATTTGACTTTGGGCGGCGTCACGGCCGGGAACGGGTTGACCGTCGTCACCGGCGGCTCGATCTCCCAAGTTGGCGCCGCAACGGTCACGGGCACGTCGAGCTTCACGACGACGGGCGGCAGCATCACGCTGACCAACGCCTCGAACGCCTTCGGCGGCGCGTTGTCGCTGACGGCGACGGCGGGTTCGGCGTCGGTCACTAATTCCGGCGCGCTGACATTGGGCGATATGACGGTCGGCGGCGCCTTGACGGTGACGGCGGGCGGCGCCCTCACGCAATTGGGCGCGAGCTTCTTCAGCGCCGGCTCGACCAGCTTGTCGGCGACGGGCACGATGACGCTGACCGAAAGCGGCAACGATTTCGGCACGTCGTTGTCGTTGACGGGTACCGGCGGCGCGCTCGACGGCACGGTCAACGGCAATTCGGGCGCGGCAGCCGCGCCGGCGGTGACGGCATCCAGTGGCAGCTTCACCTTCGGCGGCGCGACGGTTTCGAGCTCGGCGCCGCCGCCATCGACGCCGACCGAAGGCACCACGACCAACACGGTCACGACCGAGACGCTGGCGCAGATCATCACCCAGATCCTGACCTCGACGGTCGTGCAGCCGTCGTCGTCGACGACCGGCACGACCGACGCGGCGAACGTCAACCCGGTCAGCCCGGCGGCGGTGCAGGCGATGCTGATCGCGATCCTAACCGAGGCCGCGTCGCCCGCCGGCAGCACGGGCGGGGGGCAACAAGGCAGCGGCGAAGGCAATAATCCCCAAACGGCCGGTAGCACGCCGCAGACCGGCGGCGCGCAATCCAGCACGCCTACCCCGTCGGCGGGGGCGGGCACGTTCGCGGCGGGCACCACGATCACGATCAACACTTCGGGCGGTGCGGTGCAGTCGATCACCGTGACGCCTGTGGGCGGCGGCGCGCCGGTCACGATTTTGCCGGGCTTGCTGAACCTGACGCCGCCCGCGATCCCGACGGCGACCGCGACGGGCACGCCCGGCATTTCGGGCAATTTCCCGCTGGCCTGGGGCGGGCGTTAACGGCCTTTCGCGTTTGGCGCTACACTCGCGCCGATGAACAACGATTCTTCGCCCGTCATTCGCTTTCACGGGGCCGCGGGCACCGTGACCGGTTCGTGTTTTCAAGTCGATGGCGGGGCGAAGCCCTTCCTCGTCGATTGCGGCATGGTGCAAGGGCCCAAAACTCTGCAGGGCCTCAACCGCCGCGTCTTTCCCTTCGCGCCCGACAAGCTCGGCGCGGTGGTGCTGACCCACGCGCATATCGATCATTCGGGTTTGCTGCCGCGCTTGGCGGCCGAAGGATTCTTCGGCCCGATCTTCGCCACGCCGGCGACTTGCGATCTGCTGCAATGGATGTTGCGCGATGCGGCCGCGATCCAGGAAATGGAAACCGATCGCGCCGCGACTCGCCTGCATCGGCGCGGGCAAGGCGATATCCTGCCGCCGCTCTATACGCGCGCGCATGCCGAAGCGGCACTGGCGCAATTGCGGCCCGTTCCGCTCGACAAGGAATTTTCGCCCGTTGCGGGTGCCAAAGCGCGTTTCGGTCATGCGGGCCATATTCTGGGGGCCGCTTGGGCGGCGATCGAGATCGCGGGCCGGCGCCTGGTGTTCTCCGGCGATCTGGGCCCGCGCGGCAAAACCTTGCAGCACGATGCGGCTTTGCCGCCCAAGGCCGATCTGCTGGTGATGGAATCGACCTATGGCGGACGCGAACGCCCGGCGGAGGACGAAGACTCGCGCCGCGCCAAGCTCGCCGCTGAAGTGCTCGACGCGCATCGCGCGGGCGGCAATCTGTTGATTCCGGCCTTCGCGGTCGAGCGTACGCAGGAGCTGATCCACGATCTGCTGCTGCTGGCGCGCGAAAGCCGCATTCCCGCGATGCCGATCTATCTCGACTCGCCGCTCGCCCAGCGCGCGACGGAAGTTTTCGCGCGCTATGCGTCGACGCTGGAGCCCGTCCCCGACGGCGGCGCGCATTTCAACGCGCCGCATTTGCGCGCCGTCGAATCGGTGGCGGAGAGCAAGGCGCTGGCGCGCGTGCGCGGCGGCGCCATTCTGATCGCCGGTTCGGGCATGTGCGAAGCCGGGCGGATCAAGCATCACTTGAAGGATCATCTCTGGCGCGCGGAATCGACCGTGCTGTTCGTCGGCTATCAGGCGCCGGGCACGCTCGGCCGTCTGATCCGCGACGGCGTGGACCCCGTGCGCATCCATGGCGAGGAGATCGCGGTGCGCGCGCGTATCCGTGATCTCGATTCCTATTCGGGCCATGCGGGGCAGGGCGATCTGGTGCGCTGGGCGCAAGCGGCGATCGGGCCCGCGACCCAAGTGGCGCTGGTGCATGGCGAGCCCGATCAGCTTGACGCCTTGCGCGGCGCACTCGCCGCCGCGGGGATCGATCATGCACGGATCGCGATTCCCGGTCTCGACGATTCGCTTGCGGCCGACGGTCCGGGCTGGCGGCTCGACCCCGCCGGGGACGGGCGCGATCTGCGCGCGGCGGCCAAAGCGGGCCGCGATTGGCACAACGACTATGCGGGTACGATCCTGGCCGTGCGCAAGGCGCTGGAGGCCGCCCCAGACGATACCGCGCGCGCGAAATTGCTGGCGGAAATCCGCCGGAATCTGTCCCGCGGGGCTTGAAAACCCGGTCCGGACAGGGTCTTATCCGGCCTCATGTCAGGTCAATCTTTGCTCGCGTCGGGCCTTCGAATCGTCAATGTCGGGCTCGACGGTTTCGCGCGCGATCTTTCCCGCGCCGGTGTTCCCGTTTCCCATGTCGATTGGGCGCCGCCCGCCAAGGGCGATGCACGTTTGGCGGGGCTGCTTGCCAAGCTCGACGGCGATCCCGCGATCGACACCGCCAACAAGGAAGCGCTTGCGCGCTTTCTGAAGGCGGAGCCCGTGCTGATCGACGTCGTGCGCGCCGATACGGTGCTGCAAGGCTTGGGCGATCGCACGATCCTGCATGCCGGTCCGCCGATCGAATGGGATCGGATGTGCGGGCCGTTGCGCGGCGCCATTCAAGGCGCGATCGTGCTCGAAGGCTGGGCGCCGGATCTGGACGCGGCCGAGAAGCTCGCAGCGTCGGGCGGAATCAAATTCGCGCCCAATCATCATTTCGGCGCCGTCGGCCCGATGACCGGCATGATCACGCGATCGATGCCCGTGATGGTCGTCGAGAATCGCGGCTTCGGCAATCGCGCCTACTGCACGCTGAACGAGGGCCTGGGCAAGGTCATGCGCTTCGGCGGCAACGACGAAAGCGTGCTGGCGCGCTTGCGCTGGCTCGCGTCGGATTTGGGGCCTGCCCTCGCCGCCGCGTTGAAGCTGTCGGGCGGTTTGGCGCTGAAGCCGATCATCGCGCGCGGATTGTCGATGGGCGACGAGATGCATCAGCGCAACGTCGCCTGCACCAGCCTGTTCGTGCGCACGATGGCGCCGTGGCTGGCGCGCGCCGTGCCGGATTCCGAGAAGCTTGCCAAGATCCTCGAATTCTGCGGCGGCAACGATCAGTTCTTCCTGAACGTCGCGATGGCGATGGGCAAGTCGATCGCCGATCCGGTGAAGGGTGTGGCGCATTCCACGCTCGTCACCGCGATGTGCCGCAACGGCACGGATTTCGGCATTCGCGTCGCCGCGACCGGCGATCGCTGGTACGTCGCCCCCGTCGAACAGCCGCGCGGGCTTTATTTCCCCGGCTATACCGAAGCCGACGCCAATCCCGATATCGGCGATTCCGCGATCGTCGAAACGATCGGCCTGGGCGGTTTCGCCATGGCGGCGTCGCCCGCCGTCGCGGGTTTCGTGGGTGCGGGCTCCGCATCGGAAGCGCTCGACATCACCCGTTCGATGGTCGACATCAGCGCCGGCCGCAATCCCGATTGGACGATCCCCGGTCTCGATTTCGCGGGCGTGCCCGTCGGCATCGATGTGCGCCGCGTTGTCGAGACGGGCATTGCGCCCCTGATCAACACGGGGATCGCGCATCGCAAGCCCGGTATTGGCCAAGTCGGGGCCGGTACGGTGCGGGCACCCCTCGCGTGTTTCGTGCAAGCGCTGGAAGCGCTGGCGGAGGGCAAATAATGAGCGTTCTCGCCAATCGCGTGCGCAAGGGCTTCTATCTCGACTCGGTCGCTTTGATGCGCTTGTCGCAGTCGGTGTCGTCGCTGCCGGGTGTCGCCAGTGCCGCGATGATGATCGGCACGCCCAGCAATCTGCGCATCCTCGACGAGGCGGGCTTGCTCGATGCCGACGGGCGTAAGGCCGGGCCCAACGATCTGGTTGTGGCGTTGCGCGCGGGTTCGGCCGACGAAGCGAAGGCCGCCCTCGACGGCGCGGACAAATTGCTGTCGCGCCCGCAAGAACAAGCGGGGCCGAAGGGTGCTCGCAATCCGCGCTCGATGGACGCCGCGATCGCGGCCTTGGGCGGCGCCAATCTCGCGTTGATCTCCGTGCCCGGCGTCTTCGCCGGTTCGGAAGCGCGCAAGGCGCTGTCGCGCGGTCTCAACGTGATGATCTTCTCCGACAACATGCCGGTGGAGGAGGAACGCGCGCTGAAGCTGTTCGCGCGCGACAAAGGCTTGCTGGTGATGGGCCCGGATTGCGGCACGGCGATGATCGCGGGCGTGCCGCTCGCCTTTGCCAATGCCGTGCCGCAAGGCGAGATCGGGATCGTCGCCGCGTCGGGCACCGGTTTGCAGGAAGTCGCCACGCTGATCGCGCGCGCCGGGTTCGGCGTGTCGCATGGCATTGGTACTGGCGGGCGCGACCTGTCGGAGAAAGTCGGCGCGTTGACGACGCTGGCCGCACTCGACGCGCTCGACGCCGATCCGGCGACGAAGCGCATCGTGATCGTGTCGAAGCCGCCCGCCGCATCGGTCGCCAAGACGGTGCTGGAACGCGTGGCCAAAAGCCCCAAGCCGCATGTGATCTGTTTCCTGGGCGCCGACGCGCTCGACATGCCGAAGAACGCGCGTCTCGCCGCGACGCTGGAAGAAGCTGCGGCGCTGGCGGCGGCCCCCGTGACCGACGGGTTCGATGCGGCCGCGATCGCCGCCGAATGGAAGAAGCGTTTGTCCGCATCGCGCCGTTTCGTGCGCGGCGTTTATTCCGGCGGCACGCTGTGCGCCGAAGCACAAACGATTCTGCGCAAGGCTGGTGCCGCGTTCTGGTCGAACGCACCGATCCCTGGCGCACTTAAAGACAAACCCGCTTCCGGGCATGTGTTGATCGATTACGGCGCCGACGAATACACGCTGGGCCGGCCGCATCCGATGATCGACCCGACTTTGCGCGACGCCGGTATCGTCGCGGGGCTCGACGATCAGAATGTCGCCGCGATCCTCGTCGATATCGTGATCGGCACGGGTGCGAACGACGATCCGGCCGAACACGCCGCCAATGCGGTCGCGGCGGCGAAGTCGCGCGACGCGATCGTCATCGCCTGCGTCACCGGTACCGATCTCGACGCGCAGAATCGCGCGGCACAAGTGCGCACGCTGGCGGAAGCCGGGATTGTGGTGGCGCCGTCGAATGCGGCGGCCGCGCGCCTCGCGGTCGCTATCGCCGGGCGATAGGCGATAGGACGGCGATTGCGCCGTCCATCGCGTCCCAGCCCGACGACGCGCCGATCCGGGCGAGCGACGTGAAATCGCCATTCGTCACCAGATCGCGCAACGCGTCGTGGAATGCGGCCGAGCCTTCGCCGTCGGCGGCGGCGTGCAGATGCGCGCATGAAATGGCGCTTGTACGATTCGGCGCGTGCTTGCGGATGAACGCGCCAAGTTCGCCCGCCAGCATCGCCCGGCCGAAAGCGCGCAGCGATATCGCGGCACCGCCCAGCGCGTCGTCGCCCGACGGCGTCAAGCCCGGTCCAAGTCCGATCAGGTCGCGACACGATTCGAGCGTTTCCGTCCCGCTGGCCCATCGGTTCAGCGCTGAAAGACCGGCGGCCAAAGCTGCGTCCCCCACGCCTTGCGGTCTCGCCGGTCGCGTCGCCGTTGCGCGCGCCAGCCCGGCCGCGAGATCGGCGTTGCGCCATTCGGGAAGGGGCGGTGGCGTCCAAATCGGCGCGGCTGCGAGCGCGATGCTATCGGGCAGATCGGGCAGCGCCCCCGGCAGGCGCGCCTGCAACGTTCCGTCGCCCAGACCCGCCGCGACCACGCAGACGATCCGGCCCGCCGAATCCCGCGCATAAAGCGAGTTCTCGAACCGCGCGAACACGCACAGCGGTCCCGTGGCTTGCGCCGCGGTCCGGCCGATCGTCGAAAGCGTGACTTTCGCAGCGTTCACCACGATTCCCATCCGAAATGAACCGGCGGCGCCGGCCGGGCGTAACGATACGCGAAACGTCCTTCTACAACCCGCCGGTTCCGATGATCCAGACCCTCCGTTTCGTCCTGGGCGACCAATTGACCCGCAATGTCGCGTCGCTGCGCGATCTCGATCCTGCGCGCGACGTCGTATTGATGGCCGAAGTCGTCGAAGAGGCGACTTATGTCCGGCATCACAAGCAGAAAATCGCCTTCGTGCTGGCGGCGATGCGGGGATTCGCCAAGGCGCTGGAAAAGGAAGGAATCCGCGTCGATTACGTGAAGCTCGACGATCCCGCGAACACGCAGAGCTTCACCGGCGAATTGAAGCGCGCGATCGCGCGGCATAAGCCCGCGCGGATCGTCGCGACCGAGCCCGGCGAGTACCGGGTTCTCGACATGATGCGCGCTTGGGCGGGCATGAGCGGTTTGCCGGTCGAGATCCGCGACGACGACCGTTTCTTCTGTTCGCGCGCCGAATTCGCCGCCTGGGCGAAAGACCGTAAATCTATGCGGATGGAATTCTTCTACCGGGAGATGCGGCGCAAGACGGGTTACTTGATGCAAGGCGACGCGCCCGCGGGCGCGACGTGGAACTTCGATTCCCAGAATCGCAAGGCCTTGCCGCGCGGCCATCGCGTCGCCGTACGGCGGCGCCCGGCGGCCGGGCCGGAACTGCGCGCGGTGCTCGATCTGGTCGCCGCGCAGTTCGGCGATCATTTCGGCGATCTTGAGCCCTTCGTTTGGGCGACGACGCGCGAGGGCGCGCTGGCGGCCTTGCGCGAATTCGTCGCCGAGCGCTTGCATCTGTTCGGCGACTATCAAGACGCGATGAAATCGGGCGAGGATTTCATCTATCACGCCGCGATCTCCCCCTATCTCAATGCCGGACTGTTGACCGCGCGCGAAGTGTGCGATGCGGCCGTCAACGCTTGGCGCGACGGCACGGCGCCGCTCAACGCCGTCGAGGGGTTTTTGCGGCAAATCCTGGGCTGGCGCGAATTCGTGCGCGGCATCTATTGGACGCGCATGCCCGATTACGCCGCGACGAACTTCCTCGATGCGACGCGCCGGCTGCCCGATTTCTTCTGGACCGGCGAAACGAAAATGAATTGTTTGCGCGAAACCATCGGCGTCACGCGCCGCACCGCCTATGCGCATCACATCCAGCGTTTGATGGTCGCGGGCAATTTCGCGCTGCTTGCGGGCGTCGCACCGGCCGAAATCGAAGAATGGTATCTGATCGTCTATGCCGACGCCTATGAATGGGTCGAGCTGCCGAACGTCCACGGTATGGTGCTGCATGCTGATGGCGGCGTGCTGGGTTCCAAACCCTATGCCGCGTCGGGCGCCTATATCGATCGCATGTCGGATTACTGCGGGAAGTGCGCTCATGATCGGCGCAAGCGCACGGGCGAGGGCGCTTGTCCGTTCAATTTCCTCTACTGGAATTTTTTGATCGAGAACGAATCCAAACTCACGCGCAATCCCCGACTCGCGATGCCCTATCGCGCGCTTCTCGCGATGCAGCCGGCGGAACGCAAGGCGCTACGCATGGCTGCGGCAGAATTTTTCGCGGCGCTGGGCATCTGAACGCGCGGCGCGCGGCATTTCTGGGCATTGCAAGGAACGAAAGAGGACACGAAACAACGGAAGCGGCGCCGCGCGGCGCGTCTAAATCGATACAGCCATGCGCGCCGCCATAAAACGCTCGCGATCAGATTTACAAATTCTCGCGTGGAAGGCGTTATTCGCTATTTTGTGCGTACAATATTTGACGTGCCGTCGGCGTCGCGTAGAATGCGCCGCTTTCGCGTACAATCGTAGTAATCAGCGCGATCAGGAGGACGAAGTGGCGGCGAAATCGACGAAGCGGGCCGGCCGGCGGACGAAGGGCGGCCCCTCGGACGTGGACGTGCATGTCGGCGAACGGGTTAAGGCGCGGCGTATCGAACTGAACATGTCGCAACAGGAGCTTGGCCGATTGATCGGCATCACGTTCCAGCAGTTGCAGAAGAACGAACGCGGCGTCAACCGTCTGTCCGCGTCGCGTCTCTATGAAACCGCCCGCGCGCTCGACGTGCCGGTCGGATATTTCTTCGAAGGCTTGTCGGCGGAGTTCGACTCGGCGAAGCGCAAAGCGGTGGCTTCCGCCGTCACGCATCCGCTGCCGTCGCAGATCGACGATCCCGCGCTGAAGCGCGAGACGCTCGACATGGTCGGCGCCTATTACGGCATCCGCGACCGTAAGGTTCGCCAGCAGATCGTCGGCACGATGCGCGCGCTTGCCCGCACCGACGGCGGCTCGCCGATCCACGACCGGCCGCGACGCGGCCGGCCGCCGAAGAAAGCGCGCTGACGCGCGAGTGCCGGCGCGGACGGACGGCTTTTCGGCCGAAAATCCGCGCCGGACCCGCTATGCGCGCCCCTGTTCCTAGCGCATCAACGAAAGCAGGATGGCCGGCTGCTGGTTGGCCATCGACAGCTGCTGCACCGCCAATTGCTGGCGGACCTGCTGCGACTGCACTTGCGCTGCGGCCTTGCCGATATCCGCGTCGATCATCTGGCCGAGGCCGGTCGTCGTCGCGTCTGAAATCGCGTCGACGAATTTCGACTGCAATTGCAGCGAACGCGTATCCGTCGCGTTCTGGCCGATCGCCGTGCCGACCGCCGTCTGGAACGTGGTCAGCGAGGTGAGGGCGGCCGTCGCCGCCGTCGCCGACGACACGCTGGACGTCGCAAAGGTCGTGAAGGCGGCCGAAACGCCCGACTGCGACGCCATGGTCAGCGTCGTGCCGCTGGTATCGGCCATGAAGGTGCGCGCGGCCGACGCGTTCGACAGAAGATTCACGCCGTTGTAGTTCGCCATCGCGATGAAGGTCGAAACCTGGCTGGTCATCGCGTTGAAGTCGGCGGCGTAGATCGTGCGCTGCGACGCGCCGATCGATCCGTCGGCGAGCTGCGTCAGCTTCGCCTGCATGTTGCCGACGAGATCGGAGATGTTGCTGAGCGACGATTGCGTCACGGAGCCCATGCCGACGCCGCCTGCCAGCGAATTCTGCACCGCCGAGTAGGCCTGCAGATTGGCGCGGATTCCTTGCGCGACCGAGAAGGTCGACGCGTCGTCCATCGCATCGGCGACGCGATAACCGGTCTGGAGTTGTTTCGAATAGACGCCGAGCGTCTCGCCGGTCGTGCGCAGGCTGGCGAGGGCGCGCATCGCGCCCATATTGGTGTTCACCGAAAGCGACATGGTCCCTACTCCCTTCTGGAGTGCGATATTCAGTTTTGCGGTCCTGCCGCGCGTTGAGCAGCGCCGCATCCGCAATCCCCTGTTCCGCAACTGCCGCGCCAAGTGCCGCCGCGGCATCGTCGCGCTGGAATCGTTCGGTTTTTCGGAGCGGCGGTGCGTGGCAGTACGCGACGGCGCCGCGATCCGTGTCGCAATCGGCGACACGGCGTTGCGAATTGCGGTTGCGCTTTTCAGAACCGGTTAAGCCCGCGAATGTATTTAGGCGGAAGAGGAGATGCCGATGCGCACCCTGACCGCCGCCGAAGGTCCGAACGAAGCCCGCCGCCCGGGTGGTTTGCCGCCGATCGCGTGGGCTGCCGTCGCGTTGTTCGTCGCCGGCGTCTGGGCGATCGCCCTGGCCGTGCAGACCTCGGCGCATACCAGCACCCGCTATCAGGCGGAAAGCGAAGCGCGCACGTTGGCGTTAGCCCTGGCCGAGCAATCCGCCAACTTCATTGGCCGGATCGACCAAGCGCTGCGCACGGCCAAATTCGTTTTCGAACGCGACCCGGTGAATGCGTCGATCGACGAACTCGTGCGCCGCAAAGCGATTCCGATCGACGATATCGTGCAGTTCGCCTTCGCGGGCGCCGATGGCGTGATCCTGCAGTCCAATCTGCCTCTCGCGCCGACGCCTGTCAGCATCGCCGACCGCGAACATTTTCTGGTCCATGCCGACGGCACGGCGGGCCTGTTCATCAGCAAGCCGGTCTTTGGGCGCGTGTCGCAACGCTGGTCCGTCCAGCTCACGCGGCGCGTCGACGGCCCGAACGGCGAGTTTGCGGGCGTGCTGGTCGCATCCGTCGACGCGTATGATTTTGGCGGCTTGGCGAAAGTGCTCGGCGATAATTCGGGCGCCGTCAGCGCGATCTTCGGTTTCGACGGGCGCCTGCGCTCGCGTACGGGCGTCACGGCCGGCATGCTCGAGCGCGATTTCGCCGAGCATCCGTTCGTCCGTCTCGCGCGGACCGAGCCGACCGGCGTCTGGACCGGGCCCAGCGCGACGGATGGGCTCCGCCGCGTCGAAGGCTATCGCGCCGTTTCGGGTGTGCCGATGTTCGTCAGCGTCGGTTTCGCCGAAAACGAAGTTTATGCCGGCCTGCGGTTCCGCGCGTTCACCGATTTTGGCGCCGCGACGCTGTTCACGTTACTGATCCTGACATTCGCGACGGTCTTGGATCGCCAGATGCGCCGCGCGGAAAGCGCGCGGTCGCACGCCGAAGCCGCCAGCGAGGCGAAGTCGCGGTTTCTTGCGATGATGAGTCACGAGATCCGCACGCCGCTCAATGGCATCGTCGGCGTCGCGGGACTGCTGGCCGATATGGACCTGCCGCGCGAGCAGCGCAAATTCGTCGATGTGCTGCGCGATACTTCGCAGCTGCTGACGCAGATTCTGAACGATGTGCTCGACTTCTCGAAGCTCGAGGCCGGCAAGATGGACATCGAGGCGGTGGAGTTCGATTTCCGTCAAATGCTGAACCGCACTTTCGAATTGATGCGCCCGCGCGCCGAAGCCAAGGGGCTGCGCTATCGATTGGATGCCGACATTCCGGAGGGTGCGGTGCTGATCGGCGATCCCGCACGGTTGCGCCAGATCGCCAACAACCTTCTGTCCAACGCGATCAAATTCACGGCGGTGGGCGAGGTCACGTTGCGTGCGCGCGTGCGTCCGGTGGCGGGCGGTCGCGCGGGTGTGGAATTGAAGGTCGAAGATACCGGCGTAGGTATCCCGGCATCCCGCTTGCCGGAAATGTTCCGCGAGTTCTCCCAGCTCGACAAATCGACGGCGCGGAAATTCGGCGGCACCGGGCTGGGGCTTTCGATCTGCCGAGTTCTGGCCGAACGCATGGGCGGAACGATCGCCGTGACCAGCGAACCCGGCATCGGCTCGGTCTTCACCTTCGCGATCGAATTGCCGATGACCTTGCGCCAGCCGGGACCGGCGGCCGCGCCGATCACGCCGACACGGGGCCGCCGGCTGCGCATCCTGCTCGCCGAGGATAACCTGTCCAATCAGTTGATCGCGACGTCGTATCTCGACCGGATGGGTCACCGCGTCGACACCGTGAACAATGGACGCGAGGCGGTGGAGGCTGCTGCTGCTTTGCCCTACGACCTGATCCTGATGGACGTGCAGATGCCCGAGATGGACGGGCTGGAAGCGACGCGCCGCATCCGCAATCTTGTCGGGCCGGCGCGCGCCACGCCGATCGTGGCGCTAACCGCCAACGCCTTCGCGCAGGACGAACGCCAATGCCGCGATGCCGGCATGGACGGTTTTCTGGCCAAGCCTTTCGATCCGGCGGCGCTGGCCGCCGCGATCCAGCGCCATGCGAACGACTCCGGGAACACGGACGCCGCGCCGGCGGCGGCCGGGACGATGTCCGCAGGTTCCGATCCGGCCGTCGAGTTCGATCCGCGCGTCATGGACGAGATCGAAACGCAGATCGGCGCGGAAGCGACGCGCAAGGTTGCGGCGCTGTTCGCCAAAGATGTCCGTGCGCGCCTCGCGCGGATGCGCGGAATGTCGCCGGAAAGCGCGGGGCTCGCGGCGCGCGAGGCGCACGCGATCAAAGGCTCCGCGCTCTCGGTTGGCGCGTTGCAACTGGGGCGAATCGCGGCCGCGTTCGAAGCGGATGCGACGCGCTATGATGCGGCAACGATGGCGGAGAAAATGGACGAACTCGAAACGGCGTTCGCGCGGTCGGCCGAGCAGATTGCGGCGCGCGAATCCGTCGCGTCGATCGCGGAATAGGAGCCGTATCATGGGCGCCAAGCGTCACGTTTTGATCGTCGAGGACACGCTGCCGATGGCGGTGCTGTACGAGGAATATCTGCGCGACGAAGCGTGGGACGTGGCGATCGCGGGCTCGCTTGCCCAGGCGCGCACGCGGATGGAAGCGCGCGTGCCCGACGCCGTGGTGATCGACGTGGGCCTGCCCGACGGCAGCGGCATCGATCTTCTGAAGGAGATCCGCGCCAAGGGATTGCCGACCGAGGCGGTCGTCGTCACCGTTTCGGGCTCGATGAAACTCGCGGTCGAGGCGATGCGCGAAGGCGCGTACGATTTCCTGGTCAAGCCGTTCGACCGCGACCGCCTGACGGTCACGTTGCGCAACGCGCTGGAGCGGCGCAAGCTCGCCGACGCCGTCGTGGAGATGCGCGAGGAATTCGGCCGCGACCGTTATTACGGCTTCGTCGGCGCGTCGCTGCCCATGCAGGCGGTCTATCGCATCATCGATTCGGCCGCCCAAAGCAAGGCGACCGTTTTCGTCACCGGCGAAAGCGGCACGGGCAAGGAGGTCTGCGCCGAGGCGATCCACAAGCGCAGTCCGCGCGCCAAAGCGCCCTTCGTCGCGCTCAACTGCGCGGCGATCCCGAAAGACCTGCTGGAAAGCGAGATTTTCGGCCATGTGAAGGGCGCCTTCACCGGCGCCACCGCGGATCGCGCGGGTGCGGCGTTGCAGGCGCATCGCGGCACGCTGTTCCTGGACGAAATTTGCGAGATGGATCTGAACCTGCAGGGCAAGCTGCTGCGCTTCCTGCAAACGGGGCTTGTGCAGCGCGTGGGCGATTCGAAGCCGCAGGACGTGGACGTTCGGATCGTCTGCGCCACGAACCGCGATCCGGCGGCCGAAGTCGCGGCCGGGCGCTTCCGCGAGGATTTGTATTATCGCTTGCACGTCATCCCCATCACCTTGCCGCCGCTGCGCGACCGGGAAGGGGATGTGCTGCTCATCGCCCACGAATTGCTGAAGCGCTACGCGCGCGAGGAGCGCAAGCGTTTTACGGGCTTTACGGCGGAGGCGGAATCGATCCTCGCGAGCTACGCATGGCCCGGCAACGTGCGCGAATTGCAGAACGCCGTGCGCAGCACGATCGTTCTGCACGACGCCGAAGCGATCGACGCGGGCATGCTGCCCGATAAGCTGCGCGGCCGCGCGCCCGGCGCCATGCCGCGCCTGGCCGCCGCGGCGAACACGAACGCTTCCTACGACGTGACCCCCGGCGCGCCGGGTTCGCCGTTGCGGCCGATGTGGCGGATCGAGCGCGACGCCATCGAAGCGGCGATCGCCGCTTGCGGAGGCAATGTGCGCCGGGCCGCGGCGTTCCTTGAGATCGACGCGTCCACCATTTATCGCAAAAAGCAGCTCTGGGAAGGCCGCGAGCGCGCCTGACGCGAAACCCGTTGCGTTTCGTGTCGCGATTTGCAGCGGCACGGCGATCTGGCCCGGAACAGCCCTATAAAATCAAAGACTTGGTAAACAACCGGACTGGCAAGCGAGTTGCGATGGTTACGGCCGGAGAAGGCCGATGGAAACCGCAACCGCAACCGCAATCGCATCGCAGCGCGACTACAAGGAAGAAGGCCGCAGCCGTTTCGCGACGCTGCGCCGAATCGAGGCGATCCTCGAATCCTCGAACGACTGGGCGTGGGAAACCGACGCGCAGTTCCGATTCACTTGGGTCTCCTCGGGCGTGGCGCGCTCGACGGGGCTGAGGCCCGAAGAGCTGATCGGCCGGTCGCGTTTCGACTTCGCCGCCGAGTCGACCGATCGCGATCGTCTGAGCGATCTTTTGGCCGATCTGGATCAGCGCAATCCGTTCGACGGCTTCGTCTACCGGCTGCGGCGGCCCGACGGGGTTATCCGACATGTCGAAATCGGCGGCGTGCCGATCCTGGCGCTGGACGGCACCTTCCAGGGTTATGCCGGTTTCGGCAAGGACGTGACCGAACGCGAGAAGGCCGAACAGCGCGTGCAAATCGCGCAGCGCCGCATGACCGACGCCGTCGAAAGCCTTAGCGAAGGCTTCGCGCTGTTCGATCCGACCGGCCGTTTCGTCATGTCCAATCGGGCGTTCGTTGCTCTCGCGCAGTCGGCCGGCGCGAAAGCCGGTTTCGGCCGCCGGATCGAGGAAATCGTCGCCCCTTTCGGCGCCTCGGTTCTGGCCGCGCGCATGCGCGCATGGGAAGTGCCGGACGCGCGCGCAGCCGCATATGAGGCCGCGCTGCCCGACGGCCGCGCGCTGACGATCGCGGAACGGCGGACGGGCGAAGGCGGGATCGTCGTCATTTGGACCGACGTGACCGACATCCGCAAAGCCGAACGCGCGCGCGCGTCGCTGGAAACGGAACTGCGTCAAAGCCAGAAGCTGGATGCGCTGGGCACGCTGGCGGGCGGCATCGCGCACGAAATCAACACGCCCACGCAATATGTCGGCGACAACGTGCGCTTCCTGAAGACCGCGTTCGCCGATCTGTCGGCGGCGGTCCGCGCGCCCGGCACGGGCTCATCCGACGTCGAATTCCTGCTGTCGGAGGTGCCGCTGGCGATCGACCAGTCGCTCGACGGCGTCGAGCGCATCCGCCAGATCGTCGCGGCGGTGAAGGAATTCTCCTATCCCGACGCGAAAGAAAAATCCCCCGCCGATCTGCATGCCGCGATCAACACGACGCTGACGGTCAGCCGCAACCAGTGGAAATACGTCGCCGACGTCGAAACACGCTTCGCGCCCGATCTGCCGCCCGTTCCTTGCCATGTGGGCGAGATCAACCAGGTCGTCCTGAATCTCGTCGTCAACGCCGCCCACGCGATCGAGGCGAAAGGCGACGAGCGCGGCCTGATCACGATCTCCACACGCAAGGACGGCGATTGGGCGGAAATCACCGTCTCCGACACCGGAACCGGCGTCGCCGCGGAGAACACCGGCCGCGTCTTCGATCCCTTCTTCACCACCAAACCGCCGGGCAAAGGCACGGGGCAAGGGCTGTCGATCAGCCGCACCATCGTGGTCAAGAAGCACGGCGGCAGTCTCGGCTTGCGCTCCGAGCCGGGGCGGGGCGCCGAGTTCACGATCCGCTTGCCGCTCAATCCCGCTTCCGCGCAGCCGAAGGAAACCGCGACATGAAAACCGAAGTTCTATTCGTCGACGACGAGCCCAACGTCCTGTCGGGTCTGCGCCGGATGCTGTTCCCGATGCGCGAAAGCTGGAACATGCGTTTCGCGGGCGGGGGCGACGACGCGCTGCGCGAACTCGACCGCCAGCCCGCCGACGTGATCGTGACCGACATGCGCATGCCCGGCATGGACGGCGCCGAGCTTCTTTCGCGCATCGAAGCGATCCATCCCGAGACGATCCGCATCGTCCTGTCCGGGCAGTGCGACCGCGAGACGGCTTTGCGCGCGGTGGGGCCCACGCATGTGTTCCTGTCCAAGCCTTGCGACAGCACGCGTATCGTCGGCACGGTCGAGCGCGCGGTGCGCTTGCGCGACGAGATCAACGACAAGACGCTGCGCGCCTGCGTCGAAGGGCTGCGCCGGTTGCCGTCCCCGCCGCAGACCTATCTCGACCTGGTGGCGGAGCTGCGCAAGCCCGATGGGTCGATCGCCAACGTCGCCGCGATCGTCGGCCGCGACATCGCGCTGACCGCGAAGCTGCTGCAGATCGCCAACTCGGCGTTCTTCGGCGTCGGGCGCAGCATCGCCACGCCGCTGCAGGCGATGAACTTCCTCGGGCTCGACATCGTGCGCGCGCTGGTGCTGAAGGCCGGGCTGCTCGCCCAGCTCGAAGCCGCCGGGCTGAACGCCGCGCCGATCGAGGAGATCGTCCGTCATAGCCTCGCCATGGGTGCGCTGTGCCGCCGCCTGTGGGAAAGCGTCGGCGCGCCGGAGGCGACGCCCGACGAAGCCTTCGTCGCCGGCTTCCTGCACGACATCGGCGCCGTCGTTCTCGCCGCCATCCGGCCCGAGCTCGACGCGCGCATCCGCGAGGAGAGCGAAGCCACGCAAGTCCCGCGCTATCTGGTCGAACGCGAGCATCTCGGCACGACGCACGCCCAGATCGGCGCCCATCTTTTGTCGATCTGGGGCCTGCCGGACAATCTGACGGCCGCCGCCAGCTATCACCACGAGCCGATGCGCTGCGGCCATCTCGATTTCGGTCTCCATTCGGTGGTGCATATCGCCGATGCGCTTATCACGCCCGGAGATTTCGCCATGAAGATCGACGAAATCTATCTTCACGATATCGGGCGGCTGGACTGGACGCAGCAATGGCGCGACAGGCTCGCCTTCGAGAACGCGACGAAGGATCTGGTGTCGTGACGGCGCGCGTCCTTCTGGTCGACGACGAGCCCAACGTCCTGTCGGGCTTGCGCCGCCAGCTGTTCGGCAAGTTCGAGGTCGACATCGCGACCGGCGGCGATCAGGCGCTCGAAAAGCTGGGCGACGGCAGCGGCTTCGCGATCGTGTTGTCCGACATGCGCATGCCCGGCATGGACGGCGTGGAGCTTCTTTCCCGCGTGCGCACACAAGCGCCGGATATCGTGCGCCTGATGCTGACCGGGAACGCGGATCAGGAGACGGCCGTGCGCGCCGTCAATCGCGGCGCGATCTTCCGCTTCCTGAACAAGCCTTGCGCGCCCGAGGACGTGATCGGCGCGCTGACCGACGCGATGGCCCAGCACCGCCTGATCACGGCCGAGCGCGAATTGGTCGAGCGCACGCTGGGCGGCGCGGTCGGCGTGCTGGTCGAGGTGTTGATGGGCATGGACCCCACCGCTTTCGGGCGCGGTATGCGCGCGCGCGGGCTCGCGCGCCAGGCCGCCGGCGCCTTGCCGGATGTCAGCCCGTGGGAGCTCGATCTCGCGGCGATGCTCCATCCGCTCGGGTTGACGGCGCTGCCCGCCGATCTTCGCGCCAAGCTGGCGAGCGGCGCGAAGCTCGAGCCCGCGGAAAGCGAACACGCGGCGCGCGTGCCGGCCATCGGCGCCGACATGCTCGTCAAAATTCCGCGCCTCGCGCAGGTCGCGCTGATCGTGCGCCATCATCGCGCGCCCGCATCGACCGGCGCGCCCGTCGGCGCGAAAGCCTTGCGCGTATTGATCGACGTCGCCGCCGGGCTGGAAACCGGCATGCCGCTGGGCTTGGTTTTCGCCAAGCTCGGCAACGCCGCCGGCACGGAATACGACCCCGGCATCTTCGCCGCGATCCGCGACGCGCTGCTGCAGGGCGAAGCGGCGCGCGGCGGCGACGTCAGCACCAAGAAAATCGCCGAGCTTTATCCCGGCCTGATCCTGATCGACGATCTGGCGGTCGCCGCCGATGGCGGCATTCTGCTGAAAGCCGGATTCGAAATCACCGATACGCTGCTGTCGCGCGTGCGGTCCTACCACCAGTTCCGGCCGCTGCGCGAGCCGGTGCGCGTGGTGATGCGGCACTAGCAACGTAACCGTCACGAAGCGATCACGCGGGCGTCATTCGCGCGGCCTATCGAGGGAGGAAGACTTCCCGACTCGACGCGAACGAGGTTCCGCTGCCGATGCTCTCGCAAGGAATTGCCGCGCCCACCACGCTGCGCAACGTGACGAAAGCGGTCAAACGCAGCCGTACCTTGTCGCCCGAAGGCCTGCGCGAGCGGCTTTTCTCGCTGCTCTTCTCCGGTCTCGTTTACGCCCAGATCTGGGAGGACCCGGATGTCGATCTCGAAGCGCTGGCGCTGAAGCCGGGCGCGCGGATCGCGACGATTTGCTCGGGCGGGTGCAACGCGCTCGCCTATCTCGCCGCCGATCCCGAACGCGTGCTGGCGATCGACCTCAACGCGCATCATATCGCGCTAGCCAAGCTGAAGATCGCGGCGTTGCGACATTTGCCGGATCATGCGACCTATTTCCGGTTCTTGGGCGCGGCGGCGGCCAAGGATAATCCGGCGCTTTACGACGCCTATCTGCGCCCGGCGCTGGACGAATACGCGCGCGACTATTGGGATGCGCGCGATTGGCGCGGCCGCCGCCGGATCGGCGCGTTCAAACGCCATCTCTATCGCGAAGGCTTGCTCGGCCGCTTCATCGGGGCGGGGCATATTTTCGCGAAGCTGCATCGCCGCGACCCGCGCCGCTTGCTGGAGGCCGATTCGCTCGACGCCCAAAAGCGCATCTTCGACGCCGAGATAAGGCCGATCCTGAAGGGCAAATTGTTCCGCAAGATCGTCGATAATCCCGCGTCGCTTTACGGCCTGGGTATTCCGCCCGCACAGTATCGCTCGCTGCTGGAAGCGGCCCCCGAAGGCGGGGCGATGGCCGATGTGCTGGAAGCGCGGCTCGAACGCTTGGCCTGCGGCTTTCCGCTGTCGGAGAATTACTTCGCTTGGCAAGCCTTCGGCCGCGCCTATCCACCTGCGGCGGCAATGGCGTTGCCGGCGCATTTGAAGGCGGAAAACTACGAGACGTTCCGCGCGCGCGCCGCGCGCATCGAACTGCGCCAAGCCAATATGATCGACGTCTTCGAAGCGGCCGCGCCCGGCAGCTTCGACGCCTTCGTGCTGCTCGATGCCCAGGATTGGATGGACGATTCCACGCTGAACCGGCTGTGGCGCGCGATCGCGCATGCGGCCCGTCCGGGTGCCCGCGTCATCTTCCGCACGGCGGCGGAGCCCTCGCTGCTGCCGGGCCGCTTGGCGCCCGAACTGCTCGGCATGTGGGATTATGCCGAGGCCGAAAGCCGCGAAGGCACGTTGCGCGATCGTTCGGCGATCTATGGCGGGTTCCATCTCTATCGCTTGCGCGACGGAGTGGCCGCGTGAATACCGCCCATGCCGGGTTGATGGACGGCGTCTATCGCTGGCAGACGCCGATCTACGACCTTACGCGCAAATATTATCTGCTCGGCCGCGACCGTTTGATCGCGGAACTTGACCCGTCCCAGGACGGCGGTGTGTTGGAGATCGGCTGCGGTACGGGGCGCAATCTCGCCGTCGCCGCCAGCCGATATAAAGCCGCGCGCTTCTATGGTTTCGACATCAGCCGGGTGATGCTCGACGCGGCGGAAGCCAAACTCGACCGTCGCGCGGCGTTGGCGCAGGCCGATGCGGCAACGTTCGATCCGCAAGCCGTGTTCGGGCGCAAAGGCTTCGAGCGCGTGTTCTGCGCCTATACGCTGTCGATGATCCCCGATTGGCGTGCGGCCCTGACCCGTGCGTTCGATGCCGTGGCGCCGGGCGGGCGGATCGCTGTGGTCGATTTCGGCACGCAGCGGCGCTGGCCGGGCCCCGCCAAAGCGGCGTTGCGCGCCTGGCTCGCGGCTTTCCATGTCGCGCCGCGCGACGATCTGCTGGACGTATTCGCGTCTCTTGCGGCGGAACGGGGGTTCCACGCCCGCACGCGGGACATTCTCGGCGGCTACGCGATCTACGCGACGGCGCAAGCGCCGGTTTGACGGACGCCCCACTTCCCCTATAACTGGCCGTTCATTTGCTTGGACGGCGGTATGATTACAATTGAAGCCGTGTCGAAAAGGTTCGCGGGCCCCAAGGGCGAGCCGGTCGACGCGCTGACCCCGGTGGATTTGACGATTCCCGCCGGGCAGTTCCTGTCGATCGTCGGTCCGTCGGGCTGCGGCAAATCCACCTTGCTGCGGATCATCGCGGGCCTCGAAACGCCCAGCGACGGCAAGCTGACCATCGCCGCGACAGGCGTGGCGCGGCCGATCGGCTTCGTGTTTCAGGAGCCCGTACTCCTGCCCTGGCTTTCGACGCTCGCCAATATCCGCTTTCCGCTCGATACCGGCGGCGTGCCGCGCGCCGAAGCCGACGCGACCGCGCATCGCCTGATCAAGATGGTTGGCCTGCAGGGCTTCGAGGATGCGCTGCCGCACCAGCTTTCCGGCGGCATGCGTCAGCGCGCGGCGATCGCGCGCGCCCTTTCCTACGATCCGCCGATCCTGCTGATGGACGAGCCGTTCGGCGCGCTGGATCTGCTGACGCGCGACCGGATGAACGACGAATTGCTCCAGATCTGGCGCGCGACGAAAAAGACGATCGTCTTCGTCACCCATTCGGTCGAAGAAGCGGCGTATCTCTCCGATCGCGTGGTGGTGATGAGCGCGCGTCCCGGCCGGGTGCGCGCGATCCACGATGTCGATCTGCCGCATCCGCGCGGCGAGGCGACGAAGCTCGATCCGCGCTTCCATCAATTCATGGCGACGTTCCGGCGGGAACTGAAATGAGCGACGCCGTCGCCGTTCCGTCGGCCCCGCGCCGCGTGCCGCCGATCGTCGATCACCTCGCCGGGATCGTCGCGATCGTGATCGCGTGGCAGGTCTATGTGACGGCGACGGACGCGCCGGCCTATATGCTGCCGGCCCCTGGTGCTGTCGGCGGGGCACTCGCCGATCTCGCGATCTCCGGCGCCTTATGGCGCGATCTGGGCTTCACCTTCGGCAATGTCGTGTTCGGTTTGGTGTTGGGCGCGCTGGCGGGTTTCGCGCTGGGTTTCGTGCTGGCGAAATCGCCCACGCTGGAACGCTGGCTCGACGGGCCGATCCTGCTGCTGCAAACCGCACCCAAGATCGCGCTCGCCCCGTTATTCGTCATCTGGTTCGGCTTCGGCACGACGTCGAAGATCGTGCTGATCGTGTCGCTGGTGCTGTTCCCCGTGCTGGTCGCGACGATCGTAGGTTTGCGCGGCGTGCCGCAGAACGCATTGGAACTCGCGCGTATCTTGAAGCTGACGACCTGGCAGCGTTTGATGCGCGTCGAATTGCCGATGGCGCTGCCCGAGATTTTCATCGGCTTGCGCATCGGCGCCGTCCAAGCCGTGGTCGGCGCGATCCTGGGCGAGTGGATGTCGGGCAAGCTCGGCCTCGGCCATTTGATGACCTTCGCCTCGGCCACCTACAAAACGCCGCTGCTGTTCGCCGCGGTGCTGCTGACCGTGGCACTGGGTATTGCCGTGCATGTATCGCTGGAAGCCGCCGAACGGTGTCTGCTGCGGTGGAAACAATGAACGACAAGTCGAACCAGCGCCGCGCCGCGTTTCCGTGGAAGGACGGCAAGCCGCCGCATCTGCCTTGCGCGCCGGGCGATGTGGGGCCGATCGTGCTGCTGCCGGGGGATCCCGCGCGCGTCGGTCTCGCCGCCAAGCTGCTGCCGAATGCCCGCGATCTGGGTCAGCGGCGCGAATATCGGATGGCGAGCGCGACGGTGGACGGCGTCGGCGTCACTTTGTGTTCGACCGGAATCGGCGGCCCCTCGACCGAGATCGCACTGGTCGAGCTTGCCAATCTTGGCGCCAAGATCGCGGTTCGCATCGGCGGCATGGGCGCCATCGCGCCCGGCCTGCCTTTGGGCGGCATGTTGATCGTGGATGACGCAATCGGCGGCACGGGGGCCGCGCGCGTCTATGGCGCGAAAGGGCCCGTGAACGCGTCGCCGCAGATCGTCGCGGCACTTGCCAACGCCGCGCAAAACGACGGCACCGCGCATCGCGTCGGGCGCGTCGCCACGACCGATTCCTACTATCGCGGCCAAGGGCGCCCACTTTTCGGCGACGCCGCCGGTCCGTCGTCCGACGACGATCCGATCGCGAAATTCGCCGCGCAAGGCGCCGTGGGCTGCGATATGGAAACCGAAACGATCCTGACGGTGGGTGCGGCGCTGGGTCTGCAAGCCGGCGCCATCCTCGCCGTGCATGGCGATCGCACCACCGATCGCTGGCTTGAAGATTACGAACCCGCCCAAGAAGCCGTCGTGCGCATCGCGCTGCGTGCGGCCCTCGATCTTTTCTCGTCCACCAAAAAGGGAGTCTCCCCATGATGAATCGCCGCCAAATCCTCGCCGCCGCTGCCGCGTCGGCTTTCGCACCGGGCCTTGTTCACGCGCAAGCCAAAACGGCCGTCACGTTGCAGATCGACGGTGCCGCCGTGCCGTTCTACGCGCCGATCTATGCCGGCATCGAAAAGGGCTTCTTCGCCAAGCGCAATCTGGAACTCAACGTCATCTACGCGGCAGGTTCCGACATCATGCGCAACGTCGCCGCCGGCAATGTCGATTTCGGATTCCCGAACGGCGATTCGGTGATCGCGGCCAAGGCGAACGGCCTGCCGGTGAAGGTGATCCACACCACCTATCAGCGCGGTATTGGCGCGTTGCTGACCAAGGCCGATGGGAAGATCAAGACCTATGCCGACTTGAAGGGCAAGACCGTGGCCGTCACGGCGCTGGGCAGCCCGAATTATCTTCAGCTCCAGGCGGGCCTGAAGAAGGCGGGCTTGCGCATCGAAGACGTGAAGGTCGAAGTCGTCGCCACCGGCGCCATCGTGCAGTCGCTGCAAGCGGGCCAGGTCGACGCGATCGTGTTCTCGGAACTGCGCAAATACAATCTCGAAGCCGACAAGTTCCCGACGCATCTGATCCTGTCGAACGACTTCCTGCCGTCCTTCGGCAACGTGGTCGTGACGTCGGATCGCCTGCTCGCGTCGAAGGCCGCCGTCGCGCGCGCCTTCGTCGACGCGATCGACGAAAGCTTCAACTGGGTGATCGGCGGCAATGTGGACGAGGCGTTGAAGATCGCCATCGGCAAATACGCGCCGACTTGGGCCGGCCAGGAAGCGATCCTGACGCGCGCCTTCAACGAGACCTTCATCGCCTCGGTCTGGCAGTCGGCCACGACCAAGGCGAACGGTCTGGGCGCCGCCGACGTCGCCGCGTGGCAAGGCGCCATCGATGCGATGGCCGACGCCAAGCTGATCGACAAGGGCTTCAAGGCCGACGATCTGGTCGTGCAACCCAAATCGATCCGCGGCTGATCGATCGATGAATGCCCCGATCCGCGCCTTGCTGTCGCTGGCCGGCTTCGTCCTGCTGTGGTGGGGCGCGGTTTGGGGCTTCTCGATTCCGGCGTTTCTGCTGCCGAGTCCCGGCGCGGTCATCGACCGCCTCGTGTTCCTGGCGATCAACGCCGAACTCTGGCGCCACACGACGACGACTTTGGGACAAATCCTCGGCGGCTTCGTCATCGGCGCGCTGCTGGGCATCGGTACGGGTGCTGCATTTGCAAGGCTGCCGCGCCTTGAGCGCCTATTCACGCCGGTGATTCTGCTGGTGCAGACGGCGCCCAAGATCGCGATCGCGCCGCTGCTGATCCTGTGGCTGGGCCTCGGGCCGGGCCCCAAGATCGTGCTGGTCGCGATCGTGACGTTCTTTCCCGCGATGACCGGTGCCTTGACCGGATTTCGCTACATCGCCAAAGCCTATCGCGACCTTGCGCAGATCGTGGGGTTGACCACGTGGCAGCGTTTGACGCGCATCGATCTGCCTTTCGCGGTTCCGCCGATCGTCGCGGGCTTGCGTGTGGCGACGACGCAAGCCGTGACCGCCGCCGTGGTGGCGGAGATGATGGGTGCGAATCGCGGCCTTGGCTATCTGCTGACCGCCGGGCAGGAGAGCAGCGATTCCCCCGCCGTAATCGGCGTGATCGTCATCCTGTCGCTGACCGGCTGGGGCTTCTACGAACTCGTGCGGTTCGCCGAAGCGAAGCTGATCCCTTGGCGTTCTAAGGCTTGATCCAGACCGTCGACAGATCCTGATACAGGAAGTGGCTGGGGCTGAACGGCCAGCCTTGCACTTCCGACGCGATCGGGATGATGCGGAATGCCCAGAACAGCGGGATCGTCGACGCTTCGCCGATCAGGCGATCCTCGAACTGGCGCACCAGCACGCGGCGCTTGATCGGGTCGAGCTCGCGCTTTTGCCGGTCGAACAGATCGTCGAGCGTGCGGTCGATGGCGCGCGAGGCGTTGTTGGGCGCGCGATCGAACGAGGTGAAACGTTCGAGCTGGATCGTCGGATCGTCGACCGGATCGGCCGAGAAATCGGTGATCGCGTCGAAATTGCCGGCCAGCAGCGTGGTCTGCCATTGCGCGGTTTCCAGCTTCGTATTCTCGGTCGTCACGCCGATCTGGCGCCATTGGTCGATCAGATAGACCGCCAATTGCTGGTGCGGATTCTCGATCGAGCGGCTGATCATGCGCACGTTGAGTTTCGTTTGCCCCGCTTCGGCCAGCAAACGGCGCGCTTCGGCACGGGCGGCCGCGATATCGGGGCCGAAACCGGGCAGGCGGGCGAGTTCTTCGGGTGTGGCCGCCATCGGCGTGCCGGGGCGCAAGAACCCGCCCGCGTTACGCACCGAGGAGATGCGCGTCATCGTCGCTTGGCCCACGCGCCGGTCGAGGGCGAGGGTCAACGCGCGGCGCACGCGCACGTCGTCGAAGGGCGCGCGTTGCGTGTTCAGCGCCAGCACATAGACGGAAATCCGGTCGCCTTCGAAGAAGCGCATCTTGTCGCCGCGGCTCGCCGCCACGCGGTCGCGCTGCGCGGGGCCGAGCCCCCGGAACTCCGCCTGCAACTGGCCCGCCGCCAGCGCGTTGGTCGTCGCGGCACCGTCGATGGGAATGGCGCGGAACGCGTCGAGATAGGGTTGGCCTTGGCGGAAATAGCCGTCGAAGCGCTTGCCGACCCAAGGCTGGCCCTGGCGATATTCCTCGAACACGAAGGGCCCCGTGCCCATCACCTTGCGCTGCGGATACTCGGGATCGGACGCCAGCTTCTGCGCCGAATAGATGCAGTTCCAGGGGCTGGCCATCGCCGGCAGGAATGCCGCGTCCGGCCCGCGCAACCGCATGACGACGGTCGCGGGATCGGGCGCTTCGATCGACACGATATCGGCGAATTGCGCCTTGCGCACGGACACCACGCCCGTCGGCGGTTCGCGCAGCCGTTCGAACGACGCTTTCACGTCGGCCGAGGTCAGCACCGTGCCGTCGTGGAAGCGTACATTCGGCCGGATGCGGAAGGTCCACGTCATGCCGTCGGGTGACGCGGTCCAGGATTCGGCGATGTCGCCTTCGATCTTCGGATACTCGCCGGGCGCGAAGCGCAGTAGCGTCGAATAATGCGGCGCCACGTAATGCAGCACGGCGAAAGTGTTGGTCGCGTGGCAATCCAGCGTGTTGGGCTCGCCCGCCACGCCGAAGGTGAGTGTGCCGCCGCGAACCGGCGTTTCCTGGGCTATGGCGAAGACGGGAAGTGCCGCGAGCGCGACGGCGGCGAGGATTCGCGCTGTTATTGTTTTCATCCGCGAATGATGTTGCGTTCGCCCCGCCCCGGACAAATTCATTTAACGGCGGCATTCGTGAAGCGCGCGCACTTATATGCGCCGCACAACGAAAGACGCGGTCAGTCGCGCTGGGCCATCAGGCAGCGATCCCAATAAGGCTCGCCGCCGAAGCGCTCAACCAGTGCTTCGATCAGCAAGCGCAATTTTGCCGAAGCGTTGGCGCCCGGCGGACGCACGACATGCACCGCGAATTCGGGCGTGGGGAAATCCATCAGCAGCGGCACCAGCGCGCCGCTATGGATTTGATCGCCGGCGATGAAGGTCGGCAACGCCGCGATACCGAGCCCGGCGACCGCCCATTCTAGGATCGCGGCCCCGCTGTCGCTGCGCAAACGGCCGGCGGGGCGGATGGCGATGGTGCGCTTGCCCGCGCGGAAATGCCATTCGGGCACGGTGCTGCCGGTGTAGATCAGGCATTCATGCTTGGCGAGATCGGCGGGAAATTTCGGCGTGCCATGTTCGGCGAGATAGGCGGGGCTCGCCACGATCGCGGCGCGCGCCGGCGCCAAGCGCCGCGCGATCAGGCTCGCGTCGCGGATCGTACCGATGCGGATCGCGGCGTCGTAGCCTTCGCCGATCAGATCGACGACACGATCGCTAAACGCGACGTCGATCTCCAGCTTCGGATGGCGCTTGGCGAACTCGCCGAGCACGGGGGCGATATGCCGCACGCCGAACACCAGCGGGGCGGCGAGGCGCAAACGCCCGGTCAAGCCGCCGCCATGCTGGGCCGCCGCTTCGCGTGCGGCGTCGAGCTCGGCAAGGATACGCTCGCAGCGCGCCTTGAAATCGGCCCCCGTTTCGGTCGGGCTCATGCCGCGCGTCGTGCGGCTCAGCAGCCGCGCCCCCAGCTCGCGCTCGATACGCGCGATCCGGCGGCTGACGATCGATTTGGACAGGCCCAGTTTCGCGGCGGCACGATTGAAGCCGCCGCTCTCCAAAACCTCGACAAAACAGCGCATATCCGCGATTTCGATCATCGAATTGTTCCTTTTGAGTAAACAGAGTGCTGCCAAAAACGGGGATACTGTTCCTGTATTGGCATCACTACCTTGCTTTCGACCGGCCCGCCAAGGGGCCTTCGAAATCGCAGCAAGGAGCTTCCGATGACGACCGTTCTCGCCCTCACCAGCGCTTCCACCGGCCAAGCGTCGGTATCCAGCGGCCTCGTGGCCGAAGCCGTGGCCCAATTGCGCGCCGCCGGCGCCAAGATCGTGTCGCGCGATCTGGGGGCGAACCCGCTGCCGCACCTCAACGAAGACTCGACCGCCGCGATCCGCGGTGCGGAGCCCGCCAACGACGCGCAGAAGGCGGCGCGCGCGCTGTCCGACGCCGCGGTCGCCGAGATCAAGGCCGCGGATCTGATCGTCATCGGCTCGCCGATGTATAATTTCGGCATCTCGTCGACGCTCAAGTCGTGGTTCGACCACATCGCCCGCGCCGGCGTCACGTTCAGCTACTCGGAAGCGGGCCCCAAGGGCTTGCTCACCGGCAAGCGCGCTCTCGTGATCGAATCGCGCGCCGGCATGTATAGCGAAGGCCCGGCGAAGCCGATGGATTCGCAAGAGCCGTATCTGCGCACGGTGCTCGGCTTCCTCGGCATCACCGACGTGACCTTCGTGCGCGTGGAAAAACTCGCCTTTGGGCCGGAAGCGCGCGACGCGTCGCTCGCCGGCGCGAAGTCCGCGATCACGGCATGGGTCGGCACGGCGGCCGCGAAGGCCGCCTAAGCCAACTTGGCGATCGGATCGCCGCGCTTTACCTTGGCCTCGACCAAGCGTAAAGGCGGCGGCCGATGGCACAAGCATTGAACTGCATTTCGTCGATGGCGACCCGGCACATATTGGCCGAGATCGCGGCGGCGCACGGCGCGGCGACGGGCCGAAAGGTTGCTGTCAATTCGATGGGCGGTGTCGATGCCGCCAAGCGCGTGGAAAGCGGCGAGAGCGTCGACGTCGTCGTGCTCGCCGCCGACGCGCTGGCCAAATTGGCGCGCGGCGGATTCGTGCGCGCCGAAACCATCGTCGATATCGCGCGTTCGGCTTTGGCGGCTGCCGTCAAAGCCGGGGCCGCCAAACCTGATCTCTCGAGCGACGACTCAGCCAAGCGCGCGTTGCTGGGCGCGCGCGCCATCGCCTATTCGACCGGCCCGAGCGGCGATCACATCGTGGCACTGTTCAAGCGCTGGGAGATTTTCGCCGCGATCGAAGCGCGCTTGGTGAAGGCGCCGCCCGGCGTGCCGGTGGGCAAACTCGTCGCCGACGGTGCCGCCGAGATCGGCTTCCAGCAATTGAGCGAGCTGCAAGGCTTGCCGGGCATCGAGATCGTGGGGTCGCTATCGCCCAGCTTGCGCGCGGTCACGAATTTCGCGGCCGGTGTCGCCGCGTCCGCCGCCGACGCGCAAGCCGCCGCCGGTTTCATCGCGGCATTGCGCGCCCCTGCCGCGCGCGACGTTTACACGCGCCACGGGATGGAGCCGGCCTGAACGCGGCGCCGCTGCGTTTATCCTGGAACAATTCGGCTTGAACGCCGATTGGCTTCAAGGCGCTCGATGTCGGCTTTGCGGCGCTTCTCGGCGTTTTCGACCTGACTCTGGCAATCGCCGGGCGTGCTTTGATTGCATTGTCCTTTGACGACGGAGATCGTGCGGTCCCACTTCTCGTTTTCGAGCTTCAAACGTTCTTCGTAGTATTTGTCGCGCTCCTGCTCCGATTTGAAACTCGCAGGATCGAGCAATACTTGGAATTGCGGCGGAAACTTCTTACCGGCGCCTCGGGCGACGTCGATGACGCCGCCGACAATTCCGCCGAAGATCAGATTGCCGAAAACCCAGCCATCCATCGACGATTCGAGTTGCTGGGTCGAACGCTGATAACCTTCGGCGGTGCATTCGACGGTGATGGGCGATGCCTTCGCCGGCAGCGGCACGCTCGTCGGCGTGTTCACTTCCCGCGTGAAATCCTGACCATGAAGGCGGCAGCGCGCGTCCACGGGCTTTGTCTCGATATAGGTCGTGCTATCGGTGCCGGATACGATCGACGCGCAGGCCGACATTAGCGACAACCCCAGAATCATCGCGAAGCGAAGAAGACGTGCGATCAAGATCGGCCCCCGAGTTGTTATAAATATTTATATAAAGTTGCCGATTCTTTGGGGGCACCTCAAGTAAAATTTCCTGCTCAAAATTTCGCTTGGGGATAAATCGGGCCGAGGCCGGCTTGAAGCCGCGCCCGCAATTGCGCTGCCACCTGTTAAACGCCGATCCCGGCGTGCGGCTTCGATCGCCGCAGGCTGGATCCGCAGCGTCGTGTGCAGGCTATCGTCGGAGTATCGGGGGAATGGCGCGCCCGGCGCGACTCGAACGCGCGACCTTCAGCTTCGGAGGCTGACACTCTATCCAACTGAGCTCTTGGCGCCCTGAAACTTTCCGATAAGCCAACGGCTTAGAGATTTACAATGGATGCCCTAGGGTCGCAAATCAAGTGGTTTTGGCCTCGGGCTGTGGCTGTACTGTGGCAGGAAACGACTTACTAAAACCCTACCCACGGTCCGAAAGTGCCCAGCGAAAGTCGATTGGGAAAGCGCGCCCGAGCCTCTTCAAGGAATAACCTCTATTGAATAATAATTGAATTTTTAGTTCATAAATCCAACCCAAGCGCCATCGACTGTAAAGATGTTAAATCCTTGCCTCGAATTCTTTGCGCTGTATCCAATCCAATCCCCCTCAATATTGAACCAACTGAACCCACCGGCTTCATCGGAAGTAAAATATCCGACCCAGCGGCCATTCGCCAAAAACATCAACAAGAACTCTCGATTTACACGGACAACTAGGCCGCTGAGTTTACTATCCTTATCGAATACATACATCCCCGACCAACTCGTAATCGCTGGGTTGATAGAAGGGTTGTGGTCTGGATTAAGAGATGAATTATATTTTGGATTTATCATCGAGTTATATTTTGGATTGATAGAAGAATTGTATGTTGGGTTTATTGATGGATTATAACTTGGATTTATTGACGGGTTATATTTTGGATTGATCGAAGGGTTATATTCTGGATTTATCGATGGATTATGATTGGGATTTATAGTCGGATTTGCATTTGGATCCCTAGCGGCAGGAAGATCAATTGCACTGGCAGCGATCGAAAAGATGCAGACAAGAATCATCGACGCCACAAGAGATATCACGCGATTTAGGATTACAGATGAACTGTGCGCCGATCTTCTAACAGCAACTAATTTTCTATGTTGGCTCATTTGGATTCACCGCCGCCCGATATTCCCAAGAATTTAAAGGTACTTTATGAGAATAAAAAACGAAAGTAGATCGGGTGAAACCGCTCTAATTAGGGATCGGGGATTTTATGTCCCTAGGTGGATATACTTTATTCTTTTGACACTCTCGGCGCGGCATTGACCATCGTTCCACTATGAATACAACAATCTTTAATTTATATTTTGGTTAATGCTATAAAGTTATGGTAATATTATTTCAACAATTGAATTGATTACCCGCCTTCTTTCAAAAGATCGCATTTTGCAGATAAGCCCCATAGGTGATCTTAATTCCATTGTTTAGTTAATACTCGAAAGTGATTATTGAATTTGATTTACGGCGAACTTGCTAAAGATATCTCCCTCAGACTCTTAAAAACAAAAATTTATCTCTCTGATCTTATCGATCCTTCAGTGATTTGGATAAACTCAACAAGCGAAGCTTGTTCACTTGTTGGTATTAAAAATGGACTTCATCAAAAGATAAATCTCACTGTTGGGATTTGGGAAAAAGTCTCTACTGCGCATCATACATATTTTGGCCAGAGCTATGCCTTCTCCGAGGCTTCGTATGAGGAAGTCCTAACGGGGAGTGTAACTACTTCGAAGAAGTTTGTGAGTGCCGCGCGGGCCCGGTGGGGGCCTAGCGTCCCTGGCCCTATATTCTGCTGGTTAGCCGATCTTCACGCCCGCGCACTTCGTGCGCATCTGAGGTCGCTACCTGTCTATTCAAACGACATGCGGTGGGTACACGCACTAGACAAGCGTAGCCCCTTTCCCGTTTTCGGTAAGGGCTCTCGCATCACATACAACGAATATAGGAACCTCGTTGCTATTGCTCGGCGGCACGGCATGGGAATGCCGATTAAGACACAGCCAGTCGAGCTGCCAAAAAACTGGAACTACTATTGGAAGGAAAATGAAACTGAAAATGAAAACAACACGACAGGGTACGCACAGCCATTTGTGCCTAACCCCAATTCTATCGATCTACGGATTATCGCAGGAACCAATAGCCACTGCGGAGATGTGGGCAACCTTGGAGCCAAATTCGTATCAAGGGAGGCAGAATGCTTCCTAAAACTAGGTCCGAACACATCGAGGGATTTCTTAATCAAATTGCATACGGGCAGCTTCGCGATGGCGTAGCCGAGGTCGTTAGATCCATCGAACAGCAATATCGAGAGCGAGGTTACATCTCCGATCGACAGTACGACGTACTACGTCGCTGCTCGATAGCGACTTATGGGCATCAGTATCGAAGCGGTGGGAATTGGAGCCGCTACTACCATACCTGTCGTGGGTAGGCGGTTATCAGGGCTCTGACTCAGACTTGATCTGAATGAAGGCCGCGAAGACGGCCGACATGAGATTTTCCTAAATGTCGCTTATGAATGTGCTTGTCCAAAGTGCAAGCAGGACACCGATAATTGGCTTGGTTAGAACCAAGACTAAATATGAATTCAAACCTCGGGAACACCACAAGACAAAGAATAATGTTCACGCCCGAACCTAAAATATAAATTGACGATATCTATTGCCACCATACTCCGTTCGACTGTTACTCGACGATCGATTACGTTCGAGACGAAGATGAGATTTTCTTGGCCGCTGGTATTCTAAACTGAGGGCAGGATCCACCGCCGGACCTCCCTATCGGCGTCGATCTCGACTTTTTATCCTTAGCATCGAGTTCAGAATCGGGTGCCAGGCGTTGGATTTTGAAGTGCTTGGATATTTAGCTTACGCCAAGCGCCAACATATTCACCAATATCCTCAACTGTAGAATACGAGAGATATGTTAGCGCATTGGAAGTCATCATTTTCACAATGAATGCGTCAGATTTGTCTTTCCATTCATGCAGCACGTAACGAGGCGAATTGCTTGTTTTGGCGGCTCCATAGCGCTGTGTTAATGCGAGACGAATTGCCCCAAAATCAGAAACGATGCTTTTACCATCTATGAAAATATAAAAAAGCCGATCATCAAAATATCCGATGCATGCAGCACGGTCGGCGCCGAGGATAGAGATCGGCGCAGATATAATATTGACGCGCCCGCCAAGTGTTCTATCGAGCTGAAATATATTATCGGACGACGCTTCTGCGAGATCGAGCGTACTCCTCCTCCGGTTAGCGTCGAGTGCGTTATCAGAAGTTAACAAATGGGGACCATCAAAATACATCCGCGAAAGACATCTCTCTCGATCTTGATCGGAGAAGGCCGCTCGACGAAGCTTTAGCTCACTGATGGGAGAACCAAAAACCAGATCGAAGGGGCCATCGAACCGCTTCGCACTAAGATTACGCGAATTGGCACTCAAAATCGGCGTAGCAGCTTTATTTTCATTCGGTGCTGAGGCGTCTGGAGTGTTTCGCATACGCTCTTGATTGGCGGTCTCTCTTAGAGATGCAAAGCGGGCCTCCCATGCTTTCTCCGCCTCAGCTCGGGTTTGGAACTCAGAATCACTAGGCGCGCACCCGGACGCCCCAGTGACTGGGACAAGATAAACACCAGTGCTCCCTAAACATATCTTGGAACCTCCAGGTGCCCCCACAGATGGTTGCGCCACTGTCCCGGAGTACGTTGGTAGTTGTGCGGTATAAGATCGAGGCGACGGAGGAGAGACGGTTGTTGTTGAACTATTCGCAAGCAAGGGCGAGGAGGCAGATGGCGGCGGCAAGCTCGCTGCACTGGCGGTAGATGAAGTCCCCGAAGCACCGGTACCGCGATGCGTCACTACTGCGGAGGAAATTGCTCGAAACGACACAGCCGGGATGGAGACGAGGGCACTCTGTCCATGCTCTGGAAAAAGCATGATCTGCAATCCCGCGACAGCTGACTGCGCAGCAATATCTTCGGGGATAACGATCGAATAACTCTCAATATATGAACACTCACGAGAACTTGCCCGACAATTAACAACACGGCGCTCGCTAGTCAGCATGTTCAGGGAGCGCCCACCTTGAACGCTCGCACGATTAAAAAATCGCCATTGCTTATCATCGTAGTCATTCGTCCAGCTAAGAATATACGTCTGACTGCCAGATCGACGAGATACGGCTACGGTCAAACCCCAAATGCGCCGATCCCAAATGTCGCCTTCGACATAGGAAGAGGTTGAGAATAGTACAGACGGCTTAAAGGGATGATCCTCAACATCAACCTTCGTGGGATCAAACCTTTGCCCACTGGTCTGTACGCAACCAGCCAGAAGAGTCAAAAGGACGAATGCAACGATTTTCATCTTCTGTTGCGATGCCCCCAATTTTGGAATGAAATACCTTTAGAAACACTCTTAATTTAGTCCCCTTTCGTCTGTTTTCCACCTGCTTTTTTGAGCGACCGTTATCAAGCGCTTTTAAATTGATGATGTGCACACCACTGCTGGGGTGACATGGGGGCCGCTAGGAGCTTTGAAATAATCCTACGTTAGATTTTTCTCAATATACCCACGCGACTTTCAATTGTGACTTTTAGACCGCCGGCTTAGAAAGACAGCCGGATCAGAAATATTTTAAAGCGCAAAGCAAAAAGGCAGCCTTTGTAGGGCTGCCTTTTTCATTGGTAAGGTTGGGGTCGATCCGGTTTCTTTAGCGGCTCTCTTGAGCCAGTGACACGAAGCTGTCCACGGCCTTGCCGCGAATCATCTTCTGCGAATGCGCCTGGCGCTGATGAAGCTTGTCATCCAGAGCCTGATCGAAAGCGCCCCCTTGGGTCAGTTCGATGAGTTCTCGAAGCATGACCAGCACTTCGTGCGGAGAACCAAACTCCGGCACCCGGTCTGCGGGAATGCACGAATTTTCAAATCGCGTGCAACGCCGACCGATACCAAAATGTAGCTCATATGCCTGCGTATTCTCATTGAAACGGATGATTCCCTTCTTAGGCTTTTCGCCAAGAGAAACTCGTTTCGCCGCATCGCTTAGCGCATTGAGCAATTTGCTCTTGTAAGCCCCTTCATGGAGCTTGCGATAAGCGCCGCGTTTCGGCGCATTCATCATAACCGTGTTAAAACGAAACTGAATCAAATTGCCTTCAGACTCAATTTTCACTTCGTGCCCAACATTGGGCGTCATGTAGTTGGTAGTCATTTTCTTACGCTTGATTGTCCTTTCTTGCGTTGATTTAAGGGCCGACCCCGTGCCGTCCCAATGAAAAGATAGTATCAGAACACGTTGGCTGTCTCCAGTTAAATAGTTGAAATAGACCAATAAATCTTGATTTGTCTATTTTCTGGTCTATCCATACATGCGCGGGACCAGATCGGCTCCAAAGTGATGCGACGTTGCTTAACGAAGTAGCACTCACGGTGGCTTGCATCAGACATGAAAGCCGCTCCCGAAAGTACCTCGCCAAAGCTAGCCGCTTCCGATGAGCCTCATTTCGGTCTTCGCCAATTTCTTCGCGACCTCCTCAGGGCGAAGATGGGTATAGCGAAACAGCATCCGAGGATCGCGGTGGCCGGAGATAAGCGCCACCTCCGGCACTGATAAACCCATCTCGAAGAAGCGGCTGACGGCCTCGTGGCGAAGATCGTGGAAGCGGAGATCGTCAACCCCAGCTCGCCGCTTGAGCCGTTCCCATGACAGCCGAAGCGCATTTGCTGTCATGGGGAGGATATAATCGCCTTCGATATCCAAAGCCCGAAGTGCGGCTATAGTTTCCCTCGCGCCCCTCGTAAGCGGAATAGTGCGCGGCGTATCGGTCTTTGTTTGTCGGATCGTAAGCAGAGCATTGTCGGCACTAAAATCAGTCCATTTGGCGCGCAGCAACTCACCACGCCGCATACCAGTTTCCACTGCCAACTCGATGGCGGCACGCAGGAGGGGAGACCGGGTACGCTTCAGCGCCAAGTTAAGTCGTTCCCGGTCGAAATCAGACAAGCGCCGTGTGCGTGGCTTGGACGGTGGCGGCAAGTCGACAAGAGTGGCGGGGTTCGTCGCAAGCTGAACACCCCACGTCTTACGTGCCACATCGATTA
>PVXE01000014.1 GCA_014444615.1 Tagaea sp. CACIAM 22H2 | reverse complement strand
TTTGCCGCCGCAACTTGAAACCGCGACGCCGGCCGAACGATCGAGCTCGCCCACGCCCGATGCGCGGCCGGAAACCGTGCCGCCGATCGACCGGCGCGCCACACCCGCACCTTCGCCGTCGCCCGCGATGCGCGAAGCAGTCGCGCCCGAACCGCCCGTCACCGCTGCCGAAGCGCCGCCCGTGCCGACTTCGCCCGATGGGCTTGCCCCGCCGCCGCCCGCACCCGTGCCGCGCCGGGCCGCACCCGCAGCACCGCCGGCCCAGCGTCAGGCCCAGGTTCAAGACGAAGCCCGGCCGACGGTTGGCGGCGGCGTACCCTCCGAAAGAGTTACCCAGGCGGAAACGGATTTCCTGCTCGCGCAGATCCTGCGCAATTGGCTGCTCGACTACAGCAATCCGCGCTTCGCGAAGATTCAGATCTCCTTCTTTTTCATCATCGAGCCCGACGGCATGTTGCGCGACGAAATGAACGCGCGCGCACCCCTCGATTACCGGCGAATCATCAGCGATTATGACGCGATCGTCGCGGCGTCTGCCCGCAATCCCGAGGCGCGCGATGCGCGCTCGCTGCTCGAATCCTTCGTCGCCGCCGCGCGTGCGGCCCAGCCCTTCGCCCGTCCGCCCGGCGCGCCGCCTGTTACACAGCCGCGCCAATTGGAGATCCGTTTCGTCATGGGCGATCTGCCGCCGCGCAGGTAAGAATAAGCAGCGTTTCGATGCCCATATGAAGGGGGAGGAAGCCATGCGGATTTCGATCGGTGCGTTGGTCGCTTGTGCCGTGGCCGTCTCGTTCGCCGGATCGGCCTTCGCCGATGCGATCGACGGTGATTGGTGTTCCACCGCGTCGCGCCGCCATCTCAACATCGCGGGGCCGAAGATCGTGACCCCGGCAGGCAAGGCGATCGACGGCGATTACGGCCGTCACGACTTCTCGTACTTGGCGCCGGCGGGCGAGCGCGAAGCGGGCAAGCGCGTCGCGATGCGCCTGGTCAACGACCGCACGATGCTGTTCCGGCCCGAAGGGGCGACGAGCGACGAGGTGTGGGAACGTTGCGCGCGGCCGACAAGCTGAGATGGCAGTTCTGATCGCTTTCGCAGGGCTTCCGGGCACGGGAAAGACGACGATCGCCCAGTCGCTGGCGCGCGAGATCGGCGCCGTCTATCTGCGTATCGATGCGATCGAGGGCGCGCTGCGCCTGCGCGATCCGGGCCGCGCGATCGGGCCCGAAGGCTACGACGTCGCCGCAGCACTCGCCGTTTCCAATCTTGAAACCGGGCGCGACGCGATCGTCGATTGCGTCAATCCGTGGCCGTTGACGCGCGACGATTTCCGCCAGGCCGCGCATCGTGCGGGCGCCGGATTTCTAGGCGTGGAGATCGTTTGCGCCGATCAAGACGTTCATCGCCAACGTCTGGAAAGCCGGACGAACGATGTGCCCGGCGTGCCGAAAGTCGAATGGACGGCGGTTCTCGCGCGCGACTATCGCCCGTGGGACGACGCGGATATTCGCGTCGACACGGGCGCGACGGATGCGTCCGAAGCCGTGCAAATACTGGCTTCGCGGATACGCGGCGTCGTGCCGCGACATTGAATCGCGCGCCATCGACCGTCATAAAAGCCCGGATTTCCGGAGTTTTTCGGATCGAAAGCGCAAGAAATACCGATTCCATGGGCATTTCTTATTTTTTTGTGCTTGCCCCGAATCGGTCGAAGGGGCATACCGATTCGCAGCCACCCTCTCCGATTCGCGTCGAATCGCCCGTAAATCCGGGCTTCGATGCGGGTGCGAGGGGATGGGGGCGGCGCAACTCGGAGGCCCGGCGGACGGCGCATCAGCGCGTTCGAGGTTCGCTCGGGGGGCGTCGAAAAGGAAGAAACCCGTTAGAGGAGGCCTACCTAAATGGCCGAGAAGCAGGAAGTCGTTACGCTCAAGGCGATCGCGTACGAGCTCGCCGAGAAGCATGAGATCCCCAAGAAGCAGTCGGTCGAGATCCTCGACGGCTTCGTCGCGTCGCTGACGAAGAGCCTGAAGAAGGGCGCCAAGATCCGCGTTCCGGGTCTGGGCATTTTCCAGGTTCGCAAGCGTCCGGCGCGCCTCGGCCGTAACCCGGCCACGGGCGAGCAGATCAAGATCAAGGCGTCGAAGAAGGTCGCTTTCCGCGCCGCCAAGGATCTCAAGGAAGCCGTCTAAGCTTTCTTGCCCGGCTTTCGGGCCGGAACAAAAGCGCGGGAACGCATCGCCGTTCCCGCGCTTTTTCTTTGGCGCCGGTTTTTGCTCAATTTTTGAACCGCGCGCATATGACGGTTTCATGCCGTGGAACCGCCTGCGTGTGTAATCACGCGCGCCGCAACGTTTTGTTGCGCCGCGGGACGCGGGCGCTGTCCGAACGCAATGTTCGGGTTGCCCAAGATGGGCGTATCGCATTAATCTGCCCCCCATAAATCCAACGGGGGAAGCACCTATGGCTGGCGTATCTGTACGTGACGTTCGTAAAGCCTACGGCAACACGGCCGTTATTCATGGCGTGAACGTCGAAATCGCGGACGGCGAGTTCGTCGTTCTGGTTGGTCCCTCGGGCTGCGGCAAGTCGACCCTCCTGCGCATGATCGCGGGTTTGGAAGAAATCACCGGCGGCGAAATCTCGATCGGCAACCGGGTGGTCAACCACCTGCCGCCGAAGGAACGCGACGTCGCGATGGTGTTCCAGAATTACGCGCTGTATCCGCACATGACCGTGCGCGACAACATGGCGTTCTCGCTGACGCTGCGCAAAGCCGACAAGGCCGAGATCGACAAGCGCGTGAAGCGCGCGTCCGAGATTCTGAACCTCGAGAAGTATCTCGACCGTTATCCCAAGCAGCTCTCGGGCGGTCAGCGTCAGCGCGTCGCCATGGGCCGCGCGATCGTGCGCGACCCGCAGGTCTTCCTGTTCGACGAGCCGCTGTCGAACCTCGACGCCAAGCTGCGCGTCGCGATGCGCACGGAAATCAAGGCGCTGCACCAGCGCCTGAAGACCACCACCGTCTACGTCACGCACGACCAGATCGAAGCGATGACGATGGCCGACCGCATCGTCGTCATGCATGACGGCATCGTCGAGCAGATCGGCACGCCGCTCGAGCTGTACGACAGCCCGAACAACCTGTTCGTCGCGGGCTTCATCGGCTCGCCGGCGATGAACTTCCTCAAGGCCAAGGCCAATGGCGGCGCGGTCGAACTGCCCGGCGGCTTGAAGGTCCAGGCGCCGAAGGGCGCTACCTCGGATCTCAAGGTCGGCATCCGCCCCGAACATCTGACGCTCGCCACCGGCGGCGAAGGCCTGCCGGCGACCGTGAAGGTCATCGAGCCGACGGGTGCCGAAACGCTGGTGCTGTTCGAAATCGACGGTCAGGACACGACCGCCGTGTTCAGCGAGCGTCATGCCTTCCGTCCGGGCGAGCAGATCAAGCTGACGCCCAAGCCCGGCATGTTCCACGTGTTCGACGCCGCTTCGGGCCGCCGTCTCTAATGGCGCTTCATCTTTACGCCGCCAACACCTCCAACGCGCAGCGCGTCAGCTGCGCGTTGGAGGAATTCGGCTTGCCCTACACGCTGCATAAACTCGACCTGTCCAAGGGCGAGCAGAAAACGGCGGAGTTCCTCGCAATCAATCCGGCGGGTCAAGTGCCCGCCCTGGTCGACGATGCGGCCGGCGCGAAGCTCGCGCAGTCCTGCGCCATTTTGCTCTATCTCGCCGACAAGACCGGCAAGCTGCTGCCCGCCGCCAAGAAGGCGGATGTGCTGCGCTTGGTCGCCTATGCGGCCTCGGATGTTTCGGGCGCCATTGGCGCTTATGTCGGTTTTTCGATGTCGAAACTCGCCGATAAGCCCGCACCGGTGGCCGAATGGCTGGCGGCACGCGTCGTGACGGCGCTGGGCCAGGCCGACAAGGCGCTGGCCGACGGCCGCCCGTTCATCGCGGGCGACGAGTTCACCATCGCCGATCTCGCCCTTGCCCCGGCTGCTCGCCGCGCGAAGGACATTCCCGGCGTGGCGGATCTGGGCCATGTGCAGGCCTATGTCGCGCGGATTTTCGCCCGCCCGGCCATGGCCAAGGGTTTGGCCGCCCTGGCCTGATCCGGGCACGACCTCGCCATAAATCCGGCGGATTCGGCGGTAGAATCCGCCTATGTCGAGTCGCAGAGTTCCCCGGCGCGAGCCGAGCTTCGAACGGTCCGCCGCCGATACGGCCGAACGCGGGGATTCCTTGCGCGCCGACCCGGAGGCGCGACCGCCCCGGCGGACGGCCAAGCCCAAACGCGCCAAAGCCGACAAGCCCGCCAAAAAGCGCGGCGGCGGCTCCGGCCGCGTCGGGCGGATCGCGAAATTCGCCCTCAAATGGGGGCTCGTCGCCGGTATTTGGGGCGGCATCGCGGGGGCGGGCGCACTCGCCTATTTCGCGCTGACCCTGCCGCCGATCGACCGGATCGAGCGTTTCGACCGCCGTCCGGCGATGACCTTCGTCGACGCGGGCGGCGAGACGGTCGCGACCTATGGCGATCTTTACGGCGGCTTGGTCCGGCTCGACGAAATGCCGGCCTATCTGCCGATGGCCGTGCTGGCGACCGAGGACCGGCGATTCTACGAGCATTTCGGCGTCGATCCGCGCGGCATCGCGCGCGCATTCCTCGCCAATCTCCAAGCCGGCCGCGTCGTGCAAGGCGGATCGACGATCACCCAGCAGCTCGCCAAGAACGTCTTCCTCGATAACGACCGTTCGGCGGAGCGAAAAATCCGTGAATTGCTCCTCGCCTTTTGGCTGGAGCGCAAATTCACCAAGGAACAGATACTCACCCTCTATCTCAATCGCGTCTATCTGGGGGCCGGCACCTACGGCGTCGAGGCCGCTGCGCGCCGCTATTTCGGCAAATCGGCGCGCGAGGTGAACGTCCACGAAGCGGCGATCATCGCGGGACTGTTGAAGGCGCCGTCGCGCTTGGCGCCGACCGCCAGCCTGCCGCGCGCCAAGGCGCGCGCGTCCGAAGTGCTCGACAATATGGTGGAAGCCGGTTTCCTCACGCCGGCACAACGCCAGACGGCGGGCACGATGGCGGTGTCGAGTCCCAGCTTCACCCAAGCCCAGCGCGGCAACCGCTATTTCACCGATTGGCTGCTCGATCAGGTGCAAGGTTTCGTCGGTTTCGCCGATCGGGACCTCACGATCGTCACCACGATCGATCAGCGTTTGCAGCGCGTGGCGGAAACGGCGCTCGCCGACATACTGGCGCGCGAAGGCCAACGCGCGGAGGTCGATCAAGGCGCCTTCGTGCTGATGAAGCCCGACGGTGCCGTGCAGGCGCTGGTCGGCGGGCGCGACTACGCGACCAGCCCCTTCAACCGCGCGACCGACGCGCGCCGCCAGCCCGGCTCGTCGTTCAAGACCTTCGTTTATCTCGCGGGCATCGAGCACGGACTGAAGACGACAGATATCGTCTCGGGCGCGCCGTTGCAGATCCGCGATTGGCGCCCGCAGAACATCGACGGCCGCGTCTTCGGCGACATGACCGTGCACGACGCCTTCGCGCGCTCGGTCAACACGGCGGCGATCCGCGTCGCCCAGCAGGCGGGTATCGACAACGTGTTGCGCACCGCGCAGCGTTTGGGCGTCGCCTCGCCGTTGCGTCGCGATCTGTCGATCGCGCTGGGCACGTCGGAAACGACGCTGCTGGAAATGGTCGCCGCCTATGCGCCCTTCGCCAATGGCGGCGAAGGCGTCATTCCGCACGCGATCACCGAGATTCGCGACGCGGGCGGCAACGTGCTCTATCGCCGCCAGGGCTCGGGTCCCGGCGCGGTGATCGACAAGCCCGCGCTCGCGGCGATGACCGAGTTGCTGACGGCCGTGGTGAAGGAAGGCTCCGGCCGCTCGGCAGCACTGGACCGGCCGACCGCCGGCAAAACGGGCACGACGCAGGATTATCGCGACGCGTTGTTCATCGGCTTCACCGCCGACTATGTCGGTGGCGCTTGGTTCGGCAACGACGATCGCGACGATATGCGCCGCATCACCGGCGGCACGCTGCCTGCCCGGCTATGGCGCGCCGTGATGCTCGAAGCGCATCGCGGCCTGCCCGCGCGCCCATTGCCGGGCGAAGTTCCGATCGAGCAGCCGGGCTGGTTCGCGCGTCTGTTCCAATCGCTGCAACCGCCGCCCGCACCCGCCGCGCCGGGTTCGCCCGCACCTGTGCCGGCTTATCTGCCGCCACCGCCGCCGCCGCCATCGGCCGCCGCCGGCGGCCTGAACGACACGCGCTGATCCTTCGTTAGCGCTTCGCCAGAAGCGCGAAGCTCGCGAACGCCGCGACTGCGCAGGCGAGCACGATGGCGGGCAGGGCGGTCGTGCCGCCCGCATGCAGCGCGCCGAACACGATGCCGGTCAATGCCGCGGTCGCCATCTGGATGAAGCCCATCAACGCCGACGCCGCCCCTGCCATCGTCGGGTAAGGGCCCATCGCCGCGCCCTGGCCGTTGGGCAACACGATGCCCATACCGGCCATATAGACCATCATCGGCGCCGTCAGCAGCGTGGCGCCGAGCAAGCCGGGCGTTGCGAAGCCGCCGGTCGCGACGGCCAGCATCGCGGCCCCGCCTGCGACGTTGAGGGATGTTCCCAATCGCAGCAGCTTGTCGGGCCCCCAGCTTTTGCTGAGCCGCACGGTCGTTTGCGCGCCGGCGACATAGCCGATCACGCAAAGCAGGAAGAACCCCGCGAATACCGGCGGCGACAGGCCCAGCACGTCGATCATCACGAAGGGCGAGCCCGAAATGAACGCGAAGAACCCGCCATAGCAAAGCGACACGACCAATGCGTAGCCCAGATACGTGCGGCTGACGAGCAGCAGCGCGAAATTGCGCAACATGCGTGCGGGATCCGTCGCGGCCGGGTCCTTGTGCGCGTTGGTCTCGTCGAGCCCGAGGCACAAACCGGCCAGCAGCACCAAAGCGAAGGCCAGCAGCAGCACGAAATTCCAGCGCCAGCCGAAAGCCACTTCGACGAATCCGCCGAAGACGGGGCCGATCGCCGGCGCGAAGGCCATGATCGAGCCGACGACGGCCAAGGCGCGCGCGGCCCCGTCGCGGCCATAGACGTCGCGCACGATCGCGCGGCCCAGCACGACGCCGGCGCACGCGCCCGCCGCTTGACCCGCCCGGCCCCAAATCAGCGCTTCGATCGTGGGGGCCAGCGCGCAGGCAAGGCTGGCGACGGCGTAGATCGCAATGCCCGCGATCGCCACGGGCCGACGCCCGAAGCGGTCGGAAAGCGGGCCGTAGACGAGCTGCACCAGGGCGAAGGCGCACATATAGGCGGAAAGCGTGAGCTGCACCCGCGCTACGTCCGCGTCCAGCGCTTTCCCGATCGCGGGCAGCGACGGCAGATAAAGATCGGTCGATAGCGGCCCGATGGCCACCATGCCGATCACCAGCGCGAAGACGTAACGCCCGGCTTTCACGCGTCTTTGCTTTCGGCCGGGGCGAGCCAAGCGAAGAACGCGACCAGGATCGACGCCGCCGCGACCGCCAGCGTCATCGAGCGCGCGCTGCCGTCGGCGAAGGCCGCGACGATCAGCGTGACCGCCGCCCCCATCGCCATCTGCGCGAAGCCTTGCAAGGCGGCGGCGGTACCCGCCATCTGCGCGAAAGGCTGCATCGCCGCCGCCAGCGCGGACGGCAGGGCGAGCCCGTAGCCGAACATGTAGATCACCATCGGCGCGATCACGGTCGCGGGCGATTCGACGCCCAGCAGCGTGACCGCGACGAAGGCGGCGCCGCCGGTCAGCGCGCAACCGGCGCCGACGCGCGCAAGCTTGTGCGACGGATCGCGGCCGGTGCGCTTGCCGGCAAGCGTCGAGCCGGAGAAATAGCCCATCACCGTGAACAGCGGCATGAAGCCGTACAGCGCCGGGCTCATCCCGAATCCGTCGATCATCACGAACGGGGCGCCGGTCGCGAAGGCCATCAAGCCGCCGAAGAAGGTCGCGGTCAGGCCCGAATAGGCGATGTAGATCCGGCTGCGCAGCAAGACGCCGTAGTTCGTCATCAGCCGAACGGGGTCGGTGGCGGCGGGATCGCGTTGCCGGATGCTTTCGTCGAGCCGCAGATAGGTGGCAAGCCCGATCCCCGCACCGATCAGCAGCAACGCCGCGAAAGCCGATCGCCAGCCGAACAGTACCTGCAACTGCCCGCCCAGCACGGGCGCGACGGCCGGGCCCGCCGCCATGGCCATCCCGATGAAGGCGAGGGTTCGCGCCCCTTGCGCGCGGTCGTAGCGGTCGCGCACCACGGCGCGCGAAATCGTGATGCCCACGCACGCGCCGATCCCTTGGATAAAGCGCCCGGCGATCAATATGTCGATCGAGCCCGCGGTCAGGCAGATGATCGTTCCGGCGAGATAGACGGCGACGCCCGCGAACAGTATGGGACGGCGGCCGAAACGATCGGAGAAGGCGCCCCAGAACAACTGCGCCACCGCGAAGGAGGCGAGGAACACCGTCATCGTCAATTTGATTTCGCCGGCACTCGCGCTCAAAGCCTGGGCGAGCGAGGGCAGCGACGGCGTGTAAAGGCCGATCGACAATTGCCCCAGGATCGAGATCAGGGTGAGCAACGCGATCGTGCCCGCCGTCGCGCGCGAATTTTCAGCCATGCCGATGAAGCTTCGTTCCATGCGCGGCAAGCCAGGCCTTGGCGGCCCGATGATCGCCGTAGAGTTGTTCGACCGTCGCCCAGAAGCGGGGCCCGTGATTCATATGGGCCAAATGCGCCACTTCGTGCGCGACGACGTAGTCCAGCACGAAGACGGGGGCCAGCACCAGCCGCCAGGAATAGGATAGGCGCCCGTCATGCGCCGCCGAACCCCAGCGCGATCTGGGGTCTGCTATGCGCACCGCGCGCACCGTTTTGCCGATGCGCTGCGCCGTGTCGCGCGATTTCGCCAGCAGGACCGTACGCGCTTGCGCGCGCAGGAAATCGCGCACCCGGCGGGCGACGAACGCCGCATCGCCGCCCACGCGCAGAATGTCGCCGTCGAGGCGCGTCGGCCCGCCGCCCGGCACGTGTTCGACACGCACGCGCTTGCCCAAAAAGTCGAATTCGGCGCCGGCCGCAAAGGGTGCCGATTCCGGCAGTCTTTCGAGGCGCTTGCGCAGCCACTCGGCCTCGCGCCGGGCGAAGCGCAAACCTTCCTCGACCGACACGTGCCACGGCACGGTCAGTGCCACCGCACCGTCAGTCGGATCCACGCGCAAAGAAATACGCCGCGCGCGCGGATTGCGCGTCACGCGCACTTGCGTCGTCCGGCCGGGCTCGACCAGATCGGCGATCGCCAGCGTGCGCTTGCGGCCTTGCGAATCCGCCTGGCCGCGCGACAACCGGGAAAGAAGGGAGGACATCAAGCCCACGCCTTGTTTTATGGGCTTGCCCGTGACCGTTGCAAGCGCCGAAGATGGACGAAAATGTCCAACCGGAGGAGACCTGGTCCGATGCTGAAGCCCAACCAATTCAAACGCCGCCTTGCGACCGGCGCCAATCTGTCCGGCGTATGGCTGCATTCGGCCTCGGCATCGACGGTCGAAGCGTTGGGCGACGTCGGTTACGACTGCCTGATCGTCGACAACGAGCACGGGCCCTCGTCGCTCGAACAGACGCGCACGCAATTGCTGGCGTCGTTCCCCTACGATTGCGGCGTGTGCGTGCGCACGCCGTGGAACGACCAAGTCTATCTCAAGCAATTGCTCGATCTGGGCGCGGATACGGTGATGATCCCGATGATCGACGATGCCGAACAGGCCAAGGCGGCCGTGGCGGCCTGCCGCTATCCGCCCAAGGGGCGGCGCGGCTATGGCCCGTGGCGCGCGATGATGCGCGGCATTCCGCTGGCGAATTATATCGAGTTCATGTCGGAAAACCTGTTCGTCATGCTCCAGATCGAATCGGAGCAGGGTGTCGCGAACGCCGAGAAGATCGCCGCGGTCGAAGGCGTCGATATGATCATCGTCGGGCCGAACGATTTGTCGGGATCGCTGGGTGTCGCGCAGAATTTCGAATCGCCCGTGCTGGAGCGCGCCATCGACAAAATCATCGCCGACGCGCGCAAATCGAACGTGCCGGTCGGCACCGTGCCGCACGGGCCCTGGAGCGCGCGCAAGCTGTTCGCGCGCGGCATGCGCTTCGTCGCGGGGACAACCGAGTTCGGCTTGATGCGCCGGGGCGCCAAAGCCGATCTTGCGGAAAACTTTTAGCGCTTACGCGGCTTCTTGAACGTGGCGACCAGTTCCAGATGGCCGGTCCACAGGAACTGGTCGACCGGCACGACGCGTTCCAGCTTATAGCCGCCGTCGGTCATGATTTTCGCGTCGCGCGCGAAGGTAACGGGATTGCACGACACACCGATCACGGTGGGGATACGCCCGCGCGCGAAATTGCGCGCCTGGGCCTCGGCCCCTTCGCGCGGCGGATCGAAAATCGCGGCGTCATAGGCTTCGAGTTCCGGCGGCGTCAGCGGCCGGCGGTCGAGATCGCGCGTTTCCGACGTGACGCGCCCCGCGCGTTCGGATTTTCGCGCGGCCGCGTCCAGTGCCAAGCGCGCGGGGTCGTTGCCTTCGACCGCATGCATGCGCGCGCTGAGCGGGAAGGTAAAGGTGCCGAGGCCCGCGTAGAGATCGGCGACGCGCTTTGCCTTGCCGATCGCGCCGACGACTTCCGCGACCAGAATGGCTTCCGATTCGGCGGCGGCTTGCAGGAAGGCGCCGGGCGGCGGTTCGACCGCCACGCCCGAAATGTCGAGATGCGGCACGGCGCGTAAGACGACGATCTCCGGCGTCGCGCGGATATTCTTGCGCCAGGCGATGCGCGGGATATCGGCGGCGCGCGCGTACTCGGCCAGTTTCGCGCGGATGCGCGCATCGGGCAGACGGCCGGTGATCAGGACGTCGATGCCTTCCTTCGTCGCGGTCAGATGCAGATCGACGCGTTCGGCCGCGTCGAGCGCTTCGCGCAGCACCCCGCGCAAACCCGGCAAGGCGGTGGCGAGGACGGGGCTTAGAATCTCGCAATTCGTCGCATCGACGATATCGGCCGAACCGTCGCGATGGAAACCCAGCGCCACGCCGCTCGCCGCGTTGACGGCGGCGAGGTCGGCGCGCCGACGCGTGCGCGGCGGAATGGACCGCAAGGGGGCGATCTCCGGCGCCAACCCGGCGCGGTTCAACGCGTCGCGCAGCAGACCGGTCTTCCAATCGGCGTAGGCGGCCGCCCCCAAATGCTGGATCGAACAGCCGCCGCACGCGCCGAAATGCGCGCAAGGCGGCGTCACGCGATCGGGCGCGGCCGACAGGATTTCCACGCTTTCCGCGCGGCCCGCCTTGCCGATAACGGCGCGCACGCGTTCCCCCGGCAACGCGCCCGGCACGATGATTCGCGATCCTTCCGCGGTCTTGGCGAGGCCGTCGCCGCCCGACCCCAGGGCGTCGATCGTGAGTTCGATCGGGATCATCGTCAGCGCTTCGGACGCGCGTTGACGTCGATCCGGCCCGGCCGCTTCTTCTTGAGCGCGAAGACGTAGGAGATGACCTCCGCGACCGCCTTGTACTGGTCGGGCGGAATCTCCTCCTCGAGATCGACCGTCGCGTAAAGGGCGCGCGCGAGCGGCGGGTTCTCGACGATCGGCACTTGCGCATCGGTCGCGATTTCGCGGATGCGCAGCGCCACCAGATCCACACCCTTGGCGACGCAGATCGGCGCGGGGGATTTCGATTCGTCGTAGCGCAACGCGACCGCGTAGTGGGTCGGGTTGGTGACGATCACGGTCGCCTTGGGCACTTCGGCCATCATGCGTTTGCGCGCGCGTTCCATGCGCATCTGCTTGATGCGGCCCTTGATGACCGGGTCGCCTTCGGCCTGTTTGTATTCTTCTTTGATTTCCTGCTTGGTCATGCGCAGGCGCTTCATGTGCTGGAAGCGCTGCCAGAACCAGTCGAGCCCCGCGATCACGGTCACGACCGAGATCACCGCGATCATCACCGCGATGGTCATGTCGCCCATGATCGGCCCGAGCTGCGTTGGCGACATGTCGATGAAGCGGTCGATGTCGTGAAGCTGCCCCGAGATCACGTACCAGGCGGCCGCACCCACGATGGTGATCTTGATCAGTCCCTTGATGAATTCGACCAGCGAGTTGGCCGAGAACATCCGTTTGAAGCCGGTCGCGGGCGAGATTTTCGAGAATTTCGGGATCAGCGATTCGCTCGAATAGAGGAAGCCGTTCTGCAGCCATTGCGCGGCCATCGCGGCGAGGACGAGCAGCGCCAGCAGCGGGCCCACGGCGATCAGCGGCTCGAGCAGCGCGTGGCCGATGATGCGCTGCACACCCATGATGGACAGATCCATCTCGTGCGGGCGCTCGATATAGGGCAGCATCGCGCCGGTCAGCCGGCGCCACGAATAGCTCGCGAAAATCGACAAGGCGAGCGTGACGGTGACGAACATCATCCAATGGGTGATTTCGCGCGAGGCGGCGACTTGGCCTTTCTCGCGCGCATCTTCCAGCCGTTTGCCGGTTGGCTCTTCTGTTTTGGAGGATTCGTCGTCGGCTTCTTCCGCCATGGCGCGATCCTAGGGTTGGAGCAACAGCGGCTCGAGGCGGTCCATCAAACCGCGCTCGAAGGCGAACATGGCGCCCGACATGGTGATCGCCAGCGCGAACAGCGCCATGGCGATGAGCAAAGGCTGGGCGATGAAGAAGACCTGCATCTGCGGCATGAGGCGCGCCACCAGCGCCATGGCGAGGTTGATGATCAGGCCGAAAATGAGGAAGGGGGCGGAGATCTGCACGCCGACCAGGAAGGCGTTGGAGGTCCAGCGCACGAACGCCTCCGCCCAATCGCCGTAAGGCACGACCGAGTTGGGCGGGAACAGCGTGTAGGAATCGGCCATTGCGCGCAGCAGCAGATGGTGGAGGTCGGCGGTGAAGATGATCGCCAGCGCCGCCGCGACCAGGATCGAGGACACGGCCGTGCCCTGTTGACCGAAGCCGGGATCGAACAAGGTCGCGGCGGCGAGACCGCCCTGCTGCGCGATGATGGCGCCCGCCACGGTCAACGCCGACAAGCTGAAGCGCGCGGCCAAGCCGATGAAGGCGCCGACCAGCGTTTCCTGGGCGAAGATGCCCGCGAACTGCAGCGGACTTTCGGGCAAAGGCGGCACGCTTCCCGAGACGACGGGCGCGACGATCGCGGTGATGGCCAGCGCGGCGCCCAAGCGGATGCGCATGGGCACGTAGACTTCGCCGAAGCCCGGCATCGCCATCAATGCAGCGCCCACGCGGACCAGAACGGCGAAATAGGCGAAGGCTTCCGCGGGCAGCAGCGTGATCAGCGGGTTGATCAGCGCGTTCATCCAGCGCCGCCGATGCCGATGCCGACGGCTTTGGCCATCAGTTCGCGCGTGAACTCGATCAGCGTGTTCGACATGAAGGGAATGGTCAGCACGAACACGGCCAGCAGGATCAGGATTTTCGGCACGAAAGTCAGCGTCTGTTCTTGCAGCTGCGTCAGCGCCTGGAACAGGCTGATGACGAAACCCACGATCAGCGCCGTGAGCATCAAGGGCGCCGCGATCTTGAGCATGACCCAGATCGAATCGCGGGAGATTTCGAGGACGTCGGCGGCGTTCATCTGCGAACGGCCCCTTCGCCGCTAGATTTGCATCCGGATGATTTCCTGATACGCGCCGACGACGCGGTCGCGCACCGCAACGGCGGTTTGCAGCGTGACTTCGGCGGCGGAAATCGCTTGCACGACCTGGGCGACGTCGGCCTTGCCGGCAAGGGCCCGCAAGCTCGCCTGTTCGCCGGCGCGCAAAGACCCCATCGACGCCTTGGCGGCGTCGGCGAGCACGTCGCCGAAGGCTTGCACGTCGCCCGAGCCGCGCGCATCGACGCCCGCGGATTTGCCGATCGATTGCGTGCCGGCGTAGGCGGCGGCAACGGCGGAGGGATTGATGGCCATTTGGCGTTACGCCCCGTTCTCTATTAGCCGCGCAGCAGATCGATCGTGCGCATGATCATCGTCTTCGACGCGTCGATGACGTTGATGTTCGCTTCGTAGCTGCGCTGGGCCTGACGCATATCCATCGCTTCGATCAGCGTGTTGACGTTCGGCGCCAGCACGTAACCTTCCTGGTCCGCGGCCGGGTGGCCGGGATCGTAGCGGCGCGGGAAGGCGCTCTTGTCCGTGCCGATGCGCGACGGGCGCACCGTTTCGGCGCCAAGCTGGCGGTCGAGCACGTTGCGGAAGCTGATCGTCTTGCGGCGGAAAGGATCCGCGCCCGGCGTTTCGCCCAGCGCGTCGGCGTTGGCGATGTTCTCCGAGATCACGCGCATGCGCGTCGACTGCGCTTGCAGACCCGACGCGGAGACCTTGATGGCTTTCTGGAGATCCATGATCCGGTGTCCTTACTGGCCGGGCCGCCCGATGGCGGCGCGCAGCATGGCGATCTGACGGCGATAGATGTTGGTGGTGAGCTGATAGTCCATCGACGTGTCGGCGACCTTCATCAGCTCGGTATCCATTTCGACCGAGTTGCCCGACAACGTGGTTTCCTTCGCGCGCGGCGTGTCGATGCGATGCGGCGGCGGAATGATCTTGCTGACCTGATGCTGGCCCGACGTCGTGGTCGCGGACAAACGCTGGGTCTGGCCGCGCAATTCGGCGCGGAAATCGAGGGCGCGCAGATCTTGCGGCTTGTAATTGGGCGTATCGGCATTGGCGATATTCTGCGCGAGCACCTGCTGGCGCTGGCTGAGCCAGTCCATGCGGCGGGAGATCATCCCGAACAGGGGCATACGCGAGAAATCCATGACGCGCCGGGTTCCGTGAAAATCCGCCGCTTTTCGCGGCGTTGACGGGGAGTATGGCCCGTCGAAGGTTAACAGAACGTAAATTATCCCAAATTTTAGAGAATTTGAAGTCCTTTCGATTCCATCCCAGAATCAATACCTTGTGGTTAAGAGCCGAGTCGGATTCGAGGACGAATTCAGGGTTAACCCCTCGGATTTCCTTTGTGAAACGCCTTTTAAGAAACTTTTAGCGGTTTTGTGGCCATCATGGTTTTGCCGAGTTTCGCCGAAGGAACATACGCCGTTTGGCCCGTCGCCCGCCCCGCAAGCCCTTCGACCCGGATGTCAATCGGGCCGTGGCCCTCAAATACGCCCGCGGCGAGGCCGATGCCCCGCGCGTCACGGCCAAAGGCGAAGGGCTGCTCGCGGACAAGATCATCGAAGTGGCGCGCGCGCACGGCGTCGAGGTTCGATCCGATCGCGATCTCGTGCGCCTGCTCGATACGGTCGATATCGACAGCCCGATTCCGCTGGAGGCTTTTCAGGCCGTGGCCGAAATCCTGTCCTATATCTACCGTCGGCAGGACAAACTCAAACCGCCGAAATCCGGCGAAAAACGGGAACGTTGACGCGATGCGCGCCGTGGAAGTCCTGCAGAACATCGTCGATATGACCCGCGAATTGGAGGATGCGCGCGTGCGCGTCCATCGCGGCGTGTCGGTCGATATGGCCGGGTTCGATCTGCGCGTGCGCGATCTATGCCTGGCCGCGACCGAATTGCCGCGCGCCGAGGGCAAGGTTTGCGCCGACGCGTTCGAATCGATCGCGGTGGGGCTCGACCGCCTGACCGCCGCCTTGCGTATGGCCGAGCGCGTTGATTTGAAGCCGGGCGCCAAGCCGTGATCGCCGAACCGCAGAACCTGTTTCTTTACGCCGCGGCGCTGGCTTTCGTCCTGGCGCTGGTCGCGTTGTTCGGCTGGCTCGCGCGGCGCTTTCTGCCGGGCGCGGGCGGGGTTTCGACTGGCAAGCGCAAGCGCTTGGCGCTGCTTGAATCACTGACGCTCGATCCGAAAACCCGCGCGATTCTGCTGCGCCGGGACGATGTCGAACATCTGATCGTGCTAGGGCCCCACGGCGCCGTGAAAGTCGAGTCGCTGAAGGCGGAAACGGAGGATCGCGCGTGATCCGCCGTTTTCTGCTTCTCGGGCTGATCGTCGCCGGGATCGCGATCCCGGCCGAAGCCTTCGCGCAGGCCTTCACTCTCGATCTGGGCGACGGCAGCTCGACCACGGGGCGCATCGTCCAGCTGATCCTGCTGATGACGGTGCTGACCCTCGCGCCGTCGATTCTGATGATGGTCACGAGCTTCGTGCGCATCATCGTCGTGCTGTCGTTGCTGCGCACGGCGTTGGGCACGCAGCAAGCCCCGCCGAACGTGGTTTTGACGAGCCTCGCGCTGTTCTTGACCTTCTTCATCATGGCGCCGACGGGCGAACGGGCTTGGCGCGAAGGCGTTTCGCCGCTGATCAACGGCCAGATCACCGAGGAGCAGGCGATCGAACGTTCGGCCAAGCCGTTCCACGATTTCATGGTCCGCCATGTGCGTGAAAACGACGTCGCGCTGTTCGTCGATATCGCGCGGATCGAAGCGCCGGCCTCGCCCGAGGCGATTCCGTATCGCGTGCTGATTCCGGCGTTTCTGATTTCGGAACTGCGCCGCGCCTTCGAAATCGGATTCCTGTTGTTCATCCCCTTCGTCATCATCGACATGGTCGTGGCCGCCGTTCTGATGTCGATGGGTATGATGATGATGCCGCCCGCCGTGGTCGCCCTGCCGTTCAAGCTGATCTTTTTCGTGCTGGTCGACGGCTGGTACCTGATCGCCGGATCGCTGGTGCAGTCGTTCGGCGGCGGCTAGGAAAATACGGTTACAATTCGTTGTATGGCTTGAAACCGGGCGACTCGCGGGCGCAGGATTCGTCCATCGAGTCGCCTGCGGCGATCGGGGTGCGTGTCGCCCCCGGACCTGCCCCAAACCGGCGACGAGGAGAAACACCATGAAGAAATTCGCAGTTCTTGCCGCCGGTCTGATGATTGCCGTCGCTCTCGCCGTCCCCTACCAGGCCAAGGCCGCCGCGTTCGGCGCCCCCGCTGCCGCCAAATCGGTCGCGTCCGACACCAGCCTGACCCAGGACGTGGCGACGAAGAAGAAGTCGACCAAGAAGTCGGCTTCGAAGAAGAAGACCCCGGCCAAGAAGACGGCGGCGAAGAAGCCGACGACGCACCGCGCGTAACTTCGCGCGCCCGTTGCGGCGAAACGAAAGGGCCCGGCGGCAACGCCGGGCCCTTTTGATTCGCGCGGTGCCGCTCTATATCCTGAAGCGAACCCGTTCCCGGCGAGGCCCCCATGGCGAACGACGACGGATTGATCGGCCAGATCAAGCAGAAACTGGTCGATTCCAAGCGTAAATGGTCGCAGGAAGGCCGCTTGCTGACCGGCAAAGCGGCCGATCCCGCCACGCGCCTGCCGCCCGGCCAGCGCGAGGTGAAGAACTGGCCCGTGCTCGACCTCGGCATCCAGCCGGACGTCTCGATCGCGAATTGGCGCCTGGAAGTCGGCGGCTTGGTCGATTTCCCCCTGGTCTGGAACTGGCAGAAATTCATCGCCCACGCCCAGGAAGAATTCCTGTCCGATATCCATTGCGTGACCGCATGGTCGCGTTACGACAATCGCTGGAAGGGCATGTCGACGCGCGCGTTGCTCGACCTCGTCAAGCCGCGCAAGGAAGCGCGCTTCGTCGTCCAGCACGGATTCGACGGCTACACGACCAACGTGCCGCTCGAATATTTCGCCGACGACGACGTGCTGCTCGCCCATGAATGGGAAGGCCAGCCGATCAGCCGCGAACATGGCGGACCGGTGCGCTTGGTGCTGCCCAAGCTCTATTTCTGGAAAAGCGCCAAGTGGATTTCGAAGCTCGAATTCGTGGCGGAGGACAAGGCCGGGTTCTGGGAAGTGCGCGGCTATCACATGCGCGGCGATCCATGGACGGAGGAGCGTTATGGCTAAGCTCGGGCGGCGCCTCTTCGCCGGATTCGCTTTCGTCGCCGGCATGGCCGGCTATTACGGCTGGCGTCTGATCGGGCAGGTCGACGCGGCGCAGATTGCGGCCGGGGGACCGCGGACCAATATGCGCGCTTGGGATATCGATTTCGTCTCGATCGAGGGCGACGCGCTGCCGCTGAAGAATTTTCAGGGCAAGGCGCTGCTGGTCGTCAACACCGCCAGCCTTTGCGGCTTCACGCCGCAATACAAGGAACTGGAAAAGATCTGGGACGAATACAAGGACAAGGGCCTTGTCGTGATCGGCGTGCCGTCGAACGATTTCGGCGGGCAAGAGCCGGGCTCGGCCGCCGAGATCAAGGCCTTCTGCGAAAGCTACGACGTGTCGTTCCCGATCGCAGAGAAGGCGGCGACCAAAGGCGCCCAGCGCCACGATTTCTTCAAATGGGTGGCGGCGGAGTTGGGCGAGGGCGCCTTGCCGCGCTGGAACTTCTTCAAGTATCTCGTCGGGCGCGACGGCACGTTGCAGGGCGCGTGGCCTTCGACCGCATCGCCCACCGGCGGCGAAATCCGCGCCGCGATCGAAAAGGCGCTCGCCGCGCGTGTCTGATTTCATCCTCTCGCCCGACACAATCCAAATCAATCACGGCTCGTTCGGCGCCACGCCGATCCCCGTCCTCGACGCGGCCGATGCATGGCGGCGGAAATTCGAGGCCGATCCCACGCATTTCATGCGCCGTTTATGGGCGCCGTTGCTGGCCGACGCGAAGGCGAAGCTCGCCGCGTTCCTCAACGCCGATACGCAAGGCCTCGCTTTCGTGATGAACGCGAGCGACGGCGCGAATGCCGTCTTGCGCTCGCTCGATTTCGCGCCCGGCGACGAAATCCTCGTCACGTCGCACGGCTATCGCGCGGTGTCCAAAACGGTCGAGCATGTCTGCCGGCGCAGCGGCGCCACGGCGCGCATCGTCGACATTCCCTTCCCGTTGACCGGGCCCGAAGCGGTGGTCGATGCGATCGACGCGTCGACAAATTCGCGCACGCGCTTGATCGTCGTCGATCACATCACGTCGCCGACGGCGGCGGTGTTTCCGGTCGCGGCGATCCAAACCCGCGCGCGCAAGCGCGGCGTGCCCGTATTGATCGACGGCGCGCACGCGCCCGGCCAAGTGCCGCTCGACATCGCCGCGCTGGCGCCCGATTTCTATATCGGCAACTGCCATAAATGGCTGTTCGCGGCGAAAGGGGCCGCGTTCCTTTACGCCGCCCCGCCGTTCCGCGCACGCCTGCATCCGGGCACGATCTCGCACGGCTACGGCCAAGGCATGGAAGCGGAGTTCGACTGGGTCGGCACGCGCGATGTCGGCGCATGGCTTAGCGTGCCCGACGGTATCGACTACGGCGAAACGCGCGGCTGGTCGCAGCTGCGCCAACGCAACAACGATCTGGCGAGCGACGCGGCCAAGCTGCTGGCGCAAGTCTGGGGCACGCGCATCGGTACGCCCGATTCGATGCGCGCGCATATGGCCAGCGTGGAAATTCCGCTGACCGGTCCGGCCGACGAAGCCCGCGCCCAGAAACTCTGGTCGCGGCTTTACGACACGCACCGCATCCAAATGCCGGTGATCGCCTTCGCCGGCGCGCTATGGGCGCGGCCGTCGGCCCAGATCTATAACCGCGCCGCCGATTACGAAGCCTTGGCGAAGGTCGATTGGCGCAAGCTTGACGCCTGACCGGCCGCCGCGCCAAGTTCCTCTCTAATAATTGGGGAGAGGCCATGTCCGCCGAATATTTGCTCGCCATCGATCAAGGCACGACGTCGACGCGCGCGTTGATTTTCGGTCTGAACGGCGCGCCCGTCGCGACGGCGCAAGTCGAGCTGAAACAGTATTTCCCGCAACCGGGCTGGGTCGAGCACGACCCGGAGGAAATCTGGCAAGCGACCGTCGCGACCGTGCGCCAGGCACTGGAAAACGCGCGTTTGTCGGCGGCGGATATCCTGGCGATCGGCATCACCAATCAGCGCGAAACGACCGTGGTGTGGGATCGCGCCACCGGGCGGCCGATCCACAAGGCGATCGTCTGGCAGGATCGGCGCACGGCCGATTGGTGCCGCAAGATGAAGGCCAAGATCGGCGACGCGGAATTGGGCAAGCGCACCGGGCTGTTGTTCGACGCGTATTTCTCCGGTTCCAAGATCGCGTGGATTCTGGACAACGTCGCCGGGGCGAAGGCGGCGGCCAAGCGCGGCGAGCTCGCCTTCGGCACGATCGACACGTTCCTGTTGTGGCGCCTGACCGGCGGCAAGGTCCATGCGACCGACGCGACCAACGCCTCGCGCACGATGGTGTTCAACATCGCCAAGCAGGAATGGGACGCGTCGCTGCTAAAGGCGTTCGGCATTCCGGCGTCGCTGCTGCCGGAAGTGAAGGATTCGGCCGCCGATTTCGGCGCGACGCTGCCGGGCTTGTTCGGGGCGGCGATTCCCATTCGCGGAATCGCGGGCGACCAGCAGGCCGCGACGGTCGGCCAGGCTTGTTTCAAGCCCGGCATGATCAAATCGACCTACGGCACGGGCTGTTTCGCGCTGGCCAATACGGGCGCCAAATTCGTGCGCTCGAAAAACCGGCTGCTCTCGACCATCGCCTATCGCATCGGCGGCAAGGCGACCTACGCGATCGAAGGCTCGATCTTCATTTCGGGCGCCGTGATGCAATGGCTGCGCGACGGGCTCAAAGCCATTCCGCGCGCTTCGGACAGCGAAGCCTTGGCGCGCGGCATCGAAAACACGGGCGGCGTTTATCTCGTTCCCGCCTTCACCGGGCTGGGGGCGCCGTGGTGGGACCCCGAGGCGCGCGGCGCCATTCTGGGCCTGACCCGCGATTCCGGTCTCGCCCAGATCGTGCGCGCCGGGCTCGAATCGACCGTCTATCAGACCCGCGACCTGATGGCCGCGATGAAGGCCGATATGGGTGCGGGCGCGAAGCTCGCCGAAATCCGCGTCGATGGCGGCATGGTCGTCAATGATTGGGTCATGCAGTTCCTGGCCGACCAGTTGGGGCTTCGCGTCAACCGCCCGGCGGTGACCGAGACGACCGCCTGGGGGGCGGCGGCGCTGGCGGGGCTGGGGATCGGCGCCTATCGCGGACTCGACGACATCGCCGCGCGCTGGCGGTCGGAACGGCTGTTCCAGCCGGCGAAATCCCGTAAAGCGTATGACGCTTTGTATTCCGGCTGGCGGGATGCGGTGGCGCGGGTGCGCACCAAACCGGCCATACGCAAAGACTTGGGGCGCGCGCGGCCCCGTGCTAAAAGCGCGTCATAAAAGCTTCACGTTTCCGTCTCGCGACGGCAACGGGCCGAAGCATAAAGGTCGCGGTGGGCTTTCATCCAATCGTCCCCGCGCAAACAAGGAGAGGAAGAAACCGATGTCCATCGGCCGTAACATTTCTCGCATTGCCGCCGGCGCGCTTTTCGCCGGCACGGCGCTGACGCTGGCCGTCCCGGCTTCGGCGCAGACCGAAATCCAGTGGTGGCACGCGCTGACCGGCGCCAACAACGACGTCGTCAACCGTCTGGCCGCCGAGTTCAACGCGTCGCAGACCCAGTATAAGGTCGTCGCGTCGTACAAGGGTTCCTACGCCGACACGATGAACGCCGGCATCGCCGCGTTCCGTGCAGGCAACGCGCCGCACATCCTGCAGGTGTTCGAAGTGGGCACCGCCACGATGATGTCCGCGCGCGGCGCCATCAAGCCGGTCGCCGACGTGATGGAAGAAGCGGGCAAGCTGTTCGACCCGAACGTCTATCTGCCGGCGGTCGCGGGCTATTACTCGACGTCGAAGGGCGAGATGCTGTCCTTCCCGTTCAACTCGTCGTCGACCGTCATGTGGTACAACAAGGACGCCTTCCGCAAGGCGGGCCTGAACCCCGACGCGCCGCCGAAGACCTGGCCCGAAGTGTTCGAAGCCGCCAAGAAGCTGAAGGCGACGGCGACCCCGAATTGCGGCTTCTCGACCGCGTGGGTGACGTGGGTGAACATCGAGCAGTTCTCGGTGTGGCACAACATTCCGATCGGCACGAAGGCCAACGGCATCGACGGTTTCGATACCGTGTTCCGGATCAACTCGCCCACGCATGTGAAGCACTTCGCCAATCTGGCCGAGCTCGCCAAGGACAAGACCTACGTCTATGGCGGCCGCACCAACACGGGCGAAGGCACGTTCACCTCGGGCGAATGCCCGATCATGCTGACCTCGTCGGGCTTCTACGGCAACGTGAAGGCCAACGCGAAGTTCGATTGGGGCAACGCGCCGATGCCGTATTACCCCGACGTGCCGGGCGCGCCGCAGAACTCGACGCTGGGCGGCGCTTCGCTGTGGGTCATGGGCGGCAAGTCGTCCAACGAGTATAAGGGCGTGGCGGCGTTCTTCGCCTTCCTGTCCGACACGGACCGTCAGGCGCGCCTGCATACCGAATCGGGCTATCTGCCGATCACCAAGGCGGCCTACGAGAAGGTGAAGGCCTCGGGCTTCTATAACGCCAACCCGTATCTCGAAACGCCGCTGAAGTCGCTCAACAACAAGGCGCCGACCGAAAACTCGCGCGGCCTGCGCTTCGGCAACCTCGTCCAGATCCGCGATATCTGGTCCGAGGAAATCGAAGAGATCCTGGCCGGCAAGAAGACCGCGCAGCAGGGCATGGACGCGGCGGTTGCCCGCGGCAACGCCTCGCTGCGTCAGTTCGAGCGCACGGTTTCGCGCTAAAACGGCGTAACGTCGAAGGGGCCGGATCCGCAACGATCCGGCCCCTCTCGCGTTCTGAAGACAGAATAGAACCAACCGGACCGGCTTCACCCATGGAACGACGCGCATTGTTCGGCGGCAAACTTCTGCCCTATACGCTGCTGCTGCCGCAGTTCGCGATCGTTGTGGTGTTTTTCTATTTCCCGGCCGGGCAGGCGGTCTGGCAATCGATGCTGATGGAGGATGCCTTTGGCATCTCCACCGAATTCGTCGGCTTCGAGAATTATCAGATCCTTGCCGCCGATCCCGACTATTACAAAACGATGCTGACGACGGCGGTGTTCTCCATCCTCGTCGCCTTCCTCTCGTTGTCCTGCGGTCTGCTGCTCGCCGTCATGGCCGACAAGCAGATCAAGGGCGCCACGATCTACAAGACCATGCTGATCTGGCCCTATGCCGTCGCCCCGGCCGTCGCGGGCGTGCTGTGGCTGTTCATGTTCCAGCCGTCGCTCGGCATGCTCGCCAAGATGCTGCGCAGCTGGGGCGTCGATTGGAACCCGCTGCTCAACGGCAACCACGCGATGATCCTGGTCGTGTTGGCCGCGACGTGGAAGCAGATCTCGTACAATTTCCTCTTCTTCCTCGCCGGCCTTGCCGCGATTCCCAAAAGCGTGATCGAGGCCGCCGCGATCGACGGCGCGCGGCCGATGCGCCGCTTTTGGACGATCATCTTCCCGCTGCTGTCGCCGACCGCGTTCTTCCTGCTGGTCATCAACATCGTCTACGTGTTCTTCGACACGTTCGGCATCATCGACTCGGTCACCGGCGGCGGGCCCGCGGGCAACACGACCACGATGGTCTACAAGGTCTATCAGGACGGCAAGGCGGGCTCCAATCTCGGCGGCTCCGCCGCGCAATCGGTCGTGCTGATGATCATCGTGATCGCGCTGACCGCGATCCAATTCAAATTCGTCGAGCGCAAGGTCCAATACTGATGGTCGAACGTCAGACCCTTTTCGCCCGCATCCTGCCGCATGTCGTGCTGATCACCGGCGTGTGCATCGTGGCCTTCCCGGTCTATCTCGCCTTGCTCGCCTCGACCTACGATGCGGCGACCGTGCAGACCGGGCAGATGACCCTGCTGCCTGGCAATCAGATGCTGCAGAATTACGAGCGCATCCTGTTCTCCGGCACCAATTCGACGACGCGCGAGCCGGTCGGCACGATGCTGATGAACAGCTTCATCATGGCGATGGTGATAGCACTCGGCAAAATCGCGATCTCGCTGATCTCGGCCTACGCGATCGTGTTCTTCCGCTTCCCCTTCCGCATGGCGGCGTTCTGGTTGATCTTCGTGACGCTGATGCTGCCCGTCGAGGTGCGCATCTACCCGACCTACAAGATCGTCGCCGATCTCCAGCTGCTCGACACCTATACGGGCCTGACGCTGCCGCTGATCGCCTCGGCGACCGCCACATTGCTGTTCCGGCAATTCTTCATGACCGTGCCCGAGGAACTCGTCGAAGCCTCGAAGATCGACGGTGCCGGGCCCTATAAGTTCTTCAAGGACACGCTGCTGCCGCTGTCGGTCACGACGATGGCGGCGCTGTTCGTGATCCAATTCATCTACGGCTGGAACCAGTATCTCTGGCCGCTGCTCATCACCACGCGCGACAACATGCAGACGATCGTCATCGGCATCAAAAAGATGATCGTGACGCAGGATGCGCTGACCGAATGGCAGCTCGCCATGGCGACCGCCGTGCTGGCGTTGTTGCCGCCGGTCTTCGTCGTGGTGCTGATGCAGAAATTGTTCGTCAAAGGTCTCGTCGAGACCGAGAAGTAAAGCGGGGCCTGATCGATGGCGAGCGTAGTTCTCGAAGCGGTACGGAAAGTCTATGCGGGCGGCGTGGAGGCGGTGAAAGGCCTCTCGCTCACCATTCCCGACGGTTCGTTCACCGTGCTGCTCGGCCCGTCGGGCTGCGGCAAATCCACGCTGCTGCGCATGATCGCGGGGCTGGAGGAAATCAGCGGCGGCGCCATCACCATCGGCGGCAAAAAGGTCAACGACGTCGAGCCGTCGGAACGCGACATCGCGATGGTTTTCCAGAACTACGCGCTCTACCCGCATATGAGCGTCTACGACAACATGGCCTACGGGCTGCGCAATCGCGGCACGGCGAAGGAAGAAATCGAACGCCGCGTGGCCGAAGCTGCGCGCATGCTGGCGATCGAGCCCTATCTTCAGCGCAAGCCGCGCGCGCTTTCGGGCGGCCAGCGCCAGCGCGTCGCCATGGGCCGCGCGATCGTGCGCGAACCGGCGGCGTTCCTGTTCGACGAGCCGTTGTCGAACCTGGACGCCAAGCTGCGCGTGCAGATGCGCCTGGAAATCCGCAAGCTGCATAACCGCCTGAAGGCGACGTCGATCTTCGTGACCCACGATCAGGTCGAAGCGATGACGCTGGCCGATCAGGTCGTGGTGATGAATTCAGGCAAGATCGAACAGACCGGTACGCCGCTCGAAATCTATCGCCGCCCGGCCAGCAAATTCGTCGCGACCTTCATCGGTTCGCCGGCGATGAATCTGTTCCCCGGCACGATCGCCGCCCCTGGCAAGGTTACGCTCGCCGACGGTACGGGCTTCGCCTACGACGCCAACGTGTTCGACGCCAAGCCCGGCGCGAAGGTCGAGATCGGCCTGCGGCCCGAGGACGCGAAGGCGAGCGTCGCGGCCCCCGGCCGTCCGAAGCTCGTCTGGGAAGTCACCGAAGAACTGGGCGCCACGCGCCTGTTGCACGGCATGCTCGCCGGCAGCCCCTTCGTGCTGGCGATGCAAGCAGATATCGATACGCCCGCGCGGGAATTGGCGCTCGAGGCGACACCCGAGACCGTGCATATTTTCGATCCGGAATCCGGCCGCAGCTTGCGCCGGGCATGAAGCGCGCGTTTCTCGAAACGCGCGTTCCGCCGCTCCTTTTGCTCGGTCTGTTGCTGCTGCTCGCGTGGATCGCCGGCGCGCCGACTTTCGATTTTCCCGGCCGCGCGATCCTCGGCCTTGCCGCGATGGCCGCCGGGCTCGGGCTCAAGATCGTTGCCGCGCTGGCGTTCCGCGCGCGCGGCACGACCGTGAATCCGATCTCGCCCGAACGCAGCGCAGCACTCGTCGTCGACGGTCTTTATCGCGTCACGCGCAACCCGATGTATCTGGGCTCCGCGCTGATCCTGGCCGGTTGGGCGCTTTATCTCGGCGCTTGGCCGGCGATTCTCGCCGTGCCGTTTTTCGTGCTCTACATGAACCGCTTCCAGATCGGGCCGGAGGAGCGCGCGCTGTCGGCGCTGTTCGGCGCCGACTACGATGCCTATCGCGCGCGCGTCCGGCGCTGGATCTGACTCAGTAGTCGAGCTCTGTGAAGATCGGCTGGTGGTCCGATCCCTGCGCTTTCTGATCGACCCAGGCTTTCTTGATGCGCTTGGAAAGCTCGGTCGAGATGAAGCAGAAATCGATTCGCCGATGGGTCTTCGGCGGCGTGCAGGTATCGCAGGTCCAGTCCTTGGGATCGTTCTCGGCGCCGCCCGCGACGACGAAAGCGTCGACCAAGCCGCCCGCATGGCTCATGCGCCCGTAATCGGCCGAATACGGGCCGGTCAGGCGCGTATAAAGCGGCGAATCCGGCGTCAAATTGAAATCGCCCATATAGACCGCTTCGGCGGGCATCGGCGGCTGCGGCTTGCCGAAGGTCCATTCGGCGTCGTCGCGTTCGCCGCACCACGCGCCGCCTTCCAGCGGCGCCGTGCGGTGGATTTCCAGCAGCTTTTCGACCTGTGGGCCGCGGTCGCCGTCGCCCACATGGCTCAAATGCAGCGAATTCACCCGCAGCGCATTGCCTTGCGGCGAAACGATCACCGCCTCCATCAGCGAACGCTGAAGGCTGTATTGCTTGGCGAGGCCCATTTTGGGCAGCAGATGGTGCCGCGACGACACGATCGGGAACCGCGACAGCACCATATTGCCGAATTGCGCGCGTCGATTGCCGGGCTTGCCGCCGCTCGCATCGACATCGAAGCCGGGGCCGTAGACCCAATAATACTTGCCGCCCAGCAAGCGCGCGATTTCCGCGGGCTGATCCATATCGCCCGAACGCGGCCAATGGCGCTCGACCTCCTGCAATGCGATGATGTCGGCGCTCTCGATCGCCGCGCAGATGCGGGCCAGGTCGTATTTCAGATCCTTGCCCTTGCCGTATTGGATGTTGTAGCTCGCCAGAAGCATGTCGATTCCTCCCGCCCGACTATACCGCGCTTTGATCTACATGTTCGCAATGGGCGCGATTTGGGGCGCCCAGTTTTCGCTCGCCAAGGTCGGGATGCAAGCGGGTATCGCGCCCGCATCGTGGACGATTTTCGTCTGCGCCGCCGCCGCGATCGCCTTGCTGGCCATTTCAGGGTGGCGGGGTGTGCGGATGGGAGATCTTGCCCCCCATACGCGCTACGCGATCCTGGCGGGCGCCACGTCGGTCGCGATCCCGAACACGGTGATGGCGATCGTGGTCGGCCATGTGCCCGCCGGAATCGCGGCGATGCTCAATACCCTGTCGCCGGTCATGACCTATGCGATGGCGCTGGGTTTCGCGATGGACAAGTTCCATCCCCTGCGCGTCGCGGGCATCGGCTTCGGCTTGATCGGCACGCTGCTGATCTTGGGCCCGCGCGCCAGCCTGCCCGATCCGGCGATGATCCCGTGGGTCGCGCTCAATCTGCTGGTACCCTTCTTCTACGCGCTGTCGAACATCTACGTGGCGCGCGCGCGGCCCGCGGGCGTGGATTCGATCGCGCTCGCGGGCGTGATGCAGGTGGGCGCCGTCGCGTCGCTGCTGCCGCTGGCGCTGTGGCAGGGTATTCATATTCCGATCCCGCCGGCCCATGCGGGCGACTGGGCGCTGATCGCGCTCGCGGCGATGTATTGGATCTCGTCGCTTTTGTTTTTCGAGGTGATGCGCCTCGCCGGGCCGGTTTTCTTCAGCCAGACCGGTTTCATCAGCACGATCTTCGGCGTGTTCTGGGGCTGGCTGTTCTTCGGCGAAACGCACAGCCTTTATATCTGGGTGGCGATGGCGGCGATTCTGGCCGGCCTCGCCCTCGTCACCCGCGCGGGACGCAGCTGATCAGCGATTGTCGCGGATGAAGCCGCGCACCTGCGGCAGAATTTCGCTGCGCCAGCGCCGGCCGTTGAAAATGCCGTAATGGCCGACCTGGGGCTGCAGCCAATGCCGGTGCTTGTCGGCCGGCAGATTGGGCGCGAGCGCATGCGCCGCATAGGTTTGGCCGACGCCGGAGATATCGTCGAACTCGCCTTCGACGGTCAGCAGCGCCGTATTGCGGATCGCGCCGCCATCGATCTTGCGATTGCGGCTGACCCAGGTGCCTTCGGGCAGCGCGTGTTCCTGGAAGGCGATGCGCACCGTTTCCAGATAGAACGCGGCGTCGAGATCCATGACCGAGAGATACTCGTCGTAGAACTCGCGATGGTTCTGTGCGCTTTCGCCGTCGCCGCGCACGAGATGGTTGAACTGCTTCATCGCCGAGCCGACATGGCGGTCGAGATTCATGCTCATGAACCCCGACAATTGGATGAAGCCCGGATAGACGCGGCGCATGAAGCCCTGATAGCCCGGCGGCACGGTCTGCACGACCGTGCGCTCGAACCACTCGATCGAGCGGTCGGCGGCGAGCTTGTTGACCTTCGTGGGGTTCACGCGCGTATCGATCGGCCCGCCCATCAGCGTCATCGAACGCGGCGCGGCTTCGGGCGTTTCCGCCGACATCAGCGCGATCGCGGCGAAGACTGGCACCGAAGGCTGGCACACCGCGATCACATGCGTGTCGGGGCCAAGGAACTCCAGGAACTCGATCACGTAGTCGATGTAATCGTCCAGGCCGAACGTGCCTTCGGCCAGCGGCACATGCGCCGCGTTCATCCAATCGGTGATGTAGACGTCGTGGTCGGGCAGCAAGGCCTCGACCGTGCCGCGCAGCAGCGTGGCGTAGTGGCCCGACATCGGCGCCACGACCAGCACTTTCGGGTCGTCGCGATGGTGCTTCGTCGCGCGCGCGAAATGCAGCAAGTCGCAAAACGGCTTGCTTGCCACCACCTGTTCGGCGATCGGCGTTTCGTCGCCGTCGATCATCGTGAAGTCCAGCCCGAACGCAGGCTTGCCGTAGCGGCGCGTCGCGCGCTCCACCATCTCCGCCCCGGCGGCCAGCGCCCGGCCCATGCGCGTATAGCTCATCGGCATCAGCGGATGGCTGAACACCTGTTGCATGGTTTCGGCCGCCAAACGCACCGGCGACAGCATCGTCTGATGCAGATCGTAGATCTGATAAAGCATTCCGATTTCGCCCGAAGACTTGCTTCTATTTGTCGCACCACGCTAATCCTATTCGGCGCGAAAGCAAGCGGCTTTGCTGCGCCGCCGCATGAATTTCATGCATCCCTATCAATCAGATGGGCGAAGGATCCGAAAACCGATCCCGATCGCAACCCCATGACGCCAAGCGCTTTTCCGCGCGCGTCGGCGGCGGTGAAAAGGGTGCTGCCCGGACCTTCCTGCAAAATCGCGGTGTAGTGGAATTCGTGCGCACGAAACGCGCGGCCTGCCGCCCCCAGCTTCGTGTCGGCGTTCAGAATGACGCGTCGATAGCCAAGATGCAGGCGCCGCGCGGCGAAGGACGTGTCGAGCGGCAACAAACCCGCCATCGCGTGGGCGACGCCGTTCGCGTCGATCATCGTCCGGCCGAGCACCATATAGCCGCCGCACTCGCCATAGATCGCGGCGTTCCGCGCGGCCGCATCGCGCAACGCTTGCGGCAACGGACCGGCGGCAAGCGTTGCGCCGTGCAGCTCGGGATAGCCGCCGGGCAGATAGATCGCGTCGCACGAAGCGTCGGGCGACTGACCGTCCAAGGGCGCGAAGAACGAAAGTTCGGCGCCTTGCCGGCGCCAGCCGTCGAGAAGCGCGGGATAGGCGAAGGCGAAAGCGTCGTCGCGCGCGATCGCGATACGCGACCCCAAGGGCGGCAACGGCGTCGCCGTATCGCCGTGACGCGCGCTGGGAACCGCCAGCGCCGTCAGCGCGTCGAGATCGACATGCTTGGCGACGACCGCCGCCGCATGGGCGATGAAGCTTTCCAGATCGTCGCGCTCGCGCGCCTGCACCAAACCCAAATGCCGTTCGGGATGCACCAGCTTCGCGTCGCGCGGCATCGCGCCCAGATAGGCGATCGCGGGGGCGTGGATCGCCAGCGCCTCGCGTAGCATTCCCGCGTGCGTTTCGCCGCCGATGCGATTGAAGATCACGCCCGCGATGCGCGGCGCGTTTACTGCGTTGGCGAAACCCGCGACCAGCGGTCCGGCGGAGGCGGCAAGGCCGCGCGCATCGACGATCAAAATCACCGGCCAGCCCGCGAAGCGCGCGAGATCGGCGCAGGAGCCGGTCCCTTGCGCGTCGATGCCGTCGTAAAGCCCCATGGCGCCTTCGCACAGCACGAGCTGCGCTTGGCCCGCATCGGCGATCAATCCGGCGAGGGTTTCGTCGCGCATCGCCCAGCGATCGAGATTGCGGCAGGGCCGGCCGCTCGCCGCTTCGTGGAACGCGGGATCGATATAGTCGGGACCGGATTTGGCGCAGGCGATGGCCATACCCCGGTCGCGCAAGGCGCGCGCGAGGCCGAGCACGAGCGTCGTCTTCCCCGAACCCGAAGAAGGGGCCGCGAAGACGAGACCGCCGCCGCTCAATTTAAAGAATCAGGTGCGCTGGGAACCGGCGGGCGCGGTTTCGCCCTGCCGTTCGCGGCGCCAGCCGCGCTGCTCCATGCAGCGGCGGTAGGAATCCGACGAGACCGAGCCCGCACCGCCCATCGCGCGGCCGTCGTCGAGGCCGGTCGACGAGCCGCGCTCGATATAGCCGTAACCGCTGGCCGCGCGCGTGCAATCGCGCTGGTCGATGGCGAGCTGCCCGGCGGGCGCGCTTTCCTTGACCCATACCGTGCGCGATTCGCACGCGCCCAAAACGGCGAGCGAAGCGGCGATGACGGCGAAACGCGCGATATTGGCAACCCGGCTCATTCTGTCTTCCTTCGATCTTCGGAACGTTCAGGCGCTGCGCGCGGGCGGGCCAACGCGCAGCGGATCGGCGTCCAGACGGCGGTTATGCGCCATCGCGCCCAGCCAGTCCAGCCCGGCGCGCAAGCGCACCACGTCGCCCACGACGAACAATCCGGGCGGGCGCAAATCCTGCGCTTGCGCGTCCTTCGCGGCCGTCCCCAGCGTGGTTTCCATCACGCGCTGATCGGGCAGGCTGGCGCGCACGACGATCGCGGCCGCCTCGGCCGGGCTGCGCCCGCTTGCGATCAGATTGGCGGCGATGGTGCCGAGATGCTTGAGCGCCATATAGAAGACGAGGACCGGCGAGCCCTTGGCGAGACCTTGCCAATCCAAACCGTCGGGCACGTCGCCGGTCACGCCATGGCCGGTGACGAAGGTCACCGCTTGATTGACATCACGATGCGTGACGGGGATGCCGGCATAGGCGAGTCCGCCCACACCGGCACTTATGCCCGGCACGACGCGGAACGGGATCTCGGCGCCGACCAGCGTCAACGCTTCTTCGCCGCCGCGCCCGAACACGAACGGGTCGCCGCCCTTCAAGCGCAGCACGCGATGCCCGGCGCGCGCGAGTTCGATCAAACGCAGCGAGATGTCGCGTTGCTTGGGGCTTGGCTTGCCGCCGCGCTTGCCCGCGTATTCCACGACCGCGCCCGGGCGCACGGCCTGCAACAGGCGCGAATCGACCAGCGCGTCGTAGACGATCGCGTCGGCATGGCGCAGCGCGTGATAGCCCAGCAGGCTGATCAACCCCGGATCGCCGGGGCCGGCACCCACCAGCCACACGCTTCCCGGCGCGAATTCGGGCATGTCGAAAGGCAAAGAATCCATAGGCTTGATCGTGTGAAAACGAAGGCCTGACTTTATCGCGCGGGCGGCCTTAAGGCGAGTCCTGGCCTCGCTTGACGAAATGACGGCCGCTTCGCTCTAATCCCGGCTTATGACGATCACACGCCGAGCCGTTTTGGCCGCTCTTTCCGTTCTCGCCGCGGCGCCCGCTGGGGCGCAGGTCAATATCGAAGTCCGGCAGCGGCGCCTTCTGGCCGAAGCGGCGCGCGACGGCAATCTGGACGCCGTGCGCCAGCGTCTGAATGCAGGCGATTCGCCCAATCAGCCGGATCTCGACTTCCGTCCGGCCGTGCTGTTGGCGGCGGCGAATAATTTCCCGGAGGTCGTGCGCTTGCTGCTGGAAAACCGCGCCAATCCCGACGGGCGCGATCGCGACACTCGCACCGCGCTGATGTGGGCGGTCGAGCGCGGGCATTCGCGCGTCGTCGAGGAGTTGATTCGCGGCAAGGCCAGGCTCGATCTCGACGACCGCACCGGTTCGACCGCGCTGATGATCGCGGCGCGCGAAGGTCACACCCGCATCGTCGAAGCGTTGCTACGCGCCGGGGCGGACAAAAACAAGACCGATTCGACCGGCCGGACGGCGCTGGATATCGCGCAAGCGGGCAACAAACGCGCCGTCGTCGACGCGCTGCGCCGTTAGGTCACTCGCGCAAATATCGGGTGTGTTCGGCCGCGTAAAGGCGGCTGTCGGCGGCTTGCGCCGTGCCGATCAAACCCCGCCCGATCAGAATTAGCGCCGTGCGTTTGAAGCCCGCTGCGATCGTCTTGTCGCGTATATCCGCCAGCGTGCCCGCGACGAAAGCCTGATCGGGCCACGACACGCGATGGCCGACGATCGCCGGGCAATCCGCGCCCAGGATCGGCGTCAATTCGGCGACGATCTTGTCGAGCCCCGCGACCGACAAATGCAGCGCGATCGTCGCCCCCGTGCGCGCGAAGGCGGCCAAGTCTTCGCCCGGCGGCATCGCCGACGCCCGCGACGACGTGCGCGTCAGGACGATCGATTGCACGATGCCCGGCAGCGTGAGTTCGAGATTGAGCGACGCGGCCATCGCGGCGAAGGCGGGCACGCCGGGCACGACCTCGTAAGGAATGCCGATGGCGTCGAGACGGCGCATCTGTTCGGCGATGGCGCCGTAGATCGACGGATCGCCCGAATGCACGCGGGCGATGTTCCAGCCTTTGGCGTGCGCGTCTTCGATTTTCGCGACGATCTCGTCGAGCGTCAGCGGCGCGGTGTCGATCGCGTCGACGCCGGCACGGCGCTGCGCCACGACCGCTTCGGGGACCAGCGATCCCGCAAACAGCACCAGATCGGCGGTTTGGATGCGTGTCAGCCCGCGCAACGTGATCAGGTCGGGCGCGCCGGGCCCGGCGCCGATGAAGGAAACGGTCATGGGGTGTCTCCGGTCGCGGCGATGGCGCAAGTGGCGTGGGCCGATTTGCGCTTGGGCACTATCAACTTCGCACCCGGTCCGGCCGCCAGCAGTGCCGCCGCTTCGGCGACGGATGCCGTATCGACCGCGGCCGCGACGCGTTCCGATGGCCGGGTCACGCGCGTCTCCGCAGCCAATTCGCTGGCCGGAAAAAATCGTGCGGGTATGCCGAGCGTTGCCGCGACCCTATCGATGGCGGCTGCGCCGGTTTTGCGGTCGATCGTCGCGACGCACGCGACATCGCCGGGCGAAATCCGTGTTTCGGCAAGCGTGGCTCGCACCAGTTCCAAAACCTCGTCCGCGGCGGCGCCGCGTTTGCAGCCGATACCGATCGTTACGATCATGCCGCGCACCCGCGTTGCGATTGACCGAATCGCCCGGCGCCGCCAAGGTGGCGCCGATGTTTCCCCACGCCGCCCCGTTCGATCCTTTGCTGATCCTCGCCGCCGCCCTGGCGCTCGACGCCGTGGTCGGCGAGATGCGCCCCGTCTTCGGCGTGATCGGCCATCCGGTGCAATGGCTGGGCAAGCTGATCGCGTTTCTGGAAATGAAGCTCAACCGCCCGCAGCGTTCGGCGGCCGAACGGCGCGCGCGCGGCGCTTTGACGGTGCTGATCGTCGGCGCGCTGGCGGCGGGAATCGGCTTCGCGCTGCTTTACGCCTTGCGCGCGCGCGGCTGGGGCTGGATCGCAGAGATCGTGCTGGTCGCGATCTTGGTCGCGCAGCGCTCGCTCTACGATCACGTGCGCGCGGTCGCCGACGGGCTCGACAAGGGCGGGCTGGCGGGCGGGCGCGAAGCGGTTTCGCATATCGTCGGCCGCGATCCCGAAAGCCTCGACGCGCATGGCGTCGCCCGGGCGGGAATCGAATCCTTGGCGGAGAATTTTTCCGACGCGGTCGTGGCACCGTGTTTCTGGTACGCGGTGTTCGGTCTGCCGGGCCTGTTCTTCTACAAGGCCGTCAACACGCTCGACTCGATGATCGCGCATCGCAGCGAGCGATATTTGGATTTCGGCCGCTTCGCCGCGCGTCTCGACACGGCGATGAATTTCATTCCCGCGCGCCTGTCCACGTTGATCGTGGCGGTGGCGGCCTTGGTCGCGCCCGGCGCCAAGCCTTTCGCGGCGGTCAAGACGGCGATCGCCGACGCGCGCAAACATAAATCCGTGAATGCGGGCTGGCCCGAAGGCGCCTTCGCGGGCGCGTTGAATCTCGCTTTGGCGGGCCCGCGCCGCTACGGCAGCGAATTGGTCAACGACCCGTGGATCGGGCAGGGACGCGCACGCGCCACGCTCGAAGACATGCGCCGCGCGCTGTGGCTGTTCGTCGCCGCGTGCCTGGTCAACGCGCTGCTCTTCGCCGCAATCGGCCTTGCGCGGATGGCCGTCTAGCGTCATCGCGCCAATTCCAGCAAGCGGTCGAGATCGACGGCTTCGGCGATGTGATCGGCCAGCGCGTCCAACGTCGCGTCGATTTGCGCTTCGAAGGCGATTCCTGAATCCGCGCGCGCACGCACTTGGCGCAAGAACGCCGCGCGATAGGGGTCCGACGCGAACAACCCGTGGATATAGGACCCGATCACGCGGCCATCCGCGCTGCGCGCCCCTTCCGGCGTGCCATCGAGCGACAGCAGCGGCGCCTCGTTCGACCAGGTTTCGCCGAGATGGATTTCGTAGCCCGCGATCGGCGCGCCGGTGATCGCGTCGCGCGAATCTAGACGGCGCAAAATCTTTTCGCGCGCCAGCACAGTCGTGGCGTCGAGCAGACCAAGGCCCGCCGCTTCTTGGGCGGCGCCTTCCAAACCGGCGGGATCGGCGATCTTGCTGCCGAGCATTTGATAGCCGCCGCACAGGCCGACGATCCAGCCGCCACGCCGCCGGTGTGCTGCGATGTCGATATCCCAGCCATTGTCGCGCAATGCCGCCAGATCGCCGAGCGTCGCTTTCGAGCCCGGCAGCAGCACGACGTCGCAATCGCCGGGCAACGCGTCGCCGGGTTCGAGCATCGCCAAATCGATATCCGGCTCGGCCGCCAGCGGGTCGAGATCGTCGGTGTTGGCGATACGCGGCAAGCGCGGGACGCGGATCTTGATCGCGCCCGCTTTACCGGCGTGGCGCGCTTCCAGCCCGACGGAATCCTCCGGCGGCAAATCGCGCGCGCGGCTGAAATAGGGGATCACGCCCAAGCAGGGCACGGCACGGCGTTCGATCTCGGCCACACCCGAATCGAACAGCGTCGCATCGCCGCGGAATTTGTTGATGAGGCAGCCGACGATCGCCGCGCGCTCGTTGGGTTCCAACACGGCAAGCGTGCCGACGATCGACGCGATGGCCCCGCCGCGCTCGATATCGGCGATCAACACGACGGGCACATTCTCCGGGATCGCGAATCCCATATTGGCGATGTCGCCGGCGCGCAGATTGATCTCGGCGGGCGAGCCGGCCCCTTCGACCAGCACCAGATCGGCTTGCGCTTTCAGCCGCGCGAAGCTCGTTCGCACGGCGCCCAGCAGCTTGGGCTTCAGCGCGTGATAGTCGCGCGCGGTCGCGCGGCCCGTGACCTGGCCATGCACGACGATCTGGCTGCCGGTATCGCTTTCGGGCTTCAGCAGCACCGGGTTCATATGCACGCTGGCGGGAATGCGCGCGGCCCGCGCCTGCAAGGCTTGCGCGCGGCCGATCTCGCCGCCGTCGTCGGTGACGGCCGCATTGTTCGACATGTTCTGCGGCTTGAACGGGGCGACGCGCAGGCCCCGATTCGCGAAGGCGCGGGCGAGGCCCGCGACGATCAGCGATTTGCCGACGTCGGAGCCCGTGCCCATGAACATAATCGCCTTCGCGGCCATCGCTTAGAACTCGACGCCCTTCTGCGCCTTGATGCCGTCGCGGAACGGATGCTTCACCAGCGTCATCTCGGTGACCAGATCGGCGATTTCGATCAGCGCGTCGGGCGCGTTGCGCCCCGTGGCGACGACATGCTGCAACGGCGGCCGGGCGGCGATCCCCTCCAGCACTTGCGCCAAAGGGATCAGGTCGTAGCGCAAGGCGATGTTGATCTCGTCCAAGATCACCATCGCATAGGAAGGGTCGGCCAGCATGCGCGCAGACTCGGCCCAGGCACGCTCGGCGGCGGCGATGTCGCGCGCTTTGTCCTGCGTTTCCCAGGTGAAGCCTTCGCCCAGCGTCTTGATCTCGCAAAGCTCGGGAAAACGCGCCAGGAAGCGCGCTTCGCCCGTATCCCACGCCCCCTTCACGTATTGCACGATGCCGACCTTCATGCCGTGGCCCAGGCAGCGCAGCGCCATGCCGAACGCCGACGACGACTTGCCCTTGCCCTTGCCGGTATGGACCAGCAGCAAGCCTTTCTCGCCCGACTTGCCCGCCATCATCTTGTCGCGCGCGGCTTTGATGCGGCGCATTTTCTCGGCGTGTTCGGTATCGGTCATGCGATCAGACTTTCAAGGATGGCGGGCGTGTCATTCGCACCCGGGCGCCACAAACCGCGCGTGCGCGCTTCGATGAAGCGTTCGGCCATTTCGCGCAAGGCGGGCGCGTTGGCGTCCGCGATGAATTCGCGTGTGGCCTCGTCGCGCAAATAGGCGTCGAACAGCGCGTCGAAATGGCGGTCTTTGACGGCGTCGGTGGTCGCGGCGAAGGCGAACAGGTAATCGACCGTCGCCGCCATTTCGAAGGCACCCTTGTAGCCGTGGCGCTTGCAGCCATCGATCCATTTGGGATTGGCGGCGCGCGCACGCACGATGCGCGCGATCTCCTCGCCCAGCGTGCCGATCTTGGGCGATTCGGGCCGCGAGTGATCGTTGTGATAGATCGTCGGCGCCGTCCCGCGCGCTTGCGCCACGGCCGCGGCAAGTCCGCCTTCGAATTGATGATACTCGCTGGAATCGAGCAGATCGTGCTCGCGGTTGTCCTGGTTGTGCAGCACCGCTTCGATCCGCGCCAAGCGCTTCCCGAACGCCTCCTGCGCGTCCACGCCCTCGGCACCTGCGCGATAGGCGAAGCCGCTCCAGCGCCGATACGCGTCGGCCAGATCGTCGCGCGCGGTCCAGCCGCCTTCTTCCAGCAGGCTTTGCAGGCCCGCGCCGTAAGCGCCGGGCTGCGAGCCGAACACGCGTGTGGCATCGCCTTCCTCGCGTGCACGCGCGGCCAGCGGATTGAGGTGTGCGGGCTCGTCCAGCGCCGCCACGGCGCGCACGGCGGAGTCGAACAGATCGATCAGCGTGGCGAACGCGTCGCGGAAGAAGCCGGAAACGCGCAACGTGACGTCGACGCGCGGCCGGTCGAGCAGATCGAGGCTCATGATCTCGAACCCCGTGACGCGCAAACTGGTCGGGTCCCAGACGGGCTTGGCGCCCATCAGCGCCAGGCCTTGCGCGATATCGTCGCCGCCGGTGCGCATATTCGCCGTACCCCAGGCCGACAGCGCGACCGCGCGCGGCCAATCGCCGTGCTCCTGCACATGGCGGTCGAGCAGCATGCCGGCCGATTTCCAGCCCAGCGCCCAGGCCGACGGCGTGGGCACGGCGCGCGTATCGACCGAATAGAAATTGCGCCCCGTCGGCAGCACGTCCGCCCGGCCCCGCGTGGGCGCCCCCGACGGGCCCGGCGCCACGCGCTTGGCGTCGAGCGCCGCGAGCAACGCCGCCATTTCGCGCGAACCGCTGATATCGAAATCGGCGGCGAGTTTCGCGGGCTCGGCTTTGCTGCCCGACGCGATCGCCGCCAGCGTGTCGTCGCGCTGTTTGCCGTCCGGCGTTTTGCCGAAGATGTGCAGTCCGTCGCGGATTTGCAGGTCTTTGAGATCGCACAGCCCCGCATCGAGCTTCGCCAGCGCGTCGTCGAGCGCCGCGTCGGGCGTGATCCCACATTCGTCGGCCACACCGCTGCGCGTGGCGAGATCCAAGATCTCCGCCGCGATGGGCTTCATGCGGCGCGGGTCAAGGCGCCGCGCCTCGTCGTATTCGTCGATCAAGCGTTCGAGGGCCGCTTGCGCGCCGTAAGCGCCCGCGCGCGTCAGCGGCGGTGTGAGATGGTCGATCACGACCGCTGAAATCCGCCGCTTGGCTTGCGTGCCTTCGCCGGGGTCGTTGACGATGAAAGGATAGATCGCGGGCACGGGGCCAAGGGCCGCTTCCGGAAAACAGTTTTCCGACAGCGACAAGCCCTTGCCCGGCAGCCATTCGAGATTGCCGTGCTTGCCGACGAAGACCAGCGCATGGCGGTCGCGCATCCAGGAATGGAAGGCGAGATAACCATGCGGCGGCACCAAGGCGGGATCGTGATAGCTCGCTTTGGGATCGATCTCGTAGCCGCGCGCGGGCTGGATCGCGACCGCCACGTTGCCGAATTCGTGGATCGGCAGCACGAAATCATCGCCATCGACGCGCCGGTCTTGTTCGATCGAACCCCAGCGCCCGATCACGGCGTCTTGCACCGCCAGCGGCAACGCGCCGAAGAAGTCGCGATAACGGGCGAGGGGCAAGCGCACGCCGCCGCCCGCGATCTTCTTCACGTTGGTCGGCCCGGCGATCAGCTTCGCCATCAACGCGGCGGAATCGTCGGGCGCGTCCACGACCGCGTAGCCTGCGTCTTTCAGCGCGTGCAGAATCGCGACGGTGGAGGCAGGCGTGTCGAGACCCACGCCGTTGGCGAGGCGTCCATCCTTGCCGGGATAATTGGCAAGGATCAGGCCGATGCGCCGCTCGCGCGCTTGCGTGCGGCCCAGCTTTGCCCAAGCAGTGGCAAGATCGGCGACGAATGCGCAGCGCCCTTCGTCGGCCGCGAAGCCGACGAGTTCGACTTGCGTGGCCGCATCGCGACCCAGCGGCCCTTTGAAGCCGATCGCGCGGCTGAAAATCCGCCCGTCGAGCTCGGGCAGCGCCACGTTCATCGCGACGTCGCGGGGGCCCAAGCCGCGAGTGCTTTGCGTCCAGCTTTCGCGCGTTTCGGCGGCGAGTACCGCTTGCAGGACGGGCACATCCAGCGCCGCCAGCGGATCGCCCTCGCCGACCGCGAAGCCGGTCAGGTTGATCGCGACCGCCGGCTTGTGGGCTGCGAACTCGGCGGCGAGGAACGCGGCCGCGGCTTTGTCCTTCAAACTCGCGACATGGATCGCCCGCGCATCGAGCCCGCGCGCGGCGATTTTTTCGATCAGCGTGTCGATGGGGGCGATATCGCCCGCCTGATAATGCGCGCGATAAAAAACGATCGCGGCGGCCGGTGCGCCGGGGCGCGCATGTTGGTGCGCGTGAAGCCCGGCGCGCGGAATCGCGACGGGCAAAGCGGCGTTGTTCGTGCCGTAAGCCAGATCGCCGAGAAAGGCGAGCAGGTTGGCGTAATTCGCCGGCCCGCCTTGAACGAAATACTCGCTCAGTCGCGCGCAAGTTTGCGCATCGACCGTCGAGAAGGCGGCGAGATCGGTATCGATTTTCTCCTCGCCTTGCAACAAGGCAAGTTTGGCGCCGGTCTTGCGCGCGATCTCCACCAGCCGGTCGATGCCATAGGGCCAATAGCCGCGCCCGCCGAGCAGGCGCACGACGATCAGCCTGGCGCTTTGCAGCGTGCGTTCGACGTAAAGATCGACGGCGTAGGGATGTTTCAGCGCCAGAAGATTGGCGAGGCGCAAGCCGTCGAACCCGCCGGCGGCTTGGCGCGCGCGGGCCAGGCACGCGATTTCCGAATCCGCGGTCGTCAGCACGGCGATCTCCGCCGCCGATTGTTCCAGATCGACCGGAACATCGGCGTCGAGGATCGCACCTTGCTGGGCCGCGAGAAGATGCATCAGGCAAGCGCCGCTTGGATCGCGTCGAAATCGAGGCCCTTGCGGCCGATCACGACGAGGCGCGAGGCGCGGGGCTCGTCGGCCGTCCAAGGCCGGTCGAAATAGCGTTCGATACGCGGGCCCACGGCCTGCACCGCCAAGCGCATCGGCTTGCCGGGCACGGACAGGAAGCCTTTGGCGCGCAGCACGTCGTGCTTGGCGATCGCGGCTTCCAGCTTCGTGGCGAAGGCGGCGGGATCGGCGATCTCGCCCAGCTTCAACGCGCGTGAATCGAAATCGTCGTGATCGTGCTCGCCTTCTTCGTCGGCATGGCTGGGGCGTGTGGCGAGATCGTCTTCGGCATGCGCGTCGAGGCCGATCAGCACTTCGGGCGGGATCTCGCCATGCGCGGCACCCACCAGTTTGGCGCCCGCACGCAATTTGGCGGTGAGTTCCGCTTCGAGGCGCGCACGATCGACCATGTCCAGCGCGTCGGTCTTGGTCAGCACGACCAGATCGGCGCAGGCGAGCTGGTCGGTGAAGACTTCCTCAATCGGATTGTCGTGGTCGAGATTGGGATCGGCCCGGCGCTGGGCTTCGAGGGCGGCCTCGTCCTCGGCGAATTGGCCCGCGGCCATTGCCGGCCCGTCGATCAGCGTAACGACCCCGTCGACCGTCGTGCGCGTTTTGATTCCCGGCCAGTTGAACGCCTGGACCAGCGGCTTGGGCAGCGCCAAGCCCGAGGTTTCGATCACGATGTGGTCGGGCGGCTCGGGCAGGTCGAGCAGCTTTTCGATCGCCGGCAGGAAATCGTCGGCGACGGTGCAGCAAATGCAGCCATTGGCGAGCTCGATCACGTCGCCGGGCGCGCAGCCTTCTTCCGCGCAGCCCAGCAACAGCTCCCGGTCCATCCCGAGCTCGCCGAATTCGTTGATGACGAAGGCGATGCGCTTGCCCTTTGCGTTGGCGGCGAGCTTGCGCAGCAGCGTCGTTTTGCCCGCCCCCAGAAAGCCGGTGACGATCGTCGCGGGGATGCGGTTCATTGCGTTCTTCCTTTCAAGGCAAGCGGCAGACCGGCCGCGACGAAAATCGCGTCGCTCGCCACGCGGGCGACGTCTTGGTGGATGCGGCCCGCATGGTCGCGGAATGCGCGGGCGAGTTTGTTGTCGGGCACGATGCCGAGGCCGATCTCGTTGGAGACGAGCACGACCGGGCCTTTCGCCGCTTTCAACGCCGCGCATAGTTTCGCGGTCTCGGCGGCGATATCGGCTTTCGCGTGCATCAGGTTCGACAGCCACAGCGTCAGGCAATCGATCAGGATCGGCGCGCCCGGCTTGGCGTGGGCGGCGATGACGCGCGCGATATCGAGCGGCTCTTCGATCGTCGCCCAGCCGGCGCCGCGCCGCGCTTTATGTGTGGCGATGCGCGCGGCCATTTCGCCGTCATGCGCTTGGCCGGTCGCGAGATACAGCGCCTTGGCGGGTGATTTGCGAAATGCAAAGGCGCGCGCCTCGGCATACTCGCTCTTGCCCGAGCGCGCACCGCCCAGCACGAGCACGATTTTGGGTTTAGCCCGCTTGGGGGCCGGTTTGGTCCGCGCCACGTGTCACCCTTTCCTCCCGCCGAGGACGGTCGTTGCGACGTGCCAAAAGCGGCGCATCGGCATCCGGGAGGTTTCCTGGCTCGGGGTCATCGATCGCGAACCGCCTTCCCAGACCGGAACATTTCCGGCCCAGTGGCTGGGGTGGGCGCGATCTCGCCGCTCACAGTTGCGGGGGCAGCGTCGGTTTGGCGGAAACCTTCGACGAAATCTAAGGTTTTCGCGTCACCGCTCTTCCCTGTCCGGACGCGGCTCCGTTACTATCATGACGTCCGGGTCGGGGAAAGATCGTTGCGGAATCGGGTATTTGGCTTTGTCGGGGCGGCGATTTTGGCGCTGGCGGTGACGCTGGCGGGGCCGTCGCGCGCGCAGATGCCCAATACGATCCTGCAGATCGCCACCGAAAAAGTCCCGGATAAGGTCAAATTCTCGCAGCAGATCGGCGCGCAAGTGCGCCTGTCGCGCGACGGGCGGTTGTTCGCGATGACGTGGTCGCCCGTGCCCAATCCGCGCGGCTGGGTCGTCGTGCTGCACGATCGCAACGGCTGGGCGCCCGCCGAGGTGCAGGATTGGCACCCGACGCTGATCCGCCGGGGCTTGGGCATCGTCGCGATGCAATGGTGGTACGGCACGGGTACTGGCCCGGCCAGCGAAGCGCCCGCCGACATCGTCTATCGCGAGCTTGAGGCCGTTTTGCGCACGATGAATATGCGCCAAGGCTCGCTGATGCTGTACGGCACCGGGCGCGGGGCCGAATATGTTTATGCGCTCGCCGCTTACGACCGCAACTCGGGCAGCAAGTTCTTCGCGTTGAACGTCCCCAATTCCGGCGCGATGGCGGCCGATCTCGCGGCCAACAAGCGCATCGGCGAAGGCCAGTTCGGCCTGGGGCCGTTCGACGACACGCGCTGGGCGTTCGTTTGCGGCACGCGCGACGCCGATCCCGACCGGGCCGGCTGCCCGGTGCTGAAGGGCGCTTCGGATGTCGTGCGCCGTTTCGGCGGCAAGAACGAGTTGTCGATCCAGATCGACAGGGGTACACGCGCTTCGCTGCTGACCGACCGGGCGAAGCTCGATCAGCTGCTCGATAAATATCTCGCGGTCCTGCGCTGACTTTCCTTGCGCAAAATCCTGGGCTAGCCTGACGGCAATTCTTTCTTCTTCCGTCCGGACCGGAGCCGCCCCTTCATGAACCGCTCGATCGCCCGAATCGCCGCCGCCGCCCTCGCGACGCTCGCCGCCGCCACGCCCGCTTTGGCCCATCCCGGTCACGCGACCGACGGTATGGTCGCCGGCTTTGCGCATCCGCTGTTCGGCCTCGATCACATTCTGGCGATGCTCGCGGTTGGCATCTTCGCCGCGCAAAAGGGCGGCGTGTGGCGCTTCGCGGTCCCGGCGTCGTTCATGATCGCGATGGCGCTCGGCGGCGTGCTGGCGATTTCGGGCGTCGAGTTCCCGATGGTCGAAACCGGCATCGCTTTCTCGGTGGCGCTTTTCGGTCTCGCCATCGTCTTCGCCGATCGCGTACCCGCCGTCGCGGGCGGGGTGCTGGCGGGCGTGTTCGCGCTTTTCCACGGGGCTGCGCATGGCGGCGAGATCGCCGAAGGGGCGAGCTTCCTGCCCTACGCGATCGGCTTCCTGACCGCGACCGGCCTGCTGCACGCCGCGGGCTTCGCGGCGGCGACGTTCGCGAGCCCGACGCTGCGCTATGCCGGTGCCGCTATCGCTGCGGTCGGCGCGATTTTGCTGTTCGCTTAAGCCGCGAAATCAGCCGCGCGGGTCGCGGTTTACGTAAGCCACACGCCAGGAATGGCCGCGCCCCGCACCGTGGAAATGGTCGATGCGCGTGACCGACAGCGTATCGACGCTGATCGCCAGCGCGGCTTCGGGCGCAATCCCCAGCACATGCGATAGGGCCGCGCGCACGACGCCGCCATGGCACACCATCGCGATCGGTCGGCCCCTGGCGCCGTCGACCGTTTCGTTCAACGCGGCCGCGACGCGCGCGCAAACTTCGATGAAGCTTTCGCCGTTCTCGGGCTTGATCTCGGCCATCGTCAGCCAATGGCGGTGCGTGTTGCGCGCGTCGCCATGGCCATAGGCGCCAAGCTCGGCGTAGGTCTTGCCCTGCCAATCGCCGAAGCTTTGCTCGATCAGGCCCGGCACGATCCGGTAATCGGGCGCTTCCTGTTCGCGCGCCGCCCAAACGGCGTTGGCGGTGCGCACGGTGCGCGACAAAGGCGTGACGGTCCACAAAGCGTCCTTGCCCGGCAGGATGCGCGCCAGCCCTTCGAATGCGCGCGCGTCGGTCGTGTCGCATTCGACGTCCTTGATGCCGTAGCAGCGCCCGGCCTGCCCCACGACGGGGGCGTGACGCACCAGGAAAACCGGCGTTTCGATCGCTTTGTCCATATTCCTCACCACCAAAGTGTCGCGGCCAGCGCCGCGCTCAGTATCGCGATTTCGGAGATTTGTTGAACCGCACCCAGCACGTCGCCGGTTTGCCCGCCGACATGTTTGCGCGCGAACCGCTCGACCGCGAAGGTCGCCGCCGCACCAGCGACGAAGCCCAGTGCTGCCCCCAACGGCCCCGCGAAGAACAGGAACGCCGCCCCGATGGCGATCGTGTCGAGCATACGGCCTTGCGCCGGGCGGCCGGCGGCGTGCGCCAGCCCGTCTTCGCGCGCCATCGGCAAAGCGTGCATCGCATGCGCCACGCAAGCGCGGCTGAAGCACGACGCGGCCAGCATCACGCACAGCGCATCCCACGGGTCCAGGCTGTCGGCGATCAGCACCACGCGCATGAAGATGGCGAAGATCAACGCCAGCACGCCGAACGTGCCGATCCGGCTGTCGCGCATGATGGCCAAGCGCCGCGACGGATCGCGAGCCCCGGTCGAATCGGCGAAATCGGCCAAGCCGTCTTCGTGCAGCGCGCCGGTCATGGCGGTCATCGCCGCGACCGCCAGCAATGCCGCGAACAAGGTCGGCAAGCCCAGTGCCCAGGGCAGGGCGAAGGCCGCACCGCCCGCCAAGGCGACCGGCACGCCGGCAAGCGGAAACGCACGCACGGCGGCGGCCAACGGCGCTTCGGCGACGTGTTGGGGCAGACGGACCGGCAGGCGCGTTAAAAACGCCAGCGCCAGGCGCAACTCGTTGCCCAGGCCGGGGCGGTGGTCGACGAAGTCGGACATTTCGGTGTTGAAGCCTTGCTTGAAAAGGCGCGGGAAGATAGGACGGCCACCCGGGCAATTCCAGCCGAAAGCGCCGCCATGACCCAGCCTAAAGGACCCGTCGCGAACTTCGCCGAAATCCGCGCGGTGCTTGCGTCCTTTCCCGGCCCCGATCTCGAAGCCGCCGGTGCCGTGGCTGCGCGCGAAGGCCAGCTCACCAAGCCGCCGGGGGCGCTGGGGCGGTTGGAGGCGATTTCCGCCTGGATGGCGACATGGCAGGGCAAGGCACGCCCGAAAGCCGACCATCCGCGCGTCGCCGTGTTCGCCGCCAATCACGGCATTGCCGCGCGCGGCGTGTCGGCTTTCCCGCCATCCGTGACCGCACAGATGGTGCGGAACTTCGTCTCCGGCGGGGCGGCGGTCAATCAGCTGAGCACGCTGTTCGACGCGGATCTGCGCGTCTACGAAATGGCGCTCGACAAGCCGACGGCCGATTTTTCCAAGGGCCCGGCGATGAGCGAGGAGGACTGCGCGCGCGCCATGGCCTACGGCATGATGGCGGTGGAGCCCAATCTCGACATTCTGTGCCTGGGCGAAATGGGCATCGCGAACACGGCCTCGGCGTCGGCGATCTGCGCGGGTCTGTTCGGTGGCAGCGCGCAAGATTGGGTCGGGCCGGGGACGGGCGTGGCGGGCGATGCCCTCGCGCACAAGAAAGCCGTGATCGACGAAGCGTTGCAGCTGCATTTCGCCGCCAAGCGCGATCCGCTGGACGTGCTGGCGCGCGTAGGCGGGCTTGAGCTGGCGGCGATCACGGGGGCCGTCATGGCGGCGCGCTTGGCGCGCACGCCCGTGCTGCTCGACGGTTTCGCCTGTACGGCCGCTGCGTCGGTGCTTTACGCGCTCGACGAACACGCGCTCGACCATTGCATGGTCGCGCATATGTCGGCCGAGCCCGGGCATCGGCGCTTGCTCGAGCGGATCGGCAAGCAGCCGTTGTTCGATCTCGGCATGCGTTTGGGCGAAGGCTCGGGCGCGGCGTTGGCCATCGGCGTCGTCAAGGCGGCGATCGCTTGCCATACCGGCATGGCGACTTTCGCCGATGCGGGCGTCGACGGCAAAGCCTGACCCCGTCGTTTTTGCGCGGGTAGGGCGCGAGATTATCGGGCCATCTGCGCGCGCGGTTTGGGGCAGTCTTCGGCCCATGAAATTCGCGCCCTTCATCGATCTTTGTCTCGCCGCCCATGGGTATCAGCGCCCGCCGCGCATCGGCGAAGCCGTGCCCGTGCGCATTCCCGCCGGGCCTTCCCTCTTCGCGCTGATCGCGCGACGATGGAGGAAATGACCGACCCCGACTGGAACGATATCCGCGCCTTCCTCGCCATCGCCCGCGAAGGCAGCCTCGCCAAAGCCGCCAAGGCGACGAAGCTGAGCCAAGCCACGCTCGGCCGTCATCTGCGCGCGTTGGAGGCGACCCTCGGCGCGCCCTTGTTCGATCGCTTGCCCAACGCGCTGCGGTTGACGGCACTGGGGCGAGAGACCCTCGACGGCGCCAATGCGATGGACGACGACGCGGCGACGATCCTGCGTCGCGCCAAACTCGCCGCCGAGCCCGAGTTGCGGCCAGTCGTCGTCACCTCGGTCAATTCGATCGCGTGGTTCCTGATGCGCCATTTCGGCGAGCTGCAAAGCAAGCTCGCCGGCACGCCTTTGGTGCTCAAGGCCACGCGCCGTTCGGTCGATCTTGCACGCCGCGAAGCTGATATCGCCTTGCGAATGTTGGCGCTGCCCGATGCGCATGATTTGACGGGCCGCAAAATCGCGCGTGTGGGCAACGCGATCTACGCGTCCAAAGCCTATCTCGCGCGCGCGGCCCGCAAAGCGACGGACGGCGTGGACGGGATCGACTACGTCGCGCGCGAAACGGGCTCGGAAATCTCGCCCCAGGCGCGCTTCTCGGCCGATATCGCCAAGCGCGTGCGCGTCGTGTGCCGCGTCTCGGAAACCGTGCTGCGCCATCAAGCGGTGCTCGACGGGCTGGGCGCCACGCTGCTGCCCTGTCATCTGGGCGATGCCGAGCCAGCACTTCAGCGCATCGGCCCGCGCCTCGGCGAACTCGACGAGGATATGTATCTGGTCGTGCATCGCGATCTGCGGCGCGTCGCGGCCGTGCGCCGAGCGGCCGACGCGATCGCGGCACTTTGCAAGCGCCATGCGAAATCGCTGATCGGGCGTTGAAGCCTTATTCGCTCGATTGCAGCAGCTGCCCGCGTTGGCGCGCGCGGGTGAAGGCGAACAGGAACGCGCCGAAAGCCAGCGCCATGAAGACGAGGTTCAGCGCGAAGGCTTGCGCCAGCAGATCCCAGCGGAACACCTTGTCGATCATGACCGCGCGCATGCCTTCGAACACATAGGTCGAGGGCAGGGACCAGGCGAGCGGCTTCAGCCATTCGGGCAGCACGGAAACCGGATACCAGACGCCCGAGATCGGCTGGATGATGAAGATCGACGCCCAAGCGTAGCTTTCGGCGGCGAGGCCAAAGCGGAACAGCAGCGCGCCGATCAACAACCCGATCGACCAGCCCAGCATCACCAGCATCATCCAGAAGGCGAGCAGCGGCAGGCCGAGGTCGAAGACCGAATAAGCGAAAAGCGGGATCGCGAGCAAGGCCGCCGGCAGCACGCCGATCATCGAGCGCGTGACCGACAGCAGCATCAGCGATGCCGCGAATTCCCATGGCCGCAAGGGCGAGACGAAAAGATTCGCGAGATTGCGCGACCACATTTCTTCGAGCAGCGACAGCGTGAGCCCGAATTGCGAGCGCACGAGTACGTCCCATAGCAGCACGGCGCCGATCAGCACGCCCGCCGCGTTCGCGAACCAGCTCGATTGCTGGTTCAGGAAGACGGTCACGAAGCCCCAGATCGTCATCTGCAGCACGGGCCAGTAGACGAGATCGAACACCCGCGTCCAGGACGAGCGGAAGAGATAAAGGTGGCGGCGCGTCATCGCGCCGATGCGGGTCAACGAACCGCTCATTGTGCTGCTACCTGTGCCGTGCCGCGCGCCACGTCCAAGAAGACCTGTTCCATATCCTCGCGCCCATAGCGCGCGATGAGGTCGGCGGGCGACCCGCGATCGACGATCCGGCCGGCTTTCATCATCAGCACGTCGGCGCAGAGGCGCTCGACCTCGGCCATGTTGTGCGAGGCCAGCAGAATCGCCGCCCCTTGGGTGCGCGCATAGGCTTCGAGATGGCCGCGCACGCGATCGGCGGTGTCGGGATCGAGGCTCGCGGTCGGTTCGTCGAGCAGCAGCAACTCGGGCCGGTTGATCAGTGCCTTGGCCAAGGCCGCGCGCGTCTTCTGGCCGCTCGACAGCGAGCCGGTCTTGCGGTCGAGGAAAGCGGTCAAGTCGAGCAATTCGGCAAGTTCGCCGATCCGCGTTTTGAGATCGCGCACGCCGTAGAGCCCGCCGAACACGTCGAGATTCTCGCGTACCGTCAGGCGCGACGGCAGATCGACATAGGGCGAGGAGAAATTGAGCCGCGGCAATGCGGCATAACGGTCGCGGCGCATATCGACGCCGAGGATTTCGATCGTGCCGGCGGTGGGGATCAAAATCCCCAGCAGCATCGAAATCGTCGTCGTCTTGCCTGCACCGTTGCCGCCGAGCAGACCGACGACCTGGCCACGCTTCACGGTAAACGAAATACCGTCGACGGCCGGCGGCACATCGTCGCGGAAACGCTTGGTTAGGTCGCGGACATTGATCGCGGCTACGGTCATGGCAATGTATATGACCCGCCTTGCCGCCAAAGGCAAAGGGACAACGAGAAGACATTCGTGACCGCCGTTCCGAAAACACCGCCGCAAAACATCGCTCCGCCACCGCCGCTGGGCCGCGTGCGCTTGCGTACCCTCGTGGTCGTGCGCTGGATCGCCATCGCGGGCCAGACCGCCGCCGTGCTCGGCACCTATTACGGTCTCGGCTTTCATTTCGCGTTGTTCCCCACCTTGGGCGCGATCGCGATTTCGGCGCTGCTCAACGCCGTGCTGACTTTCGACCGGCCGCAAGCCGGGCGGCTCGACGATCGCGCGGCGGGTGCCGTTCTTGCCTACGACGTGATGCAGCTCGCCACGTTGCTTTATTTCACCGGCGGGTTGCAGAACCCGTTCGCGGTGCTGATGGTGGCGCCCGTCGCGGTTGCGGCGGCGTCGCTGTCGCGCGTGGTCACGGTCGTGCTGGGGGTATTGGCGATGGGCCTCGCCACGTTGCTTGCCATCTGGCATCAGCCTTTGCCGTGGCGGCAAGAAGGTTTGGCGCTGCCGTTGGAGCTGCGCATCGGCGTGTGGTTCGCGATGGCGACGACGATCGTGTTCGTCGCGGCTTACGTGGCGCGGCTGGCGGGCGAAGCGCGGCAAATGTCCGACGCGTTCGGCGCGGCGCAAGCCGCACTTGCGCGCGAACAGCGGATGAGCGCCGTCGGTGGCCTTGCGGCGGCGGCGGCGCACGAACTGGGCACGCCGCTCGCCACCATCGCGGTGGTGGCGAAGGAAATCGCGCGCGATCTGCCTGACGGCGATCTTAAAGCCGACGCCGATTTGCTGCTGCGCGAGACGATGCGCTGCCGCGACATATTGGCGCGCCTGGCCGCCAAACCCGAAGGCGGGGGGCCCGAAGGCAACCCGTTTCCGCGCCCCCCGTTACCGGTCCTGTTGCGCGAGATTGCGGATCGCTACGCGCGCGGCGTGCCCGTCGAACTCGATCAGGATTTCGAGGACGGGAACGAGCCGCCGATCGCGCGCACACCGGAAATCGTGCAAGCGCTGGGAACGCTTGTGGAAAATGCCGCCACGTTTGCCCACGAGAAGGTCGAGATTTTCGCGTGGTCGGACGAGGAATTCGTCGGCGTGGAAATCGAAGACGACGGGCCGGGTTTCCCGCCGGAGATTTTGGCGCGATTGGGCGAGCCTTACGTTTCCACCCGCGTGGGCGATGGCGAACACATGGGGCTGGGCGTGTTCATCGCAAGCACCTTGCTTTCGCGCACGGGGGGTACTGTATCTTGGGGCAATCGCGACGAGGGCGGCGCGCGCGTTTCGGTGCGTTGGCCCAGGGCGCGTTTTGGTTAGGGAAACACCATGGATACGCAGCCGCCGGCGGCCGCCGCCACCCGCAAATTGTTGATCGTCGAGGACGACGAAGCCTTCCGCCAGCGCTTGGCGCGCGCGATGGAGCGGCGCGGCTATGCGGTGACGATGGCCGAATCGATCGCGGCGGCCAATGCGGCCTTGGCGGGCGGCTATTTGCCCGAATGCGCGGTCGTCGATTTGAAGCTGGGCGACGGGTCGGGCCTTGATCTCGTCCCGCGCATCCGAGCGGCCGCCCCCGATTCGCGCGTCGTGATTCTCACAGGCTACGGCAATATCGCGACCTCGGTCGCCGCGATCAAAGCCGGGGCCGTCGACTACATCCCCAAACCCGCCGATGCCGACGTGATCGACGCGGCGTTGAACGCGGGCGACCGCGCGTTGCCGCAGCCGCCCGAACATCCGATGTCGGCCGATCGCGTACGGTGGGAGCATATCCAGCGCGTGTTCGAGCAATGCGAGCGCAACGTCTCGGAAACCGCGCGGCGCCTCAACATGCATCGCCGCACGCTCCAGCGCATTCTGGCCAAGCACGCCCCGCGCGAAACCGCGTAACCGCCGATAACGGCTTCTTGCGCGGGGACGGGAAGCCTGCGTTAGATCGCGGCTATGGCGATCGAAATCTGGCTGGCATTCGTCGCGGCTTCGGCCGTGCTGCTCCTCATCCCCGGACCGACGATCCTGTTGGTCGTGTCCTACGCGCTGGGCCAAGGCTGGCGCGCAGCGCTGCCCATGGCGATCGGCGTGGCGCTGGGCGACTTCACCGCGATGACGCTGTCGATGATCGGCGTGGGCGCGTTGCTCGCCGCCTCGGCCACGGCGTTCGCGATCCTCAAATGGGTCGGAGCGGCCTATCTCGTCTATCTCGGCATCAAGCTGTGGCGGGCGGGCGGCACGCCGGCGGCCGCTCCCGCGCAAGACGTGGCCTCGGCCGCAAAGATGCTCGGCCACGCTTGGCTCGTCACCGCGCTGAACCCGAAGGGCATAACTTTTTTCGTCGCCTTCTTGCCGCAATTCCTCGATCCAATGGGCGACGTGACGCTGCAGCTTTCCATCTTCTGCGCGACCTTCATCGTGATGGCCTTCGCCAATGTGCTGGGCTACGCGCTGGCCGCATCGCGCGCGCGCCGGGCCTTCGCGGGCCCGCGCACGATGACGATCGTCAACCGCACCGGCGCTTGCGCGCTGATCGGGGCGGGGATCGGCAGCGTCGCCTTGTCGAAGGCCTGACGCGCGCCAAATCGCCGCCATGTCCCGTTTCGCGACCTTCGCCGCGCTGACGCTCGCGGTTTTGTATATGGCGCTGGCCCTGCGCCCCGAAGCCGCCTTGATCGGCACGCCGATCGCGGAAGACGGCTGGTACGCGCTGACCGTCGCGCGCAACGTGGCGCTGGACCGCGGCATAACGATCGACGGCCTGACTTGGACGAACGGTTTCCAGCCTTTGTTCACCTTCGTCGCGGCGGCAGGATTCGCGCTCGCGGGCGGCGACACGATCGGGGGGTTGCGCGTCTTCTTCGTGCTCGCTGCGCTGGTGCATGTCGCGGGCGCGTTGCTGGTGGCGCATCTGGCACAAAGCTATGCGGGGAAAGAGGATCGCATCGCCGGCCCGCTCGCGGCCTTGGGCTATCTCGCCGCGATCAAGGCTTACAACGATTTCTACACCGGGCTTGAGACCGGACTGCAGCTCATGCTCTATGCCGCGATCTGGGCCTGGCACCGGCGCGACTGGCGTGGGCATTGGCCGCGCGAAGCGCTGCTGGGCGTGGCACTAGGGTTGGTCGTGCTGACGCGCATCGACGCGGCGGTCTTCGTCGCCGCTCTCTGCGCCGACGAATTGCGCCGCGGCTTGCGTGCCGGTCTGCCCGACGCGATCCGCCGCTGTTTCGTGGTCGGCGGCACGGCAGTGATCGTGTCTTCGCCCTGGTGGCTCTACAACGCGCTGGTCTTCGGCCATCCGATGCCGACCTCGGGTTTCGCGCAGCAGGAAACGCTTGTCTCGCTCGATCGCACGCTCAGCGCCTTGTGGGCGCTCGCCAGCGTGGCGATGCCGTGGATCTTCGCCGGGGCGCATGAAGATCGCTGGGCGGAAATCGCGCGTGTTGCGGCGCTCGCCGCGCTTGGCTTTCTGGTCTGGCGCAAGAAATGGCGCCCGGCGGGCGATCTCGGCTTTCCGGGCGTGTTGCTCGCTTCCTATGCGGCGCTCGTCTTCTATTACTGGCTCACCTTCTTCGCGGATTGGTTCTACATCCGCTATTTCGCACCCTTGTCGCTGCTCGCCTTCGTGTTCGTGCCGGTGATTTTGACGCGCGTGGCACCCAAAGCCGTGCCCGTGCTGGGCGGTGGTGCGGCGGCGGTCATGGCGGTGCTGCTGCTGCTTGCCTGGAAAAACTGGACGCCGTTCGGCGCCTCGGCGCATCACATCCAAGTCGAACTGGTCGAGGACTTCGTGGCGCCGGGCGAATTGGTCGCGGCAGGGCAATCGGGCACGCTCGGCTTCCTGCGCGATCAGGTCGTCAATATCGACGGCAAGGTGAACCCGGCCGCACTCGCCTGGCGCGGACAGATGTGGAACTATCTCGACAAGCTCGGCATCGATTGGTTCGCCGACTCGACCTGGTATGTCGAAACCTATCTTGGGACCGATCCCGAGAAGGTCGGCTGGCATCTGGTCGCGTCGCGCGGCGATTTCCGGCTCTATCAGCGGGTCAAGGAATGAAGCTGACGTTTCTGGGATCGGGTGACGCGTTCGGCTCCGGCGGGCGGTTCAACACCTGTTTCCTGCTGGAAAGCGGCACCAAGCGCATCCTGGTCGATTGCGGTGCTTCGTCGATGATCGCGATCCGCAAATTCGGCATCGATCCCGCGATGATCGACGCCGTGCTCGTCACGCATCTGCATGGCGATCATTTCGGCGGCTTGCCGTTCTTCCTGCTCGACGCGCAACTCGTCACCAAGCGCGCGCGGCCGCTGAAGCTGTTCGGTCCGCCGGGTTTCGAGAAACGTTTGCTCGATGCGTGCGAGAATTTCTTCCCCGGCTCGACGCAAGGCAAGCGCCCCTACGAACTCTCGATCGCCGAGCTGTCGCCCGAAACGCCGCACGACGTGGCGGGGTTCACGGCGACGCCGTTCGAGGTCGCGCATTGGTCCGGCGGGCCGCCTTACGCCTATCGTATCGAAGCCGACGGCAAGGTCTTCTGCTATTCGGGCGATACCGAATGGGTCGATACGCTGATTCCGGCGGCGAAGAACGCCGATCTATTCGTGTGCGAGGCGTATTTCTTCGACAAGAAGGTCAAATACCATCTCGACTGGCGCACGCTGGAAGCGCGCTTGGCCGAGATCGGGACCAAGCGCACGATCCTCACGCATATGAGTGCGGAGTTGCTCGCGCGTCTGGGCGAGACCGCGTGCGAAACCGCCGACGACGGCAAGATCGTCGAATTCTAGATCAGGCCTTCGCGCCGACCGACGCGATCGCGCGGTTGGTTTTGAGCAGCGCGTCGAAATAGCCGATCGTCTTTTTGAGACCTTCATCGAGCTGGATCTTGGGCTGCCAGCCCAGGATCTTCTGCGCCTTGTCGATGATCGGCTTGCGCTGCATCGGGTCGTCCGCCGGCAGCGGGCGTTGCACGAGCTTGGACTTGGCACCCGTCAGATCGATCACGCGCTCGGCCAGCTGCTTGATCGTGAACTCGACGGGGTTGCCTAGATTGATCGGGCCCGTCACGTTGTCGGGGCTGTCCATCAACCGCACGAAGCCTTCGATCAGATCGTCGACGTAGCAGAAGCTTCGCGTCTGCGCGCCGTCGCCGTAGATCGTGATGTCTTGGCCCTTCAGCGCCTGGACGATGAAGTTCGACACCACGCGCCCGTCATTGGGGTGCATGCGCGGCCCGTAGGTGTTGAAGATGCGCGCGACCTTGATCTTCACGCCGTGCTGGCGGTGATAGTCGAAGAACAGCGTCTCGGCGCAGCGCTTGCCTTCGTCGTAGCAGGCGCGCGGGCCGATCGGGTTGACGTTGCCGCGATATTCCTCGGGCTGCGGATGCACTTCCGGATCGCCGTAGACCTCCGACGTCGACGCCTGGAAGATCTTCGCCTTCACGCGCTTGGCGAGGCCCAGCATGTTGATGGCGCCGTGGACCGAGGTCTTGGTCGTCTGCACCGGATCGAACTGGTAGTGGATGGGCGAGGCCGGGCAGGCGAGGTTGTAGATCTCGTCGACCTCCAGATAGAGCGGGAAGGTCACGTCGTGGCGCAGCACCTCGAAATGCGGATTGCCGAACAGATGCGCGACATTGTCCTTCGTGCCGGTGAAATAGTTGTCCACGCACAGCACGTCGTGCCCGGCGGCGACCAGCCGTTCGGACAGATGCGAGCCGAGGAAACCGGCGCCGCCGGTGATCAGGATACGCTTGCGCAAGGCCATGTTCGGAAACCCTTCGGGTCTAATGCCGTGCCCGGATATCAGGACCGGGCTTGACGTACAACGTCTTCGACGATCAGGAATTCCCGGCTGCTGCCGTGAAGCACGGCGGCCCCCAGCCGGAAATGGCGGTAAACGCCCAGATCGATCCCGATCCGATGCCGGAAATCCTGGGGTTCTTTGAAGATCGTATGGCCGTGGACGACCACCGCGCCAGGGTCGAATTCCGCGGCCAGGAAGGCGTCGCGAATCCACATCAAGTCCAGCGGCGACTGAGCGTCCAGCGGCACGCCGGGGCGCACCCCGGCATGGGCGAAGAAATAGCCGCCGACCCGGTGATGGCTTTTAAGGGCGCGCAGCTGCGCAAGGCCCGTTTCGCCCAAGGCGGCGGTCAGGCCCGCGCGCTGCTCGGCGTGGGAAAGGTTCCGGGCGATTCCGTAGCTTTCCAGCGTCTCCAGGCCGCCATTGCGGAACCACAAATCGGGCTCGCGGGTGTCGTCGACGAAATCGAGCATCAGGGCTTCGTGGTTGCCCATCAGATCGGCGCGCTCGAAACCCGGCCAGTCGCGCGTCAGGCGTTCCAGCACGCCCTTTGAATCGGGCCCGCGATCGACATAGTCGCCCAGATGCACCAGCACGCGGCGCGTGGCGTCGCGCTTCGCCGCGTCGTCGCGGATGCGCGCATGCATCGTGTCGAGGATATCGGCATAGCCATGCACGTCGCCGACGGCGTAGATGACGGTATCGTCGGGGAGCATCGTCGAAGCCTGTTAATTCTCGATCGCCGCGCGGATCAAAGCGACGTGTTTTTCCAGATGCGGCGGCACGGATGCGCCGTCGCGCACGGCACGTACCAGTTCCGGGATCGGCCCGTCCAGGCGCGCGTGATCCATGATCTCGCCGGGAAAGGCGCCGGCGGGCCCGTCGACCTGCAAGGACGGCGGCAACGCGGCGGGGCCGAGCTTGACCATCATCGCGGCCATCGCGGCACGCTCCACATCCGGCCCGCCGATCCCGTGGGCGGCGGCCAAAGCGGTGACGCGGGCCGAGGCGCGGCGCGCCATCGCGGCCGAGCGCGGGTCGCGTTTGGCGGCCAGGTTCATCAGCGTGCGGGCCAGGCGCCTTACCGTTTCCTCCGGGTCCGGGGCCGCCCCCGACGCGTTGGCGGCGAACGGTACGCCCGATCCCGCCGGGCGCGGCCCGGCCACGGCGGGGCGCAGCGGCTGGCGGCGAACGATGCGGATTTCCTCGGTTTCGCTTTCGGCGGCGGCTTTGGCCTCGGCGCGCGCCATCAGCCGCAAGCGCAAAGCTTGGCCGACGGCCAAGCCCAGCGCGATCAGCAGACCCCAAACCAGGAGCGGATCATCGCCTTCCGGGAACATGACGCGGGAAGCCTACACCCCTCTCGCCCGTTCTGTCCCGAGACGACGCTTTCGGGAACCGGAGATTTGCCCTATGCTCGCGCCCGCTTCGCACTCCCCGACACTCGGGCAACACTTTGGTATGAAACGTAAAAACGCCGTCGTCGCGGCCGATCTGCAAACCCTCGTGCTGGGGGCGTTGCGGGCGGCCGATCTGGGTGCGGTCGCCTTGGCCGCGGTCGTCGCGTATTGGGCGCGTCACGATTCCTGGACGCTGCCCGATCTCTATCTGATCGCCGTGCTCGCCGCGGTGATTCTGGCCGCGAATTTTTTCCAGCTCGCGAAGCTTTACGTCTTCGCCAATCTGTCGCGCCTGGCCAGCCAGTTCGGCAAGATCGCGATGGCGTGGACGGCGGTGATGGCGAGCCTGATCGCGCTCGCCTATTTCACCCAAACCTCCGTCGCCTTCAGCCGCGCCTTCATGATCGGCTGGTTCGCGTTGGGCTTCGGCGCGCTGATCCTGGTGCGCCTGCTGCTTCTGCTCCAGCTCGACAAATGGCGCGTCGACGGCAGGCTCGCGCAGAACGTCGCGGTGATCGGGGCGGGCGAGATGGGCCGCGCCTTCCTGAAACACCTCGCCGACGTCGATACGCATGAATACCGGATCATCGGCGTGTTCGACGATCGCAAGGACCGGCTGCCGGGCGAACTCGAAGGCCACAAGGTCGCGGGCACGGTCGACGATTTGATCGCGCATTCCAAGACCGGGGCGGTCGACGCGATCATCGTGGCGATGCCGTGGCAGGCGTCGTCGGATTTGCAGGAGCTGATCAAGAAGCTCAAGACCGTGCCGGTCGACGTGAAGCTCTGCCCCGATTACATCGGCACCTATCTGCCCGCGCGCGGCTTCCACGCCATCGCTGGCATTCCGATGCTGTCGGTGCTCGAACGCCCGCTCTCGGGCTGGAGCCTGGTGCTGAAGGCGCTGGAGGATCGTGTGCTGGGCGCCATCCTGCTGGTGCTGCTGTCGCCCGTGCTGGCGCTCGTGGCGCTGGCGATCCGGCTCGACAGCCCGGGCCCAATCCTGTTCCGCCAGCCGCGCTACGGCTTCGCGAACAACCCGATCGTCGTCTACAAATTCCGCTCGATGTATCACGGAAGGGTGGAGGCGCCGCACGTGCCCCAGGCGACGCGCGACGATCCGCGCGTGACGCGCGTGGGCCGCTTCCTGCGCAAGACCTCGCTCGACGAATTGCCGCAGCTCTTGAACGTGCTGAAGGGCGACATGTCGCTGGTCGGCCCACGCCCGCATGCGGTGGCACACAACGAGCAATACGCCAAGATCATCGACGATTATCTCGCCCGCCACCGCGTGAAGCCGGGCATCACCGGCTGGGCGCAGGTCAACGGTTTGCGCGGCGAGACCGACACGCCCGAGAAGATGCGCCGGCGCGTGCAGTTCGATCTTTACTACATCGACAATTGGTCGCTGATCTTCGATCTGAAGATCCTGGCGCTAACGCCGATCGCCGTGCTCGGCAAGGAAAACGCGTACTGAGCCGTCAGCGATCGTAGGGCCGCAATTGGATGCGTGGTTTAGCCAAGTTCATTGCAGCGACGACAAAAGACTTCCCATTCTTTGCCATCCCAGAATTGCCCGCCATCCGCGTCGCGGATGACGCGACGGCCGTTTATCAAGACCGGAAATAACTGCGCCGGTCCCACGCCGGTGTATCTTTTGGGTATCCGCCCGACCACTGGCGATGTCGTCAACAATATCGCCCTCGGCGCGGGTGGCGGATCGAAACCATAAAATCCCCCTTCAAGATGCCATTCGCCGCTGCGTTTGGCGAACAGCGCCGACGACGAACAGCCGGCCGTACCGCAGTAAGCGGCCGCACCGATGACGACGGCGACCCAAGGCTGCCCGTTCGGCTCGATCCGTACGCGGCCGACATAGACTTGGCTAGCGTCGAACCCAAGAACGTCGTCGATCTTCGGGTTCTCGTAGTGCTCCGCCAAGTATTCATCTTCTGCGATAAAGCGCTCGGCAAGCGCGATGAGTTCCGGATCGCGCGTCTGGGTAAGGTCGTATAAAGGCACCGCTTCGAAGCCGTGCCTCGACCATTGGGCGTTCGCGACGATCGGTATCGCCATCGATTCGCTGAGCGCCGCGACGGCAGCCATCAAAGCGATCGCAATGCCGATCGAACGGATCGAAGGTTCATCGGTGCGAGACATTGGCGAAGTTCCTCAAGCGCTGTTCGATGGCTTTGTGCGCATCCATCATCGACTTGATTTGCGGCGGGCTTCTGTCCGAGTTTTGGATTTCATCCAGTACCTTTTGCGAATTCCATTCATTCTCGCGCATCCGCACCAGATATTCGCCGACGGCCCCAGCACCTTGCCGATGTGCCGCCGCCAAAAGGCCGGATTCGGTTATTTTGAACTTGCCCTTAAGCCCATCGACGTCTCTGCCGATATGGTTATAGGCGCCATTACTTTTAAGTTGCTTGTTGTTTCGCGCCATTATCATGTCGAACGCTTTGTTCTGGGCTTCCTGGCTGGCTAGAAACTCGGCGTCAGTCTTGATGCCCAGCGCGTTGCCCGGGCGCCAGTTTCCATTCGCATCCTTCAATCCCGCATCGACGAAGGTGCCCTTCAGAATCTGATATCGACCTATTGCCGTCGAATCTAGGTTCCTGGCATCCCAAGGCGGGACCGGATTATTGCCAGCTTCAGCGGCGGCGATTGCCTCGCGGAAATCCGGTCGCACTGTTGGCGTTGCGGTTTGTGCCGACGTCGAAGGCGGACGCGCTTGCGGCGCGGTGGGTTTGGGCGCTGGCGGCTTCGGTGCCGTCGATGCGGGCGGCCGTTGTGCGGGCTGCGGTTTCCGGCCGTTGGCTTCGGCGATCTGGATGGTGTCCGGATCGTCGTCTTGCCCTGTGAATTCTTCGTCAGTCGGTTCCGGTGCATCGGCGAGTTGAAGCCGGTCGCTCCCGCTGAAATTCTGATTCGTCTCGTCGTTGGCGGGCGCATCGCCGAGCAAACGGGCGCGCAAATGCGGCGGCCAGTTGTTGGCGTCGAGCAAGCCGTCGTCATAGACCGTATTGGCGCGTTGCTGCTCCTCGAACGCGCGTTTGGCTTCCAAGCGCTCGCCGAACGCCTTGATGTAGTCGGGGTCGAGCAGCCCGTCGCGCGATAGCGGCGGCGGTTGCGGGCGATCATCGCCGGGCCGATGCAGCAGGTTGCTTACTTCGCCGCGCAGATCGTCGATCCGGATTCCGATCGGGCGGTCATTGGCGATCGGGCCGCCGAAGAATTGACGTTGCAATTCGGGCGCGTCGCCCAGGGCCGACAGGATCGCGCGGATTGCGTCGCCGCCTTGTCCGGGTTTCGTTTGGTCCCATTGGTTCACGAAGTCGCGCGCCTGGACGATACCCGGCGTGCCCATCGTGCGAATATACGAAGCGAGCGTGGCGGGCGCGTCGGCCAAGTCGCTGCGATGGCGCTGGAGATATTCGGCCATCGAGCGGTTCGACCCGACCATATCTTCGTCGGGTGCGGGCAGGCCGGGGATCGGCGCGAGTTTCAATTCGCCGTAAGTCCCGTTGAGCAAACCCGGCTCGCCTTGGGCCAAGCGGTCGTGATGCGCGTCGACCTCGCGCGGGCTCGGGGCCGGATACTTGCCCAGCGTCCCGCCGAACTGGTCGCGCATCTTGGTGATCGTCGGCCCGCCCGGCCGCAACCAGCCATCGACCTTCAAATCGTTGCGCTTCTGATAACTGCGGATTGCGTCGTCGAGCGTATAGAGCCCCCAGCCGGTGGGGCCGTCGGTCTTGGCAAGATCGAGATCCCCGGCGTTCCCGAGGATCGTCTGCACCTTGATATTGTCGGCACGGCGCGTGGGATAGCCCAAGCCCACATCGGCATCGAGGTCGAAGAACGACGAGGAGCTTCCCGGCATCTGGAACGGGACGCCGTAATCCGCGTCGGACATGTCGAAAAGCAGGCGGGCGGCGAGAGAGCGTGCGTAAGCGGACATGGCTGACCATTCCTGTGGCTACGATTTCTCCCTGAGAAACCGTATAAGAACAATCAGCGAAAATATCAACTACGAAAAAGGCGTATTATTTAGCTACATGATCTTCGGCGGCATCAGCGCTCGGCGACGATTTTGTAGAGCCGGCCCGCGACCGGCGCTTCGCCTTGCCGCATCCCGTTGATGATGCGGAAGCGTTCGCGCTCGAACCCGTCATTCGCCGTCATGCGGCGCGCGAGCGAGTCGAAATTATCGCCGGCGGCGGCGCGCACCAAGCGGATGCGCAACGGCTCGGCCGCTTGCGCTTCCTGCGCGGTCAGCGAGCGCACCGAATAGGTCGTGCGCCGGAACGCTTCCTGTTCGCGCGCCATCACCTGCGGCGGGGCCAGGAACAGGATGCGGAAATACGTGCCGTCCGGCATGCGGATCGCGACCAGCCGCGCATCGACGGCGCCGTTCTGACCGCGCAGCCGTGTAACGCCAGTCGCGGCTTGCATGCCGTTGACGGTGATGCGTTCGACGCCCGAAAGCTGCGCCCCGCGCGCCCATTCGCCGGTCAGGAACGTCGCGGGGTCGGCCGCGCGGCCGCGGCGCATGTCGAAGGTGATCTGCGCGCCGTCGGGGCCGGTGGCGCGCACCGCATCCTGGCTGTCGCTCAACCGGTATTTCTCGGGCGCTTCGAAGCGGAAGCGCAGCTTGGGATGGGTGAAGGTCCGGCCCTTGACGAAGCCCGCATCGGCGTCGCCACCCACCGCCATGCCGTCGATCGCCGCGTAATACTCTTCGACGTTCTCGCGCGGATTGGCGACCGCCTGCAGCCCTTGCGCGCGCGCGGCGGCCAAAGCTTCGCGCACGCGATCGGCGGTGCGCGGATGGGTTTGCATGATCGAGAATTGATCGGCTTCGTCCGCCGGGCGGCCGGCGATCTGCAATTCCAGGCGCGCGCCTTCGCCGAGCTTGGCGAGCATATCGGCCGCTTCCTCGGGGTTGTAGCCGACCAGCGACATGTAGCGCACGCCCAGCTTGTCGGCCTCGAATTCCTGGTCGCGCGAATAGGAGGCGAGCACCGTGCCCGCGATGGCGCCCGACGCTTGGCCCGCGAGATTGCCCGCTTGGCTGGAACCGGTGAGGACCGCGACACCGATCGAGAAGATCGTGGCGCCGATATTCGCGGCGGTGGTTTGCGCCATACGCTCGGCCGTGTGGCGCGCGGTGACGTGGCCGATTTCGTGGCCGAGGACGGAGGCGAGTTCCGCCTCGCTGCCCATCAGCGCCAACAGGCCGCGCGTGATGTAGATATAGCCGCCGGGCAGCGCGAAGGCGTTGTAGATGTCCGAATTCAACACCGTGAAAGTGAATTTGAGATCGGGCAGTTCCGAACGCCGCGCGAGGTCTTCGCCCACGCGCTGCACATAGGCGGCGAGGCGCGGATTGTTGTAGGCGCCCCCGAACGCTTCCAGCACTTTCGGGTGCTCGTCGGCGCCGATCTTGGCTTCGTCGGCCGCCGACATGGTGACGAATTGCGAGCGCCCGGTCGCCTGATTCTGCGCGCAAGCGCCCAGCGTCAGGGCCGAAAGGGCGAGGGCGGACGCGGCCAGCGCGCCGCGAAGGCGGGAATAGCGGTTCATGCGGACCCGACTCTGCGGCGGTCCAGGCATGCGCGTCAACGCCCCGCCAACGCCTTGACCCCGCCGGGAGCGCGGGCGCAAAGTGCCGCGTCATGCCAGCCCCCGACGCGACCGCGCGCACCGATCTTTTTCCGCCCATCGATCCCTACGGCACGGGGTTTTTGCGCCTGGACGATCGTCACGCGATGTACTGGGAGCAGAGCGGAAATCCCCGCGGCGTGCCGGTGATTTTCCTGCATGGCGGTCCGGGGGCCGGCGCCACATCCGCGCATCGCCGTTTTTTCGATCCCTACCACTACCGGATCGTGGTGTTCGACCAGCGCGGTGCGGGGCGTTCGACCCCGCATGGCGCGATCGAGGACAACACGACGCCGATTCTGGTCGCGGATATCGAACGTTTGCGCCTGCATTTGGGCATCGATCGCTGGCACGTGTTCGGCGGGTCGTGGGGTTCGACGCTCGCCCTTGCCTACGCGCAAACCCATCCCGAACGCGTGCGTTCGCTCACGCTGCGCGGCATTTTTCTGGGCCGCAAGCCGGAGCTCGATTGGTTCCTTTACGGCATCGGCAACGTCTTTCCCGAAGCGTGGCAAGCCTTCGCCGGGCATCTGCCGGCCGCGGAACGCGCCGATCTGCTCGGCAATTACTGGCGCCGCTTGATCGATCCGGACCCGGCGATCCATCTCGCCGCCGCGCGGGCGTGGAGCGCCTATGAAGGCTCGTGCTCGACGCTGTTGCCCAGCCCTGAAACCGTGCAGGCTTTCTCCGAAGACCGGATGGCGCTGGGGCTGGCGCGGATCGAGGCGCATTACTTCCGCAACAATCTGTTCATGGCGGAAAACGCGTTGATCGATGGTGTCGCGCGGATCCGCCACATCCCCGGCACGATCGTGCAGGGCCGCTACGACATGGTCTGCCCGATCGTCAGCGCCGATCTGCTGGCCAAGGCGTGGCCCGAGGCGCGCTATCACATCGTCGCCGATGCCGGCCATTCGGCGATGGAGCCGGGCATTCGCGCCCAGCTCGTCGCGGCGATGGAACGGGCCAAGCGGCTGTGAGCGGCCCCGCGATGATCGAATTGATGATCGAGACGTGGCGCGTGCCCGGCGTAAAACCCCACTACCTGTGGAGCGTGTGGGAGGACGGCAAGCGTTCCGCTCTTTCGCGGCCCCATGCTTCGCTCGATATCGCCGAGACCGACGGTATCGATTACGTGCGGCGCAATTTCGGCCGCGATCCCGACAAAGTGACCCCCATATGACCGCGACCGCCGCCGCCCCCTCGCCAGTACCCACCCGCGACGTCGCGGTGATCGGCACGGTGGGCCTTGTCCACTCGACCAGCCATCTGTTCCAATTCGCGCTGCCGCCGATGTTCCCGCTGCTGCAGGCGGAATTCGGCGTGGACTACACCGCGTTGGCGCTGGTCATCTCGACCTTCTACGTCGCGTCGGGCCTCGGTCAGGCATTCGTGGGCATCGTCGTCGACCGCTATGGCGGCCGCGTGACGCTCGCCTGCGGCACGACCGCTTTGTCGGTCGGCATCGGCGGCATGGCCTTCGCGACCGATTTCTGGATGCTGTTCCCGCTGGCGCTGCTCGCCGGTGCGGGCAATTCCGTGTTCCATCCGGCCGATTTCTCGATCCTGTCGAGCCGCGTCAGCCCCCATCTCACGGGCCGCGCCTTCGCGATCCATGCTTTCGGCGGCACGCTGGGTTTCGCGGCCGCACCCGTGCTGCTCTCGACGCTGGGCTTCGCCTTCGGCTGGCGCACGGCGTTGATGCTCGCCCTCGTCTACGGTCTCGCCCAGGCGTTGATCGTGTGGCAGGCGAAGGATCTGCTGGGCGTGGGCCCGCATGGCACTGTCCCTTCGCGCAAGGAAAGCCCGCGCGAAGTGCTCGCCGGTTTCGGCCGGTTGATGACGATGCCCGCCTTGCTCGCGGCCTTCGCCTATCTGTCGATGACGTCGATGGCCGGCGGTGCCGTGCAATCCTTCGGCGCCGCCACGTTGTCGCTGCTTTATTCGGTCGATTACCAGACCGCGACGGTCGCGGTGGCGCTCTATCTGGGCGGGCAGGCGCTCGGCATTCTCGCGGGCGGGTTCCTGGCTGACGCGACCGACCGGCACGAACTCGTCGCGGGCGTGGGGCTGGTGATCGCGGGTGCGTTCATCCTCGCGATCCTGCTGCCCGATCGGCCGTATTTCTTCGCCGAGATCTGCTTCGCGCTGGCGGGCGTGGCGGGCGGTGTGACTGCCGCGTCGCGCGATTTGCTGGTCAAGAAGGTGGCGCCGGCGGGGGCGATGGGCCGGACTTTCGGCCTCGTCTATTCGGGCTTCGATATCGGCCTGCTGATCGGGCCGTTCGTCGCGGGCGTGCTGCTCGACATGGGCAAGCCCACGCTCGTGCCGGTGGCGATCGCGCTGGTGTTCTGCTCGACCTTCCTGGTGATCCGCGCGGTCGACGCGTTCGGCCGCGCCAATCAGGCGGCCAAGGCCGCCGCGGCGGCCCGCTGACGCGGCCGCCGCATGCGTGCTATAAGGCGGCTCTGCGTGGCGCCAAGTCCCCGTAGCTCAGCAGGATAGAGCAGCAGTTTCCTAAACTGCGGGTCGGAGGTTCGATTCCTCTCGGGGACGCCATTTCTGAACAAAAATGGGCGCCGGATTGGGTGGCTCGCACCCCGATCAACCTCGTGTGAAGCGCACGCCCAGGCGCCAGCCGGAATCCGCCCCGGCTGGGGCGACGGCGATAAGCTGGCGGGTGTTTGGATTGGCATGATCGATCTCGCTGCGCGGCGCGGAGATGTCCCGTATCTCCAGCCGAGTTGTGTCGCCGTCAAAGCGCGCGTGCAGCAGCTTGCCCTTCTGCGAAAGAATCGCCGTCTTTCCTTCGATCCGGATATCGGCCTCAGTGCACATGGCCCAGCGGATATCTCTGCCCGGTGTTGCGCCTTCGATCTGGTCTTCAATCTCGACGGCATCATTGGAAAAGCGGGCGCGGCGCGTCGCCTGCCGCAGACCCAGAACTTGAGCGAGGTCGATCAGCGCTTCGCGATCGCTCACCATGCGCAGGCTGGCCATCGCTGTGGCGCTGTGCGGCTGGCCGGAAACGGTAAGCGTGTTGTGTGCATCGCTGCCGAGCCGGAAGACCTTCCAGCGCGACGAATCCTGTTTCATGTTCCACAGATCGATGCCGCGGGACTCTAGGCTGAGATAGTCCTGCATGCCGAGGTCCTTGGCCCAGCGCAATCCGTCCATGTCGAGGACGAAGCTGCCGGCATCCATGTGGCCGTGATTATGTCCTGCGCCACCGCCCTTGATCGCAAACCAAAATGCGTCGGGGTCGGTCCAAGAGCTACGCCAGATGGCCACCGGCTGCGGCCCCTGACCGGCATAGGAAAGCGGCGGCAGAGGGGCGCTTTCCGCAGCCGGCCACCACAAGATGGAAAGCGGCGCGAAGCGGTCGGCGACACCCTGGTTCTTGCGAATCATGTCGCGCTTGGCGGTGAGCAGCGCAGGCTGGTTCAGTTCGCGGGCCAAATAGACGATGGGCGAAGGCAATTCCTGCCCCTCGTTGCCATCGGCGAAATTGAAGTGCTTTGCGGATGGGCCGATCGAGTGGGCATAGAACTCGGCGCTGCCCGCAAAGCCGGGGGCCGCGAGCACGCCCCAGTCGGACATGCCGGCGTTGCGCAACGCGGCAATGAGAAGCACAGAGTAGGTCGTGCCGTAGCTCCAATAGCCGGGCCCCTCGGGATACACGCCGTCGGGCTTGTAGGCGCTCAATCCGATGAAGACGTCCTTCTGCGCCGCCGCCAAAAGATCGCGCGCCAACGCCGGTTCGTCATCGCGCACGGCCAGCGCGCCCAGCACCATGCCGCCGATGCAGACTTGGCTCCAGTTGTTGGTGGATCTGAAGGTTTTGTGGCCGTTGCGGGCCTGACCGATGCCATTGCCGACGATGGCCTGGCGGATTGTCGCGCGCGCGTCGGCCGGCAATTCGTTGAAAAGCCAATCGTAGCCGATCGCCATACCTGCGGTCATCTCGGCGACATCGAGATAGTGGCTCGGATTCCAGTCGGGGAATGCCGCGACGGCGAGCATTTCCCGGCGCGCGCGATCGAGAAAGACGACATCACCCGTCGTCCGGAATGCGAACGCCCATTGCAACACGCGGCGGATGAACTCGCGCGAAACGCCGAGCAGGCGCCGTCCGTCGAGCTTGCGCTCCAACTGCGGCCGGTCGAGATCCTTGCGCGCACGATCCAGCACGAGTGCGACGAAGCGGTCTAGATCCGGATCGGCCTTGCGCCGGGTGGCAAGGCTCGTCCACTCGGCCGAGCTGACGAGCAAACGTGGATGCCCAGAAGCACCTTGCGTCAACGCCAGGGCAGTGCCGCCAATTGCGGTGGGCATGGCAGCAAGCGCGGCGAGGGCGGCGGCGAACTCGCGACGATTCATGCTCAACTCCGGCGGCGTGGGTCGGGTTACGCCAACTTCCGACGAAAGCATAGCAACTTTCGGAGACTTACAAAGGATCGACCGAAATCGCCAATTCTTGCCAGAGATTCGCACCGACATCCGCGACGGCACGCCTTGCGCGTCGCGCGGGAATCAGCCCTTGCGCCGCACGGTGCCTTCCAGCTTCGTCGCCGCCGCGATCGTGTTCGAGATCGTGCCGTATTTGCGGATATTCTTGTGCAGCAATTCCAGCCGCTGGTCGGACTCGTCGGTGTCGACGACGATGTCGTAGTCGATCTCGGTCATTCTCGGCGGGTTGTCCTGGCGCTTGCCGTGCAGCGCGATTTCGACGCCGCGCAAGTCGAAGCGGATCATCGGCATGACCCGTTCGATTCCCTTCAGCATGCACGCAGCAATGGCGGCGAGCAGCAGCTCGGCGGGGTTCAGCGCGTCCTGCCGCCCCGATAGATCGGTATCCAACGCGATCTCGGCCGATTTGGCCGTCGCGACCGCGCCATGCGCGTCAATCCGGCGGGCGGCGACACGATATTCGAGCATGCGATTCTCCCCAGGGCGGCATCGATACGCGCCGCCTCCGGAAACTCTAGCCCTGTCGATGCCCGGCCGGAATGGGGCAGGGCGTCACACCCGCCTTGCCGCCAAATCCGTCACTTTGCGATTTTGTCTTGTGTCTTCGTGTCGAAGTCGCTGGCGTCGTGGCGTTCGCGCAGTTGCTCGGACGGATCGCCGCTCATGCGGTTGACCATGCGCCCGCGCTTGGCCGCAGGCCGCGCCCAGATCGCCTCGGCCCAGCGCAGCACGTTCTTGTATTCGTGCGTCGACAGGAACGTCGCCGCATCGCCGTATTGCCAGCCTTTGGCGAGGCCGCCATACCACGGGAAGGTCGCGATATCGGCGATCGAGTATTCGTCGCCCGCGAGATAGGGCACCTCCGCCAAGCGGCGGTCGAGCACGTCGAGCTGGCGCTTCGTCTCCATCGAGAAGCGGTCGATCGCGTATTCGATCTTGATCGGCGCGTACATATAGAAATGGCCGAAGCCGCCGCCGACATAGGGGGCGCTGCCCATCTGCCAGAACAGCCAATTCAGCGCCTCCGTCCGGCCCGCGATATCCTTGGGCAGGAACGCGCCGAATTTCTCGGCGAGATACAGCAGAATCGCGCCCGATTCGAACACGCGGATCGGCTTCGGACCGCTGCGGTCGAGCAAGGCCGGAATTTTCGAGTTCGGGTTCACGGCGACGAAGCCGCTGCCGAATTGGTCGCCGTCGCCGATCTTGATCAGCCACGCGTCGTATTCCGCGCCCTTGTGGCCGGCGGCGAGCAATTCCTCCAGCATGATCGTGACCTTCACGCCGTTGGGCGTGCCCAGCGAATAAAGCTGGAGCGGATGCTTGCCGACCGGCAATTCCTTGTCGTGCGTCGCCCCGGCGATCGGGCGGTTGAGGGCGGCGACATTCGCGCCGGGCTTCTTGTTCCAGGTCCAGATCTTCGGGGGCGTGTACTCGGTCATGCGCGTCTCCGTTGGCGAATTCCGCCGCAGTTTACGCGGCCGGTTCGTAGATTCGTCCAGGGAAGTGACGTCGCAGCGGTCATTCTTCAAGCCGCAAGCGCGCGTCTCGAAACAATTTTCCCGCGAACCCGTGCGTCGCACGCAGCGCTGTCGTGCGTTCGCGCCTGTTTTCTTCGCAGGCGCACAAAACTGTGGCAAACAGCGCGAAGGACCGACGACAGGAGTACGCCACGTGAGCGTTTCCGCCAGCACCAAGGCCCTCACGCCCCCCGCGATCGCCAAGGCCAAGGGTGGCACGCCAATCGTTTGCCTTACCGCCTACACCACGCCCGTCGCCAAGCTGGTTGACGCGCATTGCGACGTGGTGCTGGTCGGCGACAGTGTGGGCATGGTGCTGCACGGCCTGCCGTCCACGCTGGGCGTGACGCTCGACATGATGATCCTGCACGGCAAGGCCGTGCGCCGCGGCGTATCGCGCGCGCTGCTGGCGGTCGACATGCCCTTCGGCAGTTACGAGGAAGGCCCGGATCAAGCCTTTCGCAATGCCGCGCGGGTGATGGCGGAAACCGGCTGTGCGGCCGTGAAGCTCGAAGGCGGCGTGGCGATGGCCGAAACGATCGCATTCCTGGTGGCGCGCGGCATTCCGGTGATGGCGCATATCGGTCTCACACCGCAATCGGTGAACGCGTTCGGCGGCTACGGCGTGCAAGGGCGCGGTGCCGATGGCGAGCGCATCCTGCGCGACGCGCGGGCGGTGGCGCAGGCCGGCGCCTTCTCGGTCGTGCTCGAAAAAATCCCCGACAATCTTGCCGCGCGCATCACGAAGGAAATTTCGATCCCGACCATCGGTATCGGCGCGTCGGCCGCGTGCGACGGCCAAATTCTGGTCGTCGACGATATGCTCGGCGCGTTCACGGATTTTCAGCCGAAATTCGTCAAACGCTACGCCGAGCTCGGCGCGACGGCCGATCGAGCGATCGCCGCTTATGCCGCCGAGGTGCGCGCGCGCAAATTCCCAGCCGCCGAACATGTGTTCGGCGACTTGCCGAAGGGCAACGCGGCATGAGCGTGCCCATCGTCCGCACGTTGGCGGAGTTGCGCGCGATCGTCGCGGCTTGGCGCCGGGAAGGCGCCAAAATCGCCGTCGTGCCGACGATGGGCGCGTTGCATGAGGGGCATTTGAGCCTCGTGCGCGCGGCGTTGGCGCAGGCCGATCGCGTGATCGTCACGCTGTTCGTGAATCCCAAGCAGTTCAATTCGGCGGCCGATCTCGCCGCCTATCCGCGCACCGAGGATTCCGATGCGGCGAAACTCTCGCCACTCGGTGCGCATATGCTCTACGCGCCGAATGCCGAGGAGATTTATCCCGACGGCTTCGCGACCAACGTGTCGGTCGCGGGTGTGAGCGAAGGTCTGTGCGGCGCCTTCCGTCCCGGCCATTTCGACGGTGTGGCCACGGTCGTCGCGAAGCTGTTCCTTCAGACTCAGGCCGATCTCGCCTTTTTCGGCGAGAAGGATTTCCAGCAGCTCCATGTCGTGACGCGCATGGCCAAGGATCTCGACATTCCCATCGCCATCGTGCCTTGCGCCACGGTGCGCGAGGCCGACGGCTTGGCCATGTCGTCGCGCAATGTCCGGCTTTCGGCGCAAGATCGCGCGACCGCGCCGAAGCTCGTCCATGCCTTGCGGGCGGCGGCGGCGCGGTTGAAATCGGGCGAAGCGGCCGCGCCTGTTTTGCGTGACGCGATCAAAGAAATTGAGGCAGCGGGCTTCGCGCGCGTGGAATATCTCGAACTGCGCGCGGACGCCGATCTTGCGCCGCTTGCGCGCGCCGATTCGCCCGCGCGGTTGCTCGTCGCCGCATGGCTGGGCGACGTGCGGCTGATCGACAACGTCGAAGTTACGGCAGCGCCGCGATAAATTCCGTCGAATTCGAAACCGCGCCGAACACGCCGCCTTGCATCTTCACCATCTTGATCGCGGCGTCGTGATTGCCGCGATCGGTGGCGCCGCAGCAATCCTCCAGCAGCAGGCATTCGAAGCCGCGATCGTTGGCTTCGCGCATCGTCGTGTGGACGCAAACGTCCGTCGTGATGCCCGACAGTACGATGTTGCGAATGCCGCGCTGATGCAGGATGAGTTCAAGGTCGGTCGCGCAGAACGATCCTTTCCCCGGCTTGTCGATGATCGTTTCGCCCGGCAGCGGCGCCAACTCGTCGATGATCTCCCAGCCCTTTTCGCCGCGCACCAAAATCTTCCCGCACGGGCCCGGATCGCCGATTCCCGCGCCGATGCGCTGCGAGCGCCAGCGTTTATTCGCGGGCAGATCGGATAGATCGGGGCGATGGCCTTCGCGGGTGTGGATGATCCAGTAGCCTTTGGCGCGCATCGCGGCCAGAACGCGCTTGATCGGTTCGATGGGCGCGCGGGTCAGCGACAGATCGTAGCCCATCGCGTCGACATAGCCGCCCTTGCCGCAGAAATCGGTTTGCATGTCGATGACGATCAGCGCGGTGTTCTTGGGCGTCCACGCGCCGTCGAACGGCCAGGGATAAGGATCGGCTTGCAGGGTCGGCATGGCGCTACCTCCGGATGGGCGCCGCAAACCCAGCAATCCGCGTGCCTATTCGCCGGCCAGGATTTGCCCAACGAAACGCTGCTCTTCGAGCCGGCTTCGTGCCGCACGCCGTCGATCGGCTCCATCGCGGCCGAAAACGCCATCATCGGTCCGGAATTGGCGGCGTGGCGCGGCCGAACGCGCGAACGATCCAGCAAGGCGATAGGCACGCCGAAATTCCGGATTCCGTTGCGCGAAATCTTGCTGCCTGCGTCCGCTATTGAAGCGCCGAATTGATGCAAGTCATTTAGGCTGAAGCGCATTGAACTAGAGTCAAAATTGAAACTTATCCGTGTCTCACCGCAAGGAGTTCGCCGGTGACAAAATATGTTTACACACCGACCGGCCGGGAGCGGCATTTCGGAAAAGACGAAGTGATCGTTTCGAAGACCGATCCTAAAGGGAAGATCACTTACGGCAACGACGTGTTCGAGCGTATGGCGGGGTATAGCGAGGCCGAGTATCTCGGCGCGCCGCATTCGATTTTGCGCCATCCCGACATGCCGCGCTGCGTGTTCAAACTTTTGTGGGATCGCATCGCGGCCGGCGAGGAGATCTTCGCCTATGTGAAGAACATGGCGAAAGGCGGCGACCATTATTGGGTCTTCGCGCATGTCACGCCGACCTACGACGCCCAGAACAAAATCGTGTCCTACCATTCCAACCGCCGCTGCCCGGACCCGGAACAGATCGCTAAGGTCGAGCCGATCTACAAGGAATTGCTCGCGATCGAAGCGGCGAATGGCGGCGGCAAGGATGGCATGGCCAAGGCGGCGGCGCGGCTGGGCGAAATCTTAAAGGGTGCGGGGCTTAGCTATGACGAATTCATCTTCTCTGTCTGACGCAGGCCTCGCCGCGGGCGTATCCGCGGTGTTGTGCGCCATCGCGGCCGGCGTGGCGATTTGGGATGGCGAAATGCTGATTGCCGGGCTGTCGGGCACGGCGACGCTCACCGCGGCGATCGGCCTCCACTTCGCCGCAAAGGGGCGGCGCTTCGTGAACCGGCTCGAGGCGATCGCGATCGCCGGTGCCGCCGGCGATCTCGAACCGCGCTTGACCCGTATCGACGAAAAAGGCTCGCTGGGTCGCATCGCGCACGCGATGAACGCGCTGCTCGATTCCACCGACGCCTTCGTGCGCGAGGCCGGTGCCGCGATGGATCACGTGCGCCAAGGTAAATTCCATCGCCGCGTGATCGCGCGCGGCATGAAAGGCAGTTTCGCGCGCGGAGCCGCAACGATCAACGCCGCCAACGCGGCGATGCGCGCGCGCCTGGAAAGCACACGCGAGATCGCGTCCCGCTTCCGCGAGACGACCGGCGGTATCGTCGACACGGTGGGTGGCGCCGCGCGCGAACTGCGCGACCAGGCCGGCGGCATGGTCGGGGCCGCGCAAGATACGCGCAGCCGCGCCGTCGCGGTCAGCACCGCGGCCGAGCAGGCTTCCGGAAACGTGCAGACCGTCGCCGCGGCGGCCGAGGAGCTTTCGGCCTCGATCCGCGAAATCTCCGCCCGCGTGGGCGAAGCGGCGGGCGTGGCGGGGGAAGCGGCGGCGCAAGCGCGCGCGGTCGATGCGACCGTCGCGTCGCTGGCGGCCGCCGCGCAGAAGATCGAAGCGGTCGCGGGCCTCATCAACGGCATCGCGGGGCAGACGAATCTGCTCGCCCTCAACGCCACGATCGAGGCTGCGCGTGCGGGCGAAGCGGGCAAGGGCTTCGCCGTCGTCGCGTCGGAGGTGAAAAGCCTGGCCAACCAGACCGCGCACGCGACCGGCGAGATCGCGGGCGAGGTCGCCGAGATCCAGCGCGCGACCGCCGAAGCGGTGGCCGCGATCAGGGGCATCGCCGCGACGGTGGAGCGCGTCAACGGCGCCACCACGGCGATCGCCGGCGCGGTCGAGCAGCAAAACGCCGCGACCCAGGAAATCGCGCGCTCGGTCGCCGATGCGTCGACCGGCACGGCCGTGGTGCGCGAGAATATGGGCACCGTTTCGCAATCGGCCGAGCTGGTCCATGGTTCGGCCAAGTCGGTGCTCGACAAAGCGGTCGAACTCGACGCCCATGCCGCGGCTCTACGGCGGTCCGTCGCAGACTTCCTCGAAAAAGTAGTGTGAATTACGATCTGCGATTATCAATTTGTGGTTAACAAATTGATGATATACTCGTCGATCGATGGGCAACTCGGTCAATACGAACGTGGCGCTCCTCGGCGCATTGGGCGCGATGAACACCGCCCGGGCGCAGATCGACAGTGCCGAAAAACGCCTGCAAACCGGCTACCGCGTCGCGGACGCGGCGGACGACGCCGCAGTTTTTGCGGTTGCCCAGCAAGCGCGCTTCGACGTCAAGGCCTGGGACGAGGTGATGCGCGCCCAGGGCCGCGCGCGCGGCGCCGTAACCACGGCGATCGAAGGCCTCACCAATATTTCGGATTTGCTCAACCGGTTGGAAGCGGTGGTCGTCGCCCATGCCGGGGCGGGCCCGCAGCAGCAGGCGATCTACGCCAACGACGCGGATGCGATTTTGCGGCAGATCGACGCCATGGCCAATGGCGCCATCTTCGACGGAACCAATCTTCTGACCCAGGCCGATATCGGCTCGTCGCCCGATCCGGCCGTCACCAGCGTGTCGTTGGGCGCGCCGCAAAGTTCGGCGGGCGGATTCGGGATCAGCACCCAAACCTTCGCGCTGCCGCTGGGCACGCCCGGCACGGTCGTGCTGCGCTACGACATGTATGGGGCACCCGACGGCGCGGCCTTGAACTATAACGGCGCCACCGTGGCGACGACCGGCGGCCTCGTTTCCGGTCAGGGCGTGTTGACCTTCAACTTCGCCGGCGGCGCGCCGGCCAGTATCGACGTCGAGATGAATGGCGGCTCGGTCGGCACGGCCTGGACCTTCACGCTCGAATTCGTCACGCCGACGTTGACGGGCGCGCCGAGCGACCAGCCCGAAGGCACCTTCAAAGTCATCGCCGATATTCAAGGCGGCCAAACGTCGATCCGCACGGTCAATGCGACCAGCACCGGGGTCGGCCTCGACCCTTGGTCGATCACGCCGGCGCAGACCGCGCTGCTGGCCGTGCGCACCGCGCGCGAGCGCGTGGCCGCGCATCTGGGCTACTACGCGGAACGCACGCGCACGCTCGACAGCGTCGCCGAGCGCGCGCGCACCACGATGGACGCGACGATCACCGGGCTGGGCGCTTTGGTCGACGCGGATGTCGGCAAGGCCCAGGCGCAGGCCTTGGCCGCGCGCGCGAAGCTCGAACTTGCGATCAATTCGGTCGGCATCGCCAATCAAAGCCAGCGCGCGATCCTCGGCTTTCTCGAGCGGCGCTAACGGCTGAGCGACCATTCCTCGTCGGCCGGAAAATAATGGGCGACGAATCGATAGGTGTTCTTCAGCAGCATTTCGAGCGGACGGCTGCGGCCGTCGGCCTGTTCGTTCTTCCACGCCGCGACGATCGGGTCCCATAGCAGCAGGCGCACATGCAATTGGTCGCGCGTCTGGCGGATGAAATCGACGATCTGATCGGTCTTGCGCGCGACCGCTTTGATCTCCGCCGCCTGGCCGTCGACGTTGTAGAACAGGCCGCGATATTCCTCGACCGGCTTGCGGATTAGAATCCGGACCCGGTAGATCTCTTCGCCCAGCGCGCCGGCCTTCCGGTAGGCTTTCGCGGCTTTGGCGAGCTTCTCGACGATGGAGTTCACTTGCGCGTAGCGGTCGCGCAAACCCTCGATATAGGCAAATTCGCGCGCCACGCGCTCGAACCGCGCCTTGTATTGGGCGTTCTGGTCGGCCGGCACGCCCAGCGCGACGAGAAGGCGCTCATGTTCCGCATCGAGTTTCTCTTTGAAGCCGGGCTCGTTCAATCGCGGGCTCAAGCCGCCTTGCACCAAGGCCTGATCGAGATCGCCGCCGTCCTGCGCCAGCAAGGCCGCGACGACGCGCCCGCGCGCGCGATCTTTGTGGATCGGATCGACTTTCCACGACGCGCTGCCGTCGAGAATTTCGTTGGGAATCGAATCGCCCGGCGCGATTTCCCCGACATAGGCGAGGCTGCGGGACGCCAGCGCGATCAGTCGCTTGTCGTCCTCGGACATATCCGGGAACATTTTCTGCAGGATCGTGATCGACAGGAAGGCGCGATGTTCGCCCAGTTCGATCGACAACCCTTGCTCCAGCTTGTCGGGCTCGCGCACGAATTTGCAATTCGGCAAGGCGAAGATCTTATGGTCGAAAATGAAATGGGTCGACTTGCCGCCTTCCTTGGGCGCGGCGATCTCCCCCGGCGGCGCGAGCGATTCCGCCGCCGTGGCCGGCGTGGCGCCTTCTTCGGGGGCGGAGGTTTCCTGGCTCATCCTGGCGCTAAGTTAGCGTTCGTCTTTCCTTTTTCCCATACTTGATCGCCGTTTTCTGCGATGCAGCATCGGACAATGTAGGGTCCATCTGGAAAATCATGCGATCATACCCCGACTCGGAGTTGCGAACGCCATGACCCAATCCCCGCCCGATCCGTCACCTGCCGATGTCGCCGATCCCGATGGCGAACGGCGCAAGCTCGAAGGTTTCGGCGCGGAGATCCTGCTGTCCTTCGTCGAGCGCGTGATCGCCAAACACGACGGGCAGGACACACTCGGCCTGCGCCGCGAAGCGCGCGAGATCATCACCGGCGGCAACTTGACGAAGATCGCGGGCCTGGCCGCCAACGCGTTCGAGAGCCAGCGCCGCCAGGCGCTGCTGCGGAAACTGCGCCGCGACGCGTTCGGGCGGCTGGTGTGCAAGCCGATCGCGCCGCTGTTCGAAGACGGTTCCGTCAGCCGCGAGCTTGTGCACGGCATCCGCGCCTTCGTGCGCATGCTGATCGGCAAGGAACAGGAATTCGCCTTGTCGATGGCTGCACAGGCGGCCTGGAAGCAAATGCTGATCGACAATCCGGACGCCACTTGGAAGCAGTTCTACGCGCATCCCGACATGCGCGCGATCTGGTGGCGCATTCTGGTGACGCTGCCGGCCGCCTTCCGGCAATTCGAATCGCGGCTTTCGCGCATGGTGCTGGTGCTGAACACGCGCGCGGGCGATGTGGCGCTGTCGGGCAATGCCTATGTCCATACGCACCACACGCAGACGGTCGATCTGGCGACCGAGAGCGAGGCGCTGGCGATCCTGCGCGCCTGGGTGAAGACGGGCCTCAATCTCGACGCGGAGGAAAAGCGCCTCTTCGCCGCCGCGACCGGCCATGCCCCGGATTTCGAGGCGCTGGCCGAGCGTCTCGATCTCGACCTGCCCATGAAGGCGGAATAGTCACACGGCCAAAATGGCGTCGAGCTCCGCGTAATCGGGCAAGGGATCGCGCACGCGCGCGCCGGCGTTCAGCACGATGCGATCGCTTTGCGGCCGGCACATGAACTCGTTCAGCGTACGCGCGGCGAACAGAATCAAATCGGCGGGCCCGCCGGATACGAGGCGCCCGGCCTGCGCGAATCCGGCGATCCGCGCGGAGACCGGGCCCGTCCCGGCGATGGCTGGCGTCAACGGATGGTCGAGCTGCAGCACGCGCACCGATTGCTGCAGCGTATCGACCATGTCGTGATCGCCATAGGGAAACCACGCGTCGCGGCAATTGTCGCCACCGATGGCGATCGGCACGCCCGCCGCCAATAATTCGCCGACGGCGGTGACGCCGCGCCAGCGCGGCGTGCGGCCCGGTTTGCGGTCCTGCAGATAGACCATCGGTGTGGGCATCGTCGAAACGGCGATGCCCGCCTTGGCGCAAAGCTCGGCCGTGCGCTGGATCGTCGCTTCGTCCTGCAAAGCGAGATTGACGCAATGCCCGGCCAGCACCTTGCCCTTGAAGCCCGTACGCAACACCGCCTCGGCGATCAGGGGCAGCGAGAACGCCGCGGGATCGTCGGATTGATCGACATGCATGTCGACGTCCAGCCCGTGCGCGCCGGCGATCTCGAAAAACAGATCGAGCAACGCGACCAGCTCCTCGTTGCGCGCGCCATCGTAATGGCCGATCGCGTCGGTCGTGCCGCCCAAGACCCCCTTCGACCCGGCGACCATCTTGGCGAGATCGCGGCCCCAAGGCTTGCGGAAGAAAGTGAGGGGCACGAGACCGACCGCTTGAAGATCGATGCGCCCCGCCCATTCGTCGCGCAGTTCGCGGAACACGTCCCAACTCGTCGGCGCGTTCTCCTCCTGGCTGTCGAGATGGGTGCGGATCGCGCCGACCCCGTGCGCATAGGCGCAGCGCAAACCGAACGACATACGCGCGTGCATATCGGCATGCGTCCAGCGCTTACGATCTTCGAACGTGCCGATGGCGCCGCCGTCCAGCGTGCCGTCGGGCATCGCGCGGGGAATCACTTGGCCTTTGTCCAAATGGGTATGGATGTCGATCAATGTCGGCCAGACGAGGCGCCCTTCGAGATCGACGTCGCCGGGGCCGGGCGGCGCCGACCCGGCGGGTGCGATACCCGCGATCTTGCCGCCGGCGATCGAAAGATCGACCAGCGCGCAACCGTCGGCATCCCGTTCGCGGCCCGGCATCGTGCCATCGAAGAATACGTCCGGCACGCGCGCCCGCCGCAGCGTATAGGCGCCTGCGTCTGGAATCCGGACATCCTTGTGCTTGGCCATCGGGCCCTCCCTGTTCGGGATCGGAGAAGCAACGCTTATGCCGCCCGAGGCTGGCATACATTCTGCGTTGCTTCGATGGTCCGGCGATGTCCGCCGCATCTTGGAGGTAGCGATGCCGAATTTGAGGCGCTTTCTTGCCCGAACTTTGTGCGCGATCGCCGCGATTTTCACCATCGTTCTACCGGTGGCGGCACAGCAAGCGCCGGTCAATGTGCGTCTCACCCTCGATTGGGCGCCGCAGCCCCATCAAAGCCCGTGGTTCATCGCGGCCGAGCGGGGCTATTTCGCGCGCGAAGGGCTGAACGTCCAAATCGATCGCGGCTTCGGCTCGGGCGACGCGATGGCCAAGCTCGCGGCCGGTTCCTACGATATCGGTTTGGGCGACCCCAATATGCTGGTCCGTTGGAACGTCACCAATCCGACCGCGAAAGTGACGACCGTGTTCCTCTATATGGATAAGGGGCAGCACGCGCTGGTGACGTTGCGTTCGACCGGCATCAAATCGATGTCCGACCTCGCGGGCAAGAAGATCGCCCACCCGCCGGGCGATTTCATCCGCCCGCTATGGGGCGTGCTGTCGCGGCTGCAGAACATCCCTTCCGACAAGATCGAATGGCTGACCGTGCAGCCCAATCTGCGCGATTCGATGCTGGCGCGCGGCGGGGCGGATGCGGTCACGGCCTTCGCTTCGACCACCTATTTCAATCTTCTGGCGTTGAACGTGAAGCCGGAGGATATCGTGCTGTTCCCGTTGAGCGAGAATGGGTTCGAGTTGATGGGCAACGGCCTGCTGGTCACGCAGGAATATGCGCGCCGCAACCCCGAAACGATCCGCAAATTCATCCGCGCGACGTTGGCCGGCATGCGCGATTCGTTGACCGATATTCCCGAGGCGATCCGGTCGGTCGCGCGCCGCGACGCCACCATCAATACCGACATCGAAACCGCGCGCTTCAAGATGATGATCGAGACCTCGATCCTGACGCCCTATGTGCGCGCCAACGGTTTCAGCGTCGTGACCAAGGAGCGCCTGGAGAAGCTGAACGCGTTCCTGGCGGAGGCGGCCGAGTATTCGGCCGTGCCGCCGGCAAGCGACCTCTATGTCGATACCTTCTTGCCCTCGGTGGCGGAGTTGAAGGCGCCGAACTAAACTCGGTCCATGATCAGCTGGCGAGAAATGACGCGCGCGGCGCTCGACGCCGCCTACAACAACGGCGCCGCCGTCCCCAATTCGCAGGAATTGCTGGCGGTTTGGCGGACCCGCAGTGCCGCGTTCCGTGATGGCCACAAGGGCGCCGTGCTCGACGTCGCCTATGGCCCGCACGAGCGCCAAGCGGTCGACTTCTATCCCTGCGGCAAGAAGGGCGCGCCCGCCTTGCTGCTGATCCATGGCGGCTATTGGCAGATCCCCGTTCACACCCGCGCGACTTTCGCCGCTTTGGCGCAAGGCCCGCTCGCGCGCGGGATCGATGTGGGTTTCGCGGGCTACGTCCTCGCGCCGGAAGCGAGTTTGCGCGACATCGTCGGCCAGATCCGCAAATCGATCGATACGTTCGACGGCTTGCTCGCGAAAACGGGATCGGATCGCACGCGGATCTGCGCCGCCGGCTGGTCGGCGGGCGGGCATTTGGCCGTCAGCGCCCTCGATCATCCGAAGCTGACGTCGGTGCTGGCGATCAGCGGCATTTTCGAATTGGAGCCGCTGCGCCACAACTATATCAACGATAAGCTCGGCTTGAGCGAAGCGGAAGCCGCCGCGTTGTCGCCGATGACCGATCCGGCCGCGTCGCGCAAACCCATCGCGCTCGCCGTCGGCGGGAACGAATTGCCGGAATTGATCCGCCAGTCGCGCGACTACGCCGCCGCGCGCGAGAAGGCTGGTGCGCCGGTCACGCTCGACGTGATCGCCGGGCGCGACCACTTCACCATCGTCGACGAAGTGGCCGCCCCCGACGGCGTCATCACAAATCGGATCGCGGCGCTGCTGTCAGCCTAAGGTGAAGGCTTCG
>PVXE01000013.1 GCA_014444615.1 Tagaea sp. CACIAM 22H2 | reverse complement strand
GCCGCACCGGCCCCGGCGGCAGCGGCACCTGCGCCCGTCGCCGCCGCGCCGGCGGCCGCGTCGCATGGCGATCGCACGTTTGCCTCGCCGCTTGCCAAGCGCATGGCGGAGCAAGCGGGTCTCGATATCTCCAAGATCGCGGGCTCTGGCCCCGGCGGCCGCGTGGTGAAGCACGACGTCGAAGCCGCCGTCGCGGGCGGCGGGGCGAAGAAATCGGCGGCGCCCGCCGTTGCGGCCGCTGCTTCGTCGGCACCCGCACCGGCCGCCGTGTCGTCGTCGGCGATCGCAGGCATCGGGCCGCACAAGCTCTTCCCGCTGTCGACGATGCGCAAAGTCATCGCGCGCCGCCTGACGGAATCCAAGCAGCAGGTCCCGCATTTCTATCTGACGGTCGATTGCGAGATCGACAAGCTGCTTGCCGGCCGTGCCGCGCTGAACGCCAAGGCGCCCGAAAAGGGCCCGGGCGCGTTCAAACTGTCGGTCAACGACTTCATCATCAAGGCGGTCGCGGTCGCGTTGCGCCAAGTGCCCAACGCCAATGCCTCGTTCTCCGACGACGGCATGCTGTTGTGGGACAACGTGGACATCTCGGTCGCCGTCGCGATCCCCGGCGGCCTGATCACGCCGATCATCAAGGACGCCGACAAGAAGGGCTTGGTCGACATCTCGAACACGATGAAGGACCTCGCCGCGCGTGCCAAGGACGGCAAGCTGAAGCCCGAGGAATTCCAGGGCGGCACGTTCTCGATTTCCAATCTCGGCATGTTCGGGATCAAGGATTTCGCGGCCGTGATCAACCCGCCGCAGGGTTGCATCTTGGCGGTGGGGGCGGGCGAACAGCGCCCGGTCGTGAAGAACGGCGCGCTGGCCATTGCTACGGTGATGAGCTGCACGCTGTCGGTCGACCATCGCGTGGTCGACGGCGCGGTCGGGGCCGAGTTCCTGTCCGCGTTCAAGAAGATCGTCGAAGACCCGCTGGCGATGCTGCTGTAATCGCGCGCGCCGTCGAAACATTCAGGAGAAGCGGGACATGCCCGAACAGAATTTCGATCTGATCGTCGTCGGCGGCGGACCGGGCGGCTATGTCGCCGCGATCCGCGCCGCGCAGTTGAAGATGAACGTGGCGCTGGTCGAGCGCGAGCATCTGGGCGGTATCTGCCTCAACTGGGGCTGTATCCCGACCAAGGCGCTGCTGCGCTCGGCCGAGATCCACCATCTGCTGCATCACGTCGACCAGTTCGGCTTCGCGGTCGACAATATCCGCTTCGATGCGAAGAAGGTCGTCGACCGTTCGCGCAAAGTCGCGTCGCAGCTTTCGGGCGGCGTGAAGCATCTCCTGAAGAAGAACAAGGTCACGGTGTTCGACGGCCACGGCGCGTTGAACGGCGTGGGTGCCGCCGGTGTTCGCAAGATCGCCGTCACCAAGGACGGCAAGCCGGTCGCGGACCTCACCGCCAAGAACGTGATCCTGGCGACCGGTGCCCGCGCGCGCGTGGTGCCGGGCATGGAGCCCGACGGCAAGTTCGTCTGGACCTACAAGGAAGCGATGGTGCCGCAGGGCATTCCGAAGTCGCTTCTGGTCGTGGGCTCGGGCGCCATCGGCATCGAGTTCGCGTCGTTCTACAAGAACATGGGTGCGGACGTGACCGTGGTCGAGATGATGGACCGCGTGTTGCCGGTGGAGGACGAGGAGATTTCGGCCTTCGCGCGCAAGGCGTTCGAGAAGCAGGGGATGAAGATCCTCACCTCCGCGACCGTGAAGGGCCTCAAGAAAAACGCCGACAGCGTGACCGTGACGGTCGAAGCCGCCGGCAAGTCCCAGGAGATCACCGTCGAGCGCGTGATCTCCGCCGTCGGCATCGTCGGCAACGTGGAAAAGATCGGCCTCGAAGGGACGAAGGTGAAGGTCGACCGCACGCATGTCGTGATCGACCAATTCGGCCGCACGGGCGAGCCGGGCGTCTATGCGATCGGTGACATCGCCGGGCCGCCGTGGCTGGCGCACAAGGCGAGCCATGAAGGCGTGCTGGTCGTCGAAACGATCGCGGGCCTCAAAGGCGTGCATCCGCTCGACGTCACCAACATCCCGGGCTGCACCTATTGCACGCCGCAGGTCGCGTCGGTCGGCCTCACCGAAAAGAAGGCGAAGGAACTGGGCCACACCGTCAAGGTCGGCCGCTTCCCCTTCATCGGCAACGGCAAGGCGATCGCGCTGGGCGAGCCCGAGGGCATGGTGAAGACCGTGTTCGACGCCAAGACCGGCGAATTGCTTGGCGCGCATATGGTCGGCGCGGAAGTCACCGAGATGATCCAGGGTTACGGCATCGCCAAAACGCTGGAAACGACCGAAGCCGAGCTGATGCATACGGTCTTCCCGCATCCGACCCTGTCCGAAATGATGCATGAGAGCGTCCTTGACGCTTACGGTCGGGCGATCCATTTCTAAGTGATGGAACAGCGCGTCCGTCATCCCGAGAAAGCGCATCGACCCGACAATCCGGTCCAGGTGCGCAAACCGGATTGGATTCGCGTCAAAGCGCCGGTCTCCGCCGAGTATGCGGAGACGCGCAAGATCGTGCGCGAGCACAATCTGGTCACGGTCTGCGAGGAAGCGGCCTGCCCCAATATCGGCGAGTGCTGGAAGAAGAAGCACGCGACGATGATGTTGCTGGGCGCCATCTGCACGCGCGCTTGCTCGTTCTGCAACGTCGCGACCGGCATGCCCGACAAGCTGGACCCGCACGAGCCCGACAACGTCGCGGCGGCGGTCGAGAAGATGGGGCTCAACCACATCGTCCTGACCTCGGTCGATCGCGACGATCTGCCGGACGGCGGGGCAGCGCATTTCGCGCGCACGATCCGCGCGATCCGCGAGCGCAATCCGGGCACGACGATCGAAGTGCTCACGCCCGATTTCCTGCGCAAAGACGGCGCACTCGAGATCGTCGTCGAAGCGCGGCCCGATGTGTTCAACCACAATCTCGAAACCGTGCCGCGTCTCTATCCGACGATCCGCCCCGGCGCGCGCTACTTCCACAGCTTGCGCTTGCTCCAGCGGGTGAAGGAGATCGACCCGTCGATCTTCACCAAATCGGGCTTGATGGTCGGCTTGGGCGAAACGCGGATCGAGATCATGCAGGTGATGGACGATCTGCGCGTGGGCGATGTCGATTTCCTGACCATCGGCCAGTATCTTCAGCCGACGGCGAAGCATGCGGCGGTCGATCGCTTCGTCACGCCCGACGAATTCGCCGAATACGCCACGCTGGCCAAGGCCAAGGGCTTCCTGCTGGTGGCGTCGACGCCGCTGACGCGCTCGTCCTATCACGCGGACCGCGATTTCGCGGCTTTGCGCGCCGCGCGGGAAGCGAAATTGTCGGCCTCGGCCAAGCCGGCCGCCGAATAGGGCATTGCCCCCGGTACCGCTTCCGCGCTATCCGCGTTGACGATGCCCACGCACGCCGAAAAGCGGAAAATGCCGTATTCCTCCGCCCAGCTTTACAAGCTGGTCGCGGAAGTCGACCGCTATCCCGAATTCCTGCCTTGGTGCATCGCCGCGCGGCTCAAGAACCGCGACGCGAATGTGGACACGTGGGATTTGGTCATCGGCTTCAAGATGATCCGCGAGCGCTTCACCAGCAAAGTGACGCTGGCCCCGCCCGATCCCACGGGTCTTGCGCGCATCGACGTCGCCTATGCCGACGGGCCGTTCCGCTATCTCAACAACCATTGGATCTTCGTGCCGCAGGAAGACGGATCGTGCGAGATCGACTTCTACGTCGATTTCGAATTCCGCTCGCGCATGCTGCAATCCATCATGGGCATGTTGTTCAACGAGGCCGTGCGCCGCATGGTTGCCGCTTTCGAAACCCGCGCCCAGGCGCTGTACGGGGAGAAGCCGACATGAGCGATCCGGTCGAACTGGTCCTGACGGGCAAGTCGCACGATATCGGCGCCTTCGTCGTGCGCCGCACGCTGCCGCAAGCCAAGCGCCGCCATCTCGGCCCCTTCGTGTTCTTCGACGAGTTGGGGCCCGCGACGCTGAAGCCCGGCGAAGGCATGGATGTGCGCCCCCATCCGCATATCGGCTTGTCGACCGTGACCTATCTGTTCGACGGCGAAATCTTGCATCGGGATTCGCTGGGTTTCGTCCAGCCGATCCGGCCCGGCGCGCTCAATTGGATGACGGCGGGCAAGGGCATCGTCCATTCCGAACGCACCGATCCCGCCTTGCGCGGCGGCGGGTTGAAGATGCACGGCATTCAGACCTGGGTGGCGTTGCCGCCGGATTTGGAGGAATGCGAGCCGAGCTTCTCGCATCATCCCGCCGACACGCTGCCGGAGAAGACCGTCAACGGCGTCGCGCTGAAACTGATCCTGGGCAACGCCTATGGCTTGGTTTCACCCGTACCTTCGGCGTGGCCGATTTTCTATCTGCACGCCGAATTCCCGGCGGGGGCGGCGCTGACGATGACCGACGAGCATCCGGAGCGTGGCTTCTATGTCGTGTCGGGCAAGCTCGACGTGGCGGGTCAAAGCTACGGCCCCGGCGAGCTGATCGTGCTGCGCGACGGCGAGACGAACGTGGAAATGCGCGCGGCCGAGCAAACGCGCGCGATGCTGCTGGGCGGCAAGGCATTGCCGGGCACGCGGACGATCTGGTGGAATTTCGTGTCGTCGGACAAAGACCGGCTGGAACGCGCCAAGGCGGCGTGGAAAGCCGGTCAGTTTCCGAAAGTGCCGGGCGAGACGGAATTTATTCCGCTGCCGGATTAAACGCTTTCCAGCACCATCGTCAGCGCTTGCTGCACCGATTGGCGGCGCACGGCGTCGCGATCGCCGGGGAATATCCGGTGCGTCGCGATGGTCGGCTTGTTCTTGCGCGCGAGGCCGAAATGGACGAGCCCGACGGGCTTTTCCGGCGTGCCGCCGCCGGGACCCGCGACGCCGGTGATCGACACGGCGATGCCGGCGCGGCTTTTGGCGAGTGCCCCTTCCGCCATCGCGCGCGCGACCGGTTCGCTGACGGCGCCGAACGCGCGCAACAGCGCTTCGGGCACGCCCAGCATGTCCATCTTCGCTTCGTTCGAATAGGTCACGAAGCCGCGATCGACCACGTCGGACGAGCCGGGAATGGCGGTCAGCGCGCCCGCGACCAAACCGCCCGTGCAGGATTCCGCCGTCGCGAGCATCACGCCCGCCCGGCGGCAAGCGTTCAGCACGTCGAAGGCGAGGGCAGCTTCAAAATTGGATTCGGTCGAGGACATCTTACACCGGTAGATACGTCGAAACGGCCCAGATCGCCACACCCGACCACAACGCCGCGAGCAGATCGTCGAGCATGACGCCGAGACCGCCTTTGACGTTGCGGTCGGCCCAGCTCGCGGGGAAGGGTTTTACGATATCGGCCGCCCGGAACAGCAGGAAGGCGAGCGCCCAGGCCCAGATCTCGAAGGGCGCGAAGAGCAGCGTGAGCCACATGCCCGCGACTTCGTCGATCACGATGAAGCCGGGGTCCTTCACCGATAGCTTGTCGGTGACGCGCGCCGACGCCCAAACGCCCAGCGCCGAGACGGCGATCGTCGCGACCAGCAGCAACGTCCAGCCGCCGACGATCCAAATCGCATAGGCGAAGGGCAGGGCCGCAAGCGTGCCCCAAGTGCCCGACGCGAAGGGCACGAGGCCCGCGCCGAACCACGTCGCGAACAACGCGGCCGGATCGCTCAATCGGAAGCCGTCCGGCAAACGCCCATAGGTGAATTGCAGCTTCACGGCAGGGCCACGGTCGCGGCGGCTTGCGCGGCGATCCCTTCGCGCCGCCCGGTGAAGCCAAGGCCTTCGGTCGTCGTCGCTTTGACCGACACGCGCGAAACGTCGATCGCCAGGATTTCGGCGATGCGCGCGCGCATCGCATCGCGATGCGGCCCCACTTTCGGACGCTCGCAAATCAGCGTGACGTCGACATGGCGGATTTCGCCGCCACGCGCGCGGATCAGCTTTGCGGCATGGGCCAAGAAGCGGTCGGACGAAGCGCCGCGCCATTGCGGATCGCTGGGCGGGAAATGCGCGCCGATATCCGCTTCGCAAATGGCTCCCAGCAACGCATCCGTCAGCGCGTGCAAGCCGACATCGGCATCCGAATGCCCGTCGAGACCCGACTCGTGCGGCACTTTCACGCCGCAGAGCCACACGCCGTCGCCGGGTCCGAATTTATGCACGTCGAAGCCCGTGCCCATGCGGATATCGCCGCGCGCCATGTCGCGCGACGCGCGCGCGAGGTCTTCCTCGGTCGTGATCTTGAAATTGCTTTCCGACGCCATAACCAACGATACCTTCATCCCGGCATGGCGCGCGACCGCCGCGTCGTCGGTCAACGCCAAGCCTTCCGCCGCGCGATGGGCGGCGAGGATATCGGTGTAGCGGAAGGCTTGCGGCGTTTGCGCGCGCCACAGTTTGTCGCGCGGCACAAGCGCGTCGGCCGCCTTGTCCGCTTCGCGCCACAACGTGTCGGTCACGGGGATCGCGGCGATGGCCGCGGGGCCGTCGTCGAGGGCGGCGATCATGCGATCGATCAGATCGGCGCTTGCGAACGGCCGCGCGCCATCGTGGATCAACACGCGCTTGGGCTTGAGGGCTTCGAGGCTTTCGAGACCGCGCCGCACGCTGTCTTGCCGTTCGCGGCCGCCCGCGACGGGTTCGAGCAGCGCCATGCCATGCGTCGCGGCGGCGTAGAGTTCGGAATCGGCGGGATCGTAGACGACACGTACGGCATCGACGCGCGCATGCGCGGCGAAGGCACGCAGCGTGCGGCGCAGAACCGGCTCGCCGCCGAGATCGCGATACTGCTTGGGCACGGCCCCCGGAAGGCGCGTGCCCTTACCGGCCGCGAGAACGAGCGCGATGGTGTCGGTCATCATCCGGTCGTATTCTAGCCGGAGAGTTACGGCAAGATTTTCGAGGGGAGGGAACCATGCCCGCTTACATTATCGCCGACGTCGACGTCTCCGACCCCGCGAAATACGAGGGCTACAAGGCGCTGTCGCCCGGCGCCATCGCCGCCGCCGGCGGCAAATTCGTGGTGCGCGGCGGCGAGACCCAGGTGCTGGAAGGGGATTGGCGCCCGTCACGGGTGATCGTCGCCGAATTCCCGGATTTCGCCACCGCCAAGGCGTTCTACGATTCCGCCCTTTACGTGAAGGCCCGCAAGGCGCGCGAGGGGGCGACGGCAAAGTTCAACATGATCGTGGTGCAAGGGCTCTAACCACGGCATTATCCCGGCCGCCATGTCGGTCGCCGGTTTCGTCCTGTCGCTTTCCGCTCTCGTGTCGCTGGTCCCGTTGGGACTGGCGCGGATCGACGCGCATCGCGCCCCCTGGCTGGCGCTGGCCATCGCCATCGCCGGTCCGGCGGTGCTGCTGACCCATTCCTTCGCGGGCGGCTGGCGCACGGGCCTTGCCACCGCCTTGTGGCTGGCGATCCTGGTCAGCATGGCGCTGTTCGCATGCGTCGTCGCCTTGCGGCGCGGCGCCGAACGCTTGGCGCCGCTCTTGGCGTTTTATCTGGTGGTTCTCGCCGCCATCGCGACCGTTTGGCAGCACGCGCCCGAACGCCCGCTGATGGGCCAGCCGCCGGAAGGCTGGCTGATCGCGCATATTCTGGTGGCGCTGATCGCCTATGGCTTGCTGACGCTGGCGGCGATGGCAGGGCTTGCGGTGTTCTTGCAGGAACGCGCGCTCAAAACCAAACGCCCGACGGATTTTACCCGCCGCTTGCCGTCGATCGCCGAGGGCGAGCGGCTTTTGGCCGAGTTGCTGATGGCTTCGGGCGCCGTTCTGGCCGTGGCACTGATCTCCGGCGGCGTCTTGTCGTGGCTGACTTTCGCGGCGCCGATGAAGCTCGATCACAAAACCATATTGTCCTTCGCGGCGTTCTTGGCGATTTCGGGCCTGCTTTGGGTCCATCACCGGGGCGGGATATCGGGCCGCCGGGCCGCGCGCTATGTGCTCTTCGCTTATTTGCTGCTCACATTGGCCTATCCGGGTGTGAAGTTTGTCTCGGACGTAATTTTGGGCTAGCGGCCGCATTTTTGCGTTGCGGAATTCTCCGCCGATAAATGCAGGTAATTGGGAAAAATCATTGTTTTGCAGCGCAATATACTGACAGTGTAACAGCTGCTTGCCAGATGGCTTGCCCCGGGGTACAAACGCTCAAACTGTAATCAGACCGGGCGACCTGCACAAACAATGAGCATTCAAATCGGTCCCATCCAGCTCGACGCGCCGGTGGTCCTGGCCCCGCTGTCGGGCATTTCCGACCTGCCGTTTCGCAAGCTGGTGAAGCGCTTCGGCGCGGGGCTGGTGGTTTCGGAGATGATCGCAAGCCAAGCGATGATCCGCGAAACGCGCCAATCGCTGCTAATGGCGCAGTTCGAGCCCGAGGAATTCCCGATGGCCGTGCAGCTCGCGGGTTGCGAGCCGTCGGTGATGGCCGAGGCCGCGAAGCTCAACGAAGATCGCGGCGCACAGATCATCGACATCAATTTCGGCTGCCCGGTGAAGAAGATCGTCAACGGCCATGCGGGTTCCTCGCTGATGCGCGACGAATTGCTCGCCGCGCGCATTCTGGAAGCGACCGCCAAGGCCGTGAAAGTGCCCGTGACGCTGAAAATGCGCCTGGGCTGGGACCATAATTCGCTGAACGCGCCCAAACTCGCGCGCATCGCGCAGGAATGCGGGATCAAGTCGCTGGCGATCCACGGCCGCACGCGGCAGCAATTCTATACGGGCAAGGCCGATTGGTCGCTGATCCGCGCCGTGAAGGACGCGGTTTCGATCCCGGTTTTCGCCAACGGCGATATCCAGACCTACGACGACGCGGCCGAAGCCTTGCGCCAATCGGGGGCCGACGGCGTGATGATCGGGCGCGGCGCTTGCGGGCGGCCGTGGTTCCCGTCGAACGTCATCAAGTTCCTGGCGACGGGCGAACGCGCGCGCGATCCGTCGTTGCGCGAACAGATGGACGTGGTGCTCGAGCATTACGAAGCGATGCTGTCGCATTACGGGCTGGATGCGGGCAAGCGCGTGGCGCGCAAGCATTTGGGCTGGTATGCGCGCGGTTTCCCCGGCGCGGTCGAGTTCCGGTCCAAGGTCATGACCGTCGCCGAACCCGCCGAAGTGCGCGAAATGGTGCGCGCGGCCTGGGGCCGCGGGATCGAGGCGGGCTGGGAACCGCCCGCGCGATCGGAGCCCGTCGCCGGCTTGCAGGAGGCCGCATAATGGCGTTGGTCGTTTCGATGCCCGTGACGCCGCCGCCGGAAGTGAAGCTCGATCACTCCGCCGTGCTGGCCGCGATCCCCGACGCGGTGCTGGTCGTCGACGCCAGCGATACGATCCTGCTTGCCAATCCCGCCGCCGAAAGCTTTTTCGAAGCCGGAGCAAGCCTGCTGATCGGCAAGGCGCTGACCGAGTTCATTCCCGACGACAATCCCGTCTTCGGCGTGCTGCACCAGGCGCGCAAACACGGCGCTTCCGTTTCCGAAGAGGAAGTCGCGATCGAAACGCCGCGCATCGGGCACCAACTCGTGTCGGTGCGCGCGGGCTATGTCGGCGAGGGCGGGGAGGGGCAGATCGCGCTGGTCCTGCAACGCCGCACGATCGCGCGCACGATCGGTCGCCAACTCGTCCATCGCAACACCGCGCGCTCCGTCGGCGCCATGGCGCAGATGCTGGCGCACGAGGTGAAGAACCCGCTTTCCGGCATTCGCGGCGCGGCGCAGTTGCTCGAACAAACCGCGCAGCCGCAGGACCGCGAACTCACGCGCCTGATCTGCGACGAGTCCGATCGCATTCGTGCACTGGTCGACCGGATGGAGATTTTCTCCGAAGGCCTGCCGTTCGAGGCGGGCCCGGTGAACATCCATCGCGTACTCGGCCATGTGCGCATGCTGGCGCAGGCCGGCTTCGGCAAGCATGTCCGCTTCGTCGAGAATTACGATCCGTCGCTGCCGCCGGTGCTGGGCAACCGCAATCAGCTGATCCAGATTTTCCTGAACCTTGTGAAGAACGCGGCCGAGGCCGTTCCCCGCCAGGGTGGCGAGATCGTGCTGTCGACGGCGTTCCAGCAGGGCGTGCGCTTTGCGGTTCCCGGAACCAATCAGCGCGTCTCGCTGCCGCTGGTCGTGTCGGTCCAGGACAACGGCGAAGGAATCCCGGAAGACGTCCGAGCGCATCTTTTCGAACCCTTTATTACGACGAAGAAACAGGGCACTGGCCTAGGACTTGCTTTGGTCGCCAAAATCGTCGGCGATCATGGTGGCGTCATCGAATTCGACGGCCAACCCCGCCGGACGATTTTCCGGGTCCGGCTGCCGATCGCCAGCGGCGCGGCGGTCGAGTAGACGAGTGAAGACGGGACGATAAACGATGGCACAGGCCACCATTCTGGTCGCGGACGACGACAAGGCGATCAGGACCGTTCTCAATCAGGCGCTGGGCCGTTTGGGCTACGAAGTCCGGACGACGGGCCACGCCTCGCAGCTTTGGAAATGGGTCGCCGACGGCGACGGCGATCTGGTCATCACCGATGTGGTGATGCCCGACGAAAACGGCCTCGACCTCGTGCCGCGCATCCGCAAGGTGCGCCCCGAGTTGCGTGTGATCGTGATGAGCGCGCAGAACACGCTGCTGACCGCCATCAAGGCGACCGAGCGCGGCGCGTTCGAATATCTGCCCAAGCCTTTCGATCTCAAGGAGCTCGTCTCCGTCGTCGAACGCGCGCTGACGGCGCCCAAGGCGCCGATGTCGCTCGACGGGCTGGGCGACGACGACGCGCCGGACGAAAAACTGCCGCTGATCGGCCGTTCGCCGGCGATGCAGGAAATTTATCGCGTGCTCGCGCGCCTGATGGGCACGGATCTGACCGTGATGATCACGGGCGAGTCCGGCACCGGCAAGGAACTGGTCGCGCGCGCGTTGCACGATTACGGCAAGCGCCGCAACGGGCCGTTCGTGGCGCTGAACATGGCCGCGATCCCGCGCGAGCTGATCGAAAGCGAATTGTTCGGCCACGAGAAGGGCGCCTTTACCGGCGCCACCGCGCGCTATGCCGGCCGGTTCGAGCAGAGCCAGGGCGGCACTCTGTTCCTCGACGAAATCGGCGATATGCCGATCGAGGCGCAGACGCGGTTGCTGCGCGTGTTGCAGGAAGGCGAGTACACGACCGTCGGCGGACGCACGCGCATCCGTGCGGACGTGCGCATCGTCGCCGCCACGCACCGCGATCTGCGCCAGCTCGTGCGCCAAGGTCTGTTCCGCGAAGACTTGTTCTATCGCCTCAACGTCGTGCCGATCCGTTTGCCGCCTTTGCGCGAGCGTTCGGACGACGTGCCGCTGCTGGTACGGCACTTCCTGCAAACCACGGCGACCGAAGGGTTGCCGATGAAGAATCTCGACGCGCCCGCGATGGATCGGCTGCGCCAGCATCGCTGGCCGGGCAACGTGCGCGAACTCGAAAATCTGATCCGGCGCTTGTCCGCGCTCTATACGCAGGAAGTGATCGGCGTCGACATCATCGAAGCCGAGCTCTCCGACGCCAATCCCGCCCCGGTGACCGAAGCCGCCCCGGCGGACGAATCGCTGGGCGCTTCGGTCGAGCGGCATTTGCGCACCTATTTCGACGCGCATAAGGACGGCCTGCCGCCCGCTGGCGTCTACGACCGCATCCTGCGCGAGATGGAGCGCCCGCTGCTGTCGCTGACCTTGTCCGCGACGCGCGGCAATCAGATCAAAGCCGCGCAGCTTTTGGGCCTCAATCGCAACACTTTGCGCAAGAAAATCCGCGAGTTGGACATCCAGGTCGTGCGCGGCCTAAAGTGACCCTGGCGGCGCGCGCCGCCAGGGAAACATGACGGATATTTCGAGCGATCAGGCACCGGAAAGCAGACCGGCGTTCGCGGCCCGGCTGCGCGCCTGGGCCTCGCGCGCGCGTCTGGGCCGTAAACTCGCTTTCGTGCTGACGATCCTCGCGGTCATCGCGGGTATCGTCACCTATCTGTTCGCGACCGCCGAGGAAGGGCCCGATCCCGCGCGCCTCGTGGCGCTGCTGACGGTCAATCTCGTTCTGCTGCTGATGCTCGGCGCCGTCGTCGCGCGCGAGCTCGTGAAGCTTTGGGTGCAGCGCCGCCAGGGTCTCGCCGGCGCCAGGCTGCATGTGCGCCTCGTCGCTTTGTTCGCCGTGCTGGCGGGGGCGCCGGCCGTCATCATGGCGGTCGCTTCGGCGCTGTTCTTCAATCTCGGCGTCCAGGCCTGGTTCTCCGATCCCGTGCGCAATGCGCTGCGCGAATCGCTCGCGGCCGCGGAGGCCTATCTCGACGAGCATCGCAACAACATCCGCGGCGATATCCAGGCGATGGCCGCCGATCTGGGGCGCGAAGGCCCGATCGCCTTCATGGACCGGAATTACATCCAGCAAGTCGTCGATACGCAGACGCAGCTGCGCGCGTTGACCGAAGCGATCGTGTTCGACGGCCGCGGTCAGGTGCTGGCGAAATCGGGGCTGACGCTGTCGTTGCAGTTCGAAGTCGTGCCGTTCTGGGCGCTCGATCGCGCGCGCGGGGGCGAGGTGGTGATCTTCACGCCCGAACGCGCGGAGGAAGGCGGTGCTTTGTCCGACCGCGTGCGCGCGATGACGCGCGTCGACGGCACGGATCAGATTTATCTTCTGGTCGGGCGCTATGTCGAGCCGCGCGTCGTGCAGCACGTGGATCGCACGCGCCTTGCCGTCCAGACCTACGAATCCATCGAAGGCAAGCGCTCCGGCTTTCAGGTGACCTTCGCGGTCATGTTCGTCGTCGTGGCATTGCTGCTGCTGCTCGCCGCGATCTGGATCGGCCTCGCCGTCGCCAACCGCTTGGCGCGGCCGGTGGGGGCGCTGATCGCCGCGTCGGAACGCGTGCGCGCGGGCGAGCTTTCGGCGCGCGTCGCGGAATCGGACGACGACGACGAACTCGCCACGCTGTCGCGCGCCTTCAATGGCATGACCGGCGAAATCGAAAGCCAGCGCCGGGAATTGGTCGAGGCGAACCGCCAGATCGAGAACCGTCGCCGCTTCACCGAAGCCGTGCTCGGCGGCGTGTCGGCGGGCGTGGTCGGCCTCGACGAGGGCGGGCATGTCGCCTATCCCAATCTTTCCGCGTCGAATCTGATCGGGTTGGATCTCGACGCGCGTCTGGGACAACGGCTGGGCGAGATCGTGCCGGAATTCGCGCCCCTGATCGAGCAGGCGCGCGCCAACCCCGACAAGCCCGCGAGCGGCGAAATCCATATCGCGCGCGATGGCCAGCGGCGCACCTTCTCGGTGCGCGTGGCGCAGGCGCGGTTGGGCGACGGCACGCTCGGCCTCGTCGCCACGTTCGACGACGTGACCGATCTGGAAGCGGCGCAGCGCAAAGCCGCGTGGTCGGACGTGGCGCGGCGCATCGCGCACGAGATCAAAAACCCGCTGACGCCCATCCAGCTTTCGGCCGAACGGCTGAAGCGCAAATATCTGCCCGAGATCAAGTCGGACCCCGAAACGTTCCGCTTGTGCACCGACACGATCGTGCGCCAGGTCGGCGATATCGGCCGCATGGTCGATGAATTCTCCGCCTTCGCGCGTATGCCGGCACCCAAGATGGCGGAGGAGGACGTAGTCGATCTCGTCCGTCAGACCGCCTTCCTTCAGCAGACGGCGCGCACGAATATCGATTGGATTATCGATCTGCCCAAGGCGCCGTTGCGTTTGCGTCTCGATCCGCGCCAGATCGGCCAGGCGCTGACCAATTTGTTGCAGAACGCCGTCGACGCGATCGATGGCCGCGAAGGTGCCGATCTGCCGCGCGGGCGCGTCGAAGTGCGTTTGGCGCGCGACGAGGCGGGGCGGCCTTTCGTCGCGGTCGGCGACAACGGCAAGGGTTTGCCCAAGGAAAACCGCGACAGATTGACCGAGCCTTACGTCACGACGCGCACGAAAGGCACCGGCTTGGGTCTCGCGATCGTCAAGAAGATCATGGAAGATCATGGCGGTGCCGTCATTCTTGCGGACCGCGAGGGCGGCGGCGCCGTGGTGACGCTGCAATTTCCTTCCGATGCGGCCAGGGAATAAGATGGCGCTTCCGCCCGATTCCGGATTCCGGTAAACCCGATTCATGTCCAACGACATTCTTATCGTCGACGACGAGGCCGATATCCGGATGCTGATCGGCGGCATCCTGGAAGATGACGGCCACCAGACGCGCGGGGCGGGCGATTCCACGTCGGCGCTGGAAGCGATCCGCGCGCGCCGGCCCAGCTTGGTCGTGCTCGACGTGTGGCTGCAAGGATCGCCGATGGACGGGCTCGAAGTGCTCGACGTCATCCGTCGCGAACATCCCGACGTGCCGGTCGTCATCATCTCCGGCCACGGCAACGTGGAGATGGCCGTCAGCGCCATCCGCCGCGGCGCCTACGACTTTATCGAGAAGCCGTTCAAGGCCGACCGCTTGCTGCTAGTCGTTCAACGCGCGATCGAAGCCGCGCGCCTGCGCCGCGAGAACGAGGAATTGAAGCTGCGCGCCGGCGGCCCGCCGGAAATCGTCGGCAATTCGGCGGGTATCGTGCAGGTCCGCCAGCAACTGAGCCGCGTGGCGCCGACCGGCAGCCGCGTGCTGCTGGTCGGTCCCGCGGGTTCGGGCAAGGAAGTGGGCGCGCGCCTGATCCACTCGCTGTCCAAGCGCGAGAGCGGGCCCTTTGTCGTTCTCAACTGCGCTTCGCTCCGGCCGAACGCGATGGAGATCGAGATGTTCGGCATCGAGCCGGGCTCGCCCATCGACGATCCCGACGCGCCCTTGCCCAAGATCGGCGTGTTCGAGAAGGCGCATAACGGCACGCTCTATCTCGACGAAGTCGCCGACATGCCGCTGGAAACGCAGGGCAAGATCGTGCGCGTGCTGCAGGAGCAAAGCTTCGAGCGCGTGGGCGGGCGCGTGCGCGTGCAAGTCGACGTGCGCGTGATCGCGTCGACCAACCGCGATCTGCAGCGCGAGATGCAGGAAGGCCGTTTCCGCGAGGATCTGTTCTACCGCCTCAACGTCGTGCCGATCCGCATGCCGCCCTTGAAGGAGCGGCGCGAGGACATTCCTGTTCTCGCCGCCTATTTCATGGAGCGCGCGGCCCAGGCGAGCGGCGTGTCGCCGCGCCCGATCGCTGACGACGCGATCGCGACGATGCAAACGCATGATTGGCCCGGCAATGTGCGCCAATTGCGCAACGTCGTCGAATGGCTGTTGATCATGTCGCCGGGCGAGGCGGGCCAGCCCGTGCGCGCCGAGAACCTGCCGCCCGATCTGGGTGCGGCCGTGCCGACCGCCTTGCGCGGCGAGAACGGCGCCGAGATCATGGGGCTGCCGCTGCGCGAGGCGCGCGAATTGTTCGAGCGCCAGTATCTCATCGCGCAGGTCACGCGCTTCGGCGGCAACATCTCGCGCACCGCCGCCTTCGTGGGCATGGAGCGTTCGGCGCTCCATCGCAAGCTGAAAGCGCTGGGCGTGCACGGCGCCGACCGCGAACGCGCCGGCCAGCTCGACGCCTAACCTTTCCGAAGAGTCCCGCCAATGTCCCGTGTCGCCTACGTCAACGGCCGTTACGTCCCGCATCGCCAAGCCTCGGTGCATGTCGAGGATCGCGGCTATCAATTCGCCGACGGCATTTACGAAGTCTGCACCGTGCGCGACGGCGTGCCGATGGAGGAGAAGGGGCATCTCGACCGGCTGGAGCGGTCTTTGCGCGAAATGCGCATCGACATGCCGATGAGCCGGGCGGCGTTTTCGCTCGCCATGCGCGAGACGATCCGCCGCAATCTGGTGACCAACGGCATCGTCTATTTGCAGGTCACGCGCGGCGTTTCCCCGCGCGATCATGCGTTCCCGACCAAGAAAATCCGCCCGGCGGTCGTCATGACCGCGCGCAATGCCAAGGCGCATCCCGCCGCCTGGATCGAGGACGGCGTGAAGGCGATCACGATGCCCGATATCCGCTGGGGGCGTTGCGACATCAAGACCGTCGGCCTGCTGCCCAATTGCTTCGCCAAGCAGGCGGCGCGCGAAAACGGCGCCTACGAGACGATCCTTTACGACGACAAGGGCGTGGTCACGGAAGGCTCGTCGTCGAACGCCTGGATCGTCACGGAAGCGGGCGCTTTGGTCACGCGCGCGCCATCGAACGAAATTCTCAACGGGGTCACGCGGCTCGAACTCATCAAGCTCGCCGCCGCCGAAGGTTTGAAGTTCGAGGAGCGGTCGTTCACGCTGGACGAGCTTCGCCGCGCGCGCGAAGTGTTCGTGACCTCGGCCTCGTCCTTCGTGATGCCGGTCACGCAGGTCGACGACAAGACCGTCGCCAACGGCAAGCCGGGCGCGGTCGCCTCGAAGCTGCGCGCGGCGTTGATGGCGCATATGGATGCGCAAGTGGCCGCAGCGAAGTGAAGCTGGCGAAGCCGCAAGCGGTTCTGTTCGACTGGGACAACACGCTGGTCGACAATTTCGGCGCCATCCGCAACGCGCTGAACGCGGCGTTCCGCGAATTCGGTTTGCCCGAATGGACGCTCGAAGAAACGCATATGCGCGTGCGGCGGTCGTTGCGCGAAAGCTTCCCCGAGATTTTCGGCGCCGATTGGCAGCGCGCGCGGACGATCTTTTATAAGGCGTTCGAGGATGGGCATCTCGACGCGATGGAAGTGTGCGAGGGCGCGGGCGAATTGCTCGACGCGATGGACGTGACGCTCGGCGTTGTCTCCAACAAGCAGGGGCGTTTGCTGCGCCGCGAAGCGGACCATCTCGGCTGGACGGCCAAGTTCCACCGGCTGGTCGGGGCGAGCGACGCCAAGCGCGACAAGCCCGACCGCGCGCCCTTCGACATGGCCATGGAAGGCCTGGGAATACCCCTTGGCCCGCAAGTGTGGTACGTGGGTGATACCGGCCTTGATATGCAAGCAGCGCATGCTATATCGGGGATACCCATTCTCGTTGGGAATGGGATGGGGGATGATGCGTTGTTAACGCGGTATCCTCCTGCCTTGCAGGTGCCCGATCTTCGGGCTTTGCGGGCGATCTGGCGGGAACTCGGGCTGTAAGTCGCCCTCGTTCAGCCTAGATTAACGGCTAGATGTTCTTTTTGAGGGGGGTGCGGCCTTCGCATCCCGTGTCGCAGCAATGGCCCTTCGCAAACCCCCGGCTGACAATCCGGCAAGCGGGAGCCCAACCAAGAAAGGCAATGACGATATGTCTGCCGATAAGTCCCAGAATGTGCAGGATGTGTTTCTCAACCACATCCGCAAGAACAAGACCCCCGTGACGATCTTCCTGGTGAATGGCGTGAAGCTGCAGGGCATCGTCACTTGGTTCGATAATTTCTCCGTGCTGCTGCGCCGCGATGGCCACAGCCAGCTCGTCTACAAGCACGCGATCTCCACCGTGATGCCCACGGGCCCGATCGCGCTGTTCGAAGGCGACAAGGAAGGGGCCGAAGGCTGAGCCGCGGTTCCAAGAAGAAGCCCGACGCACCCGACGAAAACGTCGAGGATGGCGCGCCCGAGGATTTCGCGGCGCGCAAGGTGGAGGGGCTTGCCCTCGTCGTGCACCCCGCGCTCAAAAAGCGCGGGGCCGACGCGGACGCCGAACCCCGCAGCCCCGAAGACAAGCTGGAAGAAGCCTGCGGCCTCGCGCGCGCGATCGATCTGAAGATCGCGCATGCCGAGGTCGTGCGCCTGCCGGCGTTCCGGCCCTCGACCTTGATGGGCGAGGGTGCCGTCGAACGTTTGGCCGGCGTGATCAAGGAACTCGGCATCGCGGTCGCGATCGTCGATTGCCAGCTCGGGCCCGTGCAGCAGCGCAACCTCGAAAAGGAATGGCGCTGCAAGGTCATCGACCGCACGGGTTTGATTCTGGAAATCTTCGGCACGCGCGCGCGCACCGCCGAAGGCCGGTTGCAGGTCGAACTCGCCCAGCTCACCTATCAGCGTTCGCGCCTGGTGCGGACCTGGAGCCATTTGGAACGCCAGCGCGGCGGTTTCGGCTTCCTCGCCGGTCCCGGCGAAAGCCAGCTCGAAAGCGATCGCCGCCAGATCGGCGACAAGATCATCCGCTTGAAAAAAGAGCTGGAGGAGGTGAAGCGCACGCGCGCCCTTCACCGCAAGGCGCGCGCCCGCGTGCCCTATCCGGTCGTCGCGTTGGTCGGGTACACCAACGCCGGCAAGTCGACCTTGTTCAATCGCCTTGTGCATGCGCGCGTGCTGGCCGCGGATATGCTGTTCGCGACACTCGATCCCACGATGCGTGCGCTGGCGCTGCCGTCGGGGCGCAAAATCATTCTGTCCGACACGGTGGGTTTCGTGTCCGACCTGCCGCACGATCTGGTCGCGGCGTTCCGCGCCACGCTTGAAGAAGTGCTCGCGGCCGATCTGGTGCTGCATGTGCGCGACGTGTCGCATCCCGAAACGGAAGCGCAAGCCGCCGATGTGCGCACCGTGCTCGCCGAACTCGGCCGCGCGGGCGAGGGCGAGGACATCTTCGTCGAGGTCTACAACAAACTCGACCGACTGGAAGGGGAGACGCGCGATGCGTGGCTCGCCCGCGCCGCGCGCGAGGAAGAGGCGGTCTGCGTCTCGGCTTTGACGGGCGAAGGTGCCGCCGATCTGCTCGAGCATATCGACAAGCGGTTGGCCGCGACGCGCCAGACGGTCGAATACGATCTGCCTTACGGCGACGGAGCATCGCTTGCTTGGCTGCACGAGCACGGGCAGGTTTTCGAGGAACGCCAGGAAGACGATCACCTGCATGTCGTCGTGGCGCTTGATCCCGCCGACCGGCAGCGTTTCGAGCATCGGATGAAGGCGGCGACGTGACCGGACGCGAATTGCCGCCGATCGAATTGCGCCCGCGCGACCTGACGCGCTGGAAGCGATCCGAGACCGGCGTCGATTACGTCCATGTCTTCAAGGCGCCGGAGCCCGGTCCGACGGTGATGACCGTCGCGCTGACCCACGGCAACGAATTCTGCGGCGCCGAGGCGCTGCACTGGGCGCTCGATCTCGGCTTGCGCCCGATCCGCGGCACCTGGATCGCGGCCTTCGCCAATGTGAAGGCCTATCAAAGCTTCAAGGCCGAAGCGCCGCTCGACTCCCGCTTCGTCGATCGCGACATGAACCGCGTGTGGCGCGACGATTGGATCGACAGCGAAGGCACGCACGAAGCGATCCGCGCGGGCGAGCTGCGCCCCTTCGTGCGCCAAGCCGATTACCTGCTCGACATTCACTCGACGAGTTTCGCCAATCGGCCGTTCTTCGTCGGACGCAATCTGCCGCGCGTGCGCGAATTCGCCGAGAAGCTTGGCCATCCGCCGTCAATGCTGCTGCAGAACGGTTCGTTCGACGGCAAGGTGATGGTCGAGTACGGCGCGTTCGGCGAAGCGAACGGGCAGGCCACGGCGCTGGTTGTCGAATGCGGCGCGCATTTCCTGAAGGCGACCGTGACGGTCGCTAAGCACACGCTGATCGCGTTCCTCGAAGCGACCGGCATGCTGGAGCCGCAGGTGGCCCGCCGTCTGAAGCCCGCCGTCCCGGCGGCCGAAACGGGCGTCTACACGATCGAGAGCGTGCATGTCGCCAAGCATGCCGATCTCAAATTCCTCGCCCCCTATGAAGGGTTCGAGGAAGTGACGGCGGGTACGGTCATCGCCATGGACGGGCCCGATCCGGTCGTGGCGCCGTTCGATCGCTGCACGATTCTGTTCCCCAAGGCCCAACCCCGCCAAGGCCGGGAGCTGGTCACCCTTGGCAAGCGCATCGATTAATTTATATTTTTCAGGACGTTAATTTCTTTTTGACAGGGTGGGGTGGTCTCCCCTACAACCCTGGCACTCGTCGGAGGGGACTGCTAACAGGCGCGCCCCCGGCGAGCGTCAATCGCGCGATGCGCAGGAGAGACCATATGAAGTTCAAACCTTTGAACGATCGCGTTCTGGTCGAAGCCCTCGACCAAGAGACCAAGACCAAGGGCGGGATCATCATCCCCGACACCGCCAAGGAAAAGCCGCAGCAGGGCAAGGTCATCGCGGCCGGCCCGGGTGCGCGCACCGAAGCCGGCACGTTGCTGCCGATGGGCGTGAAGGCCGGCGACAAGATCCTGTTCGGCAAGTGGTCGGGCACGGAAGTGAAGGTCGACGGCAAGGATCTTCTGATCATGAAGGAATCCGACATCCTGGGCGTGATCGAGTAAGCGCGCCGCGCGCTCGATACCTCCATTCAACGTAAAGGACAGATCCAATGGCAGCCAAAGACGTTAAATTCGGTGGCGACGCCCGCGCGCGTATGCTGCGCGGCGTCGATATCCTGGCCGACGCGGTCAAGGTGACGCTGGGCCCCAAGGGCCGCAACGTCGTGATCGACAAGGCCTTCGGCGCTCCGCGCATCACCAAGGACGGTGTGACGGTCGCGAAGGAAATCGAACTGGCCGACAAGTTCGAGAACATGGGCGCCCAGATGGTGCGCGAAGTGGCCTCGAAGACCAACGACGCGGCCGGCGACGGCACGACGACGGCGACCGTTCTCGCCCAGGCGATCGTGCGCGAAGGTGCGAAGTCGGTCGCGGCCGGCATGAACCCGATGGACCTGAAGCGCGGCATCGACATCGCCGTCGAGCGCGTGGTCGAGGACCTGAAGAAGCGTTCGAAGAAGATCTCGACGTCGGACGAAGTCGCCCAGGTCGGCACGATTTCGGCCAACGGCGAAAAAGAAATCGGCGCGATGATCGCCAAGGCGATGCAGAAGGTCGGTAACGAAGGCGTCATCACGGTGGAAGAGGCCAAGAGCCTCGAGACCGAACTCGACGTCGTCGAAGGCATGCAGTTCGACCGCGGCTACCTGTCGCCGTACTTCGTGACCAACGCCGACAAGATGACGGTCGAACTCGAAAGCCCGTACATCCTGATCCACGAAGCCAAGCTTTCGTCGCTGCAGCCGCTGCTGCCGGTGCTCGAAGCGGTCGTCCAGACGGGCAAGCCGCTGCTGATCATCGCCGAGGAAGTCGAAGGCGAAGCGCTGGCGACCCTGGTCGTCAACAAGCTGCGCGGCGGCCTGAAGGTCGCGGCCGTCAAGGCGCCGGGCTTCGGCGATCGCCGCAAGGCGATGCTGGAAGACATCGCCATCCTGACGTCGGGCCAGGTCATCTCGGCCGATCTGGGCATCAAGCTGGAAAGCGTGTCGCTGGACATGCTCGGCCGCGCCAAGAAGGTGTCGATCGACAAGGACAACACCACGATCGTCGACGGCTCGGGCAAGAAGAAGGACATCGAAGCCCGCTGCAACCAGATCAAGGCGCAGGTCGAGGAAACCACCTCGGACTACGACCGCGAGAAGCTGCAGGAGCGTCTGGCGAAGCTGGCGGGCGGCGTTGCCGTCATCCGCGTCGGCGGCGCCACGGAAGTCGAGGTCAAGGAGCGCAAGGATCGCGTCGACGACGCGATGCACGCCACCAAGGCCGCGGTCGAGGAAGGCATCGTGACGGGCGGCGGTTCGGCCCTGCTCTACGCGACGCGCGCGCTCGACGGCCTGAAGGGCGGCAACCACGACCAGCAGGTCGGCATCGACATCGTTCGTAAGGCGCTGCAGGCGCCGGCGCGCCAGATCGCGCTGAACGCCGGTGCGGACGGCTCGCTGATCGTCGGCAAGCTGCTCGAAGGCAAGAACGAGAAGATCGGCTTCAACGCCCAGTCGGGCGAATACGTCGACATGATCAAGGAAGGCATCATCGACCCGACCAAGGTCGTGCGCTTGGCCCTCCAGGACGCGTCGTCGGTCGCCGGTCTGCTCATCACGACCGAAGCGATGGTCGCCGAGCGTCCGAAGAAGGAAGAGCCGATGCCGGCACCGGGCGGTGCGGGCGGCATGGGCGGCATGGACTTCTAAGAAGTCTGGCCTCTCAAGGCTTCACGAAGGCGCGGGGCGGAAGGGCAACCTTCCGCCCCGTTTCTTTGGGAGGGACGATTTGCAGCCATGACGATCGTTTTGCGGCCTGCGACACGAGCCGACGCACCGTTGCTTCAGCGGTGGGACGAGATGCCCGACGTGATCGCGTCCGATCCTAATGATGACTGGAATTGGAACGTCGAACTCGGCGTGCAATGGGCGTGGCGCGAGCAGCTTTTGGCCGAACTCGATGGAAGGCCGATCGGCTTCGTTCAAATCATCGATCCCGCGCAAGAGGAGTCGCATTACTGGGGCGATTGCGCGCCCGATCTTGCGGCAATCGACATTTGGATCGGCGAGCCGGACTGCCTGGGCCAGGGGCACGGCACGCGGATCATGCGATTGGCCATCGCGCGCTGCTTCGCAGATCCGCGCGTCGCGGCGGTGCTGGTCGATCCGCTGGCGGGGAACGTTCGGGCGCGGCGCTTTTACGCCAAGCTTGGGTTTCAAGAAATCGGCCCGCGCCGTTTCGGCCTCGACGACTGTATGGTCATGCGCCTCGACCGCAAGAATTGGCGCGATTAGCACGCGTATTGTCCCGAAACATGCGCGATGCGCGCGCCTCTCCCAGGGCAGCCATGCAACCCATGCGCTTGTTGGAGTAGACCAGTCTATATAATAACGTCGGCGTCATGGCCCGGCCCCGGATTCCCGACGAATTTTCCCCGCGCGCGGATATGTTGCGCGCTGCCACGCGATTGCTGCGCCAAGGCGGACTCGCGGCCGCGGGCATCAATCAGATCGTGGCCGAAAGCGGCGCACCGAAAGGCTCGCTCTATCATTTCTTTCCCGACGGCAAGACCCAGATCGCGCGCGAAGCGCTTTCCGCCTATCGCGACGCGGCGGTCGAACGCTATCGCGCGCGCGCGCAAGGCTGCCGTTCGCCCGAGGAAGCCGTGCGCGCGTTCTTCGAGATGGGCGCCGAAGCCTCGCTCAAGACCGATTACCGGATGAGCTGCCCGGCGGGCACGGTCACGCTCGACCTCGATCCCGAAAGCGAAGCATTGCGCGCGCCTTGCCACGACGTGTTCGTGTCGCTGGTCGACGCGGTCGAAGAAGCGCTTTCGCCCATCCCAAAATCCAAGCGCCGCGATCTGGCGGGGCTGATCGTCTCGACGATGCAGGGCGCCTATATCCGCGCGCGCGCCGCGCGCGACATATCGCCCTTCCGCGAGGCGGGCGAGAACCTCGCCGCGCTCGCCAAAATGCTCACGCCATCCTCCCGAAATCCGGCCCCCCGCAAAGGAAAATGACGATGTTCGAAGTGCGGAAATTCTCCTTCAACACCGTGCTGATTTGCGGCGCGTTGATCCTGACGCTGCTGATGGGCTTGCGGCAGTCGATGGGCCTGTTCCAGACGCCGATGACGATGGAACTGCAGGTCGGACGCCAAGTCTTCTCTCTCGGCCTCGCCGTTTCCAATCTGCTCTGGGGCTTCGCGGGGCCGTTCGCGGGCATGCTCGCCGACAAATACGGCACGGGCCGCATGGCGTTGATCGGCGGCGTGCTCTATGCCGCCGGGTTCTTCGCGCTGGCGGGCGCGCAGGACGGCAACCTCATCATGGTCGGCAACGTGTTGCAGGGCTTCGCGATGGCGGGGGCCGGTTTCTCGATCATTCTGGGGGCGGTGGGCCGCGCGGCGCCGCCGGAGAAGCGTTCCTGGGCGCTGGGCATCGTCTCGGCGGGCGGGTCGTTCGGCCAATTCGCCTTCGTGCCTTACGCCAGCTACTTCCTGACGAATTACGATTGGCGCTTCGCGTTGTTCGCGTTGGCGTTCACAGCGTTGGCGATCCTGCCGCTGGCGCGCGGCGTGGCGGGTTTCGCCGCACCGCCCGCGTCGCGCGGCGCGCAGACTGCGGGCGAGGCGCTGAAGGAAGCGATGGGGCATTCCGGCTTCTGGCTGCTGACCATCGGTTTCTTCGTGTGCGGCTTCCAGGTCGTGTTCGTCGGCGTGCATTTGCCCGCTTATGTCGCCGACAAGGGGCTCGAATCCTGGTCGGCCGCGTGGGCGCTCGCCCTCGTGGGATTGTTCAACATCGTCGGCACCTATACGGCCGGCGTGATGGGCAACAAGGGGCGCAAGAAGAAGCTGCTGGCCGGCATCTATCTCGCGCGCTCGGCGGTGTTCGTGCTGTTCCTGGTGACGCCGGTGAGCGAAGTGACCGTGCTGATCTTCGGCGCGGCGTTGGGCCTGTTCTGGCTGTCGACGGTGCCGCTCACCTCGGGTCTCGTGGCGCAGATCTTCGGCACGACTTGGATGTCGATGCTCTACGGCATCGTTTTCATGTCGCACCAAGTCGGCAGCTTCCTTGGCGCGTGGCTGGGTGGTAGATTCTTCGACATGTACGGCAATTACGACATCGTATGGGGCATCTGCGTGGCGCTGGGCTTTGTCGCCGCCGCGCTGCACTGGCCGATCAAGGACGCGCCGATGGCGCGCTTGGCGGCCCCCGCACGCGCGTGACGTCCATGCCCGGCACCGCCAAAGCCCTCGGCCTCGCCGCTCTCGGGGTATTCTTCCTGGGGGCGGCCGGGCTGTGGCTGACGCGCGGGCCCGCGATCGTCAGCGATTTGTGGACCGTTCTCTGCCTTTGACCTGGGCCGCCGCCCGGCTATAGTCCGCCCGGATTTTTGAAATATCAGGGAGAAGAAACGGCTATGGCGAAGCTCGCTTTTCTGGGCATGGGCGTGATGGGTTTTCCGATGGCGGGCCATCTGAAGAAGGCCGGTCATGACGTCGTCGTCTACAACCGCAGCGCCAAGAAGGCCCAGGAATGGGCCGCCAAGCATGGCGGCGGCACGGCTGCCACGCCGGCGGAAGCCGCCAAGGGCGCCGACATCGTTCTCGTTTGCGTGGGCAACGACGACGATCTGCGCTCGGTGATCTACGGCGACAAGGGCGCGCTCGCGGGCATGGCCTCGGGCACGATCCTGGTCGACCACACCACGGCCTCAGCCGAAGTGGCGCGCGAGATTTACGCCGAGGCGAAGAAGAAGGGTATTGGCTTCCTCGACGCGCCGGTTTCGGGCGGTCAGGCGGGGGCCGAAAACGGCCAGCTCGGCATCATGGTCGGCGGCGACGACGCCGTGTTCGCCAAGGCCGAGCCCGTGCTCAAGATCTACGCCAAGGCGCTGTCGCTGATGGGCCCGGTCGGTTCGGGCCAGCTCACCAAGATGGTGAACCAGATCTGCATCGCGGGTCTCGTCCAGGCGCTGTCGGAAGGCATGAACTTCGCCGTGAAGGCGGGCCTCGATACCGAGAAGGTTCTGTCGGTCATCACCGCCGGGGCCGCCGGTTCGTGGCAGATGTCCAACCGCGCCAAGACGATGGTGCAGGGCAAGTTCGATTTCGGTTTCGCGGTCGATTGGATGCGCAAGGATCTGTCGATCTGCCTCGACGAAGCCAAGCGCAACAAGGCGCGCCTGCCGGTGACAGCGCTGGTCGATCAGTTCTACGCAACCGTGCAGGCGCGTGGCGGCGGGCGCTGGGACACGTCCTCGCTCATCCACCTGCTCGCGAAGGAATGAGCTAAACGCCCGCGACCATCGCGGGCAATTCGTCCATATGCCGGAAGATCTGCGTGGCCAAGGCGGCCAGCGCGTCTTCCGGCGTGTGGTTTGCCCCGGCATAGGCGAGGGCTTTCATCCCCGCCGCCCGTGCGGCTTCCAGCCCCACCAGCGTATCCTCGATCACCAAGCAATCACCGGGTGCGGCTGCCATCGTTCTGGCGGCGAACAGGAACAGGTCGGGGGCGGGCTTGCCGTTCTTCACCATCGTCGAACTGAAGCAACGCCCTTCGAACAGATCGGCGAGCCCGGCGATCGAAAGACTTTTGGCGATGCGCGTGGGATCGCTCGACGACGCCACGCAGCGCGCGAAGGGAAGGGCGGCGATGGCGGCGGCCACGCCCGCGACCGCTTTCAACTCGGTCTCGTAGGCGGCGAGGGTTTCCTCGCGGCAAACGCGCTCGAACTCCGGCGGCAGGACGATGCCGAAATTGTCGCGCATATCGACGACCGTGTAGCCCATCTTGCGGCCGATATAGCGGCGCATCGAGGTTTCGTAGTCGATCGTCGCGCCGGCGGCGAGGAGATGCTTGTGCAGCACGCGATTGGCGATCGGCTCGGAATCCACGAGCACGCCGTCCATATCGAATATCAGGAGCGCGGGTTTCATCCCGCGATCTTCGCCGGATCGCGCCAAGTGAAGCGCAGGATCGGCGCCGATGTGCCGTCCTTGAACGTGTACATGCCCGCGTCGGCTTCTTCCCCGCCCATGCGGCGATAGAATGGAACGGCGATCGCGTTGTCGCGATAGGCGTAGAGATACATCGCCGATCCGGGCGCGCGCGCGGCCACCCATCGGCCGGTCGCGGCGATCAACGCGCGGCCGATGCCGCCGCGCTTCAAATCCGGGCGGACATGGAGATTGTCGAGCAGCACGCCGAACTCGGGCTCCGCCTCGGTCACGGCGCAGGACATGCCCAAGACCAAACCGTCGTCTCGCCGCGCGATCAGCAGCAAGATCTTGGCCGGGTCCCATTCCTTCGCGCGCGCCGCCCAAAATGCCCGGCGATCCGCGGCGCAATCCTCGTCCAGATACTTGTCGGATACGATGCCGCGATAGGCGCTCTTCCAGCTTAGCGTGTGCAACTCGGCCGCGTCGTCGCAGCCCGACGCGCCCGCGTCGACGATCTTCCAGTCCATGTTTCCCCCGGATTTTTTTAGTTTCGCGCGCGCTTCAAATCGCGTTCATGCGCGGCGGCGGCGATCTGCGGGCCTTGCAGATTGCGCCGGTAGACCTGGACGTTCTCCATGATGCGCTGGACGTAGTTGCGCGTCTCCTCGAACGGGATCATTTCGATCCAGTCGATTGCGTCGACATTCGCTTCGCGCGGATCGCCGGAATTGCGGATCCATTCGCGCGCGCGCCCCGGCCCCGCGTTGTATGCGGCCGCGGCCAGCACGTAAGAGCCGCCGAATTCCTCCACCATCTGGTGCAGGAAGGCGCGGCCCAGCCGGATGTTGTAGGCGGGGTCGAACAGCCGCGCGTCGGTATGGGTGCCCAGCGTGCCTTCCGATTTGGCAACCGCGCGCGCCGTCGCGGGCATCAATTGCATCAAGCCGCGCGCGCCCGCCCGGCTCGTCACTCGGCTTTCGAATTGGCTTTCCTGACGGATGATCGCATAGGTCAGCGCGCGTTCGGGCTTCTCGCCCGATAGCGGCACGACTGGCCAGCCGAGATCGGAAAGCTGAACGCCCGCAGCTTGCGCCGAACGCTTGCCCGCCAGCACCGCCCAATCGCTGCGCCCGAGCTGGATGGCGAGCTCCGAAACCAGCGCGTGTTCGCTGGGCGTCTTGGCGACACTCGCCATGCGGATCAGCAATGGACGGATGCGGTCGTTCTCGTTCGTCTCGCGCAGGATTCGCACCGCGCGCGGCAATTCCGACGCGTCGAAGGCGCGCCGTTCGGCCGCCGTGGGAATGATGGGGGCGGGCCAAGCGACGCGCGTGCCCAGCGTGTCGAGCCGCGCCATGGCAAGCTGGCCGTAATAGGCCGTATGGAACTGCGCCGCACGGCCGTACCATTCCTTCGCCGCGTCGGGTTGCTTTTGCGCCTCCAGCGTGCGGCCCATCCAATACGCGCCGCGCGCGCGCGACACCGGCGTACGTGCCGCGTTCGCCAAGCGCTCGAAATAGGGTTTCGCGGTTGCGGGCTCGTTCAATTGGCGCAGCGCGATCCAGCCCGCCAGGAATTCGGCCTCGACGTAATTGGCGCCGTGCTCGACGCGCAGCTTGTGATCGCGCACCGCGTCGAAGGCTTCGCGCGCGCGCCCCGCGACGATCGACCGGCGCGCCAGCACCGCGCGCTCGGGGAACCAGATTTCCGGCCGGCCCAGATCGGCGGGCAGGCTGGTCAAAATGGCGCGCGCACCGGCCTCGTCGTTGTTGCGGCGGCGGTTGCGCATCGTTTCGTACATCAGGCCCGGATCGTTGCGCAGATTGGCGGGCAGGCGTTCGAGGATGCGGTTGGTGTTGCCGCCCGCGCGCAAGCGCATGCGCGTTTCGGCGATCAGGCGGCGATTGGCGTCGACCAAACGCAGCATACGCTTGGCTTCGTCGGTCCGGCCTTCCCACACCAGGCGGTCGAGCCGCGCCCAATGCGCGTCGGCGTTCAGATGCTGGCCAAAACGCTGCAGCCAGCGCTGCTGCTGCTGTTCGGTGAAAACGCCGCCCGTCCAATAATCGCGGAATGCCTTCACGCCGCGTTCGCGCTGGCCTTGGTTGAGCAGCGCTTCGGCGAAACGCTGCGCGCCGTCGGGGGTCAGCGGATTGCGCGTGCCGTACCAGGCGAGGACGACGCTGTCGTCGACGCGCCGGTCGAGCAGCGCTTCCTCCGCACGCCGGGCCAGCGTTTCCTGGTTCGGCCAATCGGGATTGCGCTCGGCGAATTGGACGATGTCTTCGAACGTGGCGCCCGAGCGCGGCGATTGCAGCTCCAGCCAGCGGAACAGCTTTTGGGCCACCGGATCGTTGCCGCGCGCCAGCAGCGTGCGCGCCGCTTCCCAGCGCCCGGCTTCGACGGCGGCGAAAATCTGGGTATAGAGCTCGCGCGCCTGCGCGTTCAGGATGGGTGCGCCCAGATTCGGGATGGTGCGCACGGTCGCGGCACCGGGGGCGAGCGATCCGGGCAGATCGGCCGGCGCATCCTTCGCGGCTGGAACGGCGGCGACTTGGACGAGCGTATCGTCGCCCGACGCACTGGCAGCCTCGGCGGGTGCCGCGCTTTGTATCGCGACACTTTCCGTATTCGAGGCCGGCGTTTCGGCGGCTTGCGAGGCGCCGCCGGGGGTGACGCCCGTGGTCACGCAGCCGGCGGTCAGAATAAGGGCGATAGCGGCGGTGGACACCGCGAATCGGGACGAAATAGCCATGGCTTGAGTAAAGCGCCGGGCGGTTTCCCAAGCAAGCCGAGGCCGTTGTTGCGCGCGAGCGGGGGCGGGGCTAACTTGCCCGGCCGTCGCGGGTCCTTCGGCCCGCCAAAAATTCCGGCCTGCAGGAGAAATGCCCCCATGTTCAAGGGTTCGTTCGTCGCCCTCATCACGCCGTTTCGCAACGGACAGGTGGACGAGCGCGCCTTCAAAAAACTGGTGGAGTGGCAGATCCGGCAAGGCACGCACGGCCTGGTGCCCTGCGGCACGACGGGCGAATCGCCCACGCTGAGCCATGAAGAGCATCAGGCGGTGATCGAAATTTGCGTCGCCGCCGCGAAGGGCCGGGTGCCCGTAATGGCGGGGACGGGCTCGAACTCGACCGACGAGGCGATCAGCCTGACCAAGCACGCCGAGCAAGTCGGCTGCGACGCCGCGTTGGTGGTGACCCCGTACTACAATAAGCCGTCGCAGGAAGGGCTTTATCGCCACTACGCGGCGATCGCCAAGTCGGTGAAGATTCCGATCTTCATCTACAACATCCCCGGCCGCTGCGCGGTCGACATGTCGGTCGAAACGATGGGCCGTCTTGCGCGCATCAAGAACATCGTCGGCGTCAAGGACGCGACGGGGGATCTCACGCGCCCCGGCTTGCAACGCCTAGCCTGCGGTCCGGATTTCGTCCAGCTCGACGGCGACGACGGCACGGCGTTGGCCTTCAACGCGACCGGCGGTGTGGGCTGTATCTCCGTCACCGGCAATATCGCGCCCAAGCTCGTGTCGAAGATGCAAATCGCCTCGCTGAAGGGCGACACCAAGACCGCGCTGAAGCTGCAGGACAAGCTGATGCCGCTCCACAAGGCGCTGTTCGCCGAAACCTCGCCGGGCCCGGTGAAATATGCGGGCTCGCTGTTGGGCATTTGCACCGACGAGGTGCGCCTGCCGCTCGGCCCCATCATGGATTCGACGAAGGAAAAGGTCCGCGCCGCGCTGAAAGGCGCCGGCCTCCTTTAATTCCGCATGCCCGCGCCCGAGCAAACCCGCAAGGTCGCGGCCACCAATCGGCGCGCGCGCCACGATTACACGATCGAGTCCACGCTCGAGGCGGGGCTCGTGCTCGTGGGCACGGAAGTGAAATCGTTGCGCGTGGGCGGGGCCTCGCTGATGGATGCGCACGCCGCCACGCGCAATGGCGAGCTGTGGCTGCTCGACGCGCATATCCCGGAATACAAATCCGGGAACCAGTTCAATCACGAGCCCAAGCGCGCGCGTAAACTGCTCGTCGCCAAAAAGGAAATGACGAAGCTCGCTGGTGCCATCTCGCGCGACGGCATGACGCTCGTTCCCTTGCAGCTTTATTTCAACGGGCGCGGCATCGCGAAGGTCGAACTCGGCCTCGCCAAAGGCCGCAAGAAGGCCGACAAGCGCGAGGCGATCGCCACGCGCGATTGGAAACGCGATCAGGCCCGCCTGCTCGCGCGCCGCGATCGGTAGGAGCCATCCGCGATGCGCGCGTATATGCCCGCCGGACTCTACGCGCCCAACACGGCCGTTCTCCAGGATGGCGATTTGACGCTGCGCCCGCTGGTGCCGGAAGACGGCCGCCATTTCGAGATCTTGCTGGCGGGCGACGAAGCGGGCGTCGCGATGACCTCGCATTTGCCGTATCCTTTGTCGGCGCAACAGGCGCGCGAGTGGATCGTGCTGCGCACGGGCCCCGGCGGCCATGTCTTCGCCGTGCTCGACGCGAAGGGGCAATTCCTCGGCTCGATGGGATTCGGCGGCCCGAAGGACGGCGTACCGGGCTTCGGCTATTGGATCGGCAAGGCGTTCCGCAATCGCGGCATCGCGACGCGCGCGGGCAAGCTTTGCGTGGCGCATGCGCGCAGCCTGGGCGTGCGCCGCATGGTCGCCGAGACGTTTCCGGGCAACGAAGCGTCCCACAAGGTCTTGCGCAAGCTGGGTTTCAAGGACGCGGGGCCGGTCGACCGCTTCTATCCTTTGCGCGGCGGCGCCAGGACGCTAAACTTGCATATCCTCGAGATCGTTTAGGTCGATCGTAACGACCAAAACAATCGGTTGGATCGCTGGAGGCTCGACCGGCATTCTTCTTTCCAAGGAGAAAGCCCATGTTGAAGACCGTCACCTTCGCCGTCGTCCACTTCACCGTCGCTTTCACGGTGGGTTACCTGATCACCGGCAGCTTCGTGCTGGCCTCGGCCGTCGCGTTGGTCGAGCCGATGGTGAACACCGTGGCCTATTATTTCCACGAACTCGCGTGGAACCGCTGGGGCGGCAAGGTCCGCGCCGCCGTCAACGTGCAGCCGGAACGCGCTTTGTCCGGGCGCTGAACGCGAGCAGCACCGGTGCGATCAGCACCAGGGCGGCGATCAGCACGAAGCGTTCGCCGTTGATATTCGCGACGGCGATTCCGGCCAGCGCCCAGATCACCGCGACGACGTACCAGATATTCGCGCGGCCCCTGAGGATCATGGCGAGCGCGATCGCGGCGGCGGGCAGGAGCGTTGCCAGCGCGTAAATCTCCGGCGTCAGGCCGAACGGCGTGGCGCCGGCGAAATTGCGCAGCCAGCTGGTGGTGTTGAGGCAGACGGCCGCACTCAGCCAGCCCGCTTGCAGGCCGAACAGCACGGGCAGCGTCTTGTCGCCGCCGGGCTCGACATGGCGCCAGCCCAGCAGCGTGCTCACGAACATGCCAAAGATCAGCGGCAATTGCATGAGCCCCGAGCCCATCACCTGCGTCCACAGCATCCACAGCGTTCCGCACGCGAACATCGCGCCGGCATAGGGTGCGATGCGCCGGTAACTTTCGTTCGCCGGGTCGCGCCAATAGCGCACGGCGTAGACCAGGCCGAGCACGAAAATCGGAAACCAGATTCCGAACGCGTAGCCCGCCGGCGTTTCGGGGGCGGGCAGGCCCGTTTCGGTGGTGCGCGCGCCGATCTCGCCGCCAATCCCGGTCAGGCGCGGGAAAAACGGGGCGACGAATTGCGCGATGGCGAGGGCGAGGACAAAGCGGGGCATATTGTCTTTACGCTCCCGCATGTTCACCGGATCAGCCGAGTTTCGGCATTAGCGCCGCGAAGACCGCTTCGAACATTTCGGCCGTCAGGCGGCCGGTATTGGTGTTGTAGCGCGAGCAATGATAGCTGTCGGCAAGCACGCGCCCGCCGCCCAGATCGTGCTGCGCGCCATGCGCGAATTTCGCCGCCGACGCTTTGCGGCCCAACGCGGCCAGTGCCGCGTCATGCGCCACGCGGCCCAGCGCCACGATGGCGCGCAGGTTCTTCATGTCGGCGAGTTCGGCGACGAGGAAGGGACGGCACGTCGCGGCTTCCTTCGGTGTCGGTTTGTTTTCCGGCGGCAAGCAGCGCACCGCGTTGGCGATGCGCACATTCGTCAGCGTCAACGTGTCGGGGATCCAGGCGCGATCTTCGCGGTCCGCGACGAATTCGCCCTTCGCGAGGCCGAATTTCTTCAGCGTCGCGTAGAGCAAATCGCCCGCGTAGTCGCCGGTGAACGGGCGGCCCGTGCGGTTCGCCCCCTTCAAGCCGGGGGCGAGACCGACGATCAATAGCTTGGCGCCGATCGGCCCGAAGCTGGGGACCGGCGCGTTCGACCATGTTGGAAACTTCGCGCGCAGTTCGGTCCGCAAGCCCACGAGGCGCGGGCAAAGCGGGCAGTCGCGCGAAGGTTCGGCGAAGCTCACTCGCGGTTGGGATCGGCCGGCGTGGCGATGGGCTGTTGCTGCTGGACGGGCGCGCCGCCGCCATAGCCCGTACCAGTCTGCGGCTGGTAGTTGCCGCCGGCTTCGCGCCCGCCGCCCGGGCCACCGCCGCCCTGACGCGCGATATGGGCGCCGAGTTCCTGCAATTCGATGAACGTATCGGCTTGGCGGCGCAATTCGTCGGAGATCATCGGCGGCTGCGAGCGGATCGTCGACACGACCGAGACGCGCACGCCCCGGCGCTGGACCGATTCGACCAGACGGCGGAAATCGCCATCGCCCGAGAACAGCACGACATGGTCGAGGCTGGGGGCGAGGTCCATCATATCGACGGCCAGTTCGATATCCATCGAGCCCCGGAAGCGCCGGCGGCCCATATTGTCGGTGAATTCCTTCATCGGCTTCGTCACCATGGTGAAGCCGTTGTAGTCAAGCCAATCGACCAGCGGGCGGATCGGCGAATAATCCTGATCTTCGGCGAGGGCGGTGTAGTAGAAAGCGCGGATCAGGCGGCCTTTGCCCTGGAACAATTGCAGAAGCCGTTTGTAGTCGATATCGAAGCCCAGCGCTTTCGCCGCGTTGTAGAGATTCGGTCCGTCGATGAACAACGCCAAACGCTCTTGCGGATAAAACGCCATAACGACTCTCCTTCAAATGTGCCGACGCGAAAATGTTCGAAGCCGGAATGGGGTCTATCTAGCGTGGCCGTCCAACGAGAACAAGACACAGGATCGCGAATGATTCTCGTGGCCATCGGCGCCAATTTGCCCGGCAAATTCGCATCGCCCGCCGATGCGATAGAAGCGGCGTTCGCCGAACTCGATCGTGCGCCTTTGCGCGTCGCCGCACGCTCGCGCATCTACGAAAGCCCGCCTTGGCCGCAGCCGTCGACCCAGCCTTGGTATGCCAATGCGGTCGTGCGGCTCGAAACCGAACTGGGCCCCGAAGCGTTGCTGGCCCATCTGCATGGCATCGAGCGGGAATTCGGCCGCGTGCGCGGCGAACTCAATGCCGCGCGCACACTCGATCTCGACCTAATCGACTATGACGGCAAGGTCCAGGATGGGCCGCCGATCCTGCCCCATCCGCGCATGGGGGATCGCGCTTTCGTACTTTATCCGCTTGCCGAAATCGCCCCGGATTGGCGTCATCCGGTCCTGGACCGTTCCGTTTCCGGCTTGATCGCCGGACTGCCGCCGGAAACCGTTTGCCGGCCTCTGCCGCCAAGGGGTTGAAGCGGCGGCAAATTCCCGGCTTTTCAGGGATTGTGCTGCGGCGCGGAAGCCTCTATATTCCTTAGCCCTTTCCAAGGATTTCTATCCGTTGAGCCGGAGTGCCGAATGGCCCGCGTAACCGTTGAAGATTGCGTCGTCAAAGTTCCCAACCGCTTCGAACTCGTCATGCTCGCGGCCCAGCGCGCGCGTGAAATTTCTGCGGGCTCCCCGCTGACGGTCGAGAAGGACAACGACAAGAATCCGGTCGTCGCTTTGCGCGAGATCGCCGACGATTCTCTGGCGCTGGACAATCTGCGCCAGTCGCTGATCCAGGGTCTGCAGCGCCAAGTCGAAAGCGAAGAGCCGGAAGACGACGCGATGGAACTGCTCGCAGCCGATCGCGACGTCGCCGGCGTGCCGGAAGACGCGGCGATGGACGGTATCGAAGACGAGATGGATATCGAAGACGCCGACACGGTGAAGACCGACGTTGCCGCGGCGGACGACGCGGCGGTCGAAGAGTAACCGGCGGGCGGGGATTTGGGCCCCGACGGCACCACCGAGACCCAAGCGCCGCCGATTGAAGGCGGTACTGACGCGCGGGGCGCGACGGACATGAACGCCGTCGCGCCCGCTTCGTCTGTGCCGGCCGTTTCGTCGGCGGAGGCGCCGCGCAAGGCGCGGCCGCCGATGATGCGCGCCTTCGAACTGGTCGAGCGCGTTAAAGCCTACGATCCCGACGCCGACGAAGATCTGATCAACCGCGCCTACGTCTTTTCGATGAAGGTGCACGGCGCGCAGAAACGCGCCTCGGGCGATCCGTATTTCTCGCACCCGCTGGAAGTCGCGGGCATCCTCACACAATTCAAGCTCGACACCGCGTCGATCGTGACGGCGCTGCTGCACGACACGGTCGAGGATACGCTGACCTCGATCGACGAGATCGAGCGCGTGTTCGGGCCCGAGATCGCGCGCCTCGTCGACGGCGTCACCAAGCTTTCGCGCCTGGAACAGCAGGCGCAATCCGACCGCGCCAAGCAGGCGGAGAATTTCCGCAAGCTGCTGCTGGCGATGTCGGCCGATATCCGCGTGTTGCTGGTGAAGCTCGCCGACCGTCTGCACAACATGCGCACGATCGGCTTCATCCCGAAGCCCGAGAAGCGCCAGCGCATCGCGCGCGAAACGATGGATATCTACGCGCCGCTGGCCGAGCGTATCGGCATGCGCCGCGTGCAGGAGGAGCTGGAGGATCTCGCGTTTTCGCAGATCAATCCGGACGCGCGCGAATCCATCGTCACGCGGCTTCAGCATTTGCGCGCGCGCGGCGGCGACGTCGTCAGCCGCGTGGCCGAGCACATCGCGGGCGTATTGAAATTCGAAGGGTTGAACGCGCAGGTCTCCGGCCGCGAGAAGACGCCCTATTCGATCTGGCGCAAGACCCAGCGCAAGAACGTGGCGTTCGAGCAATTGTCCGACATCATGGCTTTCCGCGTCGTCGTCGAAGACGTGGCCGATTGCTACCGGGCGCTGGGCGTCGTGCATTCGCATTGGCGCGTCGTGCCGGGGCGCTTCAAGGATTACATCTCCGTTGCCAAGCCCAACGGCTATCGCTCGCTGCATACCGGCATTTTCGGGCCCGAAGGCCAGCGCGTCGAAATCCAGATCCGTACGCGCGATATGCAGGACGTCGCCGAATTCGGCGTCGCCGCACACTGGTCCTACAAGGAAGGCCGCCCGATTGCCGAAACCGGTGACGCGGCCAAGGACGGCGGCCAATATCGCTGGCTGCGCGAACTTCTCGATATTCTTGAGCATACGACCAATCCCGAGGAATTCCTCGAGCACACGAAGCTCGAGATGTATCAGGACCAGGTCTTCTGCTTCACGCCCAAGGGCGACCTGATCGCGCTGCCGCGTGGGGCGACACCGGTCGACTTCGCCTATGCCGTGCACTCGGCGGTCGGCGACCATTGCGTGGGCGCCAAGATCAATGGCCGCATGATGCCGCTGCGCACGGCCTTGTCGAACGGCGATCAGGTGGAGATCGTCACCTCCAAGGCGCAAGTGCCGTCGCCGACCTGGGAACGTTTTGTCGTAACGGGTAAGGCGCGCGCGCGCATCCGCCGCTTCATCCGGTCGCAGCAGCGCCAGCAATTCGTCGAGTTGGGCCGCTCGATTCTGCAGAAGGCCTTTAAGGCCGAAGGCTACGACTACGCCGACAAGTCTTTGGAAGGTGCGGTCAAGCCGCTGAAGGCCGACGACGTCGAGGATCTGATCGCCGAAGTCGGGGCGGGGCAGATCTCCGACCGCGAAGTTCTGAACATCCTGTTCCCCGAGACGCGGCCCCAGCCCAAGCCCGCGAATGTCGTGCCGATCCGCAAGGGCAAGGCCGCGACGTCGGATGTGCCGCGCAACCGCGTGCCGATCCGTGGGCTGATTCCCGGCATGGCGATCCATTACGCGGGCTGTTGCCATCCGCTGCCGGGCGACCGCATCGTGGGCATCGTCACCACCGGGCGCGGCGTCACGATCCACACGATCGATTGCGACACGCTGGAGCAATTCGCCGATCAACCCGCGCGCTGGCTGGATGTCGGCTGGGAAATCGACGGTGAGACGCCGGGCGGCGCCTTCGTCGGCCGCATCGCGATGGTCGTGCGCAACGAACAGGGCAGTCTTGGCACGCTGTCGACCGTGATCGCCAAGAACGGCGGCAATATCACCAATCTGAAGATCACCAACCGGACGACCGAGTTCTGGGAAATGATCATCGACGTCGAAGTGCGCGATGTGAAGCACCTCACCAACGTCATTGCGGCGTTGCGCGCCACACCCGTCATCAATTCGGCCGAGCGCGCGCGCGGATGATTTTGGGTCTCGGGTCCGATCTGGTCGACATTCGCCGCGTCGAGGCGACGCTGGCGCGTTTCGGCGAGCGTTTCACCCATCGCATCTTCACGGCGGGGGAGCGCGCCAAATCCGACCGGCGCGCGGCGCGCGCGGAATCCTATGCGCGGCGTTTCGCGGCCAAGGAAGCGTGTTCCAAAGCTTTGGGCACCGGCTTTCGCAAAGCGGTCTATTGGCGCGACATGGAAGTGGTGAATCTGCCCGGCGGCAAGCCCACGATGCGCCTGACCGGCGGGGCGGCGATCCGCCTGGCCGAAATGGTGCCGCCGGGCATGAAAGCCCAAATCGACGTGAGTTTGACTGACGATCCCCCGATCGCCAGCGCCATCGTGATAATCTCGGCCGTCCCGGCCCCTTGACTTAACGGGCCGCTACCGGCCTTATCCCGCCCGCAAAAACACGGTTTTCCGGCATCATGCAGACACCGCCCGTCCCCCGCGGCCAGACCGCCTCCGGCCTCGTCGAGTTCGTGAAAACGATCGTCTATGCGGTGCTGATCGCGCTGGGCATCCGGACCGTGCTGTACGAGCCGTTCAACATTCCGTCGGCGTCGATGGTGCCCACGCTGTTGATCGGCGACTACCTGTTCGTCTCGAAATTCACCTACGGCTATTCCTTCGCGTCGCTGCCCTACGGCATTCGTCTGTTCGACGGCCGTATCGCCGGCTCGGCCCCCGATCGCGGCGACGTGGTCGTGTTCAAACTGCCGCGCGACGGCAAGACCGACTACATCAAGCGCGTGATCGGCTTGCCGGGCGACAAGGTGCGCGTTACCGGCGGCGTGCTCTACATCAATGACGAAGCCGCGAATTTGCGCCGCCTTCCGGATTTCGTCGACGACGAGCGCGGCTTTGCCGTGCGCTACGCCCAGTTCATGGAAACGCTCCCCGGCGGGCGTGAGCATCGTATTCTGAAGATGACGAACGAGGGCCCGTACAACAACACGCCCGTGTTCACGGTGCCGCCGGGGCATTTCTTCGCGATGGGCGATCATCGCGACAATTCGCAGGACAGCCGCGATCCCGAAGCCGTCGGCTTCGTGCCGTTCGAGAATATCGTCGGCCGCGCGCAATTCCTGTTCTTCTCGACCGACGGCAATTGGTCGATCGCGCGTCCGTGGGAAGCGCTGACGGCGATCCGCTATTCCCGTCTGCTGGGCGCGATCCGTTGAGCGCACGCAAGGCCCTTGAAGACGCGCTGGGCCATCGCTTTGCCGATCCCGATTTGCTGACCGCAGCACTCGCCCATTCCTCGCTCGGAAGGCGCGGCGACAAGAAGCGCAGCGGCGTGGGTTTCGAGCGGCTCGAATTCCTCGGCGATCGCGTCGTCGGTCTTGTCGTCGCCGATCTTCTGGAAAAGCGCTACGGCGAGGAAAACGAAGGCGACCTCGCCAAGCGCCATGCGCAACTCGTGCGCCGCGAAACGCTGGCGGCCCTCGCCAAGGAATTGGATATCGGGCCCGCGCTCGAATTGTCGAACTCCGAGGAGCAGGGCGGTGGGCGCGAAGCGGCCGGCGTGCTGGCCGACGCGTTCGAGGCGTGCGTGGGGGCGGTCTATCGCGACGGCGGCATGGCGCCCGCCCAAGCTTTGGTCGCCAAGCTATTCGCGCCGTTGCTGGCAAAAGCGGGGGCACCGCCGCGCGAGCCGAAGACCGCCTTGCAGGAATGGTCGCAAGGGCGCGGTCTCAAACTGCCGGTCTACGAAGTGCTGACCCAAACCGGCGTGGCGCACGCGCCGCATTTCACCGTGCGCGTCACGGTCGAAAGCCACGCGCCCGAAACGGGATCGGGCCCCAACAAACGCGAAGCCGAACGCGACGCCGCCGCGAAGCTGCTCGCGCGCCTGGAAGGATCGAAGATATGAGCCGCTGCGGTTTCGTCGCGTTGCTGGGCGTGCCCAATGCGGGCAAGTCCACATTGGTCAACCGCCTGGTCGGCGCGAAGGTCGCGATCGTCTCGCCCAAGGTGCAGACGACGCGTACGCGCGTGACCGGCATTCTGGTTGAAAACGAAACGCAGGCGATCTTCGTCGATCTGCCCGGCGTGTTCGCGCCAAAGCGTCGCCTGGACCGCGCGATGGTCGATGCCGCATGGCGCGGCGTCGAAGAAGCCGATGCCGTGCTGCTGGTCGTCGATGCGCCGCGCGCGTTGAAGCGCGGCGACGGCGACGAGGAAGAGAAGATCGTCCTCGACGGCCTCGCCAAGCGCGGCCTGAAGGCGGACCTTGCGATCAACAAGATCGATCTGATCGCGCCGCACGAATTGCTTGCCCTTGCCAAACGCTATTCCGAGACGGGCCATATCCGCGACGTGTTCATGGTCTCGGCGCAGACCGGCAATGGCTGCGACGTGCTGAAAGCGAAGCTGCTCGCGAATTTGCCCGAAGGCCCGTTCCATTACCCCGAGGACGAGATCTCCGATCTGCCCGCGCGCTTGCTGGCGGCGGAGGTGACGCGCGAGCAGGTGTTCCGCAAGCTGCACAAGGAATTGCCGTACTCGTCGGCGGTCGAGACGGTCAAATTCGAGGAGCGCGAGGACGGTTCCGCGCGCATCGAGCAGACGATCCATGTGGCGCGCGAAGGCCAGCGCAAGATCGTGATCGGCGCCAAGGGCGCCATGCTCAAGACGATCGGGCAAGGTGCCCGTTTCGAACTTGCCAAGTTGCTCGACCGCCCGGTGCATCTGTTCCTGCACGTGAAGGTCGATCCCAAATGGGACGAGAAGCGCGATTTCTTCCAGGAATGGGGCCTGGAGTTCAATCCCGAGAAGGGCTAACCCTTCTTGAACGAATAGGCCGAAGCACCTTTCACGGCCGGGTCGATATCCAGCCGGTGTTGCAGCGGCGGATAGGCGCGCTGGCGGCAGTTTTCGCGTTCGCACAGGCGGCAGCCCACGCCGATTTCCACTTCGCGCGCCCGGTTGGCGAGGTCGTAGCCATCGGCATAGACGAGTTCGCCGGCGCGCGCGATGTCGCAGCCGATCGCGATGGCGAGTAGCGACGGCGGCTCGCCGAAACCCGCCGACGGCTTGGTGAGCGTGCGCGCGACGCAAAAGAACGTGGCGCCGTCGGGCAGGCGCGCGATCTGGGTCAGCGTGCGGCCGGGGCTGGCGAAAGCCTCATGGACGATCAGGCGCGGGCACGAGCCGCCGAACCGCGAGAAATGGAACCCTCCCGCCGAGATGCGTTTGGAGACGTTGCCCGCGGCGTCCACGCGCATCAGCCAGAAGGGCACGGCCTTGTCGCTGGGCCGTTGCAGCGTCGCCAAGCGATGGCATGCCTGCTCGATGCCCACGCCGAAACGCTGCGCCAATCGTTCGATGTCGTAGCGCAGGCTCCGCGCGGCTTCCAGATAGGGCGCGTAAGGCATCAGCACGGCGCCCGCGAAATAGTTGTGCAAGCCGACGCGCACCAGCGTTTCCGTCTCGGGCGAGGCGAGCTTGGCCGCCGCGACGATCGCGTCGACCGCATCGCGCGCTTCGATCAGGCCGATCTGATAGGCGAGATGGAAGCGACGCGATGCGCGCGGCAGGATTTCGGACAGGCGCAGCGTGCGCGACTTGGCGTCGAAGCGGCGCACCGCCCCATCGAGCGTTTCGGGCGCTTCGATCCCCACGTCGATCGCGTGCTTGGTTTTCGCGTAGTCGACCATCACGCGCCACGGCTCGCCCGCAGGCAGCGACGCGGTGCGGATCAGTTTCTCGGCCGCGCGCTCGATTTCGTCGAAATAGTTGGTCCGGTCGTGGAAGAAGTCGCGCGACTCTTCCGCCGGCAGCACGGTTTTGCGCGTGCGGCCGCGCCCCAAGCCCAGCGTCATCGACTGCGCATCCTCGCGGGCGAGGCGATAGGCACGATAGAGTTCGAGGATCGCCTTCGCGGCCGCTGGGGCGGCCTCGGCCAGCGATTTGATTTCTTCGTCCCCCACGTCGCCCGCGTCGAGCGTCGTGTCGGCGAAGACCTCGCGCAAGCCGGCGGCAAGCTTGCGGTCGTCGTCGTCCGACAGGTCGGTGAGATCAACGTCCAGCGTCTTGCCGAGCTTCAGCAGCAGCGCGACGGTCACCGGCCGTTCGTCGTGTTCGATCAGATTGAGATAGGCGGGCGATATCCCCAACAGCTCCGCCATGCGGGCCTGGGTCAGATCGCGCGCCTGCCGCAGGCGGCGGATCTTGTTGCCGAGCAGAACTTTGCGCGCCATCTTCCGAGCCTCCGGTATTAACAATATTTACAATAATGCCCTGCCGCCTGAAAAGGAAGTCACGGATTTACGTGATTTATGGCGTTTTCGCATTTGCGCTTCGGCGCTGCATGGTGAAGATATTTACAAGCTCGACGACACTCACGTCGCCGGGATCGCCCCGAAGGAACCCGTCATGAATTTCGATTGGGATACGAACCCCCGCTGGAACGGCATCAAGCGCGATTACACCGCCGCCGACGTTCGCAAGCTCGCGGGCTCGGTCACGGTCGAACACACGCTCGCCCGGCGCGGCGCAAACCGCCTGTGGAAGCAGCTGCACGAAACGCCCTTCGTGCGCTCGCTGGGTGCGCTCACCGGCAACCAGGCGGTGCAGCAGGTGAAGGCCGGGTTGCAGGCGATCTATCTGTCGGGCTGGCAGGTCGCGGCCGATGCGAACAACGCGGGTCAAATGTATCCCGACCAGTCGCTTTATCCGGCGTCGTCGGTTCCCGACGTCGTGAAGCGCATCAACAACGCGCTGCGCCGCGCCGACCAGATCCAGACGATGGAAGGCAAGGGCGATATCGATTGGTTCGCGCCCATCGTCGCGGATGCCGAGGCCGGGTTCGGCGGGCCGCTCAACGCGTTCGAGTTGATGAAGGCGATGATCGAAGCGGGGGCCGCAGGCGTGCATTTCGAGGATCAACTCGCCTCGGAAAAGAAATGCGGCCATCTCGGCGGCAAGGTGCTGGTGCCGATGCAAACGCATGTCCGCACCCTCAACGCCGCGCGCATGGCCGCGGACGTGGAGAACGTGCCGAGCGTGCTGGTCGCGCGCACCGACGCGCACTCCGCGCAGCTCATCACCTCCGACGTCGACGAGCGCGACCGCCCGTTCTTGACCGGGGCGCGCACGCCGGAAGGCTTCTTCCGCATCAAGGAAGGCAAGGGCGTGGAATACGCGATCGCGCGCGGCCTCGCCTATGCCGAATATTGCGATCTGATCTGGTGGGAAACGTCGGAGCCCGATTTGGGCGAAGCGCGCGAATTCGCGCAGGAAGTCCGCGCGAAATTTCCGGGCAAGCTCTTCGCCTATAACTGCTCCCCGTCGTTCAATTGGCGGCGCAAGCTCGACCTCCCGACGATCGAGACCTATCAGGAACAGATCGCCGAGATGGGCTACAAATTCCAGTTCGTCACGCTGGCGGGGTTCCACGCGCTGAACTACTCGATGTTCGAATTGGCGCGCGGCTACAACAAGCGCGGCATGGGCGCCTATTCGGAGCTCCAGCAGGCCGAATTCGACAGCGAGAAGAACGGCTACACCGCCACGCGCCATCAGCGCGAGGTCGGCACGTCGTATTTCGACGCAGTCGCGGTCGCGATCTCGGCCGGCAAGTCGTCGACGACCGCGATGGCGGGTTCGACCGAAGCCGAGCAGTTCCACGGCGCCAAGCCGGCGGCCGTGCCCAACGCGGCGGAGTAAGCGCGCCCCGATAAAAACGATAAGTTTAGGGAGGTCGCGGGACGGGCGGTGCCGAAGGGCGCCGCCCGTTTTGCGTCAGTTCGCTGCGCGATGCGTAAGGAACGCCGGCAAAGGCGCGCCGGTCGCGAGATAGACGCCCGCCGTGATGGCCGCCAAGCCCAGCCAATCGGTGCTTGACGGCCATTCGCCGAGCAGCGGGATCGCGCTGAGCGTGGCGACGACGGGGACGAGCGACGCCAACGCGGCCCCGCGCGACGGGCCCAGGATCGTCAGCGTGCGGTTGAAGGTGAACAGCGACACCGCACTCGGCAGCACGCCTTGCATCAAGGCTTGGGCGAACAGCTCGTTCCAGCTTTCGCGCAGCAGACCCGAATCCAGCGTCCACGCGACATAGATCGCGTAGGGCGGCAGATACAGGATCGCCGACCAGACGCAGACGACGGCCGCGACTTCGATCGCCGTCAGGCCGCTTTTGCGCATCGCGATGGTGTAGGACGCCCACAACATCGCCGAGAAGATGAAGGTCGCTTGGCCGATCCATTCTTGGCCCGTGCCATGATGGGCGCCCGCGAACACGAGCGTCACGACGCCCAGCGGGATCAGCGCGAAGCCGATCTTGCGCGTGCCCGCGATGGTTTCGCCCAGCAGCACGACCGACAGCAGCGCCACGAATAGCGGCATCGTGCCCGGCAGCATGACCGAGCCGTGGCTGATCGGCGCGTAGCGAAAGCCGATCGCCGAAACGATCGCGTAGACGATTCCGGCCCCGCAGAGCAGCGTCGTCCAAATGCCCCAGCCGATACGCGCCGGCTGGAAACGGCGCATGCGCAGCGCCACGGGCAGCAGCACCAGCCCGGCCGAGGCGAAGCGCAATGCCGCGAGGTCGAACGTGTCGAGCGTGGTTTTGGCGGCGGACCGCGTGGCGATCATCCACAGCGCCCAGATCGAAATCGTGAGCAGGCCCCAGGCGTAACCGGTTAGGGCGGCGGGCGGCTTGGCTTGGTTCGTCATGCGGAGCGCACGCTAGGGCGCCGACGCCCCATTAGTAAATCAAATTGAAATCATGACCGCCATGACGTAACCTTATGGCGCTGAATTGAATGGGTACACCCGCGACAAGACGGGCCACGCCAACGACGCGAGCCCGCAGGGAAGTCACGAATGAGTTCGTCGAGCATCAATGTCGGCCAGTTGCGCGCGTTTCTCGCCGTGCTGGAGGAGGGCGGGTTCACCGCCGCGGCGCATAAACTTGGGTTAACCCAATCGGGCGTCAGTCAGGCCGTCGCGGCGCTTGAAGAATCGCTGGGCGTGGTGCTGCTGTTGCGCAACCGCGGCCGCGTCGCCCCGACCGCCGCCGGTGCGGCGATCCAATCCGATGCGCGCCAGGCGCTGGAAGCGATCGAACGCGTGCGCCATCGCGCCCAAGTGCTGATCGGTTTGCAATCGGGGCGCGTGCGCGTGGGCTCGGTCGCGTCGGCCGCCGCAAGGCTGCTGCCGCCGATCGTCAAGAATTTCGGCGCGCGCTATCCCGGCATCGAAGTCGTGCTGATCGAAGGCACGGACAACGAAGTTCGCGATTGGGTGACTGGCGGGGCCATCGATATCGGCCTGACCGCCGAAGTGCCGAAGGATTACGATTCGGTTCCCGTGGCGGAGGACGATTTCCTCGCCATCATGCCGCGCAAGCATCGGCTTGCCGCGCGCCGGTCGATCCGCCCGGCGGACATCGCCGACGAGCCTTTCGTCATGTCGAACGCCGGCTGCGAAGACGACGTTCGCGGCATTTTCCAGTCGGAAGGTGTTGCGCCCAAAATCGCCTTCTCGGTGCGCGATCCGGCGGCGTTGCTCGCCATGGTGCGCGAAGGCGTGGGCGTGTCGATCGTGCCCGAACTCGTTGTACCTTCGGGCGAGCGGCGCCTGGCCGCGATCCCCTTGGAACCGCCGGCACGGCGCAAACTCTGCGCGGTCGCGCGCAAAGCGGGCCTCGCCCCGGCGGCGCGCGCGTTTTTGGATTCGCTCGCCGCCGCCGGTCGCCAGCATATGGCGCGGGGTTAGTTAGCGCCGCTTCTTCGCCTTCGGCTTGCCGAACACGCGCGCGAACAGCGTGTCGACATGCTTGGTGTGGTAGCCGAGATCGAACATCGCGTCGATCTGCTTGGCGTTCATCTTCTTGGCGACGATCGGATCGGCTTTGAGCCGTTCCTGGAACGAGCCGCCCGACGACCACGCCGCCATCGCGTTCGATTGCACGATACGATAGGCGTCCTCGCGGCTCACGCCGGCTTGCGTCAACGCCAGCAGCACGCGCTGCGAATGGACGAGGCCGCCGAGCAGATCGAGATTCGCCTTCACGCGATCCTTGTAGATCACCATCTTCTCGATCATGCCGGCAAGGCGATGGAGCGCGAAATCCAGCGTGATCGTCGCGTCGGGCCCGAACACGCGCTCGACGGCGGAGTGCGAGATATCGCGCTCGTGCCACAGCGCCACGTTCTCCAACGCCGGCGTCACGGCCGCACGCACGATGCGCGCGAGGCCGGTGAGATTCTCCGACAGCACCGGGTTGCGCTTGTGCGGCATCGCCGACGAGCCCTTTTGGCCCGGGCTGAAAAATTCCTCCGCTTCGCGCATTTCGGTGCGTTGCAGATGGCGCATTTCCACCGCGAAACGCTCGATCGACGAGGCGATGACGCCCAGCGTGGCGAAATACATCGCATGCCGGTCGCGCGGGATGACTTGCGTCGAAATCGTTTCGGGCGTCAGCCCCATTTTCTTCGCGACATGCGCTTCGACGCGCGGGTCGATATTGGCGAAAGTGCCGACCGCGCCCGAAATTGCGCAGGTCGCGATTTCCGCGCGCGCCGATTCCAGGCGTTTGCGGTTGCGCGCGAACTCGGCGTAGAAGCCCGCGAGTTTCAAGCCGAACGTCGTCGGCTCGGCATGGATGCCGTGGCTGCGGCCGATCGTTGGCAGATATTTCGTTTCGTTCGCGCGCTTCTTGAGTGCGGCGAGAACGCGATCGACGCCTTCGAGCAGCAGATCGCTCGCGCGCGCGAGCTGCACCGACAAGGCCGTGTCGAGCACGTCGGAGCTGGTCATGCCTTGGTGCACGAAGCGCGCATCAGGGCCGACATACTCGGCGAGGTTGGTCAGGAAGGCGATGACGTCGTGCTTGGTCTCGCGCTCGATCTCGTCGATGCGCGCGATCTCCCACTTGCCCTTCTTCCAGATCGTTTGCGCGGCTTTCTTGGGGATCACGCCCAACGCGGCCTGCGCGTCGCAGGCATGGGCTTCGATTTCGAACCAGATGCGGAATTTGCTCTCGGGCTCCCAGATTGCGGTCATCTGGGGGCGGCTATAGCGCGGGATCATCGCAAGTCCTTCGTTACGCGGGTGTCGTGGCCAAAGCGGTGCCGATCATGCTGTCGCGGCCGACCAGGGCGGCGAGGCGGTCTTCGTTCCACCCTTCGGTCCCGGCCGGTCGCATCGGCACGACCAGATAGCGCATATCGGCCGTGGAATCGACGACGCGGATTTCGACGCCCTCGGGCAGGAAAGTCCCGAATTCCGCCAAGACCTTGCGCGGTTCCTTGACGGTGCGCGCGCGATAGGCGCTCGACTTGTACCAGGCGGGCGGCACGCCGAGAATCGCCTTGGGATAGCAGGAGCACAGCGTGCACACGACTACGTGATGGCGCGCAGGCGTGTTCTCCAGCGCCACGACGGTCGCGGAATTGGACGTGTCCACGCCCATTTCCTCGGCCGCGGCTTTGGCGTCCTTCAGCAGCCGCGTCTTGAACGCCGGATCGACCCAGGCGCGGGCGACGATCTTGGCGCCCATTGCCGGCGTGCGGCTGTCCATCAGCTCGATCTGTTTGCGCACGTCGTCGGCGGTGATGACGCCCTTGGCGATCAGCAATTCGCGCACGGCGCGTTCCAGGCGCGCATATTCCGGGCGCGGCTCGGTCGCGCCCACGGGGGCGTGATCGTCATGCGTGTGCAGATGGTCGTGATGATTGCCGCTCATGGCGCGGGCTCCAGCCAATTCTCGTAGAGATCGGCGGTCAGGGTTTCGTTACGCGCGTTCGTACCGGGGAACAGATCGGCGCGATCGAACACGACCATATAAAGCGCGCGCTTGGGCGCGTCCTTGCGGCCGACGGCCAGGAATTCGGGATCGCCGAATACGCCGATCAGCGTTTCGATCCGGCCCGTTTTGCCGCGCACGAAATGCGGCGTGCGGATATGGACCTTCACGCCCTTCGCCTCGGGCCAATCGTTGCGCACGGTGACGCGCGTGCCGGGGGCGAAACTCATGCTTCCTCGCCGTCCTCTTCCTTGAGGTCCGCGAGTTTGAGGACAAGTTCCTCCTCGCCGATCACGTCCTTGGCGACCATGATCTCGGCGACCGCGTGGATCCATTTTTCGTAATAGAGCGCGCGGTCGTATTCTTCGGGCGGCATCGCCTCGATCGAATTGCGCATTTCATCGACGCGCATCAACGCGCGCGACGGGTGGGACAAAAGATTGACCAGCGCGTCGACGCGTTTGTCGAATTCCGACAATTCGTGCTCGGCGCGGTCGATCGGTTGCGAGGCGAACGGCTCGATGCCGCCCATGTCGTGGTGGGATCTCATAGCCCGAAGACTATCAGAACAACCCCATCGACTTGAAGCTGGTATGGCCGTCGCGCCCGACCACGACATGGTCGTGGACCGCGACGCCGATCACCTTCAACGCCTTGTCGATTTCGCGGGTGATGTCGATATCCGCGCGGCTGGGCTGGGTGTCGCCCGACGGATGGTTATGGACCAGGATGACGGCCGAGGCGTTGAGCTCCAGGCAGCGTTTGGCCACTTCGCGCGGATAAACGGGCGCGCGATCGACCGTGCCTTTCTGGTGGATCTCGTCGTGGATCAGGCGATTCTTCCGGTCGAGAAACAGAAGGCGGAAATGCTCCTGCTTGGCGCGCGCCATGTCCGCCGTCAGGTATTCCATCAATTTTTCCCAGCGGCCGAGGATCGGCTTATCCGATACTTCGGTGCGGGCGAGACGCACGGCGGCTTCGCGCACGGCCAGCAGCGTGTCGATCGCCGCGTCGCCCAGGCCGTCGATCGCGGCCAATTCTTCGCGGCTGGCCGACAGCGCGCCGGCATAGGACCCGAAGCGCTCGATCACCGCCTTGGCGAGCGGCTTCACGTCGCGGCGCGGGATCGCGGCGAAAAGCAGCAATTCAATCAGCTCGTAATCCTGCAACGCGGCCCCGCCGGCCTTGCGGAAGCGTTCGCGCAAACGCTGGCGATGGCCGTGATAATGCGGGGCGGCTTCGTCGTCGGGCGGCTGTGGCATCACGCGCGCGATGATACACGCGCGCGTGGGCCGCACAACCTTCGGGGAAGCGACTTAACCCGCGAACGAGTAGGGCGGGCGGTGAAGGCCGGCGGGGCTCAGCGTGAAAATCTCGTAGCCCGTTTCGGTCACCGCGACCGAGTGTTCGAACTGCGCCGACAAGGAACGATCCTTGGTCACGGCGGTCCAGCCGTCGGACAGCACCTTCACGCGCCAATCGCCGGCGTTGATCATCGGTTCGATGGTGAAGAACATGCCCGGCTGCAGGCGCATGCCCGTCCCCGCCTTGCCGTAATGCAGCACCGACGGGGAATCGTGGAAGATCCGGCCCAACCCGTGGCCGCAGAAATCGCGCACGACCGAGAAGCGCTGGCCTTCGGCCACGCGCTGGATGGCGGCCCCGATATCGCCCAGCGTGGCACCCGGCCGCACGGCCTCGATCCCCGCCATCATCGCTTCGTAGGTCGTGTCGACCAATTTCTTGGCGCGCACGCCAACGTCGCCCAGCAGGAACATGCGGCTCGTGTCGCCGTACCAGCCGTCGAGGATGACGGTCACGTCGATATTGATGATGTCGCCGTCTTCGAGCTGCTTGTCGCCGGGAATGCCGTGACACACGACATGATTGACCGACGTGCAGACCGATTTGGGATAGCCCTTGTAGCCGAGCGGGGCGGCGCGCGCGCCGTGCTTCACGATGAAATCGTGGCACAGGCGGTCGATCTCGCCGGTCGTCACGCCGACCTTCACCAGCGGGCCGATATAGTCGAGCGTTTCCGCGGCGAGCTTGCCCGCCGCGCGCATGCCCGCGAAACCTTCGGGGCCGTGGATTTTGACGGGCCGCCCGTCGGAATCGAGGAGCGGCGAGGGGGCGATAACGTCTGTCATTCTGCGGGATGTATAGGCGTTTCGGACAATTTACGCCAGAGGCGCGGTATCCGATTGCGGGTCTTCCGGCGCCTGCGCCCCGGCCGGAAAAATTCGGCCCTTGGCGTAGTCGTCGGCCAAATCGGGGTCGCGGCGCAAAGCGGCGATCGCGTGGGTGAGTTCGACCGGGGTGGCGTCGAGCCCGGCCGCGACCAGCGCTTGGCCCAGGCCCTTCAGCACTTGGTCGCCGATCAAAGCCGGCTCCAGCGGGATGGATTTCGCCGGCTTGGTCGCCGGCGAGTGACCGAGTTCGTAGCGCGCGATGCAGAAATCGAGATCGCGCGAATGCGTGGCGCGGCAGCGATTGGGCCGCACCTCGTAGACCGCGCAGGCGCCGTCGATCAGGAAAGGGCAGGCGCGCTTCTCGGCTTTGCGTTGCGCATTCGACTTGCCCAAAATCGCGGGGGCAAGCCCGTCGAAGCGCTCGGCGAGTTTGGTGCCGTCGATGGCGCGGGCGATGGCCACCGCCTCAGCCGGCAGGATCGCGACATGCTGGTGGCAGCACCAGCCGCAACCGGCCTTGCAGGCGATGGCGCCGACCGCGTCGACCTGCGGAAAGGCACGCGCCCAGACCCGGTCGAACACCCGATGGGCGGCGAGGGCGGCCTCCGCCACCGCCAAAATGCCGTGGCCCCCCGACATTTGGTCGGCGGCGGCGTAACGGGCGGCTAGAACTGTATCGGCCATGCGCTATGTATATTAGATGGATTCGACAATGACAGACCAAGCTCCCACCGCCTGCATTCTGGTGATCGGCAACGAGATCCTCTCGGGCCGCACCAAGGACACCAATTCCGGCTGGATCGCCGAGCGCCTGACGGCGATGGGCATTCGCCTGCGCGAGACGCGGGTGATCCCCGACGACGAAGCGGTCATCGTTTCGGTGCTCAACGAGGTGCGCGCCAAATACACCTACATCTTCACCTCGGGCGGCATCGGTCCGACGCATGACGACATCACCGCCGAATGCGTTTCCAAGGCGTTCGGCGTGCCGTGGGAAGTGGACGAACGCGCGCGCGCCATCCTGCGCAGCAACTACCAATCCGACGCCGACTTGACGCCCGCGCGGCTGCGCATGGCGACGTTGCCGCGCGGTTCGGAGCTGATCCCCAACCCGATCAGCAAGGCGCCGGGCTTCAAGATCGGCAACGTCTATGTGATGGCGGGCGTGCCGCGCATTCTGCAGGCGATGTTCGAAGGGATCGCGTCGTCGCTGAAGGGCGGGCCGATCCTGCTGTCGCATTCGGTCGTGTCGGATGTGGCCGAGGGCAAGATCGGCGACGATCTCGCCGCCTTGCAGAAGGCGAACGCCGATGTCGATATCGGCTCCTATCCCGGCCAGCGCCCGGACGGCACGTTCCGCAATGCCATCGTCATGCGCGGGCCCGATCGCGCGCGGCTCAAAGAAGTCGCTGCCGCTGCCGCCGCGCTGATTCGCAAACATGGCGGTACGCCCACGGACGAACCGCCGCTATAGTCCCGCTGCCAAATCGTGCCCGCTTGATGGAATTGGTAGACATACAAGACTTAAAATCTTGAGCCCTTCCGGGCGTGCCGGTTCGAGTCCGGCAGCGGGCACCATGACGAATCCGAAATTGCGCGCATGTTCGCGTGCGCCTCGGCGGGACTCGGGCGCCGATGGCATAAAAGGGCGCGATGCCTTTCGTGCCGATTCTCAGCGAGATGTCCTATATCTTCCGCGCGCCCGACGCGGCGATCGTCACCTATGGCGCCGATACGCCGTGGGGGCGGCTGGAAGTCGAGGTGACGCTGACCGACAAGGGCGTCTACGGCCTGGAAGTTTTCCATCAAGCCAATAAGGGCGGGCGCGAGCCCTTCCGCCCGTCGGTCGACGAAGCTTTCCATTGGACGACGCTGGAGCCCGAGCAGGCGGCGCTGTTCGCCGCGACGGGGGCGTCGCGCTATTTGGAACTGCGCAGCGAAGCGGGCGAGGCGACGATCGACGCCGCCGCGTTCCAGCGTTTACTCGCGGAATTGATGGCGAAGCGTTAGATCGCGGTGGCGTGCAGGTCGTAGGCGTCGGCCTTGTCGACGCGGACCTTCAGGAACTCGCCCGCGCGCGCCGCCTTGGCGTTCTTCACTTTCACCACGCCGTCGATCTCGGGCGCATCGGCCTTCGAGCGCGCGACCGCCACACCCTTTTTGGTGTCGACATGATCGACCAGCACGTCGATCTCGCGGCCGACGAAGCGCTTCAAGCGCGCGGCCGAAATCTTCTGCTGGGCGGCCATCAGCCGGTGCCAGCGTTCTTCCTTCGCTTCCTCGGGCACGGCACCGGGAAGATCATTCGCTTTCGCACCCTCGACCGGCTCGAATTTGAAGCAGCCCACGCGGTCGAGCTGCGCTTCATCGAGCCAATCGAGCATGATCTGGAAATCCTGCTCGGTCTCGCCGGGGAAGCCGACGATGAAGGTCGAGCGCACGGTCATGTCCGGCACGTCGCGGCGCCATTGGGCGATACGGCCTAAGGTCTTCTCGCCATGCGCCGGGCGCTTCATCGCCTTCAACACCGACGGGCTTGCGTGCTGGAACGGGATGTCGAGATAGGGAAGGATTTTGCCTTCCGCCATCAGCGGGATCACGTCGTCGACATGCGGATAGGGATAGACGTAGTGGAGCCGCACCCACACGCCGAGTTCGCCCAGTGCCGCGGCGAGATCGGTCATGTGTGCGCGCACCTGGCGCCGGCGCCACGGGCTTTCGGCATGGCGGATATCCACGCCATAGGCCGACGTGTCCTGGCTGATGACGAGGAGTTCGCGCACGCCGGCGAGTGCCAGGCGTTCGGCTTCGATCATCACTTCGCCGGCCGGGCGCGAGACGAGTTTGCCGCGCATCGACGGGATGATGCAGAAGCTGCAGGAATGATTGCAGCCTTCGGAGATTTTCAAATAGGCGTAATGGCGCGGCGTCAGGCGCAAGCCCTGCGGCGGCACCAGATCGACATACGGATCGTGGACCGGCGGCACGGCGGCGTGCACGGCTTCGACGACGCGCTCGTATTGATGCGGACCCGAAACCGATAGCACCTTGGGATGCGTTTCCTTGATCAGGCCGCTATCCGCACCCAGGCAGCCGGTAACGATGACCTTGCCGTTTTCGCGCAACGCCTCGCCGATCGCGTCGAGCGATTCCTGGCGGGCGCTGTCGAGGAAGCCGCACGTGTTCACGATGACGGCGTCCGCCCCGGCGTAATCGGGCGCGATCTCGTAGCCTTGGCTGCGCAGCTTGGTGAGGATTCGTTCGGAATCCACCAGCGCCTTCGGGCAGCCGAGGCTGACGATGCCGATTTTCGGCGCGGGGCGCGCGGGCGCCGCTTTGGCGGATTTGGTGCGGGGTGCGGCGGTCATGGGGCGGGACATATAGGCCCTCGCGGCGATTTAGACCAGCCCGGCCCGCGCCGGTTTGTCGCACGCGGCCGGACCGGGGCGGCGGGTGTAAGATAGACGCATGCCGCCCAATCGCATCGGTCCGATCCTGCTGTTCCTCGCCGGCCACATGCTGATCGGCATCGCGGTCGGCTGGTCGATCCTGGGCGCGCTGTTATGGTTCGATATTGGCGGTTTGTGGCGCCTAATCGGCGGGTCCGCCCATACGGGTATCGCGATGGCGATGCTGCTGATCGGTTTCGCGATCACCTTCGGCAGCGTGGCGATGGGCAGCGCGATCATGGCGCTGGAGGAAGACCGCAAAGGTCCCGGCGGCAAAGGCTTCCGCGTGCGCTTGCTGCGCCGCTTGGACGGCCGGACGGTTCCCGAATCCGCGCTTTAAAATGAATGCCCCCGGCTGAATGCCCCCGGCGCGGGGGCGCCGGGGCCCAAGTCCATAAAATGAAAGACCCCGGCGCGGGGGCGCCGGGGTCGGTAGCAATCCGATCGAGGGGGGGGATGATCGGATTACATGCGCTCGTGCCGGGGGACTGCGCGAGCATGAGCGGGGATATAGAACGCTTTTCCCTCAGGGCAAGGGGGTGAATAGGAAAATTGCTGGAATATCAGCATTTTCACGATGTTTTAGTGTATTTCAAAAATGCCCCAGCCGGCCGAATTGGGGCGCGATCCCAGCCGCTTCAAATGCAGCGGCCGGCCATAGATTTCCCAGACCTTCAGGCATTCCTCGAACGCCATCGAGCCGTCGCCGCCCCACACCATGTAGTGCGTGCCGGCGGGCAGTTCGCGCAACGCCGCGTCGACGCGCTTCACCCAGAATTCGCGATGCGATTCCGACGTGCGCGACAACGGCAGCCAGCGATTCTCCATCAACGAATGCACGAGCTGATCGTCGATCGTGTATTCGTCGAGGCCGCGCGTCGGCGGATTGACGGCGGCGAAGCAGGGAACGCGCGGCTTCAAGCGCTTGGCGAGGTCCTTCATATCGCCGATATGCAAGGCGGCGCGCTTGGGCCCCATCACGTCGATCGCGGCGTTGAGTTCGCGCACATGCGCGGCAAGCACGCTGGCGGGCTTCGCTTCGCGCGCGAGATAGGGCTTCCAATCGACGTCCTTGATCGCGCGCAATTGCTTTGGGTCGTGGGTGTAGAGAATTTCGAACCCATCGACCATCGACGGCGCGAAGCCCAACGCCCAGCGCACGGCGAGATAGCGCAGCCCGTCGCGTTCGGCGGCGGGCACGTCGGCATGATAAAGCCGGTCGAACACGTCGCAGACCGGTGCGGTCAGATAGTCGCAGGCGAAATGGAAGGTCGGCACGTGCGCGCGCAGCTTCGGCCGCTTGACCGACAGCAGCGCGCCGACGCGTTCGGGATCGATCTTGCGCGCGCCGAACAGGAAACGCGCCGCGAGATGCGAGCGTGGGGCGGCGTCGTTGACCGTCAGCTTGCGCGCGCCGGCGGCGGCGAACGCCATCGGCATCAGACACGAGCCCGAAGTGAAATCGATCATCTCGATTTTGGACCAGCGCTCCGTCGGCACGATGCCGGCATAGGCCTTGAGGATCGACGGCACGTAATCGGCGATCGTGCCGTCGAGCGGCAGCATCGCCTTGCGCAGAATGTCGTAGGGGATCGTCATGCGGATCTGCCTGCGAAGAAACGATAGAGCACGAGGCCCGCGACGAAGCCGCCGATATGCGCGACCCAAGCGACCGAAGCGCCCTGCACGATCTGGCCGGAGAAAAGATCGGGCAGGGTGAAGGCGGCGATCCACAACGCCGCCATGACGAAAATCGGGCTGCGCCCCATGCGCCCGCTTTCGCGCAAGACGAGCAACGCCGCCGACATAAGGCCCGAGATTGCGCCCGAAGCGCCGATCACCGGTTCGGCGGAATTCGCGTAAACGGCGAAATGCGCGCCGGCCGCGATCACGCCGCTCATGAAGAACAGCGACACCGTATTGAAGGCGCCGATGCGCCGTTCCACGCCCGCACCGAACGCGGCGAGCGTGACGAGATTGATTCCCAAATGCATCCAGTCGCCGTGGATGAACAGATAGGTGAAGGGGGCCGCGAAGGCGGGCCATTCCAGCGGCACGCGGCCCGAGTAACGCAGCGGCACGAAGCCGAACTCGTCGTAGGCGATCCAGCGCGCGTCGTCGCCCATCAGCGACAACACGATATGGGCGGCGAAAACCAGGACGATCAAGGCGAGCGTCGCGGGCGGCAGATTGATTGCGGGTTCGGAGCGGCGTGCCATGTGCGCGACCTTATATAAGGAGTCGGCACGCGGGGACAATCTGCCGCTGGTTTTGAGTCGGCGCTTGGGGCAGAGTCCGCTCGAAATAGGGCGATACGACGCCCGCGTCCCGCAAGTCCGTCTAACGACACACGCGCGTCCCGCGATCGGATTCATGACCTCGACCAGTTCAGACACGCCGGAAGGCGATAAACGCCTATTCGCGCTGGCACTCGGCGCGATCGGCGTCGTGTTCGGCGATATCGGCACTTCGCCGCTTTACACGATGCGTGAAGCCTTCACCGGTCCGCACCCGATGGACCCCACGGTGGAACACGTGCTGGGCGTGCTGTCGCTGATCGTGTGGACGCAGGTGATCGTCGTCACGCTCAAATACGTGACCTACATCCTGCGCGCGGACAATCGCGGCGAAGGCGGCATGTTCGCGCTGATGGCGCTGGCCATGCGCAAGGCGCCCGAGGGCACGCATCGCGGCGTGCCGATTCTGGCGGCGGGATTGTTCGGCGCGGCGCTGTTCTTCGGCGACGCGGTCATCACGCCGGCGATTTCGGTATTGTCGGCGGCGGAAGGCATCAAGGTCGCCGCGCCCGAATTCGCGAATTTCGTGGTGCCGATCGCGTGCGTGGTGCTGGTCGCGCTGTTTGTGTTCCAGCGCAAAGGAACCGCGAAGGTCGGCGCGTTCTTCAGCCCGATCACGACGCTCTGGTTCGCGGTTCTCGGCGTATTGGGCGTGATCTCGCTGATCAAGACGCCCGAGGTTCTGCACGCGCTCAATCCCTATTGGGGAATCCATTTCCTCTATGCCGACGGTTTGCGCGGCTTCCTGGTGATGGGGGCCGTGTTCCTGGCCCTGACGGGTGCCGAAGCGCTCTACGCCGATATCGGCCATTTCGGGAAAAGGCCGATCCGTCTCGCCTGGATCTGCTTCGTCCAGCCTTGTCTCGTGCTGAACTATTTCGGCCAAGGCGCCTTGCTGATCCGCGAGCCCGAGGCGGCGTCCAATCCGTTCTATCTGATGGTGCCCGACTTCCTGCTCTATCCCACCATCGCGCTCGCCGTCGCGGCGACGGTGATCGCCTCGCAAGCCGTTATCACCGGGGCATTCAGCCTCGCGCGCCAGGCGGTGCAACTCGGCTTCCTGCCGCGTCTGGAAGTGCGCCATACGTCGGAAACCGAAATCGGTCAGATCTACGTGCCGCGCGTGAACTGGATCCTGTGCGCGTGCGTGCTGGCGCTCGTGATCGGTTTCCAAGATTCGAGCTCGCTCGCCGCCGCCTATGGCGTGTCGGTGTCGGGCGAGATGTGCGTCGCCACGCTGATCGCCTATGTCGTCGCGCGCCATGTGTGGAACTGGCCGCGCTGGCTCGCGGGCGGCATCACGATCGCGCTGCTGACGATCGATCTGACCTTCTTCTTCGCCAACCTCGCCAAGATCGTCGATGGCGGCTGGGTGCCGCTCGTCATCGGCACCGGCCTCTACATGGTCTTCACGACCTGGAAACTCGGGCGCCGGATCCTGCACGAGCGGCTGCACGAAGGTACGGTGCCGCTCGATCCATTCATCGCACGCATCAAGGACGGCAACCCGCCGCGCGTCTCGGGCACGGCCGTGTTCCTGACCGGCACGACCGACGGCGTGCCTTACGCGCTGCTGCACAACATGAAGCACAACAAAGTGCTGCACGAGCGCGTGGTGCTGCTGACGATCGTGACCGAGCAGATCCCCGCCGTCGCCGACAAGGACCGGATCGAGGTGGAGGCGCTGGACAAGAATTTCTGGCGCGTCGTGCTGCATTACGGGTTCATGGAAGGGCCGAACATCCCGCGCGCCTTGCGCTTGGCGATGCCCTACGGCCTTAAATTCGATTTGATGGATACGTCGTTCTTCCTGGGGCGCGAGAATCTCGTGCCCAAGAACAAGCCGCTGATGCCGCGCTGGCGCGAGAAGCTGTTCATTGCGCTGTCGCGCAACGCCTATGCGGCCACGCATTTCTTCCGCATTCCGTCGAACCGCGTCGTGGAGTTGGGCACCCAAGTCGAAATCTAAAAAAACATATCGGGAGGAAAGCGCGCATGAACGGTCCGGACCCGTCCCAGATCTTTCCCTTCGGCAAGAACGCCAAGCATACGGCGTTTCTGAAACCGCTTTTGGAAGCGAAGCCGACGCCGAATGTGCGGGTGGGCGAGTATTCCTACTATTCCGATTTCGAAGATCCCACGCGCTTCTTCGACCGCAATATCCGCTACAATTTCGGCATCGCCGGCGACGAGCTCGTCATCGGCAAATTCTGCGCGATCGCGCATGGCGCCACCTTCGTGATGGCCGACGCCAATCATCCCAGCGTCGGCCCGTCGACCTTTCCGTTCCCTGTGTTCGGCCATGGCTGGGCCGACGAGATGGCCATCGAGAAAATGCCGGTCCCCGCCAAGGGCGACATCGTGCTGGGGCACGATGTGTGGGTCGGGTACGAGGCGATGATCCTGCCCGGCGTCAATGTGGGGACGGGGGCGATCGTGGGTGCCCGCGCCGTGGTCGCCAAGGACGTGCCGCCCTATTCGGTGGTCGTCGGCAATCCCGCACGCGTGGCCAAGCGCCGCTTCGACGACGCGACGGTCGAAAAGCTGCTGGCGCTCGCCTGGTGGGATTGGCCGATCGAGCGGATCACCCGCGCCATTCCGTCGCTGCTGGCCGGCAAGGCCGAGGACCTGCTGGCGTGCTGACGGCAACGCGGCTATTTTTCGCCGCGCCGACCATTCGAAAAGGGGAGTTGTCGATGTCCGGTTTGCAGTCGTGGATTATTGGTATCGTCGCCGCGTTGGTGGGGATCGTGTCGCTGTTCTTCGCCTCGGCCAGCCATGGCAGCGAGATGTATCCGGTGGCGCTGGTGGTGTTCGCGCTGATCGTTTTGTTCGAGTTCTGGCTGATCAAGCGCCATTTCGACGCCCAGGAATCGCACTGATACCCCGAGTCCTCACTTCGCCAAAAAAACCGCCAGCGGATTTTTCTGGCGCAAAACCAAGCACAGAGGGCGGGGGGCATAACTTCCGCCCTCTTTGATTCTAAAGGGAAAAACCAACCCATTGGTTAATTTAACGATTTTACCGAATTTCTGACTCCCATCTGGCCAAACCCTGTGTTATCCCCACCGCACTTGCAATAAACCGCAACAAACAGGGGCGGCTTCGTAATGATCGAACTGATCGTCGCTTTGGCGGTGGCATCGCAGGTCGCGACGGATAACGCGGCCCCGGCGATCCCGGCCCCGACGCAGATCGCCGCCGCGCGCGAGGCTTCGCCCGCCGGCGCCGAACGCGATCCGGAAGCCGCCGCGCCGAACGCCGCTCTCGATCCGGCCTATCTCCTCGACCCCAGCTTGCCCGTCACGTTCCTAGCGCCCGAAGCGGCGAAGGAAGAACCGCGCCGTCCGGCCGGGGCGGTCACGCTTGGCCGCGCCATCGCCGGCGCCACCGGCCCTGAATCCGACGAAGCCTTCAACAAGGCGACGCTGGGCGATTTCCGCGACGAAGGCCGTCAAGCGGCACCGGAGTGGATGGCGGGCCCGCGCGCCAGCCAAAGCTTCGGCGAAGGTGCCGATCTGCGCACGCTGCAAGCGGTAGTGAAGCGCAGCGACACGCGCTATCGCGCCGCGAACCGCCAAGTGCGCTTGGAAATCTACCGCCCGGAAATGGATGGGCCGCGTCCGGCCGTGCTGCTGTTGCACGGCGCCTCGGGCATCGGCGACGGCTCGTTCTATCGCGGGGCCGCCGAAATGTTCGCGAGCCAGGGCTATGTGGTCTATCTGCCGCATTATCTGGGCGAGCGGAACCGCAACCGGCCGCGCGGCAAGGCGCTGATTTCCGAATTCGAGCAGCAGCACGACATCGTGCGCGCCGCGCTCGATCAAATGTCGCGCGATCGCGCCATCGATCCCAAGCGCATGGGCGTGTTCGGCTTCTCGCTGGGCGGTTTCCAGGCGATGGGTTTGTCCAGCCGCGATCCGCGCATCGCCGCCGTGGTCAATATGGGCGGCGGCATGCCCGGCAACGTCACGCCGCACACCACGCGCCTGGCGCCGACGCTGATCGTCCATGGCCGCCAAGATCGCACCGTACCGGTCGCGCGCGCGCACATGACCCGCGACGTGCTCAAGCGCCTGTCGGTGCCGCACGAAGTTGCGCTGTTCCAGAACCAAGGCCATTTCTTCCGGGGTGACGCCAGCCGCGAGTCGATCGCGCGCTCGGTCGCGTTCTTCGACCGCTATCTGCGCGGCACGGAAGCGGTGGCGACGGGCGATCTGCTCGCGGGCATGTAAAACGGCGGCACCGGGGCCGCCCGGTGCAATAATCGGCAATAAATCGTGTCGCGCGCGCCACAGTTTGGCGCGATCCGAAATCGGCGTGTTCGCAGCGTGCTAATCTGCACGGCGAAATGTTTGCACCCCTCGTATTTTTGGCCGCGTCGCTCGCCGTGGCGCCCGTCGCCGCGCAATCGGCGACCGCCGATCTGCGGCCCTATTTGCGCGACGGCCTGACGCGCGTTTCCTTGTCCGCAGAACCGGCCGGCGACGCGCTGCAAAGCCTGTATGAAACCCGCAATTTCGAGCCGCTGTGGTTCGGTCCCGACGGCCCGACGGCGCGCGCGCTACGCTTGACCGAAACGCTGGGGCGGGCGGGCGATTACGGGTTGATCGCTGCCGACTACAAAGTCGCCGATCTGGAGCGCTTGCGCCGTGCCGGCGATCCGCAAGGCCTCGCCGAATTCGAACTCACGCTCAGCCGTTCGGCCGCGCGTTTTGCGGGCGATCTGGCGGGCGGGCGCGTCGCTTCGGTCGCGTTGCCCGCTGATGTGCGCATCGCCCCGCGCGCGATCGACGCGGCCGCAGTGCTGCGCGACCTTGCGCGCAACGACGCGCCGGAAAGCGTATTCGCCGCCTTGTCGCCGCAGGACGAAGAATATGCGGCATTGCTGACCGCGCTCGCCGATCTGCGTGCGTTGAAGGCGAAGGGCGGGTGGCGCAGCGTCGACCCGCGCGGCGGCACGCTGGAACCGGGTGCGGTCGACACGCGCGTTCCCGCTTTGCGCAAACGCTTGGCGGTGACCGACGGCATCGCGCCGGAGCCCGAAGATCAGTTCGAACTCGAGTATTACGGCTTCGAACTCGTCGACGCGGTCGTGAATTTCCAGCGCCGCCACGGCCTGGCTGCGGACGGGCGTGTGGGGCCGCGCACTTTCGCCGCGCTCAACAAGACGGTCGATCAGCGCATCGCGCAGATCGCCGCCAATCTCGATCGCTTGCGCGCGACCGCGCCGCGCCCCGCGAAGGGCGCTTATGTCGAAGTCAACGTGCCTGGCTTCGAATTGCGCGCGGTCGAGAACGGCGAGATCAAGCTCGAAATGGGCGTGATCGTGGGCCGCGAAAAACGCGCGACGCCGATCTTCTCGACCCGCATCACCGACATCATCTTCAACCCGACCTGGACCGTGCCGCTGAAGCTGGTGCGTGAGGATATGCTGCCGCGCTTGCGCGCCAATCCCCAGGCGCTGATCGATCAGGGCTTCCGCGTTTATCGCGGCTGGGGCGACAACCGCGAGGAGGTCGATCCGCGCAAGGTCGATTGGCGCAAAGTGACGCCGCGCTCGATGGGCTATTGGATGCGCCAGGATCCGGGCCCCAAGAACGCGCTGGGCCAAGTGCGCTTCACCATGCCCAATACCTACGACGTCTATTTGCACGACACGCCCGATCGGCATTATTTCGCCCGCGCCGACCGCGCATTGTCGTCGGGCTGTGTGCGTTTGGAACGGCCGATCGATCTGGTCGAATGGGTGCTGAGCCGCACGCCGGGCTGGGATCGCGCCGCGATCGACGCCGCCGACGCCGAAGAAGTCACCCGAAGCGTGCCGGTGCGGGGCGGGGCGATCCCCGTCCATCTGGTCTACAAGACCGCTTTCGTGAAAGACGGCGTGCTGAACTGGCGCGACGACGTTTACGGACTGGATGCGCTGTTCATCGCGGGCGTGGAGAAACGTCCCGTCGCGTCGCTCGCCCTGCCGCGCGAGGGCGCGATTCCCCCGCCGACCTTGGCGCCGTAATCGTTACGGCGTGTTCCAGAAGATCCTAAAATCTTTTTAAAGCAGTGCCTTATGGCGCTGTTTCAAGATATTTCTTCGCGCTTGCCTCGGTAAAGGCAGATGTGCATTCTGCGCATATCTTGTCGTACGGGGACGCGAGGCCAGTGGATTTCGATCAGCCCGACAATTCGTATCGCCGCCGCCTATTGATCGGCGGTTTGGCGGCCGGTTTGGTCGGCTTTGGGCCCAATCTCGCCGAAGCCGCCACCGACAAGAAGAAGGCGGCGGCCAAACGCATTGCCGCCGCCAATCCGAAGCCCGCGCGCAATTTGGGGCCGCCCTCGGGCCCCGTGCCGCTGCGCCCGGCCGGTCAGCGGTCACTGAGCTTGCAAGTCGTCAACACGGGCGAGCGTTTCGACGCGGTTTATTGGCGCGATGGCAATTACCTGCCCGAGGCGTTGCAGCGCCTGGACCGGGTGCTGCGCGACCATCGCGCGGGCGTCGTGGCGCATATGGACCCCAAGCTTTACGACATCATGTGGGAGATGCAGCAGCGCCTGGATGTGTCGGAGCCGTGGCGCGTCATTTCGGCCTATCGTTCGCCGAAGACGAACGCGGCCGCGCGCAAGCAGGGCGGTGTGGCGCGCAATTCCTTCCATCTGCATGCCCGCGCGGTCGATATCGACCTTGCCAGCCGTTCGACCCGCGCCTTGCGCCAGGTCGCCGTTCAGCTTCAGGCGGGCGGGGTGGGGCAGTATCCGCGCTCCGACTTCATCCATATCGATACCGGCCCGGTGCGCGTCTGGGGCTGACCCAGTTGCATCCGGCGCGATGCCGGGTTAAGCCGTTTTAAGACTTCATCTCCGGAGAAATCTTCCATGCGTCTCGCCGCGACCCACGCTCCGCTCGTCGATCTTCTTTGGCCCGCGCGCGAGCGCGATTTGCTGCGCAAGGCGGCCCTCGTGGCGCTTGGCTCGGCGCTGCTCTGGGCGTCGGCGAAGGCGCAGGTGCCGATGTGGCCGGTGCCGATGACGATGCAGTCCCTCGTGGTGCTGGTGATCGGTTTCGCCTATGGCGCGCGCTTGGGTATGGCGACGGTGCTGTTCTATCTGGCGCAGGGTGCCGTCGGTTTCCCGGTCTTCGCCGGCACGCCGGAGAAGGGGATCGGTCTTGCCTATATGTTGGGCACGACCGGCGGCTATCTCGTCGGCTTCGTTCTGTCGGCCGGCCTGTGCGGCTGGCTGGCCGAGCGCGGTTGGGGTTCGAGCCTCGTTTGGCTCGCCGGCGCCATGGCGCTCGGCAGCTTGATCCTGTTCGTGCCGGGCGTTCTGTGGCTCGCAACCTTCGTGGGCTTCGACAAGGCGGTCGCGCTGGGCTTGATGCCCTTCGCCGCCGGCATTGTCGTGAAGGGCGCGCTGGGCGTGGCGCTCGTCGAAGTCATTCATCGCAAGCTTGTTTCGCGCGCCTAGTCCGGCGCCGGGGCAGAACCGCGACGTTCTAGCGTATCGTTCACGCGATCCGCGCCGGTAGGCCGTTTTCGCAAGTTCAGGACCGGATAGGGTGCCGCCGCGGCCCGATCTATCGCGACGCCCGACGGAAACAATCCGTTCATCGGCGAAAACTTCCGCCGTTGTGCGTTGCGCTTGTGCCCGAACTGCGGGTACAAGCCTCCTGCGATTTCGCAGCGCCACGGGGCGGAACAGGGCCGCGCCGAAGGGCCGTATCGTTCGTACTGGGAGGATCAATTGGCATTCCTAGCCGGGATATTGCGCGTCGTCGAACCCATCAACGAATGGCTTGGGCGCGTCGTGATGTGGCTGTCGCTTGGCATCGTGCTCGTGTGCTTCGCCACCGTCTACATGCGCTATGCGCTGGGCACGGGCGAACCCTGGGTGCAGGAACTTTACGTTTGGATGCACGCGATCGTGTTCCTGGCGGGTGCCGGCTACACGCTGCTCCATGGCGGCCATGTGCGCGTGGATCTCATTTACGGCAATATGTCGCTTCGCGGCCGCGCGCTGGTCGATGTTTTCGGGACTTTGATTCTGCTTTGGCCCTTCGCCGCCGTGATCGCGTACGAGTCGGTGCCGATGGTCGCGCTTTCCTGGATGAACAATGAAGTGTCGCAGCAGCCCGGCGGGATGCCGAATATCTGGTTCCTGAAGTCGATGCTGCACGTGTTCTGCGCGGCGATCTTCCTCCAAGGTCTCGCCATGATCGCGCGCGGCCTTCTTGTGCTGGGCGGGCGCACCGAGTTCGCGCCGAACACTTCGACGCACTGAACGGAAACGGCGAATGGATCCCATCATTATCGGCGAGATTCTCTCGGTACTCCTTTTCGCGGGTATCGTGGCGGCTCTCATGTTCGGCTACCCGGTCGCGTTCACGCTCGGGGGCACTTCGCTGATCTTCGGCTTCATCGGGCATTCCTTCGGCGCGTTCGACTACGCGCTGCTCCGGGGGCTGCCGTCGCGTTTCTTCGGAACGATGATCAACGAGGTGCTGGTCGCGGTGCCGCTGTTCGTCTTCATGGGCATGGTCCTGGAGAAGTCCGGAATCGCCGAGCGCCTGCTGACGACCATGGGCCAATTGTTCGGTTCACTGCGCGGTGGCCTCGCGATTTCGGTGGTGATCGTCGGGGCGCTGCTGGCGGCATCGACGGGCGTCGTCGGGGCCACGGTCGTGACGATGGGCTTGCTGTCGCTGCCGGCGATGCTCCGCGCGGGCTACGATCCGCGCTTGGCGACAGGCGTGATTTGCGCCTCCGGCACGCTCGGTCAGATCATTCCGCCGTCGACGGTGCTGATCTTCCTCGCCGACATCCTCCAGGGTGCAAATTCGGCGGCGCAAGCGGCGAAGGGCAATTTTTCGCCTGATACGGTGTCGGTCGGCGATCTTTTCGCGGGCAGCATGTTGCCCGGTATCGGCTTGGCCCTGCTTTATATCGTTTGGGTCGTCGTCAAGGCCTTCACCGATCCCAAATCCTGCCCGCCGATCGTCATGTCGGAAGCGGAGAAGGATGGGTTGGGCCGGCGCGTGGTGATCGCGCTGATTCCGCCGATCCTGCTGATCATCGCGGTGCTCGGGTCGATCGTCGCCGGCGTCGCGACGCCGACGGAGTCGGCGTCCGTCGGCTCGCTGGGCGCCATCATGCTGACGCTGAGCAAGGCGATCAGCGAACGTCTGGGCCGCGAGATGGATGGCGAAGAGCTGGAGCGGCGATTGTTCTGGTTCTGGATCGGATTTATCGCGCTGCTTGTGGCCTTCGGCTGGACGATGGGCGCCGTCGGATTGCTGACCGCACTCGTCGCGGCGGTGGCCGTCGGTTTCGTCTGGTGTATGGCGGTTCCCGAACTGCGGCGCGAAGTTTCCGCCACGATGTTCGGCGCTGTGCGCGGCACGACCTTGATCAGCTCGATGGTGTTCGTGATCCTGCTTGGCGCGTCCATCTTCTCGCTGGTCTTCCGCGGGCTGGGCGGCGACCATTTGGTCGAGCGCGGGCTGACCGACATGCCGGGCGGTGCTTACGGCGCTTTGGCCGTGGTCATGTTCGTGATGTTCTTGCTGGGGTTCTTCCTCGACACGTTCGAGATCATCTTCATCACCGTGCCGATCGCCGGCCCCGTGCTGCTGAAGATGGACATCGATGCCGTCTGGCTCGGGGTCATGATCGGCGTCAATTTGCAGACCAGCTTCCTCACGCCGCCTTTCGGTTTCGCGTTGTTCTATCTGCGCGGCGTCGCGTCGAAATTGGTGACGACGGCGCAGATATATCGCGGCATCATTCCCTTCGTGTTGATTCAGATACTCATGCTGTTCGTGCTCGTCGCGGAGCCGCGGATCGCCACGTGGCTGCCGGACATGATCTATCGTTCGGCGCCGCTGGTGCCGGAAGGGGAGCGCAAAGCGGACGATTTCGGTCCCGGCGCGGAAACCGAAGGCTACAATTCCGAGGAAGAGGATTGATCGGGCGCGGCTGAGGCGAAGCGCCCGCCGCCGCGATCGCGCGAACGAAAAAAAGGCCCAGGGATCGCTCCCTGGGCCTTTTCCGATCGGATCGTTCGTCCGACCGCCTTTCGATTACTTGATGTAGTCGAACGGCAGGCCGCGGGCGTCGAGATAGGCGCCTTCGGCGAAACGCGAGTACTGCACGAGACTCGCGCGCGCCTTCAGATAGCTCTCGAAGATCTCCTTGGTCACCGGATCCGCCTTTTCGCGCACCTCGGTGAGGTATTCGCGGGTCGCGTTGCCCAACGCGATGATGATCTCGCGCGGCGTGCGCAAGAACCGCACCTGGTGCTGGTTGCGAAGCACGTTCATCGCTTCAGCGGAGCGCATCGTGTACTCGGCCCACATGTCGTCGTGGGCCCAGCCGCAGGCGACCTGGACGGCGGCCTTGAGGTCGTTCGGCAGCGCGTCCCACTTGCCCTTGTTCATCATGAACTGCAGCGACGAACCCGGTTCGTGGAAACCCGGGCCGTAGCAGATCTTGGCGACTTGGTAGAAGCCAAGGGCGAGGTCGTTATACGGCCCGATCCACTCAGCGCCGTCGACGGCGCCGGACTGGAGGGCGGCGAAGATTTCGCCGCCGGGCAGAACGACTTGCTGCGCGCCGAGCTTGGCGAGAACCGCGCCGCCCCAGCCGGGCATGCGAAGCTTCTTGCCCTTGTAGTCTTCGACGGACTTGATCTCGGTCCGGTACCAGCCGAGCGCCTGCGTGCCCGTATTGCCGGCGATGAAGGCCTTCAGATTGTATTGGGCGTAGAGCTTGTCCCACAACGCTTGGCCGCCGCCGAAATTGATCCAGGCGGCTTGCTCGTGCGCCGCGAACCCGAACGGCACGCAGGTGAAGAACTGGGCGCCCTGGTTCTTGCCGATATGGTAGTAGGACGCATCGTGGTAGCAGTCGAGCGTCCCGGACGAGACGGCGTCGAAACCTTGAAGGGCGGGGACCACTTCGCCGGCCGAAAAGACGCGGATCGTCAGCTTGCCATCGGTCATACGGCCGATATTCGCGGCCAGACGTTCGGCGCCGGTCTGCACGCCACCCATGCCCTTCGGCCAGGATGTGCCCATACGCCACTCGATACGGCCTTGCGCCAGAGCCGGCGCGGCCAAAGGTGCTGCGGCGAGGCCGACACCGGCCCCGGTCAGAAATTTACGACGCTGCATTGCAGGAGTCTCCTTGGGGTTCCCTGTTTCGTCCATTCGCGCCGGGATCGAAGCCCGAACGCGTTGACTGTGACGATTAATTCGTCATCGGCCAGTACCCGGTTATGGACTTTGGGCGGCGGAATATCAAGTGAAGATAGAGGTATTCCGTGCTGCAGATCGTCGGCCGATGGCGCGTGAGGGGCGACGGGAAAGCGGCAAGCGATCGGCCGGGCGGGAATGGTTCTCCGGAAAAATGGAGTATATCACCGCACGGGCAAGCGAAAGGAAAGCATCGTGGGTTATCTGATCGTATTCGTGGGGGCCGGCATCGGCGGGGCATTGCGCCACGGCGTCAATATCGCCGCGGCGCGCCAACTCGGGACGGATTTTCCCTACGGCACCATGGCGGTGAATCTCGCAGGCTCGCTCGCGATGGGTTTGATCGCGGGCTATCTCGCGTTTAAAGGCGACGCCGCGCAAGGCTTGCGCCTGTTCTTCGCGACGGGGATACTCGGCGGGTTCACCACGTTTTCGGCGTTCTCGCTCGATGTCGTGACGCTCGTCGAGCGCGGCGATATCGCGAACGCGGCACTCTATGCCGGCGTGTCGGTCGCGGGCTCGGTGCTCGCGCTGTTCGCCGGGCTGTTGTTCGTGCGGATCGTTTTCTAGCCGCGGCGCGGCCGGTTCGACGACAGATTCAAATTGACGAACTGGTCGTAGGCCGCCTCGTTCACGCGGAACCACTGGAACTGGTCCGTGCGGAAACGGCGCCAATCCTCATAGATCTTCTTGAACAGCGGGTTCGTTTCCGACGTTTCGTCGTACAGCTCGTTGGCTGCCTTCAGGCAGGCGAGCATCGTATCGCGGCTGAAGGCGCGCAGCTGCGTGCCGCCTGCCATCAAGCGGTGCAGCGCCGCCGGGTTCCGGGCGTCGTACATGGCTTGCATGGCCGCGTGCGCTTCCCACGCCGCCGCTTGGAAGATCGACTTATTCTCGGACGACAGGCTTTCCCACGCCTTGTCGTTGACGAGCGAGGAGAGCTGCGGCCCACCTTCCCACCAGCCCGGATAGTAGTAGTAGCGGGCGACCTTGTTGAAGCCGAGCTTTTCGTCGTCGTATGGGCCGACCCATTCGGCTGCGTCGATCGTGCCCTTTTCGAGCGCCGGGTAGATGTCGCCGGCGGTGAGTTGGTGGGGCACGAGACCGAGCTTGGTCATCACCTGACCGGCGAAGCCGCCGATGCGCATCTTGATGCCCTTGAGGTCGTCCGGTGTCTTGATCTCCTTGCGGAACCAGCCGCCCATCTGGGCGCCCGTGTTGCCCGTCGGGAAGGCGAGGCAGTTATATTGTTTGAACAACTCAGCGAGCGCCGCGCCGCCGCCGCCCGCGCGAATCCACGCGGTTTGCTGGCGCGAGTTGAGGCCGAACGGAATGGCGGTGTCGAATGCGAAAGTCGGGTCCTTGTCGACATAGTAATAACTTGCGGTGTGCCCGCATTCGACCGTGCCGGCCTGCACGGCGTCGAGCACCTGCAGACCCGGGACGATCTCGCCCGCCGCGAAGACGCGGATCTCGAATTTGCCGCCCGAGCTTTCCTTGACGCGGTTGGCGAGAATTTCCGCCGCGCCGTAGATCGTGTCGAGCGATCTGGCGAAGCTCGACGCCATGCGCCAGCGGACGACGCCTTGCGCGATCGCGGGGGCGGCCAACGGCACTGCGGCGAGCCCAGCACCAGCGGCTGTCAGAAATTTACGACGCTGCATTGCAGGTTCCCCTCGGGGTTCCCTGTTCTATTTTCCGCGCCGGCGCTGTCTTTCCGGTCACGTCGCTCGCGGCTAATCTGCGGCCGCCGACATTTTGTTATGGCGCGCGGAACGCTGAATATCAAGCGAAGATGGGCGGGTTCGGAAACCGGAACGCCGTGATTCAGGCTAACTCGTCCGGCTTTTGGACGATCCGGCCATGCGTATCGAGCGCACGCCAGCCTTCGCGGGTCAGCGCCTCGAGCGGCTGGAACCGCACCTTGTAGGCCATTTTATCGCTCTCGCCGATCCAATAGCCCAGATAGACATGGGCAAGGCCCTCGGCGCGCGCCGTGTCGACCAGCGACAAAACGACGAACGAACCCAGTGAACGCTTCGGGGTCTCGGGCTCGTAGAACGAATAGACAGCCGAGAAGCCGCTCGCCATCCGGTCGACCAGACACCCGGCCATCAGATTGCCGTGCCGGTCGCGGAACTCGACGACATGCGAGGCGGCGGCGCCGACCTCGATCATCGTCCGGTAATCCTCGAAATCCATCCGCGCCATCTCGCCGTCGCGATGGCGGCCGACTTGGTAGCGCGAGAACAGCGCGTATTGCTCGGCCGTCGCGATCGCCGGGCGGATTTGCGCGGTGAGGTCCGCGTTCGCCGCCAGTACGCGCCGCCATTGGCGGGTAAGGTCGAAGCGTTCGACCGGAATGCGCACGGCAACGCACGCGTTGCAGCCGGGGCAGGCGGGCCGATAGGCGAAGCCCAACGACCGGCGGAATCCGGCTTCGGAAAGAAGATCGTAAGACAACACGGCCTGCGGGCCGGTGAGATCGACGAAGATGCGCCGTTCCATCTTCCCTTCGAGATAAGGGCAGGGCGAGGGCATCGAATAATAGAAGCGCGCGGACGAGCTGCCCGAGACGGTCATGCGCCGCCCCCGTTGCGGCGGCGCACCGTCAGGCCCGTCAGCACGTCGTGCAGCAGGCGCTTGCGCGGGTTGAAGAAGCTCCACACCAGCACGAGGCCCCAAGTGAAGGCGACGGTGACGTAAAACAAAATCCAATGCGCGCCGGCCTGGATGAAATTCGCCGCGCGTCCGTCGAGCATTTCGACTTTGATACCGGCGAAGCGATGGCCGAACGTGCCGCGCTTGTCGCCCGACACGAGAAACGCGTGATAGAGCAGCGGCACGAGGGCGAGCAGCAGCGCCATCGGCCCCGCCAGCAAGCCGAAGCTCAACACGCCCAGCAGCGTCGCGGGAATCGCCAATACGGCGCCGATCAGAATCACGATCGCCGCATCGACGAGATGCGCGAGGATACGCCGCCGCCGCAGCCCCGCGATCTCGGCGGGGTCGGGCGGCAGGATGGTCGCGGCCATCAAGGTGGTGCTGTTGTCGTTCAATTTCGCGTTTCCTGCCGACAAGCGTAGGCGACACGCCGCTTGGGGGCAAGACGCGTGCGGCGCTAATTCGTCAGCGGCACGTCGCGCAGCAGAACGATGGAGATGCGCCGGTTGCGCGGGTCGGACGGATTGTCGGCGATGAACGGCTCGGTATCCGCCCTGCCGATCACGCGCGCGATCCGCGCTTGCTGCATGCCGTTTTCGAGGAGCGTGCGGCGCGCGGCATTTGCGCGGTCGGCCGACAATTCCCAGTTGGTGTATTGGGCGCCACGCGGGAAGGGCGTGCTGTCGGTGTGGCCGGTGATGGCGATCGGGTTGGGCAGGTTCTGCACGATGCGCGCGACGGTTTGCAGCAAACGCCGCGTGCCGTCGGCCGGCGTGGCCGAACCCGAGGCGAACATCGCGTTGCGTTCCTGGTCGATCAGCTGGATGCGCAAGCCTTCGGGCGTGCGATCGACGATCAGGTTCTGCTGCAACGGCTTCAGTTCCGGCACTTCCTGAATCGCCTGGCGGATATCCGCTTCGGCGCGCGCGAAGGATTGTTCCTCGCGCCGCGCCATTTCGCGCTGCATCTGCTCGTTGAGGGCACCCATGCCTTCGTTCTGCTGGCCTTGCGGGCGCGACCCGGTGAACAACTGCCCCGCCGCGGCCATGCCGGGGCTTTGATTGCCTGCGGTCGCCTGGCCCGACGGGCCGGGCCCGATGCCCGAAGCGCCGCGCGCGTTGGGTTGCGGGTTGGGCGTGTCTTCGTTGGCGGCGTTGCGCGTCTGCTCGAATTCGGGGCCCTCGGTGTCGGCTTCCTCGCCGGTGGGGGCGAGCGGCACGCCGACCACGATGCCGCCGGTCATTTTCGGCAGATCGCCGGGGCCCAGCGTCACGCCGCCCAGCACGCCGCCGGCGCCCGAGGTCGAGCGCGACACGGCGTCGAAGGCAGTGAAATACTGCGCGATGCCTTGGCGCTTTTCCTGGTCGGTGGAGTTGAGCAGCCACATCAACAGGAAGAACGCCATCATCGCGGTCACGAAGTCGGCATAGGCGACCTTCCAGCCGCCGCCATGGGCGCCGTCATGGCCCTTCTTGCCGCGCTTGATGATGATGACTGGGTGGTTTGAATCGTCCGCCATCGTCGTTCCTGGGTATGACGCACGGCAAATATGCGTCGCCGCACCGCACGCTTCAATCCGCGCCCGGCTCGGTAAAATTCGTCTTAAATACTAAATCAGGATTGTTAACGCGGGGTGAAAAACCGGCCAAGCCTTTGATTTATCGAGGAGGTGCCAAGCGCAGGATATCGGCATCGGACCCGAGTTCGGTCCGATTCCGCGCCAAACGCAAATGCCGGCCGCTGGCCCAAATCGGCGCGAGGTCGGCCCAATGCGCCGACAGGGGATGGCCCGACTGGCCGGGGGCGACGACGAACAAGGATGCGTCCAGATCGGCAAGGTCGTAGACCGCGCGATACCCCGCCCCATGGATATGGGCGAAAGGCCGGTCGGGATCGCGCGCGGAATTCGCCCCGCGATTGACGGTGAAGTAATCGCCGTCGGTCGGGATATCGACCGACAGAAACCAGCCGATCAGCGGCAAGCGCGACAGGACGGGATTGTCGAACGGCGCGTTGTGCTCGTCCCCCCAGCGCCAGCGATCGAGCGAACGGCCGTGGCGCGTTTCGATCCATTCGATCGTGGCGACAAGGGAGTCCGACACGAGCTTCGGGCAATCGCCGGCGCAATAGGGGGAGTTCCGGTTCAGCGCGTCGAGCACCATGCGCGGCCGCTCGCGCCCGAAATCAGCGGCCAGATCGCCCAGCGCGTTCTGCGTCAAACGGCGCGTCATCTCGCGGACCCAGACATTGAAGATCAAACCTTCGGGCTTGTCCGCGCGCACCGCATTGTCCCAGGCGCGCAGGCGTTCCAGGGCGGCGCGCGCGCGCGGTTCGACCGGCGACAGCCACGAAGCCGCCGCGATCGCGTCGCGTGCGAACACCGACACGGCATCGGCCAGCATCGCTTCGTGATAGGCGGGCGTTTGCCCGCCGCGAAGATCGAGCATTTCGACGATGCGCTTCTGACGGAACGGCGCATCGAAGCTGCGCCCCAGATAGAACGGCCATTCGCTGCCGACGACGCGGTCGTTGCCGTTCGACAGCCGCGCATTCGCCGGATCGACGCGCGCGGGCATTCGATCGAACGGCACGAAACCTTGCCAGCCCGAAGCACCCGTCCAGCCGCGCTTGGGCAAGGGAGAGTCGCCGCCGTTGCGTAGCGGGATGGCGCCGACCACGCGCAGGCCGATCGTCCCGTTGCGATCGGCGACCGACATGTTCTGGACGGGTGCGAGCCACTGGCGCGTCGCGTCGAAAGCCTCGGCGACGTTGTTCGCGCGATTGAGGCGCACGATCGCATCGGCGGTCGTGTCCGGGGCGGCGATTACCGGCAGCATCAGCGCCAGCAATTCGCCGTTGGGGGCGGCGGACGCGGCACCCGCGTCGAAATCCGAAATCACGATGCCGTTGCGCGTGCGGCGCATCGTCAGCGTGACGGGGGCGGCCCCGCGCGCTTGGAAAACTTCCTCGCGCAATTCGAAGGCGCGCGGACCTTCGGGCGTTAGATACAACGCGGGATTCGCGGGGTCGACGCGCTCGATGGTGAGGTCGGCCGTGTCGGCGTTGGTGGTGGTGAAGCCCCAGGCGATGCGCCCGTTATGGCCCAGCACCAAAGCGGGCGCCCCCGGCGCGGTGGCGCCGGCATAGACGATATCCGTGCCCGTCACCGCCAGCCGCGCCAAATACCATTGCCCCGGCGCGCCCAAACCCAAATGCGGATCGCTTGCCAGGATCGGCTTGCCCGTGGCGGTCTTCGCGCCGCCCGCGATCCAGGTATTCGACGCTTGATCGGGACCGGCGGGGCGGGGCAAGGCGTTGGCGATCGCGGTCGCCCATTTGGCGAGTTCGGGATCGGCTTGCGCGACGATCGCGGCATCGCCCGTTCCCCATTGCGGCCACAACGCGGTTTCGAGTTCCGCGTTGTAGCGTTCGCCCAGACGCAGGCGGAACAATTCGTCGCGCCAGTCGCCGGTCAACTGCATCGCCATCAACTGGCCCCACAGCAGCGTCTGCCAGGATTCCCAGCGTTCCGGCTTGTGGCCGGTGGCGAGGAATTCCGGCGGCGGCGCGCCGTCGCGCGAGGCGAGCGCGGCATTGACGCCGGCGGCATACGCATCGGCGCGTTGGCGAAGCTCTGGGCTCGCCGCGACATAGGCGTTGCGCGCGGCGCGCGACAGATCGAGCGCGCGATAGAAACGGTCGATGGGCAAAGCGCGCGGGCCGACGATCTCCGCCACGCGGCCTTGGCCGAGCAGGCGCACGAGTTCGAGCTGCACGGCCCGGTCCTGGGCGTGCAGAAATCCCAGCGCCAGCCACAAATCGCGTTCCGACGAAGTCCAGACATGCGGCACGCCGAACGCGTCGCGGACGATCTCGATCTCGCCTTCCAATCCGGCGATGCGGATTTCGCCGCGCGTATCGGGAAGGCCCGTGCGCAAATAGAGCAGCGCCCCGCCGCCGACGATACCGGTCAAAAGCGCGAGTGCGAGAACGCCCGCGCCGATCCATTTCAAAGCTCGCATAGGCTTGTTGTATCGGATTGCGCCGTTCGCGCAACCCGAGCCGCGTCAGGGATTTTTGCGGCCGATCAGGCGGGGCAGCGCCTCGTTCGCGATCAGGCACGACAGCACGATCGCCGCCCCGAACATCGCGCGGGCACTGGGCGTCTCGCCGAAAGCGAGCCACACCCAAAGCGGCGCCAGCACGATTTCCAGAATCGCGATCAAGCCGATATCGGCCGCGCGCACGTCGCGCGACGCGATGGTCATCAACAGGCAGCCGCAGCCGAGCTGCACGGCCCCCATCGCCATCAGGATCGCGACGTCGCGCGCCGAAGTCGCGTCGGCGAAGATGAAGGGCAGCATCGTCGCGATCGACATGATGCCCGCCAGGAACACGCTGGGGGCGGGATCGACGCCGGCTTTCAACTTGCGCAGAAGAAGGATCTGAAAGGCGAAGGCGACCGACACGCCCAGCGCCGACAACGGCCCAATGATCGAGCCGAATTCCAGCGCGTCCCAGACCATGATCGCCACACCGCCCGAGCAGAACGCCATCGCGATCCAGGTGCGCGTGGCGATGGTTTCGCCCAGGAACAGCCGCGCGACAATGGCGGCCCAGAAGGGCGAGGTGCTCATCAGGAACAATGCCGTCGCAACCGTGGTATTGGCGACCGCGATCAAGAAGAACAGAAACTGCAGCGACAGCATGAAGGCGGCGGCGGCCCCGCCGATCCCCAAAGCTTTGATCGAGGCGGCCGCGTCGCGCCCGTAGCGCCACACGAGATAGACGCCGACCAAGGCGAGCATGCCCATCGAGCGCCAGAACACCATCGACGGCGCGCCGGTGCCGTCGAGCATGCGCACGAACAGGCCCGACGTGCTCCAGAACAGCGTGGCGCAAAGCATCAGCGCGATGCCGCGCGCGGTGGTGTTCGCGGTGCTCATTTGGCGCCGCTGCGCGCGGTCACGATCGCGTTGCCGGCCAGCGCCGCCAGCAGGATCGCGCCGCCGATGATCGTGCCCAGCGACGGCGTTTCGCCAACACCGATCCATGTCCAGATCGGCCCGAGGACGGGTTCGAGCAGGGCGATCAGCACGACCTGCACGACCGGCAAGCGGCGGATGGCGGCATAGAAGAAGGTGAGGCCCACCGACATTTGCACGAAGCCGAGGACGAACAGCGCGATCGCCGATTGCGCGGGCACCGCGAAGGGATTGCCGATCGCCCAGGCCATCGCGACGGCGGCAATCGCGGCGAGGGTGGTGCCGGGGCGCAGATCGACCGCGCGCTGGCCGCGGATCAGCGTCACGTTGATCGCCGAACCGAGCGCCACAGACAGCGCGGCGAGCTTGCCGAGCAACGCGCCCTCCGCGATCGAAGCGCCCATGACGAGACCCAAACCGCCCATCGCGACGGCGATGGCGGCCCAGCTCGCCGCCGGCACCTTCTCCTTCAGGAAGAACAGCGCCAGAAACGCGACCATGATCGGCGAGGTCGACTGCAGGAGCAGCGCGTTGGCCACGGTCGTCGACGTCATGCCGATGACATGCATGGTCAGCGTCACGCAGACGCAAGCCGCGGAAATCAACACGAGGCGCGTATGGTCCCGGAAGACCGACAATCCCCAATTTCCCGTCATCGCGCGCAGCATCAGCGGGAAAATCAGCGCATGGGCGAGTGCTCGCCAGAACACGATGTCCCAGGGGCCGGCTTCGACCAAGCGCATCACCACGCCGCCCACGCTCCAGCACAAAGGTGCGGCGATGGCGAACAGGTATCCCTGGGTGCGTTGCGAAAGCGCGGAAAACAAGATTTTTTGGGGCGTTCGAGAGGGCCGCCGCGTTGTAGGCGGCGCGGCATGAGTTGTCCATAGGCGGGGCGTCGCGGTACAAATCGCACATGACTCCGCGCGACCACAAAATGCCCGTGCTCGGCCCTGGCGGCTTTTTTCGTCTCGCTTGGACGGAATGGGGCCCCGAACGCGCCCCCGACCGCACCGTGATCTGCGTCCACGGCTTGACGCGCAACGGCCGCGATTTCGACGCGCTGGCCCGCGCGTTGGCGCATGACGGCTGGCGCGTCGTGTGCCCCGATATGCCGGGGCGCGGCGCGTCGGATTGGCTTCACCGCGCCGACGATTATTCCTATCCGGTCTATACGCAGACGGTCGCCGCCCTCTACGCGCGGCTCGACGTTGCCAAGCTCGACTGGATCGGCACGTCGATGGGCGGGCTGATCGGCATGCTGCTTGCCGCCCAGCGCGGCCATTTCATCCGCAAGCTGGTGCTCAACGATATCGGGCCGTTTGTGCCGGCCGCCGCCTTGCAGCGCATCGGCGAGTATTGCGGGCGCGATCCGCGATTCCAGGATTTCGAGGAAGTCGAAGCCTATCTGCGCGAAGTCCACAAACCCTTCGGCGAATTGACCGACGCGGAATGGATGCATCTCGCCTTCCATGCGGCCGAGGAATCGGGCGAGGGCGATCTGCGCCTGCGCTACGATCCGGCGATCGGCAAGCCCTTCGCGGGCCGCGCGGCGGACGACGTGGTGCTGTGGCCGTTCTGGGACCAGTTGCGCGTGCCGGTGCTGGCGATGCGCGGCGAAACCTCCGACCTGCTGCTGCGCGAAACGCTGCTGCGCATGGTCAAGCGCCCGAATTGCCGCGCGGTCGAAGTCGCCGGTTGCGGCCATGCGCCCGCGTTGATGACGCAGGATCAGATCGGCACGATCGTCGAGTTCCTCTCCGGCGACAATTAAGGCGCCGCCTTGATCCTCGTCCCGCTCAAGGACGACAACCCGACGCGGCGCTTCGCCGCGCTGACGGCGATTTTCGTGGCGATCAACGCCGCCGTCTTCGTCCATCAGGCGACACTCGCCCCGGTGGCGTCGGAGGAATTCATCCTGCGCTTCGGGATGATCCCGGCGGTATTGACGGGCGAGGCCTATATCGACGAAGCGTTGGCCCCGCCGCCCGCCTGGACGACCGTCTTCAGCGCCATGTTCCTGCACGGCTCGCTGATGCATGTCGCGGGCAACATGCTTTACCTATGGACCTTCGGGAACAACATCGAGGATTCGATGGGGCGGTTTCGCTTCGTCGTATTCTATGCGCTGTGTGGTCTCGCCGCCGCTTTCGCGCAAGGTGCGGTCGATCCGTCGTCGACCACGCCGATGATCGGCGCGTCGGGCGCCGTATCGGGCGTGCTCGGCGCTTATCTGCTGCTGCACCCGCACGCGCATGTGTGGAGCTTCGCCTTCTTCCGCTTCGCCTGGCTGCCGGCCTGGGCCGTGCTCGGGTTCTGGATCGTCGTGCAATTCGCCAATGCGTTTCTCGCCGATCCGGACCAAGGCGGTGTCGCGTGGTGGGCGCATATCGGCGGCTTCCTCGCCGGGATGGCATTGATCCCGATCTTCAAGCGCCGGGGCGTGGCGTTGTTCGAGGGCCGCAACCGCACGGGCCCGTGGGGATGAGGATCGAAGCTTTTCGGCCGCGTTTTCCTTGGATCGGTGCCGATCTGCAAACGCTTCGGAACTTCATGTCGCCGCCGCGCGTCGATCTGCCGCGCGCAGAACCCGTCGCGTTGCCGCTCGATGATGGCGATGCGCTGACCGGCGAGCTCAATCGCGTTTCGGGTGGCGACGCGAAGCCGCTGGTCCTGCTGATCCACGGCCTGACCGGCAATGCGAACTCGACCTATATGCGCGTCAGCGCCGCGGCCCATCTCGCGGCCCGATCGAACGTGCTGCGCTTGAATTTGCGCGGGGCAGGAACGCGGCCCGCCAAACTCATGTATCACGCCGGGCGCAGCGAGGATTTGGCGCAAGCCTTGCGTTCGATCGACGCGCCGCACGGCATCCACGCCATCGGCTATTCGCTGGGGGCGAATATGCTGCTCAAACATTTGGGCGAAGGGGCGGGGAAGATCGTCAAAGCCGTCGCCGTGTCGGCCCCCATCGATCTCGCGGGCACGAGTATCCGCATGCGCGCACGGCGCAATCGCTTCTATCACGATCATCTGCTGCGTCAGATGCTGGCGGATGCGCATGAACCGCCGCCGGGTATTCGCAGCATCTGGGAATTCGACGACCGGATCGTTGCACCCCGCAACGGCTTCAAGGATGCGGCGGATTACTACGCGCGCTGCTCGGCCGCCGGATTTCTCGACGCGATCGCCGTGCCCACACTGATCGTCCACGCGCTCGACGATCCGTGGATTCCGCCAGCCGCCTATACGGCGCGCGACTGGGCGCGCAATCCGCGCGTCACGCCACTGCTCGCGGCCGGCGGCGGCCATGTCGGCTTCCACGAAGCCGGCCATGCCTTGCCGCTGCACGACCGCGCGGCGCTGAAATTTTTCAGCCCTTAAGCGCTTCCGCCGCTTCGAGCGCGAAGTAAGTGAGGATGCCGTCCGCCCCGGCGCGCTTGAAGCCCAGCAGCGTTTCGAGGGCCACTTTCTTGTCGAGCCAGCCGCGCTCGACCGCGCCCATCAGCATCGAATACTCGCCCGACACTTGATAGACATAGGTCGGGACCTTGAACGCGTCCTTCACGCGCGCGACGATGTCGAGATAGGGCATGCCCGGCTTGACCATCACCATGTCGGCACCTTCGTCGAGATCGAACGCGACCTCGCGCAAGGCTTCGTCGGCGTTGGCCGGGTCCATCTGATAGGTGCGCTTGTCGCCCTTGCCGAGGCTCGACGACGAGCCGACCGCGTCGCGGAACGGCCCGTAAAATGCCGAGGCGTATTTGGCGGCGTAGCTCATCAGCCGTACATGTTCGAACCCGGCCTTGTCGAGGGCGTCGCGCAAGGCGCCGATGCGCCCGTCCATCATTTCGGAAGGGGCGATCACGTCGCAACCGGCCTGCGCCTGGACGAGCGTTTGCTTGATCAACACGTCGATCGTCGCGTCGTTGACGACATAGTTGTCGCGCACCAAACCGTCCTGGCCGTGCGTCGTATAGGGATCGAGGGCGACGTCGCAAACGACGCCGATCTCCGGCACGTCCTTCTTGATCGCGCGCACCGCGCGGCAGACCAGATTATCCGGGTTGAAGCTTTCGTCGCCGTCTTCGGATTTGAGGTTGCCCGGCGTGTTGGGGAACAGCGCGATTGCGGGAATGCCGAGCTTTGCCGCCTTCGCGGCGTCCTTTACGATCTCGTCGACGCTCAGCCGCGCCACGCCGGGCATCGAGGGAACCGGCGTGCGTTGGCGCACGCCTTCCTGCACGAACAACGGCCAGATCAGATCGGCGACGGTCAGCTTGTTTTCGGCCACCAACGCGCGCGACCAGGAATCGCGCCGGTTGCGGCGCAAACGGGTTCGCGGATAACTTCCGTGGACTTGCATCTTGCTCCCTCGGCTCCAGAGAACAAAACTAGCCGACAAGACGCCGAATTCCAATCGCCGGGAACATCATGACCGATCGCAGCTTCGACGAAATCGCGTTCAAACGCGCCGGGATCGCCGGCCAAGTGGTATTCACGCGCCCGAAGGCGCTGAACGCGCTGACGCTGGGCATGATCCAAGCGCTCGCCCCCACGCTCGCCGATTGGGCGAAGGACAACGCGGTGCGCCAGATCGTTCAATGGGGCGATGGCGGCAAGGCGTTCTGTGCGGGCGGCGACGTGCGCGCGGTGTGCGAGGCGGGCCTCGCCGCGAAGAAAGGCGGCAAGGCCGATCCGTTGATCCGCGACTTCTTCTTCGAGGAGTACCGGCTCAACCGGCAGATCGCACGTTTCCCGAAACCCATCGTCTCGATCATCGACGGCATCACGATGGGCGGCGGCGTGGGTTTGTCGATCCATGGCCGCTATCGCGTGGCTACGGAACGCACGTTGTTTGCCATGCCCGAAAGCGCCATCGGTCTATTCCCCGATGTCGGCGGCGGCTATTTCCTGCCACGCCTTAAGGGTCGCATGGGCGCGTTCCTCGGTTTGACCGGCGAGCGTTTGAAGGCGGCCGATCTGGTGCATCTTGGGATCGCGACACATTACGTCGATAGCGTGCGCGTGCCCGACCTTATCAAGGCGCTGGAGACGGAAGCGGCCGATGTCGTGCTGGCGCGTTTCCACAGCGATCCCGGTGCGGCACCCATCGTCGCGCGCGAGGCGATTATCGATCGTTGTTTCGCGCCGGTAAGTGTGGAGGGCATTTTCGCCGCCCTCGACAAGGAAGGGCAGGAATGGACGGTGAAGCTCGCCGATCGCTTGCGCAAGATGAGCCCGACGAGTTTGAAGGTCTCGCTGCTGCAGATCGAGAAGGGGGCGGCCTTGTCGATCGAGGACGCGCTGCGGATGGAATTCCGTATGGTGCGCCGCGCGATGGAAGGCGACGATTTCTACGAAGGCATTCGCGCGGTGCTGATCGACAAGGATCACGCGCCGAAATGGAAGCCGGCGACGTTGGCGGAAGTCTCCGACGCCGCCGTGCAACGCTATTTCGCGCCGATGCCGGACGGGGACGAACTCGTCTTCGTCGACTGAAAAACAAAACCGGGAGGAAAACATGGCGACGATCGCATTCATCGGCCTCGGCAATATGGGCGGGCCGATGGCCGGCAATCTCGCCAAGGCGGGCGAGACGGTTCGCGGCTTCGATCTGGCGAAAGCCAATCTCGATGCGGCGATGGCCAACGGCGTCGCGGCGGTTTCGTCGATCGCCGATGCCGTCAACGGGGCGGAAATCGTGGTGACGATGCTGCCCGCCGGGCCACAGTCGCGCGCCGTCTACGACGCCGTGATCCCGGTGGCCGAGAAGGGCGCTTTGCTGATCGATTGCTCGACCATCGACGTCGACAGCGCGCGCGCCATCACGACGAAGGCGAGTGCCGCGGGGTTCGAAATGGTCGACGCCCCTGTGTCCGGCGGCACGGTCGGGGCGGCAAACGCCACGCTCACCTTCATGGTCGGCGGCGGCGACGCGGCGTTCGCGCGCGCGCAGCCGATCCTATCCAAAATGGGCAAGACGATCGTCCATGCCGGCGGGCCCGGCAACGGCCAGGCGGC
>PVXE01000012.1 GCA_014444615.1 Tagaea sp. CACIAM 22H2 | reverse complement strand
GTCAGATGATTTCGAAATAACGGGCGTGCTGCCAGTCGGTGATCGCCTTGTTGTATTCGCGCTGCTCCCAATCGCGGGTCGCGGCGTAATGCTCGACGAATTCGTCGCCGAACAAATCGCGCGCGACCTTGCTGGCGGCGAGGCGTGAAGCCGCATCGCCCAGGCTGCGCGGCAGATTGTCCTTCGGGTTCGGCTCGACCGCGTAGGCGTTGCCTTCGACCGGCGGCGGCGGCTCAATTTTGTTCTCGATGCCCCACAGCCCCGAGCCGATCGCGGCGGCGAAGGCAATGTACGGGTTGATGTCGGCGGCGGCCACGCGATATTCGACGCGCTGCGATTTGGGGCTGCCCGGAATCACGCGCAGCGCCGTGGTGCGGTTCTCGACCCCCCACATCGACGCGGTCGGCGCCCAGAAACCGGGGATCAGGCGCGTGTAGCTGTTCACCGTGCACGCGACCATCGCCAGCAATTCGGGCATCAAACGCTGCTGCCCGCCGACGAACCAGCGCATCGTGTCGGACATCGAATGCGGCTTCTTGGCGTCGTGGAACACCGGATCGCCGTTCTTGTCCTTCAGCGACACGTGCAGATGGCCCGATTGGCCGGGCCAGTCATGCGACCATTTCGCCATGAACGTCACCATCTTGTTCTGACGTTCGGCGTAGATCTTGGTGAAGGTCTTGAACAATGCCGCCTTGTCGGCCGAGGCGAGTGCTTCGTCGACCGTGATCGCGGCTTCCAGCACGCCCGCACCCGTTTCGGTGTGCAGGCCTTCGAGTGCGACGTCCATCTTGCGCATCGTGTCGAGCAGGCCGTGATAGAACTCGGCATGCACCGAGCTGCGCAGGACCGAATAGCCGTAGAAGCCCGGCGTGATGGTGCGCAGATTTTTGTAGTGCTTCTCACGCACCGAGAACGGCGTTTCGTCGAACACGAAGAATTCGAATTCCGCCGCCGACATGACCGAATAGCCCATGTCCGACGCGCGATTCAGCACGCGGCGCAAGGCGCCGCGCGGGCATACGCCTTCGGCCTTCTGCGCGAATTCGCCCAGGAACAGCACGGTCGACGGTTCCAGCGGCAATTCGCGGCACGTATCGGGCACCAAGCGCACGGGCGCATCGGGATAGGCCGTGTGCCAGCCCGTGTATTTGACGTTGTCGTAAAGCTGGTCGTTCGAATCCCAGCCCAGCACCACGTCGCAGAACCCGAAGCCGGATTTGAGCGCCGAGAGAAATTTTTCGCGCGACATGTACTTGCCGCGCATGATGCCGTCGACGTCGAAAACGCCGACCTTCACGTTGTCGATCGCGCGTTCGGCGATCAGTTCCGCCGCGTCTTCGGCGGTTTTGACGGAGCGTGTTTGCATGGAACGGAAGACCCCCCGGCGCCTGGTTCGGTCGGCGCGCTGAAACGGGAGAATGCCCGACCGGCCGCCGCCGGTCGAGGGGTGCCGTCACGAAACGGTAATGATTCCTACTCGGCCGCCAGCGGGCGGTATTGGCGGCGCAGCTGCAGGCGCGTCCAAACCTCGTCCACCGCCACGACCAGCGCGTCCATCAGGCCGTCGTCGTGGAAGGGCGTGGCGGTGAAGCGCAGGCGTTCCGTTCCGCGGGGCACCGTCGGGTAGTTGATCGGCTGGACATAGATGCCGTGGCGGGTGAGCAACTCGTCCGACGCTTGTTTGCAGGCGCGCGCGTCGCCCACCATCAGCGGCACGATATGCGTGGCCGACGGCATGACCGGCAGATTGGCTTCGGCGAATTTCGCCTTGAGGCGCGCGGCACGTTCGGCGAGTTGCGCGCGTTCGACGGTCGAGGTTTTGAGATGCTCGATCGCGGCGCGCGCACCCGCAGCGATGACCGGCGGCATCGAGCTCGAGAAGATGAAGCCGGGCGCATGGCTGCGCACCGCGTCGCACAGCGCGACGGTGGAGGCGATATAGCCGCCGACCACGCCGAAACCCTTGGCGAGCGTGCCTTGGATCACGTCCAGGCGCTGCATCGCGTTTTCGCGCTCGGCCACGCCAGCCCCGCGCGCACCATAGAGGCCGACCGCGTGAACCTCGTCGAGATAGGTCATCGCGTCGTATTTCTCGGCGAGATCGCAGAAGCGATGGATCGGCGACACGTCGCCGTCCATCGAATAGACGCTTTCGAAGGCGATCAGCTTGGGCCGGGCCGGGTCGATCGCCGCGAGCTGGCGTTCGAGATCGTCGGCATCGTTGTGCTTGAAGATGCGCTTTTCCGCACCCGAATGCTTGATGCCCTCGATCATCGACGCGTGGTTGAGCTCGTCCGACAGGATGACGAGGCTGGGCAGCAGCTTGCCGAAGGACGACAGCGTCGCCTCGTTGGCGTTGTAGCCCGAGGTGAAGATGAGGGCAGCGGGCTTGGCGTGCAGATCGGCGAGCGCTTGTTCGAGCAGAATATGCTGATGGTTGGTGCCGGAGATATTGCGCGTACCGCCCGCACCCGCACCGTTCGCTTCGACCGTCGCCTTCATCGCGGCGAGCACTTTGGGGTGCTGGCCCATGCCGAGATAGTCGTTCGAGCACCACACGATGACTTCGCGCATGCCCTCGGGCGAATGCCACGAGGCGCGCGGGAAGGCGCCGCAAATACGCTCCAGATCGGCGAAGACGCGATAGCGCCCTTCGGCCTTCAATCTGTCGATCGATTGGGCGAATGCCCCGTCATAGTCGCGCCGCATCTTGGTACTCGCTCCCGCCGGCCTTCCAGGGTTCACCCCGGAATGCGCCGGATATTCCCTTAAAATCCGTGCCGACCGCTTTGATTCACGTCAACAGGCCCTTCGCCTCGATCGCGGCCAAGCCGTCGTCCAGGCCGCGCTTCAGGCGCGCGAGCAACTCGTCGATCTCCGCCGCCGTGATGATCAAAGGCGGGCAAACCGCCACGCGATTGTCGAACAGCGGGCGCACGATCAAACCGGCGTTTTCGCACGCCTTGCCGACCAGAACGGCGGCGGGCTGGGCAGGCTCGAAGAAGGTTTTCGACGCCTTGTCCTTCATCAATTGCAGCGCGCCGATCAGGCCCATGCCTTGCGATTCGCCGACCAGTCTGTGCGATTCGAGCGCTTTGAGACCTTTCTGCAGCCGGGGCGCCAACTCGCGCACATGGCCGACGATGTCGCGTTCGGCATAGATCTTCAGCGTTTCGATCGCGACGGCGGCGGGTACCGGATGCGCCGTATAGGTGTAGCCGTGGCCGAACGTGCCGATCTTTTCCGACTGCTTGACCATGATCTCCCAAATCGGTTCGGAGATCATGACCGCCGAGATCGGCAGATAGGCCGACGACAACGCCTTCGCGCAGGTGATGATGTCGGGCTTCATGTCGAAGCTTTGCGTGCCCCACATATTACCCGTGCGCCCGAAGCCGCAGATCACTTCGTCGGCGACCAGCAGAATGTCGTATTTCTTCAGAACCGCCTGGATCTTGGGGAAATAGCCTTTGGGCGGCACGATCACGCCGCCCGCCCCCATGATCGGCTCGGCGAACATCGCGGCGATCGTCTCGGGGTCTTCGGCCAGAATCAGCTTTTCGAGATCCTCGGCCAAGCGCGTGGCGAAAGCTTCTTCGCTTTCGCCGGGCAGCGCATGCTTATAGTGATGCGGCGTCTGCGCATAGGCGACCGGGAAGATCGGCAAATCGAAATCGCGCTGGTTGGCGGGCAGGCGCGTGAGCGAGGCCGAGGCGATGGTGACGCCGTGATAGGCCTTGTCGCGCGACAGGATCTTTTTCTTCTTGGGCTTGCCCAGCGCGTTCGACACGTACCAGACGAGCTTGATCGCCGTGTCGTTGGCTTCGGAGCCCGAACCCGCGAACAGCACTTTCGACATCGGGACCGGGCTGATCTCCTTCAGCATCTCGGCCAGCACGACGCCTGGCTCGTGCGATTTACCAGCGAAAATATGGTAATAGGGCAACTCGCGCATTTGCTTGGCGGCGGCGTCGGCCAAGCGCTTCTCGTCGAAGCCCAACGACGCGCACCACAAACCCGCCATGCCTTCCAGATATTCCTTGCCGGTATCGTCGGCGACGAACACGCCGCGGCCCTTCGTCATCATCAGCGGGCCGTCCGTCTGGAAGGCGCGCAGATTGGTATAGGGGTGGACGAGGGCGGCGATATCGCGCGCGGCCAAGGAATTGCCGCGCGGGCGTTGGTCGTTCATGTGTTCAAGCTCCCGATGAGGGGGAAACTCTAGCGCAAGACACCGGGCTTTGTCGCGCGTTCCGGGGACGTTCGCAGGGGCATAAGGTTAACGCCATGCGGCACGTCGCCGCGCGCCAAGATCGGTTTCATTTCCCTGACGGACGCGCTAACAAATGTGCATTCGGGTTGCGGTCCGGTTGTGGCACAAAAATCTGGCAAGGAAGTTGCCAGCCACGCCGGGCTCGCGATCCGGACGCTTCCGGGAGCCCCCGATCCCCGGACGCCGGCTGAACAGGACGGCGTCCCACAACTGAGGAGACCGAAATGGCCACCAAACTGGGCCGTATGGCCCGTCTCGCATTCGCTGCGGGCGCCGTTGCGCTATTGAGCGCGGCCGCCACCACCGCCGATGCGCGCACGTTCCGCATGTCCGTGTCGGGCGACGCGAACACGATGGACCCGCATTCGCAGAACGCCGGCAACGTCACGCTACTGCTGCGCCAGATCTACGAGCCGCTGGTGTTCCGCGGCAAGAAACTGGAGATCGAGCCCGGCCTCGCCGCGTCGTGGCAACAGCTGGAGCCGACGCGCTGGCGCTTCACGCTGCGCCCGAACGTGAAGTTCTCGAACGGCAACGCGTTCAACGCCGACGACGTCGTCTATTCGATCCAGCGTTCGCTGCACGAATTTTCGCAATACGGCATCTTCACCGACACGATCGGCGAAGCGGTCAAGGTCAACGACCTGACCGTCGATATCATCACCAAGATTCCCGATCCCGTTCTGATCGACAAGCTGACCCAGGTCTACATGATGGATCTGGAATGGTCGCAGGCGAACAACGCCACGCGTCCGCAGAACGTGCGCGGCCGCGAGGAAGCGTTCACGGGCCGCAACGCGATGGGCACGGGTCCCTTCGTCGTGCGTAGCCGCGAGCCGGACGTGCGCACGGTGCTCGCCCAGAATCCGAATTGGTGGAACAACGCCGCGCGCGAATCCAACGTGACGGAAATCGTGTTCCAGCCGATCGCCTCGGCCGCGACGCGCACGGCCGCTTTGCGCTCGGGCGAAATCGACTTCATCCTCGATCCGCCGGTGCAGGACGTGCCGCAGCTGCAGGCGGCCCAGGGCCTGAAGGTCGTGATCGGCCCCGAAGTGCGCACGATTTTCATGTCGTTCGACACCAGCCGCGACGAATTGCTCTATTCGTCGGTAAAGGGGCGCAACCCCTTCAAGGACATCCGCGTGCGCACGGCCATGTATCAGGCCATCAATATCGACGCGATCCACACCCGCGTCATGCGCGGCCAGTCGGTCAACACCGGCTCGCTCTATCCCGACGCGGTCAACGGCTATTCGAAGGCCGAGGACAAGCGCTATCCCTTCGACCTTAACGCCGCGCGGCGCATGATGCGCGAAGCGGGCTATCCCGACGGGTTCGAAGTCACGCTCGACTGCCCGAACAACCGCTACATCAACGACGAAGCGATCTGCCAAGCGCTGGTCGCGATGTGGTCGCAGATCGGCATCAAGGTCAATCTGCTGGCCCAGCCGCTCGCGACCTACTTCCCCAAGATCCAGCGCGACGACACGTCGCTCTATCTACTGGGCTGGGGCGTCCCGACCTACGACGCGCTCTATTCCTTGCAGGCGCTGCTGCGCACCAAGGACGGTCAGCCGGGCAACGGCACGTGGAACCACGGCCGCTTCTCCGATCCCGATTTCGACGCGCTGATCGACAAGATCAAGCTCGAAACCAACGCGGATGCGCGCCGCGCGTTGATCGCACAGGTCAACAAGCTCTATCACGACCGCATTCCGCATATTCCGCTGCACCACCAGGTGATCCCCTGGGCGATGCGGTCGAACATCGACGTCGTGCATCGCGCGGACAATCAGCTCGAAGTGAAGTGGGTGAAGGTCAACTGAGCCTTCGCCGGAAGCCCCGGCGGCGACCTCGCCGCCGGGGAATTCCGGCCTATATGCAAGCATCATGATCGCATTCGTCATCCGCCGACTGCTCCAGGCCGTGCTCGTCATGCTGGCCGTCGGCTTCGTGGGTTTCTCGCTGTTCGCCTATGTCGGCGATCCCGTCTCCATCATGCTGGGGCAGGATTACACGCAGGAAGCCCGTCAGCGCCTGATCCAGGATCTCGGCCTCGATCAGCCCTTCTTCATCCAATACGCGCGTTTCATCGCGGGTGCCGCGCAGGGCGAATTCGGCATCTCCTATCGCCTCGCGCGCCCGGTCGCGGAATTGCTGCTCGAGCGCCTGCCCGCGACGCTGGAGCTTTCGCTGTGCGCCGCCGTGCTGGCCTTGGCCGCGGGCGTGCCGCTCGGCGTCTATTGCGGCCTCAACCGCGACGGCTGGCTCGCGCGCCTGCTGCTCAGCGTGTCGCTGATCGGCGTGTCGCTGCCGACCTTCCTGATCGGCATTCTGCTGATCCTGTTCTTCTCGGTCATCCTCGGCTGGCTGCCGTCCTTCGGGCGCGGCGACGTCGTGCAGCTCGGCGGCTGGTCCACGGGTTTCCTGACGCCCACGGGCTTGCGCGCGTTGATCCTGCCGTCGATCACGCTGGCCTTGTTCCAGCTCACCCTCATCATGCGCCTCGTGCGCTCGGAGATGCTGGAAGTGCTGCGCACCGACTACATCAAATTCGCGCGTGCGCGCGGGCTTCGCAATCGCGCGATCAATTTCGGCCACGCGCTCAAAAACACGCTCGTGCCCGTCATCACGATCACCGGTTTGCAGCTGGGCGGCATCATCGCCTTTGCGATCGTGACCGAGACGGTGTTCCAGTGGCCCGGCATGGGCTTCCTGTTCATCCAATCGGTCCAGGCCGCCGATGTGCCGGTGATGGCCGCCTATCTGATGCTGATCGCCTTCTTCTTCGTGCTGATCAATCTGGTCGTCGATCTGCTGTACTACCTTGTCGATCCGCGCCTGCGCATCGACAAGGGTGCCGCCGGCGGTCACGGCGGACATTGAGAATGGCCATGGATATCGTCCGCCGCGCGCTCGACTCCGATATTTTCTACAGCTTCCGCCGCTCGCCCGTCGTGGTGGTCGCGGCGCTCGTCACCGTCGTGTTCTTCGCGGGTGCGATTTTCGCGCCCTGGATCGCGCCGCAGAACCCGTTCGATCTGCGCCAGCTCAATCTGATGGATGCGTCGCTGCCCCCGGTATGGCTGCCCGACGGCATGCCCGAGTATCCGCTGGGCACCGACACGCAAGGCCGCGACGTGCTCTCGACCATTCTGTTCGGGTCGCGCGTGTCGCTGCTCGTCGGCTTCCTGTCGGTCGTGTTCGCGATGGTGCTGGGCGTGGGCCTGGGCCTCGTCGCGGGTTATATGGGCGGCACGGTTGACGCGATCATCATGCGCATCGCCGACGTGCAGCTTTCGTTTCCCGCGATCCTGATCGCGCTGCTGATCGACGGGGTGGCGCGCATCGTCATTCCGCGCGAAATGCACCACGAAATCGCGCTTTACGTGCTGATCCTGGCGATCGGTTTCTCGGGCTGGGTGCAGTACGCGCGCACGGTGCGCGGCTCGTGCCTGGTCGAGAAAAGCAAGGAATACGTCCAGGCCGCGCGGGTAATCGGCCGCCATCCCGCCGCGATCATGTTCCAGCACGTGCTGCCCAATGTGATGGGCCCGGTGCTGGTGATCGCGACCATCCATCTCGCCTTGGCGATCATCACCGAGGCGACGCTGTCGTTCCTGGGCGTGGGCGTGCCGCCGACCGAACCGTCGCTGGGCACGCTGATCCGCATCGGGAACAATTTCCTGTTCTCGGGCGAATGGTGGATCACCGTGTTCCCGGGTGCGGCCCTCGTCATCATGGTGCTTGCCGTCAATCTGCTGGGCGATTGGCTGCGCGACGCCCTTAACCCGAAGCTGCGTTGACGCCATGACCCAGAATTTGCTCGAAGTCGAAAATCTAAGGGTCGAGTTTCCGACGCGCCGCGGCACGCTGGTCGCGGTCGACGACGTGTCGTTCTCGATCGCGCCCGGCGAAGTGCTGGGCGTGGTGGGCGAATCCGGGGCCGGCAAATCGCTGACCGGGGCCGCGATCATCGGCCTGTTGGAGCCGCCGGGCCGCGTGGCGGGCGGCGAGATCCGCCTGGGCGGCCAGCGCATCGACAATCTGCCCTACGAGAAGATGCGCCGCATCCGGGGCAAGGAAATCGGCGCGATCTTCCAGGACCCGCTGACCTCGCTCAACCCGCTCTACACGATCGGCCGGCAGCTCACCGAAACGATCCTCACGCATCTGGAGGTTTCGGAAGCCGAAGCGCGCGATCGCGCGATCAAGCTGCTGCAGGAAGTCGGCATTCCGGCGGCCGAGCGGCGCATCGACCATTATCCGCATCAGTTCTCCGGCGGCATGCGCCAGCGCGTGGTGATTGCGCTCGCCTTGTGCGCCAATCCGCGCCTGATCGTGGCGGACGAGCCGACGACGGCGCTGGACGTGTCGATCCAGGCGCAGATCATCACGCTGCTGAAGCGCCTGTGCCGCGATCACGGGGCGGCCGTCATGCTGGTCACGCACGATATGGGCGTGATCGCCGAAACGGCCGATCGCGTCGCGGTCATGTACGCGGGCCGCATCGCCGAGATCGGGCCGGTGCGCGACGTCATCAAGCGCGCCAAGCATCCTTATACCGAAGGGCTGATGGGCTCGATCCCGAAGCTTGGCGGCGACGAGGCCAAGCTCGCCCAGATCGACGGGTCGATGCCGCGTTTGACCGCGATCCCGAAGGGCTGCGCCTTCAATCCGCGCTGCCCCAAGGCGTTCGATCGCTGCCGCGCCGAACGCCCCGACCCGATCGCCGTGGGCGACACGAAAGTCGCCTGCTGGCTCTATGACGATGCGCACAAGGCGGCCGCCGAATGAACGCCGAATCGCCCAAGCCCCTGGTCGTCGCGAAAAACCTCGCGCGCCATTTCGACGTCTCCAAACCGCTGCTGAACCGATTGATCGAGCGTTCGGGCCGCCAAATTCTGCGCGCCGTCGACGGGCTCGATTTCGATATCGCGCGCGGCGAAACGCTCAGCTTCGTCGGCGAATCCGGCTGCGGCAAGTCGACGGTCGCGCGCCTCGTCGTCGGGCTCTATGGGCCCAGCGCGGGCTCGATCGAATTCGACGGCCAGAACATGGCGACGATTCCGTCGGCCGCCGAGGGGGCGCGTATCCGCAAGCGCTTCCAGATGATCTTCCAGGACCCCTATGCCAGCCTCAATCCGCGCTGGCGCGTGGGCAAGATCATCGCCGAGCCGATCACCGTGCACGGGCTGATGTCGGATCCCGCACAAATCAAAACCCGCGTGGGCGAATTGCTGCGCCAGGTCGGCCTATCGCCGGCCGACGCGGAAAAATTCCCGCATGAATTCTCCGGCGGTCAGCGCCAGCGAATTTCCATCGCGCGCGCCTTGTCGTCGAATCCGGAATTCCTGGTCTGCGACGAACCCACGTCGGCGCTCGACGTTTCGGTGCAGGCGCAGATCCTGAATCTGATGAAGCAGCTCCAGCGCGATCTGGGGCTCACGTACCTCTTCATCAGCCACAATCTTGCGGTCGTCTATTACATCTCCGACCGCGTGGGCGTGATGTATCTCGGCCGCTTGGTCGAGATCGGCGACAAGAAGGCGATCTTCAACCGTCCGCAGCACCCCTATACGCGCATGCTGCTCGACGCGATCCCCGACCTCGACATGTCGGGCCGCCCGCGCACGCCGGTCGCGGGCGAGGTGCCCAACCCGATCAATCCGCCCACGGGCTGCGCCTTCCATCCGCGCTGCCCCTTCGCGAACGAGCGTTGCGCCGCCGAACGGCCGGTCTCGAAGCCGTCGCCGACCGGTACGATGGTCGCCTGCCACGGCATCGAGGAAGGCCGGATTCCCCCCATCGTGCGCGATTACACGCCACCGCCCGTCGTTTAGGCCCGCTATCCCCGTTATCCACAGGCTCAAGCCTCTGGCGCCGGGGGGCTTGGGTCCGCTACATCCTCGCGACTGACTTTCCGGATTCGGAGCGAAACACATGGCGGACGGCGGCGATCAGGGCGGCATTGCGGCGGCGAAACTGCGTTCTTTCGTCGAGCGCATCGAGCGGCTGGAAACCGAAAAGGCCGATCTCGCCGCCGATATCCGCGAGGTCTATGCCGAGGCCAAGGGCAACGGCTTCGACACCAAGATCATGCGCCAGGTGATCAAGCTGCGCAAAATGGAAGAGCCCGATCGCAAGGAGCAGGACGAGCTGCTCGACCTGTACCGCCGCGCGCTGGAAGTCTGATCTTCGCGCTTCAGCGCCAGATCGCCATTTCGATTCCGTAACGATCCTTCGGCGCCTGCACGGGCAGGCGCTCAGCCGTGCCTTTCGCGCGGCGCAAGGCAGTCAGGCACACGACCGCCGCGTCGATCACATCGTCCGGCGCCACCAGCTTGCGCGGGAACAATTCGAGCCACGCGGGCAATTCGCCGAAGCCTTCCTTCGCCAACAGGGCAAGGCGTTGCGCCCGGCCTTCCGCCGTCTTCTTCGCCGCGCGCAAGGGTTCGCCCGCCAAGCGGCCGAAGCAGAGTTCCGGGTGCGATTCGAAAATCGGCGCTTGGGGTCTCGCGCGCAGCAGCGCATCGACCTCGCGCATTTTGGGGAAAAGGTTCCACGCTTGTTTCGACAGGCCGATCCCGGCGGCCTTGCGATTGCGCGCGTTGGCGGCGGGATAGTCCTTGGCCGCGAGCGCTGCGCGACACGGGGCCGAGAACACGCAAGACGCGCGGCCGGCGGGCCCCAAAATCGCGCGCGCGGCCTTCTCGCAATCGCGCCCGCCTTTCAGCGCGTCGTCGGCGAAACCCATCGGCATATCGATCGCGATCCAGGCGGGACGCTCGGGCGCGTCCACGATCTCGGCGATCGTTTGGGCGAAGCGGGCGAAGCCGCGCCCCGTCTTCGCGTGACGGAACACGGCGACCCAGCCGCCTTTGCAGCCATCGACCCCGGCGACGAACAATCTATTCCGCCGCGGCTAGGCTTGCCGCCGGATCGCGCAGACGCGCGAGCAGCATCGCTTTATGCGCTTCGGCCTTGGCGATATGCGTTTCCTTCACGGGGCCAAAGCCGCGAATCTCTTCGGGGATCGAGGCGAGGCCCACGGCGGCTTCGTGCGTCGCCGGCGTGAGGCGCTCCAGAACTTCGGCAATCGTCGCTTCGTAATCGGCGATCAACCGGCGCTCGGTTTTGCGTTCGTCCGTGCGGCCGAACGGGTCAAACGCCGTGCCGCGCAGGAATTTGAACTTCGCCAGCACGCTGAGCGCCGACAGCATCCACGGCCCGAAGGTCTTTTTGCGCGGGCGGCCGGTCGTGGCGTCGATCTCGCTCAACATCGGCGGGGCGAGATTGAGTTCGATCTTGTAGTCGCCCTCGAACTGCCGCGCCAAGGCCTTGCGGAAAGTGCCGTCGCTGTAGAGGCGTGCCACCTCGTACTCGTCCTTATAGGCGAGCAGCTTGGCGTAATAGCGTGCGACGGCCATGGCGAGGCCAGTACGGCCCGGCGTCTTGGCGGCTTCGGCGGCGGCGACGTCGCGCACCAGCTTCTCGTATTTGCGCGCGAGCGTTTCGTCTTGATAGGCGGCGAGATAGGGCAGGCGCGCGGCGATCACCTCATCCAGCGTGCGCGCGAGTTTGCGTTCCGGCGGCAGCGTGGGCTTGGCGGCGTCGCGCACCTTGTCGATCTCAACGGCGGCAAGGCGCCCCCAATTGAAGGCGCGCTTGTTCGCATCGACCGCGACTTGGTTGAGCTCGATCGCGCGCATCAGCGAGTCGAGGCCGAGCGGGATCGTACCCTTCTGCCACGCATAGCCCAGCATGAACGGGTTGGTCGCGATCGAATCGCCCATCAGCGCGGTCGCCAATTCGCTCGCCTCGACGAATTCGGCCGCCCCTTGGCCCAGCGCATGGGAAATCGCGGCCTTCATCCCGTCGGCGGGGAAGGCGAGATCGGGATTGCGGGTGAAATCGCCGGTCGGCGATTCATGCGTGTTGATCACGGCGCGGGTTTCGCCGACCCGAACTCGATCCAGCGTTTCGGCCCCGGCCGCGACGACCATGTCGCAGCCGAGCAGCAGCTTGGCTTCGCCCGCCGCGATGCGCACGGCGTGCAGATCGTTCGGATCGTCGGCGATGCGGATATGCGACAGCACCGCACCGCCTTTTTGGGCGAGGCCCGCCATGTCGAGCACCGACACGCCTTTGCCTTCCAGATGCGCGGCCATGCCCAGCAAGGCGCCGATGGTGACGACACCGGTACCGCCCACGCCGGTCACGAGAATGCCATAGGGCGACGCACTGCTCGGCAAAGCGGGGGCGGGCAACGCCGCGAACGGGTCGGCGCCGGACTCGAGCGCTTTGCTGCGCGGTTTGCGGACCTTGCCGCCCAGCACGTTGACGAAGGACGGGCAGAAGCCTTTGACGCAGGAGAAATCCTTGTTGCAGCTCGATTGGTCGATGGCGCGCTTGCGTCCGAATTCGGTTTCGACCGGCACGACCGACAGGCAGTTCGACTGCACCGAGCAATCGCCGCAGCCTTCGCACACCGCGTCGTTGATAAAGATGCGCTTGTCCGGATCGGGATAGGTGCCGCGCTTGCGCCGGCGGCGTTTCTCGGCGGCACACGTCTGGTCGTGGATCAGCACGGTCACGCCGGCCGTGTCGCGCAAATCCTTCTGCACGGCATCGAGCTCGTCGCGGTGGCGGATCTCCACGCCGCCGGCGAAATCGGCGGGGCGATACTTGTCGGGATCGTCGCTGGTCACGACGATGCGCTTCACGCCTTCGGCCGCGACCATCCGCGTGATCTGCGGCACGGTCAATTGCCCGTCATGCGGCTGGCCGCCGGTCATCGCGACCGCGTCGTTGAACAGCAGCTTGTAGGTGACGTTCACCTTGGCGGCGATGGCCGCGCGGATGGCGAGCGAGCCCGAATGGAAATACGTGCCGTCGCCCAAATTCTGGAACACGTGCTTCGTGTCGGTGAAGGGCGACTGGCCGATCCAGGGCGCACCCTCGCAGCCCATATTGGTGAAGGTGGTCGTCTCGCGATCCATCCACAGCGCCATGAAATGGCAGCCGATGCCGGCCATCGCGCGGCTGCCCTCGGGCACTTTCGTCGACGTGTTATGCGGGCAGCCGGAGCAGAAATAGGGCACGCGCTTGAAGGAATGGCCTTCGGGCGCTTGTTCCTGACGCTCCAGGAACGCGACGCGCTCGCGCATGCGCGGCGAATCGTAAAAGGGCTTTAGGCGCTCGGCGATCACTTTGGCGACCATCGCGGGCGTCAATTCGCCCGCCGAGGGCAGGATCCATTTGCCCTTCTCGTCGAATTTGCCGACGACGCGCGGGCGCACATCGGCGCGCCAGTTGTAGAGCTGTTCCTTCAGCTGGTTCTCGATCAGCGCGCGCTTTTCCTCGACGACCAGAACTTCGTCGAGACCTTCGGCGAAATGGCGCGCGCCCTCGCGCTCCAACGGCCAGGGCATCGCCACCTTGTAAAGCCGCAGGCCGATCTGGGCGGCGAGCGCGTCGTCGATGCCCAAATCGTCGAGCGCTTGGCGCACGTCGAGATAGCTCTTGCCCGTCGTCACGATGCCGAAACGGGGCTTCGGACTGTCGATGACGATCTTGTCGAGCTTGTTGGCGCGCGCGAAGGCGAGGGCCGCGTAGACTTTGTATTTTTGCAGGCGGTGTTCCTGCTCGATCCAATGATCGGGCCAGCGGATATGCAAACCGCCCGGCGGCATTTCGAAATCCGTCGGCGTCACCATATTCAGGCGATGCGGGTCGATCAGCACGGAGGCGGACGAATCCGTCGTCTCGCCCGTGCATTTGAACGCGACCCAACAGCCCGAATAACGGCTCATCGCCCAGCCATAGAGGCCGAGATCGAGGAATTCCTGGACGCCCGAGGGGTTTAGCACGGGCATCATCGCGGATACGAATTCGTGTTCGGATTGATGCGCCAGCGTCGAGGATTTCGCCGCGTGGTCGTCGCCCGCCAGCACCAGAACGCCGCCATTGGGCGACGTACCCGCCGCGTTGGCGTGTTTGAACACGTCGCCGCAGCGATCCACGCCCGGGCCCTTGCCGTACCACATGCCGAAAACGCCGTCGTATTTGGCGCCGTCATACATGTTGACCTGCTGCGTGCCCCACACGGCGGCGGCGGCCAATTCCTCGTTCACGCCCGGCGTGAAATGAATGTGGTGATCCTTCATGTGGCGGCGCGCTTGCCACATCGCCTGGTCGAGCCCGCCCAGCGGCGAGCCGCGATAGCCCGACACGAAACCCGCGGTGTTGAGCCCGGCGGCCAAATCGCGGCGGCGCTGCATGAAGGCGAGGCGCACCAAGGCTTGCGTGCCCGTGAGATACACGCGCCCCGATTGGGCGACGTATTTGTCGTCGAGTGTGACGTCGAGCAGCGGGCGCGCGGGGAGAGCCATCGCCATTCCATCCCTGGATCGCGCGGGGTGATACCCCCGCGTCGGAGGAAAGCGTAGCGGGTCGCGCCCGCGCTCTCAACGCCCGCCCGCATCGCCGCACCAGAAAGCAACAAGCTTCCCGGTGCATATGCGAAGAGGTTCCGGTTGTTGCCGCCCCGCAAGGGGGCGGCGCAACCTTCTTACGTGGGGGCTTACGCGGCCTTCGCTTGCCGCTTGGCGATCAACTCCGCGATCACGTTGGCGATCAGCAAATGGCCGATCTCCCCCGCTTCGGTGCGGCCCATCGACAGCACTGATTCGGGATGGAACTGCACGGCCGCGATCGGCAAACGCTTGTGCCGCACCGCCATGACGAGCCCGGCCGGCGTGCGCGCGACGATGTCGAGCTCGCCGTGCGGAAACGCCGACGCGCGCGCATGCAGCGAGTGATAGGCGCCGACCGCGCAGGGGCTCGGTAGGCCGGCGAACAAGCCCGTACCGTCATGCTCGATATCCCAGCGCTTGCCATGGCGCGGCTCCGGTAGCACGTCCAGCGCGCCGCCGAAGGCTTCGACGGTTCCCTGCAGGCCCAAGCACACGCCGAATTGCGCCAAGCCCCGGTCGGCCAACGCGCGCACCAGCGTCGGCACACCGAACTGCGCGGGCGTGCCCGGCCCCGGCGAATGCACGACCAGATCGGGTTTCAGCGCCACGATCGCGTCAGGCGTCAAACCGTGGCGATAGGTCGACACGTCCGCCCCGGTCTGGCGGAAATAATCCGCCAGCGTGTGGACGAAGCTGTCTTCGTTGTCGATCAGCACGATCCGCTTGCCCTTGCCGGGCTGAGCTTTCGTCGCTTCGTTCGCGGCGGCGGCCGGCGGGGCAAGCACGCGGAACAAGGCGCTCGCCTTGACGAAGGTTTCTTCGTTTTCCTCCATCCCGATCGAGTCCCACACCAGCGTGGCGCCGACGCGATAGCGCGCGACCTGCTTCTTTTTCTCGTCCTCGGTCAGATGGACGGTGCGGATCGTGATGCCGGTGTTGACGTCGCCGTTGAACTGCAAGGCGCCGACCGCACCGCCATACCAGCCGCGCGGACTCGTCTCCATCGCTTCGACGATTTCGACCGCCCATTTCTTCGGCGCACCGGTCAGCGTCACGGCCCACATATGCGAGATGAACGCGTCCAGGCCCGTGACGTCGGGGCGCAAACGGCCTTCGACATGGTCGACCGTGTGGAACAGGCCCTGATAGGCCTCGATCTGACGCCGGCCGAGCAGTTTGACCGTGCCCGGCACGCAAATGCGCGATTTGTCGTTGCGGTCGACATCGGTGCACATCGTCAACTCGACTTCGTCCTTCTCCGAGTTGATCAGCGCTTTGAGCCGCTCGGCGTCCTCCATCGCATTGCGCCCGCGCCGTGCGGTGCCGGAGATCGGGCAGCTTTCCACCCGGTCGCCTTCGACGCGCACATACATTTCGGGGCTGGTGCCGACGAGGCGATCGGGCCCGAGCTGGAGATAGAATTCGAACGGGCTGGGATTGACCTTCTTCAGCTTCGCGAACAGCGAGGACGGGGAGGCTTGGTAAAGCGCTTCGAAGCGGCGCGACAGCACGACTTCGAAGATATCGCCCACGCGCATGCGCTCGCGCGCCACGTCGACCATCGCGGCGTATTGTTCGGCCGTCAGATCCGAGGTGATTTCGGGTTTCGCTTTCGGCTCGGCGTAGCGCCGGCGCGGGACGGGCGCCATGCAAACGCGCGACTTGCCCTCGGTCGACACGCGCGCGCGCGCGAAATCGTAATCGTAGCGGAAGGCGGTTTCCTTGCGCCGGTCGACGATCAGCATCCGGTCCGGGATGAACAGATGCAAGTCGCGCGTTTCGGCCGGGCGGTTCTGGCTCAGCTTGATCGGCTCGAACTGGAACAGCAGATCGTAGCCGAACGCGCCATACAAGCCGATAAACCCATCGGCGATACCCCTGAACTCGGCGACCAAGCGGCGCAGCGGCGAAAATAGCGAGGGTTGCTGGCTGCGTTTTTCCTCCGGAAACGGTCCGGCGGCGGCAATCGTTTCGATCCGGCGATAGCCGGGATCGCGCGCGACGATGCGCGCTTCGGCCATATCCTCGAAGATCGGATCGAGCAGATCGATCAGCACGATCCCGCGCTCGTTCAGCGCTTTGAGTTCGAGTTTATTGCCGCCGCCGACGATCTCAACCGGCGGATCGGCGAAGCCGAACTCCCAGCGCGAATATCGGCCGGGATAATCGACGCCGGAGGAGAACAAGCCGCCGCGCGTGCGGTCGAGCTTTTCGGCGAAACCGTCGAGGGCGGTGTCGTAAGCCAGCGTGCGGCGCTGTCGGGTCAGCGTCAGGCCGGTGGGCGTGGTGAAGTCGTAGCGCATCGCGGGAGTTCCTTGAAATCGGGGCGGCCGGACGGAATCCCGCTAACGGGGAAGCGCAAAACGGCCAATACGGACGGAAAAAAGGGGAAAGGGTTGGCTGGCGCTCAGCGCCACCAACGGGACCAGCGGACGATACGGATCGCGCGCGGTTGCATGACCTTTCGGGAACTCCCCTTATGAAGGCCGCTACGCTAGCGGTCCTTCATGCGCCTGTCCAGCGCGGGTTTTTGCGGCGCCAATCGCGCGATGGCGAGGTCGATGAAAACGCGCAGCTTGGCGGGGATTTGCAGGCCCGCGCCCGGCGCCGGATACAACACGTTGATCGGGGCGGGCGGCGGCGCATATTCGCCCAAGATCTCGACGAGCTTGCCCGCCGCCAGCGCGGCGCGGGCCTGGTATTCGGGCAAGCGCGCGATGCCGGCACCCGCAATCGCCGCCGAGAGGATCGCGGCGGGCGAGTCCGCGACGAAACGTCCGTTCACGACGCGCTCGCGCAATTTGCCGTTCCGGCGAAAACGCCACGCGGCCGTACGGCCGACACCGCGCCAGACAAGACATTCGTGGCCGTCGAGATCGTCGGGGACGCGCGGCTCGCCGGCCCGCACGAGATAATCGGGCGACGCGACGGTGACGATGCGCGTTTCGCCCACGCGCCGCGCGATCAGTGTGCCGGGCGGCGGCGTGCCGATGCGCAAACTCGCGTCGAACCCGCCGACGATCGGATCGACGGCATGGTCGTCCAGCGTCAGATCGACCGACAAGGCGGGATGGGCCGCGATCAGTTCGGCGGCGAGCGGTGCGACATGGATCGCGCCGAATTGCGTCGGTGCGGTCAGGCGCAGCGTGCCGCTCGGCCCCGCTTGTGTCCCCTTCAACACCGTGTGCGCTTGCGCCAATTCGGCCAAGGCGCGTTGCGCGTGCGCCAAATAACGTTGCCCTGCTTCGGTCAGCGACAAGGCGCGGGTGGTGCGCCGTGCGAGCCGCGTGCCCAGCCGCGTTTCCAACGCCGCCAGCAAGCGGCTGGCGCGCGCGGGGCCCAAACCCAGTTCGCGCGCGGCCGGGGCCAGCGCGCCGCGCGCGGCGAGGGCGACGAAAAGCTCGAGTTCGGCGAGGCGGTCGGACATTCATGCCTAAATCAAGAGAATGAAGTTCGATATTATCGATTTCGGACAGCAAGCGAAACGCCCATGTTGCGGGGACCGGCAAATGCCGACCGAAACCCGAACCGAAAGGAAACGACCCCATGACCCCGATCGCCCGCATCGCCGACGCCCAAGCCCAAGGCGCCGTCGCCGAAACCTTCGCCGCCGTTAAAGCCAAGTTCGGCGCGGTGCCGGATATGTTCCGCGCCCTCGCCAATTCGCCCGCAGCCCTCGACGGCTATTTCGCGTTCTCGGGCGCGCTCGCCAAGGGCACGCTGGGATCGGCGGCGTCCGAAGCGATCGCACTGGCCAGTGCCGCGCGCCACGGCTGCGATTTCTGCGCGGCCGCGCATGGCCAGCTCGCCAAAGGGGCGGGCCTGAACGCCGCCGATATCGCATCGGCGCGCGAAGGCCGTGCGAGCGACGCGCGTCGCCAAGCCGTCCTCGATCTCGCCGCGGCCTTGTGGGCAGGTTACGGCAAGAACGCCGACGCGGCCGTTGCGAGCGCCAAAGCCAAGGGCTTGACCGACGGCGACATCGCCGAGATCGCGGGCCATGTGGCGCTCAATATATTCACCAACTTCTTCAACAATCTCGCCCATGTCGAGCCGCCGGCCGCATGGCGCAACGCCGCGTAAGGGAGAGTGCGATGGGACGGCATTACGGCGAACTGGCTTTCACGGACTCGGTGCGGCGCTTCCAGGCGGAAGACGGGTCGGCCGCCTCCTATGCGCGCCAGCAGGCGAAGGGCGGTCGCGATACGGTGACGCCCGATCTGGCGGCGTTTCTGGCGCAGACGCGCTCGTTCTATCTCGCCTCGGCTTCGGCCGATGGGCGGCCCTATATGCAGCATCGCGGCGGCCCGGCCGGATTCTTGAAGCCGATCGACGAGAAGCATCTCGGTTTCGCCGAGTTCTCGGGCAACCGGCAATTCATCTCGCAAGGCAATCTTGCGGAGAACGACCGTGTGCTGCTCTTCGTGCCCGACTATGCCCATCGCCGCCGGGTCAAAATCTGGGGCCGGGCAAGGATCGTGGCCGACGACCCGGCGTTGCTCGATCGGCTGACGGACCCCAACTATCCGGCCGCCCCGCAGCGCGCGATCGTGATCGAGATCGAGGCGTTGGACACGAACTGCCCGCAGCATATCCCCCAATTGCTGCCGGCGGAGGACGTGGCCGAGCTGGTGACGGGCCTGCGCGCGCGCGTCGCCGATCTCGAAACGCGGTTGCGGAACGCGGGCGTCGATCCGGGCTAAGCTCGGCCTCGTGCGATTCCCTTGGGCCGATCGGACGGGCCGGACCGTCCCGTTGAAACTCGTCGTTTTCCTGGCGCTGTTCGTGCCGGGCTTGTGGGTCGCCTATGCGTTGGCGGCCGGCCAGCTCGGCGCGCAGCCCTTGAAGGCGGCGACGCGCGAGCTCGGCACGATGGGCTTGCGCCTTTTCATGCTGTCGCTGGCCGTGTCGCCGTTGCGCTCGCTGTGGCATTGGCCGACGGCCATGCTGATCCGTCGCATGCTGGGTGTGGGCGCCTTCGCCTATCTCGCCTTGCATTTCACGATGTATGTCGCGAGCCAAGGCTTCGTCCTTGCGACCGTCGCGTCGGAAATCGCGCTGCGTATCTATTTGACGATCGGCTTCGTCGCGTTGCTGGGCCTCGCGGCCTTGGCCGCGACCTCGACCGACGGGATGATCAAGCGCCTGGGCGGCAAGAATTGGCGGCGATTGCACAAGCTCGCCTATCCGCTGGGCGTGCTGGCGATCGTGCATTTCTTCCTGCAAGCGCGCCTCGACGCGATCGAGACCCAAATCACGGCGGGGCTTTTCGTCTGGGCGATGGCCTGGCGCGTCGCCAAAGCCTGGGGCCAAGCGGGCTGGGCGGTCACGCTGGCGCTCGGGATCGCGGCGGCGTTGCTGGTGCCGCTGGCCGAGGCGGGCTTCATCGCCGTCAAGCTCGGCGCGCCGTTCTGGATGGTGTTCGCGGCCAATTTCGACCCCGAATTGGCGCCGCGCCCGGCCCATGTGATTTTGGGCTTCGTGGGTGCGGTTTGCGCCGTTGCTTTCGCGCGCGCGAGGCCATAGAAAACGGGCCCATGACCGTTCTCGTGACCGGAGCCGCCGGGTTCATCGGCTTCCACCTGTCCAAAGCGCTGATGGCGCGCGGCGAAGACGTGGTGGGCTTCGACAATTTCGATCCCTATTACGACGTGAGCCTGAAAGAGGCGCGCGCGGCCGAGCTTGGGAAGAACAAGAACTTCCGCATGGTGCGCGGCGAATTGGCCGCTGACGGCGCCTTCGCCGGCGTGCTGGCCGACAAGTCGATCGACCGCGTCGTGCATTTGGCCGCGCAAGCGGGCGTGCGCTACTCGCTATCGCATCCGGAGGTCTATATCCGGACCAACATCATCGGCCATTTCAACGTCATCGAGGCGTGCCGCCAGCGCGGCGACATCAAGCATCTCGTCTATGCCTCGTCCTCGTCGGTTTATGGCGGCAACGAGAAACTGCCATTCTCGGTCGACGATAAGATCGACAAGCCCGTCTCGCTCTACGCCGCCACCAAGGCCGCGAACGAGCTGGTCAGCCACGCCTATTCGCATCTGTTCGCCGTGCCGGCGACGGGTTTGCGCTTCTTCACCGTCTACGGCCCGTGGGGCCGGCCGGACATGTCGCTGTGGATCTTCACCAAGGCGATTTTGGAAGGCAAACCGCTGCCGCTGTTCAACGGCGGCGAGATGCGGCGCGATTTCACCTATGTCGACGATATCGTCGCGGGCGTGATCGCGGCGTTGGATCGCCCGCCGGTCGCGGGCGACAAGAAGGCCGCGCATCGCGTCTATAATCTCGGCAATCACCGTTCCGAACCGCTGATGCGCTTCGTCGAATTGATCGAGCGCGCGACCAACCACAAAGCGATCCTCGACAAGCAACCGATGCAGCCCGGCGACGTGCGCGAAAGCTTCGCGGATATCGAAGCCTCGCGCCGCGATCTGGGCTTCGAGCCGAAAACCAAGATCGACGACGGCGTGCCGCGCTTCGTCGATTGGTTCCGCGCCTATAACGGCATTTGAGGGCGATCATGGAAAAGCGCTTCGACCCCAAGGCTCTGGCCCCCGCGATCTACGACGCGCAAATCAAGCTCGGCATGGCGGTCAAGACTTGCGGTCTCGACCTCGCGCTGATCGAACTGGCGCAAGTCCGCGCGTCGCAGATCAATGGCTGCGCATACTGCCTCATCCTGCACCTCGCCAACGCGCGCAAAGCCGGGGTGTCGCAGCGCAAGCTCGACCTGATCGCCGCTTGGCGCGATACGCCCGATTTCGACGCGCGCGAGCGCGCGGCGATCGCGTGGTCGGAAACGCTGACGCATATCTCGCATGGCGGCGTGCCGGACGAGGCCTATCAGGCCGTGCGCGAAGCGTTCAACGAGACGGAAATCGCGCAGCTCAGCTTCGCGATCGGCCTGATCAACGCCTGGAACCGCGTCATGGTCGCGGCCCAGGTTCCGCCCCCGTAAGACGCTAGATCTTCATCGCCGCGATGCGCTGAACGATCGCCGGTTTGGGCGCGTCGACATAACGATCCTCGAACGCGACGATCACGAATTGGTTCAGCGTGCGCGCGACCAATTCGTTGGGGTCCAGCAGGAAATCGGGGTTGTCGGGCTTGCCGTAGGCTTCGTTGCCGCGCGCGAAGGTCTCGTAGATCAGAATGCCGCCCGTACGGATCGCCGCGAACAGGTCGGGAAAAAGCGGCCGGTGGAGATAATTCGTTACCACCGCGGCGTCGAAGACTTGCCCCTGGAGCGGCCAGGGCGAACCGTCCTCCAGATCGGCCTGGATCGCCGTCACGCCGGGCAGGTGGGCGAGGGCGGAGACGTCCTTGTCGACCGCGACCACTTTGCGCCCGTGCCAGGCGAAATAGCGCGAATGCCGCCCGCCGCCGGCGGCAAGGTCGAGAACCGTGCCGCCTGGTGCCACGAGCCCGGCATGGGCCTCCACCCAGGGCGAAACCTGCTGCAAAGCGTGATGGGGGTTCATTTTCCCTCTCTTGCATTTCCGGCGTGCGGGCGCCAAATAACCGTCATGATCGTGTTCGACTTGCAGTGCCGCAAGAAACACCGGTTTCAAAGCTGGTTCAAGGACGGCGCGTCGTTCGACCGCCAGGCCAAGCGCGGCCTGGTCGAATGCCCCGTTTGCGGCGACGTGAAAATCGAAAAGGCGCTGATGGCGCCGCGTCTGGCGGGGACCAAAAAGTCCCGCAAGCGTTTACCCGTGCCCGCCGAGGCGGTCGCGAGCGAAGCCGCCACGCAAGTTGCCGCCGGCCCCGACCCGGCGACCGCGAAGGCGGCGGAGTTGCACAAGGAGCTCGCCAAATTGCGCGAGCATGTCGAGAAGAACTTCGAAAATGTCGGCGGCGACTTCGCCGAGCAGGCGCGCGCGATGCATTACGGCGAGCGCGAACATAAAAACATCTACGGCGAAACGACCGACGAGCAAGCGCGCGAGCTTGTCGAAGAGGGCGTGCCGGTCGCGCGTATTCCCTGGGTCCGGCGCAACGCCTGAGGCGCTTCAGCGCTTCGCTTTGATCTCGATCGGCACGCCGGGCATATGCTTGGTCGTCTTGATCGTCAGCGCTGATTTGACGGTCGCGACGTTGGGGGCGGCCGTCAGCTGCGTGGTCAGAAATTTCTCGTAAGCGTCCCAATCGGCCGCGACGACTTTCAGCAGGAAGTCGGTCTCGCCGGTCAGCATGTGGCACTCGCGGACCATCGGCCAAGAGTCGATCAGTTCATGGAAGGCACGCAGATCGGCCTCGGCTTGGCTTTTCAGCGACACCGAGGCGAATACCGTCACGCCATAGCCCAGCGCATGCGGGTCGATCTCCGCGTGGTAGCCGCGGATGATCTTGGCTTCCTCCAGGACGCGCACGCGGCGCAGGCAGGGTGGGGCCGAGATGCCCGCCCGCTTGGCGAGGTCGACATTGGTCATCCGCCCGTCCTCTTGGAGGTCGTGGAGGATCTGGTGGTCGACGTCGTCAAGCTTGTGGCCGCGCATAATTACTGTCCGGTAACCTGGGTGAATTGAAATAATGTTAGCAATCGCCGGGCCACGCGCCTAGCCCTGTGTAAAAAATTGCGCGAAACCCAGGCGGGCGGTAGGGACCGCACGCGATGACGAACCGCCCGCGTACCGCCTGGATCATCAGCCCCGGCCAAGTCGGCATGAAGGCCCAATGCCGGGGCCTCGCCGAGGCGTTGGGGCTCGCCTACGAATTCAAGGATGTGAAGTTCCGCTGGCCCTATCGCTGGCTGCCGGAACGGTTCCTGGCCGGCAATCCATTCGACATGCTGGAAGCGGGCAGTCCGCGCGTCGATCCGCCCTGGCCCGATGTGGCGATCACGCTGGGTTCGCGCTGCGCGCCGATCGGGGTGGCGATGAAACGCCGCTCGGGCGGCAAGGTCGTCGCCATCCATGTGCAGAAGCCGGCCGTGCCGCCCGAATGGCTCGATGCCGTGATCTCGCCTTGGCATGACGGTTTGAAGGGCGCCAATGTCATCGAAACGCAAGCGGCGCTGCATTATGTGACGGCGGAAAAACTCGCGGCGGGTGCCGAGGAATGGCGCGCAACCTTCGCACCGCTCAAGCGCCCGCTCGCCGGGATCATTCTCGGCGGCTCCAACGGGTTGCGGCGCTATCGCTTCTCCGACGAAGCCGTGGCGCGAATTGACGACAATATCCGCAAACTCGCCGCCGCAGGCGTGGGCCTGGCGCTGACCACGTCGCGTCGCACCGATGCGAATGCGCGCGCGAAACTCGTGCGCACGGTGCGCGAGCTGGGCGGCTTCGCGTATGACACCGAAGAAGGCGGGGCGAACCCCTATCTCGGCATTTTGGCGCTGGCCGAAGCACTGGTCGTGACCGAGGATTCGGTATCGATGACCAGCGAGGCGCTCTCGACCGGAAAACCGGTGCTGGTCGCCGATTTGGACGGCAAATCCGGGCGAATCGCCGCCTTCCAGGCGGAAATGCGCCGCCAAGGCCGGACCCGCGCCTTCGAAGGGCGACTGGATACTTGGACCTACGATCCGCCCCGGGATACCGAACGCGCAGCCCTTGAAATCAAACGCCGATTTGGCTGGGGATAAGGAATCAAAATTCTTTTGGACCCGCTAGGCGTGCGCAAACATGCCTGATAGGTTTGCGTTGTACGCATAGCGGAGTCCGATTCCATGCCCCAGACCCATCGCACCAAGGTTCTCATCATCGGGTCGGGGCCCGCCGGTTACACTGCCGCGATCTATGCGACGCGCGCCAATTTGTCGCCGATTCTGGTGCGCGGCATGCAGCCGGGCGGCCAGCTTTCGATCACCACCGATGTCGAGAATTTCCCCGGCTTCGAAAAGGCCATCCAAGGCCCGTGGCTGATGGAACAGATGTACAAGCAGTGCGAGCATATCGGCACGCTGATCCTGGAAGATCTGATCGTCGATATCGACCTGTCGAAGCGCCCGTTCGTGGCGAAGGGCGATTCGGGCGATAGCTATATCGCCGACACGGTCGTGATCTGCACGGGTGCGCAAGCGCGCTGGCTCGGCATCGCGAGCGAGGACAAATTCCGCGGCGGTGGCGTTTCGGCTTGCGCCACCTGCGACGGCTTCTTCTTCCGCGGCAAGAAGGTCGCGGTCGTCGGCGGCGGCAACACGGCCGCCGAAGAAGCGCTCTATCTCACCAATCACGCCAGCAAGGTGACGCTGATCCATCGCCGCGACTCTTTGCGCGCGGAAAAGATGATGCAGGCGCGCCTGCTGAAAAATCCGAAGATCGAGATCATCTGGAACGCGGTGGTCGAGGAGATCGTGGGCGAGGATTCGCCGATCCCCGGCGGTGCCGCGACTGTGACCGGCTTGAAGCTGAAGGACACCATGACGGGTGCGGCATCGTCGATCGCGGTCGACGGGCTGTTCGTGGCGATCGGCCATGTGCCGGCGACGTCGCTGTTCAAAGGCAAGCTCGCGATGGATAGCGAGGGCTATTTGCTGACCAAGCCCGATTCCACCGCGACCGACGTGCCCGGCGTGTTCGCCGCGGGCGACGTGAAAGACAAAATCTTCCGCCAGGCGGTGACCGCCGCGGGGATGGGGTGCATGGCGGCCTTGGAGGCCGAGAAATTCCTCGCCCACGAGGAAGGCGCCCATCTCGCGGCCGCGCAATAAGGCGGAAGGGCAGGGAGCGACGTTCCGATGGACTGGGACAAACTAAGGGTGTTTCACGCGGTTGCCGAGGCGGGGTCCTTCACCCATGCCGGCGACAAGCTGAACCTGTCGCAATCGGCGGTCAGCCGGCAGATTTCCGGTCTCGAAGACTCGGTGTCGGCGCCGCTGTTCCATCGCCATGCGCGCGGCCTCATCCTCACCGAGCAGGGCGAGCTGCTGTACAACGCCGTGCGCGAGGTTTTCGCCAAGCTCGCGATGGTCGAAACCCAGCTTGCCGAGACGAAGGAAAAGCCGACGGGCCTGTTGCGCGTCACCGCGACGGTGGCGTTCGGTTCGGTGTGGCTCGCGCCGCGTTTGGGCGAATTCCTCGACCAGTACAAGGACGTGCAGGTCGAGATGAAGCTCGACGATCGCGAACTCGATCTCGGCATGCGCGAGGCCGATTGCGCGATCCGTATGCATCCGCCCCGCCAAGGCGATCTCATCCAGCGCCATCTTCTGTCGGTGCATGTGCACGCTTACGCGAGCCAAGCCTATATCGACCGTCACGGCATGCCGAAGACGGCGACCGATCTCGATAAGCACAAGCTGATCGTCTATGGCGACGATCCCAATCCGCCTTTCCCGAACGTGAACTGGCTGTTGGAGGCGGGCACGACCGGCGGGCGCAAGCGCAAGCCGACGTTGCGCGTGAACAACGTCTATGGCCTGCTGCGCGCGGTCGAAAGCGGCATCGGCATCGCCGGCTTCCCCGATTACATGGCCAACCAGTCGGAAAAGGCGGTCCGCATCCTGCCCGAGCTCGAAGGGCCGACCTACGAGGCGTATTTCGTTTATCCGGAGGAGCTTCGCAGTTCCAAGCGGATCGCCGTGTTTCGCGACTACCTGGTTCAAAAGGTCGCCGAATCGCAGTTCTGATCGGCTACCGCCTGGGCGGTATCGGGTTGTTCGTTGTGCGCTGCGGCGAAGCCCGACGCGATTTTGCACCCGAATATCGTCTAAAACGCATTTCTTAAGAATAGGTTAGATGGATATGCGGGGCGCGCAGCCCTTCCATGTCATTTTTGCCATTTTTTCGAGCAGTTTAGTCCCTATGTTTGTCTTGTCGGTTTTGCGGCGCACCTAGCGCCCTTGCCGAAGGGCCCTCTCTTCGGAGCGGGCGGGGTTCTCTGAACCCTACGTCTCCCAGACGTGAAGCCTCCCTGTTCAACTCGCCCGGTGCATTGCACCGGGCGTTTTTTTTTGTACCGCTTCCGCCGGTCGATTAAACAGGCGGCATGCGGATTAAGCGATGGGGGATCGCCGGGCGGGCGGCGCTGTACTGTGCCGCGATCGCCACGGTCTTCGGCATCGCGGCCACACTGGTCGCGTCGCTGCAGCCCGATACGCCCAACCCGATCGGCTTCGGTCGCGCCCGCACGGCCTTTTACCAAGCCGATCCGCGCCGCTTCGACATGGTGTTCCTCGGCGACAGCCGGACCTATTGCGGCATCCACGCCGACCTGATCGATCCGCTGGTTGGCCGTCGCTCGATCAATCTCTCGGCTTTCGCGCATTGGCTGCCCGCGCAATATGCGCAGCTGCGCGACATCGCCGACGATATCGCGCCGGGGACGGTGGTCGTGCTGTCGGTCGGGCATCAGAATTTCGATCCGTCGCCCATCCAGCGCAGCTATCCGATTTCGCTCGCCAATGCGGCGCGTCTCGTGGCGTTGGGCGTATCGCCGATGGAACTGGCCGACAACGTCGCCTGGGCGCATCGCCCGCAGCGTTTGACGGCCGAGCGCGGGGCGCTGCGCGATCGCGTTCTGGCGTTCGCGGGTTTGCGCGAAGCGCCCGCGCCGATCGCCGTGATTCCGGGCCAAGCGAATATCGCTGCCGTGCCCGACGCGCTCGCGGTGCAAGCCGCGACGCTGCTCGGCGAATGGCGCGGCAAGCCCGGTGTCGCCGACGCGCAAGTCACGATCGACGAAGGGCGCATCACCTCCGTCGCGATCATCCGAACGGGCGGTTCCTATTATCGCGTCGAAACCGATCCCGCCTATTTCCGCGCGCGGCAAACGCCCGCGAAGACCGATCCGGCGGATTTCGCCTGGACGCCCGATCCGGCGCGCTTGCGCATTTTCGAGGCGATGCTCGATTTGCTGCGCGAACGCGGTATTGCGACCATCGTCAACGAGATGGAGGAAGCGCCGCATCTTTATGGCGGCGATGCGATGCGCGCGAAATATCGCGACGCGATGGATCGCCATATTCGGCCGCGCGTTGCCGCACGCGGCTTCCCCTACACGCGCGTCGATTTCGACCGGTTCGGCGACGACAATTATTTCGACTACAACCACCTCAACAGCCGGGGCATCGAGCGCTTTACGCCGATGCTGGCCGAGCAACTGCGCGGGCTGCTTTAGGCCATGCTGTTCAGCTCGGTCCAATATCTGCTGTTCTTTCTGGGCATTCTCGCCGCGACCTGGATGCTGGTCGGCGCGCCGCGTTTGCGGCTCTGGGCGCTGCTGCTCGCGAGCTATTATTTCTACGCCAGCGAAAATGGCTGGCTGACGCTGCTGATTTTGGGCAGCACGCAATTCGACTATTGGGCGGCGAAGGCGATCGCCGCCACAAGCGACATGCGGCGCAAGCGTCTTTGGCTTGCGGGCTCGATCGCGATCAATCTCGGCGTGCTCGGCTATTTCAAATATCTGGGTTTCCTCGCGCAGACCGCATCCCAGCTCGCGGGAATGATCGGCTGGGAACTCGGCTGGGTCGAAACCAAGGTGATGCTGCCGCTCGGCATTTCGTTCTACACCTTCGAAGCGATCAGCTACGTCGTCGACGTCTATCGCGGCGACATGAAGCCCGAGCGGCGCTGGCATCGCTTCGCGCTGTTCATCATGTTCTTCCCGCATCTGATCGCGGGCCCGATCGTGCGCGCGTCGCAATTCCTGCATCAGCTTGACGAACGCCCGGCGCTGGACGTCGCGCGCTTCGAACGCGCGCTCACACTCGTCTTTCTCGGGCTGTTCAAGAAAATCGTGATCGCGGACACGCTCGCCCCCATCGCCGACGCGGCCTTCGCCGATCCGGCGGGGCTCGATACGATATCGGCGTGGACGGGCGTCTACGCCTTCGCGCTGCAAATCTATTTCGATTTCAGCGGCTATACCGATATCGCGCTGGGCAGCGCACTCCTGCTCGGCATCAGGCTGCCCGCGAATTTCGACCTTCCCTACGCCGCCGTCAGCATCACCGATTTCTGGCGCCGCTGGCATCTGACGCTGTCGACTTGGCTGCGCGACTACGTCTATTTCCCGCTGGGCGGCAGCCGCATGGCGACACGCTGGGGCGTTTCGCGCAATCTGCTGCTGACCATGCTGATCGCCGGATTTTGGCACGGGGCGGGCTGGGGCTTTCTGCTGTGGGGCCTGCTGCACGGGCTGCTGCTGGCGGGCGAGCGTTTCCTGGGCGCGGATAAGGACGCGTCGCGCCAACGCGCGGCGCCCACACTCGGCTCGCTCCCGCGCCGGATCGCGGTGTTCCATCTGGTCGCGATTCTTTGGGTGTTCTTCCGCGCCGAGACTTTGGACACCGCATTCGCGATCTTGGCGCAGTGTTTCGACTGGAATTTGGAGGACGGTTCGACGCGCATGTTCGCGGCGGTCGCGATCCTCGTCGCGGCGACGCTGGCGATCCAGCTTGCGGCCGCGTGGAAGCCCCTTGGCGAACGGATCGGCGAGGTTCCCGTTTTCGCGCGTGCGGCAATCTACGGCGTCGCGGCCTTCGTGATCGTGATGTTCAACAGCGACGCACCGCCGGCCTTCATCTATTTCCGCTTCTGAGCGGCGCGACACGTCGTCGCAATTGCGCTGGATCAAGGCCGCCGGGGGGCGGGGACGGGCATGAAGCCCCGGTCAACCCCGCGAGGCTATCGTTCCTATGGCGTTTATCGATCTCGACGCGTTGCGCGCCGCGCCGCTGCGCCGCGAGCCCTTCGATCATTTCCTGGCCAGCGGCATCTTGCGCGAAGGGGCTGCGGAAGAGATCGAGCGCGATTTTCCCAAGCTGTCCGGGGCGGGGCTTTATCCGGCCGACGAGGCCGGGGGCGGTCCCGCCTTCCGCGCGCTGATCGATGAAATCCAAAGCCCGGAACTGCGCGCCGCCTATGCCGAGAAGTTCGGCGTCGGCCTCGACGGGCGGCCCTTGATGGTCACGGTGCGCGCAAGGGCGCGCGCCAGCGACGGCAAGATCCATGTCGACTCGACGGCGAAGTTCGTCACGTCGCTGCTCTATCTCAACCGGCCTTGGGCGAATGCGGGCGGGCGCTTGCGCTTCCTGCGCGGGCCCGGCGACATTGACGACTACATCGCCGAAGTGCCGCCCGACGCGGGCACGCTCGTCGCCTTCCGCCGCACCGAAAATTCCTGGCACGGCCACCGGCCGTTCGAAGGCGAGCGGCGCTACGTGATGTTCAATTGGATGACCGGCCGCGCGATCGCCGCATGGGAGATCGCGCGCCATCGCGCTTCGGCCTTCGCCAAACGCCTTTTGTCCGGCGGCAAGGAAGCCGCGTAATCATGCAAGTCGCCGCTATCGCCGCGATCCGAACGCCGAAGCCTTGAAGCTTCAGATCCCCAAGTGCGCGCGCAGATTTCCCCAAAAGATACCCGGCGCGAAATGGGTGTCGAGATGGGCCTTGCCCCGATCGGCGATCGCGCGGCGGCGATCCTCGTGCTTGCCGAAGAATTGCGCGAAGGCGACCAACTGATGCGCGTTGGCGAAGGGCACATAGTGCACGAACGGCACCAGGAATTTATCCGCATCGCTGCCCGATTCCTCGAACAGCAAAGCGCCCGACCAAATGGTCTCGAACACCCGGGCGGTTACGATGCGCAGATTGTTGCTGATGATACCGTTGGAAAAAACCATCCGGGATTGACCGAGCAACGCGCGATACTTCGGCATCGGTAGGGCAAGGTCTTTGCTCTTGTCGTGGATCTGGATATGGGCTGGGAGATGCCCCCCGACGATGGCGGCGAAGATCTCGCGGCCACGCGCGCCATAGCCGATGATCGTTAAGTTCTTGTCCCGCGCTTCGTGCGGCCGAGGCGTGAATTCCGACGGTTCGAACGGTACGACGGGCCAATAGAAGCTTTTCGCAGCGTGGCGGTTCGCTATGTGAAGGATGGTCCTGCGATTGAAATGAAGGATGCAATCGGCGTCGTTCCAGCTTTCGAAGGCGTCGAAACCGTCGTCCTTTTCGTAGAGATCGGACATCGCGACCACCCAGCGAAATCCGCGCGCGGCGCGGTCCGCGAGATCGGCCGGCCGCAACGTGGTTTCGTCGTGCGCGAAATTGCCGTCGGATATCACGAGGTCCGGCTTGAACTCGGCGATCTCGGCGTTCAAAAGCCGCAACCCTTCCGCGAGTTCGGCCCGCGTGCGTTTCTGGCCGACGCGATTCATCATCACCATCTCCGACCCTGCGGCCACGCGGAATTCGTGACCCAGCTTCATGGCCGACGCGCCGAAATAGTCGATGTTGTCGTCGTGACTGTTGTTCTGGGAATTGCTGACCGGATCGCTGTGCAGCAGAAGGATCTTCAAACGCCGCGCAGGCTCGCTCGGCGCCGGTCGCGGAAGCCATGGCAGATGGGGTGGGTTCGTCTCGAAGGCACGCGTGTGCGCGTCGAGCAAGCTTTCGATCACGGCTTCCGTGCGCGCATCCAGGTGCTCGGATGCCCGGCCGAGCAACGGGCAAGGTTTCAGGATTTCGGCGATGCGGGGATTGAAGTCGCCGCAGGCCTGGAGCCAGAGCATGAGCAGAGGATACGGGCCGCCGGTGTAGGCGTAGCCGGCGTTTTTTGCGCGGATCATCGCGCTGACTGCGGCGCCTTCGTCGCCAGCCCCGTCGAGCGCCACCGCCAACGCGCACCACGCTTGCCCCGCGTCCGGCGCGAGGAGCACCGCTTTGCGCGCCGCGTCCACCGCATCGGCAGGGCGTCCTGCGAGCGTGTGCAACTCGGCCTCCGTCAGCAGCGCGGCCAACGGCGCGCAAGGCGCCCCGGCCTCGCGCGCGAGCGCGACGCCGAGATCGATCGCGCCGTGCGCGCACGCGATCCTGATCAGATTCAGAACGCACTCCATGCTGGGAGCGGTCTCGTAGATACGGATCAGGGGCGCCGCTGCGTCGTGCGCCGCGGCGGGGAAACGTGACAGCCAATCCATCGCGAAATCGACGCTCCAAATGCGAACGGATGTCAGCTTAGCTTCTACGTCACAGCCGGGCCAAGGAATATGCGGTTTCCCGCCGTCAGGTCGCCGCCTTCAGCGCGTCGACCTGCGCAATCCGGATAGCGGCGCCCTGCCGGCCCACATCTATTTCCGCTTCTGACTGCGGCGGCGTGTCGCGGCCGCGATTGAGCTGAATCAAGGCAGGGGCGGGCGCGTCTCTATGATTCTCGCGCCTATGTCCGTCCTCGATATCTGCGCCGTCAAGATCACCGATGCTTTCGCCGCCAGCCTCGCCGCGGCGCGCATCCGCGAAACGCCCTATCGCCATTGGCTGCTGACCGACGCGCTGCCCGACGAAACGCTGAACGCGATCGCCGAACTGCCCGCGGCACCGGCCGAGATCGGCGACACGCAAGGGCGGCGCGAGACGCATAATTCCAGCCGCCGATTCTTCGCCCCCGGCGATTTGTGGGACGATACGTGCCAAGCGGTCGCGCGGACCTTCCAAGCGCCCGAAACGGTCGCGATGCTGGCCGAGACGACGGGTGCCCCCTTGGCGGGGGCGAGCTTGCGCATCGAATACTGCCAGGATCGCGACGGGTTCTGGCTGGAGCCGCACACCGATATCGGCGCCAAGCTTTTCACCATGCTGGTCTATCTCGGCGACGATCCGGCGATGGGCACGGATATCTACGATTCGGATAAGCGCCATCTGGGCGCGGCGCCGTTCGGCTTCGGGCGCGGGCTGATTTTCGTGCCCGGCGACGACACCTGGCACGGCTTCGAAAAACGGCGAATCGACGGCGTGCGCAAGTCGATCATCGTCAACTACGTGAAGCCGGAATGGCGCTCGCGCCACGAACTGGCGTTCGCCAACACCCCGGTTCTATTCCCGAATTAACCAGCTTTGCTGCATTGCACAAAAGTCATTTGACCCCCGCCTGGGGTAGGGGGATAGTGCCGATACCGGATGCGTGACCGCGTCGGGCGACCCGTCTTCGAACATGGGCGCCCCGGTCATCCCCCGCCGGTGGAGCGAAACGTCCGATTCCCATTGTTTGGCGAGGGAGCCGGGCGAAATGCGTTACTTCCGACGTTTACATTCCTTCGATGCCGAGGCGCTCGCGGCGCATCTGATCGCGCTGGATTCGCGCGATCGGCGGTCGCGGTTTTCCGCCCCGGTCTCCGACCCGGCGATCCGCGCTTATGTCGCGGGTATCGACTGGCGCCGGGCGGCGATCGTCGGCTGCTTCGACGGCGCCAATCTGATCGGTACGGCCGAACTGCATCTGCCAAGCCCCGGCGATGCGTCGCGCGAGGGCGAGTTCGCCGTCGCGGTGGCGCCAGGTCGGCGCGACGAAGGCTTGGGCAGCGAATTGCTGCGCCGGACGATCGTGCTGGCGCGCAACCGGATGCTGCGCCGCTTGCGGATGGTCTGTCTGCTCGACAACGGGCCGATGCGCCGGATCGCGCGCAAATTCGGCGGCGAACTCGACATCACCGACGGCCAAGCCTGGGCCGATCTGCGTCTGCCGTTCCCCGATCCGCTCTCGCTCGCCAGCGAAGCCTACGAGGAAGGCATGGGCCTCGCCGCCGCGATGCAAACGCGGCACGGTCTCGCGTTGGCCTAAGCGCGCTTCAACGCGGCTTCGAGATTGTCGGCGAATTCGGCGACGCCGAAACGTGGGGCGGCCCAAGCCGCGCCCGCCGCGGCGAGGTTTCGCGCGTACGTGGAATCGTCCATCACCCGCGCGATCTGGCGGGCCAGCGCCGCACCGTCGCCGGGCGGATAGAGCAATCCGGTCTTGCCGTCGTCGATTAATTCGCGTGTACCGCCGGCATCGCTGGCGATCACCAGCACGTTCGCGCGCAACGCTTCGACCGTGACCCGGCCGAAGGCTTCGTTGCGCGACGTGACCAGCACGGCATTCGCTTTCGCAAGGCGCGCGCCCAGATCGCGCACATGGCCGTGGAAATGCGTTTGCGCTTCCACGCCGCCGTCGCGCGCGGCGGCGCGCAGGCGTGCGGTGTAGCCTTCGGCACCCTCGCCGAAAAAATGCAGATGCGGGCGCTTGTCGTCGCGCGCCAGGATCGTCAGCGCCGCGATCGCGTCGCCTTGGCCCTTTTGCGGGTTCAGCGAGCCGGGCAACGCGAGATGGAACGCGCCGGCGGGTTCGAGATCAGGCACGTTCGCCGCCGGTGTCGGATCGATCCGGTAATAGATGCGTACGATCTTTTCGCGCGGCAGGAAATGCGCGTATTTGGCCGCGACCGCATCCGAGTTGACGATGGCGCGCGCCGTCGTCCTGGTCATGATCTTCGCCGTGCGCGCGTCGCCCCAGGCGAATTCCAGCCCGTGATCCTCCCGTCCGAATTCGTGAATCCACCAGACATGCTTGAGGCCGGCGCGTTCGGCAGCGAGCGCGCCCACGCCCAGCGCTATCGTATTGGTGACGACGAGATCGGGTTTGGCCTCGCGCATCGCGGCGGCGAGCGGCGCCGTCGCCCGCCAAGTGCGCCAGCGCAAACGCCAGCGCTTGCGGCCTTTGGTGCTGGCCCACAGCGGCATCGTCATCACGCGGGCGCGCACGCCCAACGCTTCGAGCTTGTCGATCATCGTACCGTGATCGGGCATCCACACTTCGGCCGTGTGGCCGCGCGCGACCAGCGCTTCGATCCCCTCGACCATCGCCGAGGTCGCCCCGCCCAAATCGCCTTGGTGCGAGAGGAAGAGAAGCTTCACTAGAACCCGAACATATGGTCGAGGCTGAAACGCCCGTCCGGTTCGGCGAGCCCGTGATAGCCGAATAGGCGGCAGGTCCGATCGCGGATCAGCACGTAGCCGCCATTCGCGGCTTTCGCGATGTCGGCTTTGCCGAAGTGTTCGGACACGCGCCACAGCCGCGAGCCCGAGCATGGAATCGCCAGTGACGATTCCGCGATCTTCGTGCCGGTGGCGTCGTGTAGTTCCAGCACCGTTTCGGATGTTTTGCGCCACGGCGTCGAGGCCGGATAGATCAGATGGCAGAACGCGTCTTGCGCGTTCACGCCGAGACTGAGGAACAGCCGCGTCGTCAGCCCCGGCGGACGGCCGATATAGGATTGCGGCTCGTTCTTGAACACGAGGGCCGTGTTGAAGATATGGCTGCCGAAGCTCGTTTCGGCGGCGTGCGCGGCCCCGGCCTTGCGCGCGTAGCGGAAGATCGCGTGGATCCAGCCGTCGCCCGCCCCGCCGTCGCGGAAATCGTAGGACAGCTCGACATGGCCATAGCCGCCGGCGAGATCGGCGGTGAGGTGCACTTCGCGCGCATGGTCGCGCGCGAGATTGCCGAGGAATTCCTCGCGCGCCAATGCGCCATCCTTGTCGTAGAAGCGTGCGATCAGCGGCAGCGTGCTTTGCCCGCGCGCCATCGGCGTGGGCAGGGCCACACCGGTGAAATCGGCAAGCGGCAGGATCGGGGCGGGCAGGATGAAGCCCTTGCCGAAATCGGCACCCAGCTTCGCAACGTCCGCATCGGGCTTCAAATCGCTGCGCTCGACATTCGCGTGCGCCACGTGCCGCTTGCCCGCGATTTCGACTTCATAGCGCGGGCGCACGACGAACTTGCCCGCATCCATCTCGATCTGCTGCGGCCAAGACAGCGAGGGCAGCAATTCGCCCATGTCGATGGCGCGCATGCCGAAGCCGGGGACGGGTGCGGCCATCGGCACCCACGCATCGGTTCCCATGCGCGAAAACTTCACGCCGTCGGCCGGGATCGGGCAGGAATGCGCGTTTTGTACCCACACGCGCACGCGCTCACCGGGCCTCGGCGCGGGAATGCCGGCGTAATAATCGGCGGGCCACGGATTGGCGTCGTGGGTGCAGGTGATTTCGTCGGGGCCCCAGAAATCGAGCGCGTATTTCAAAACGTCGTGGCCGGTGACGTCGACCATGTGGATGAACAATTGGCCGGTGAAATCGCCCAGGCCGAAACGCTGGCGCACCTCGCGGCTATCGACCGTGAAAGCCGACACGCCCGGCGCCAGGGTTTCGTCCCACGTCGCCAATGCCTTGCCGTCGGCGTCGAACAGGCGGAACCAAGCGCGCACGTTTTTGGCGCCATAGCCCGCCCAGTAATTGGCGCTGACCATGCGCGTATGGCGCCGGGGCTCGTCGACGAACAGCACGAGATTCGTGACGAAGTTGAAGGTCGACAGATAGCGCTTCTTGTCGGTGATCAACGCGTCGGGAATGCGCATCGCGTCGAGCGTGGCGACCGCAACACCTTCGGGCAGCCACGGCTTGATCTGCGCGACGAGCGGCTCGGCATCGAACGCCGCGACGAAAATCGCTTTCGCCCCCGCAGCGGCGATGCGCGAGACGGGCTGAACTTTCAGCCCCGCGATATCGCGGCCGATATGCGCGTGGTTTTGGCCGTAGAGCCCGGCGATTTTAACCGCGGAAAAATCCTGCAGAGCGGAGATGGCGGCCCAAGCGCCGAACGGGTCGTAGATCGCGACAGGGCCGGCTTCGGCTAGTTGTGCCGCCAGTTTGCGGGCGGGTTCCACCGCCAACGGATGGCCGACCGCGCGGAACAGCGCGTCGCCACCCGTGCGGTTGTCGAAGGTCTCGATCGGAAGGGCGCGCCGCGCGGTTTCCGGGCGGGCGGGGGAAGAGTCCGGCATGGCCCGGATATACGCCCGCCGCGCCCGATTTCAAAGGGTTAAGCCCAGAGCCGCTCATCCTGGCGGTTGGTGTACAGGTCCGCCACGTAATCGCCGTAGCCGTTGAAAAGCTGGGTGGGCACGCGCTTGCCCGTGCCGATCAGTTCCTCGCTCGCCTGGCTCCAGCGCGGATGGGCGACGCGCGGGTTCACATTGGCCCAGAACCCGTATTCGCTGGCCTGAAGCTGTTCCCAGAACGTCTTCGGGCGCTGATCGGTGAAGTTGAAGCGCACGATCGATTTGACGCCCTTGAAGCCGTATTTCCACGGCGTGACCAAGCGCAACGGCGCGCCGTTCTGGCGCGGGATCGGCTTGCCGTAAAGGCCGGTGGCGATGAAGGCGAGCTCGTTCGTCGCCTCGTCGATCGTCAGACCTTCGGTATAGGGCCAGGGATACCAGCTGGCGCGCTGGCCGGTCGCGACCGACGGATTTTGGAAGGTCTGCATGACGACGTATTTGGCGCTCGACGTCGGCTTGCACCATTCGACGAATTGCTTCAGCGCGAAGCCCGACCACGGCACGGTCATCGCCCATGCTTCGACGCAGCGGAAGCGATAGACGCGCTCCTCCAGCGTCATCGCCTTCAAGACGTCGTCGAAATCGACCGTGCGCGGCTGCTCGACCATGCCGTCGATACGCACCTGCCAGGGGCGGATCGGCAGTTTTTCGGCAGCGCGCCAGATGGTTTTCGAAGTGCCGAATTCGTAGAAATTGTTGAAGGTCGTCGCGTCGTTCTCGGCCGACAATTCGCGGTCGACGCGATAGCGCATGTTGCGCATCGCCGGATACAGCCCCGCCGACGGGTCTTCCTGCGCGATCGCATTGCGCCCGCCGAACAAACCGCCGGCGATGGCGCCAAGGCCCGCCCCGAGCGTGCGGCGGCGCGTCCACAAAGCTTCGGGGGTGGCGTCGCGTTCGGGAATTTCCCAGCCACGGGGACGACGGATCAACATGGGCTTCGTCTCCAAATGAAATCTGTCTCCGGCGTTTCGCTTTACGCAGGCCGGAAGTTACTAGATCGCGCCGTCGCGCGCTTTTTTGCGCAACTGTTCGACTTGGCCGCGCACATTGGCCATATGCGGGTTAAGGGCGAGGGCCTTTTCCAGAACCTCCAGCGCCTTGTCGGGCTGGTTCTGGCGCATCGCGATCATGCCCAAACCCGACAGCGCGCCGAAATGGCGCGGCTCGAGCTCCAGCGTCTTCTCGGCGTCCTTGCGCGACTCATCCAGCCGGTCGAGCAGGAACAGCACCGTCGCGCGGCGGTTCCAGCCTTCGGCGTAGTCGGGCTTCAGGCCGGTGATCGCGTCGTAGACCGCGAAGGCGCCGAACATATCGCCGCGATTTTGCGCGTCGAGGCCCAGGCGCATCAGCGAGTTGATGGCGCCATCTTCCGGCTCCAGCCACACACGCCAAATCGCATTTTCGTAGATCTGCGCCTCGCGCGCGTCCGACGCGGCTTTCAGCTTTTCGAACAGCGGGTCGAGGCGGGCATCCTGCGCGGCCCCGGCCGGGGCGGCGGCAAAGACGACCAGCGCGGCGAGGGCCAAGGCCCTACCGAGGTCCAGCATCGCCGCCAAGCGCTCCGCGATACGCATGGATGAAATCATGCGCGCGTGCCGGGCGGCTGTAAACTTGCATTTTCGGGCCGCCGAAGGTCTAACAAGGGGATATGTCCGCCGACGTCCATTTCGCCCGGGATTACACCGGCGCGCGGGATAAATTCCTCGCCGTCGCCAAGCCCCATGCGACGCGCTATCGCGCCTTTCAGAACCCGTTGCGCGGGCCCCGGGGCGAGACGCTTTTCTGCGACGCGGTGTGGTCGGGCCCGATGGCGGCGGACCGCGTGCTGGTGACGATTTCGGCCACGCACGGCATCGAAGGTTTCTGCGGCTCGGGCGCGCAAACCGCGTGGTACGCGACCGGAGCATGGCGCGAAATTCCGCCGGATGTGGCCCAGCTTCATCTGCACGCGGTCAATCCGCATGGCTTCGCCTGGCTGCGCCGGGTGAACGAGGACAATGTCGACCTCAACCGCAATTTCGTCGATCATATCCGGCCCTATCCCGAGAACCCGGCCTACGAACGTCTCGCCCACGCGATCTGCCCGAACGAATGGACCGAGGCGTCGCGCAAGGCGAGTGCCGCGATCCTCGCAGAGTTCGCCAAGCGTCATGGCGATTTCGCGCTTCAGGGCGCCATCTCGTCGGGCCAATACACGCACCCCGATGGCGTGTTCTTCGGCGGCCATGGGCCGACATGGTCGCATCGCGTGATCCGCACCGTGTTTGCTGATTGGCTGCGTATGGCCAAGCGCATCGGCATCGTCGATTTCCATACCGGCTTGGGCCCGCGCGGCTATGGCGAGATCATCTGCGGATTGCCGCCCGCGCATCCGGGCAGCAAGCTTTCGCAAGCCTGGTACGGCGCGGATCTGACGTCGCCAGAAATGGGCACGTCGACATCGCCGCCGTTGCACGGCACCAACGGCGAAGGCTTCGCGCGGTTCCTCGCGCACGCCGAATTCTCGCACGTGGCGCTCGAATACGGCACGCTGCCGGTACCCGACGTGCTCGACGCGATCCGTGCCGACAACTGGCTGCATCTGCATGGCGACATCGCCGGCGAGGACAGCCGGCGCATCAAAACGCAAATGCGCGACGCCTTCGCGCCCGCCGACGCCGCTTGGCGCGATGCGGTGTGGAATCGCGCCGACGAAGTTCTGCGCAAGACCGCTTTCGGTCTCGCGTCCGCCTGATTTTTCTTTGACGGAGTAAAACCCATGTCGCTTCGCGCCCAGCTCACCGACGCCCTCAAGGAATCGATGAAGGCCAAGGATCAGGTGCGCACCGACACCATCCGTATGGCGATCGCCGAAATGAAGAAGCGCGACATCGAGGCGCGCGCGCTGGGCAACGCCGACGGCATTCCCGATACCGAGTTGCAGGCGGCGATCCAGAAGCTGATCGCCTCGCGCCGCGATTCGATCGCCATGTACGAAAAGGGCGGGCGGCCCGAGCTGGTGGCGAAGGAGCAGGCGGAAATCGCCGTGCTCGAAACCTTCCTGCCCAAGCAGCTCGACGCCGCCGCGATCGAAGCGGCCGCCAAGGCGGAGATCGCCGCCGCCGGGGCCTCGTCGATCAAGGATATGGGCAAGGTGATGGGCGCGATGAAGGCGAAATTCACCGGCCAGATGGATCTGGGCCTTGCCTCGGCGACCGTCAAACGCCTGCTGGGCGGTTGATCACGGGCCCCGTCGGCCCTAGATTACGCCCCCTTCGAGCGCCGCTTAACGCCTTGTGAATCATGGGGATAAAAGCGGCGCCCGAACGATGAAGGGCGTTTGCGGCGATGGCGTTTCCCCCGGCTTTTCTCGAGGAGCTGCGCGCAAGGCTGACGCTGTCCAGCGTCGTCGGCCGGCGCACGCGGCTTGTGAAAGCCGGCCGCGAATACAAGGCGTGCTGCCCGTTCCATAACGAGAAGACGCCGTCCTTCTACGTCAATGACGACAAGCAATTCTTCCACTGCTTCGGTTGTGGCGCCCATGGCGACGTGATCGGCTTCACGATGCGCGCCGATCATCTGTCGTTTCCCGAAGCGATCGAGAAATTGGCGGGCGAGGCGGGGCTGGATGTGCCGCGCATGGGCCCGGCCGAGCGCGAGAAGGCCGAGCGCGCGAAGACGTTGGGCGACGCGGTCGAAGCGGCCTGCGTTTGGTATCAGGAAAAACTGCGTGCCCCCGAAGGCCGCGCGGCGCTGGCCTATCTGCACGGGCGCGGCCTGTCCGACGACACGATCGAGCGTTTCCGTTTGGGCTTCGCGCCCGAAGGCTGGCGCAATCTCGCCGCCGCGTTGAAGCTGCGCGGCTTCGACGAGGCGATGCTGCTGGAAGCGGGCTTGATCGCGAAGCCCGAAGATCGGCCCGAGCCGTTCGACTTTTTCCGTAATCGCGTGATGTTCCCGATCACCGACCGGCGCGGGCGCGTCATCGCCTTTGGCGGGCGCGTGATGGACGATTCGAAACCCAAATATCTCAACAGCCGCGACACGCCGCTGTTCCACAAGCGCGGCAATCTCTACGCGCTCGACAAGGCGCGCCTGGGCGTAGGCGAACGCAAGGCGCGCGCACTGGTCGCCGAGGGCTATATGGATGTAATCGCCCTCCATCAGGCGGGGTTCGAGGGCGCGGTCGCGCCGCTCGGCACAGCGCTGACCGAGGAGCAGATGGAAGCGTTGTGGCGCATCCATCCGGAACCCGTCGTGTGCCTGGACGGCGACGCGGCCGGCCAGCGCGCCGCGTTGAAAGCGGCCGAGACGGCGCTGCCCTTGCTCAAGCCCGGCCGCGCGCTGCGCTTTGCCGTGCTGCCGGCGGAAGACGACCCGGACTCGCTTATCAAGCGCGATGGGGCGGCGGCATTCGAACGCTTGCTCGAACGCACCAAGGGTATCGACGACGTCGTTTGGGAAAGCGAACTCGCCAAAGGTCCGGTCGACACGCCCGACCGGCGTGCGACCCTCGACGCCGCCTTGCGCGCGCGGCTTGCGCGGATCGCCGACAAGACGGTGCAAAAAGCCTACGAGAACGAGTGGGTTTGGACGCGGCTTCGCCGTCTGGGTCGGCCGGAACCCGTGCGGCCCCGCTTGGCGTACTCCAATGCGCCCCGGCCGCCGGGCAAGGGCGGGCGGCGCGCGGTCGTCGCGCCGCGCGATTTCGGCCTGCGGACGGCCGGTAATCCGGACATTCTGGCAAGGCGCGCCCAGAAGCTGCTTTTGACCGCCGTGCTCAATCACCCGGAGCTGCTCTGGGAGAACGCGGAAGCCTTTGCCGAAATTGGGTTTTCCGACCCTGTCGCGGCGCACTTGCGCGCGGCATTGCTGGATTGCGCGCACGAAGCCGCCGCCGCCCAGTCTCCGCTTGACTCGCAGGGCGTGATCGCCCACTTATCCGCCATGGGTTTGGCCGAGGAAGCGGCATCGCTGACGAAGCCAAGCTCTTACGAACACGGGGCTTTTGCCGGTCCGGGCGCGTCGCAAGACGAAGCGCGGGCGGGCTTTCGCTCCGTCTTGTCGTTGCTGGCGCGCCCGCGGATCGAAGAAGAGCTTCGTGAAGCTGCGCGCGCGGTCGCCGACGCCCCGGAGCCGGAATTGCTGGCGCGGGTCGATGCGCTGACCGCGATTTTGCGCGATTTGAACGCGCAAGGCGGCAGCGACGAAGACGACGCGTTTGGTTCCGGCGGTGCCACCGGTCTCTAAGCGCGCGACGCGATGTTCATTCGGCGGAAAATGATCCGCCCCGAGGTCGAAGCCATATGACGTCCAAGGTTAAGCCCGTCCCCGCCGCCGTCCCCCCGCGCGACGAGGCCCCCGACGCGCCGCTCCTCGATGTCACCGCCGCCGCCGTCAAGAAGATGCTCGCGCGCGGGCGCGAGCGCGGCTACGTCACTTACGACGAAATCAACGCCGTTCTGCCGCCCGACCAGGTGTCGTCGGAGCAGATCGAAGACACGCTCGCGTTGCTCTCCGAGCAGGGCGTGAACGTCGTCGAAAGCGACGACGCCGACGACGATGCGGGCGAGACGCCCGCCGCCGAAGACGGCGCCGAAGCCGCCGAGGGCGGCGAGCCTGTCGCCGCCAACCAGAAGGCGCCGGTTCCCGCCAAGGTCGGCGGCGAGGAAAGCGACGAAGAAGAGGAAGAAGCGGCTCCGCGCGGCAATATCGACGCGGATTCGATCGGCCGCACCGACGATCCCGTGCGCATGTATCTGCGCGAAATGGGCTCGATCGAGCTGTTGAGCCGCGAAGGCGAAATTGCGATCGCCAAGCGCATCGAAGCCGGCCGCGAGAAGATGATTTCGGCGCTGTGCGAAAGCCCGCTGACGATGCGCGCGGTCGTGCATTGGCGCGACGCGCTGGTCGACGGCAAGATGCTGCTGCGCGACGTGATCGATCTCGACGCGACCAATGGCGGCGGCCCCGGCGGTTCGGGTGTCGCGATCGTGCCGGGCATGCCGGTCGCGGCCCCGGCCGACGACGCGGAACCCGCCGAAGGGGCGGAACCCGCCGAGGGTGCGGAACCCGCCGAGGGCGGCGAAAACGCCGAAGCGCAGAACGCCGACGCGGGCGAGGAAAACGTCTCGCTCTCGGCGCTCGAACAGCAATTGAAGCCCGCCGTTCTCGAAAAGCTCGAGACGCTCGCCGCCGTCTACAAGCGCCAGTTCCGCATGCAGGAAAAGCGCATGGAAGCGCTGCATGCGGGCAAGGCGTTCAGCCCGGTTTCCGAGAAGCACTACCAGAAGCTCAAATCCGAGCTCATCGGGATGATGGGCGAGGTGCATCTCAACAACATCCGCATCGAGCAGCTGATGAATCAGCTGTACGACCTCAACCGCAAGCTCGTGCAGGCCGAAGGCCGCCTGCTGCGCTACGCGGAGGAATGCGGCGTGAAGCGCGACGAATTCCTGTCGAAGTATCACGGCAAGGAAGTCGATCCGCGCTGGTACGGGCGCGTGTCGCGCCTGACCGGCAAGGGCTGGAAGAAATTTACGACCAAGTACAAGAACGAGGTCCAGCAGCTGCGCAAGGACGTGTCAGAAATCTCCGAACGTTCCGGCCTGCCGATCGCCGAGTTCAAGAAGACGGTCGCCCAGGTCCAGCAGGGCGAGCGCGAAGCCGCGCGCGCCAAGAAGGAAATGGTCGAGGCGAACCTCCGCCTCGTGATCTCGATCGCGAAGAAATACACGAATCGCGGCCTGCAATTCCTGGATCTCATCCAGGAAGGCAATATCGGCCTGATGAAGGCGGTCGATAAGTTCGAGTACCGCCGCGGCTACAAGTTCTCGACCTACGCCACGTGGTGGATCCGGCAGGCGATCACGCGCTCGATCGCCGATCAGGCGCGCACGATCCGCATTCCCGTGCACATGATCGAGACGATCAACAAGCTGGTGCGCACCAGCCGCCAGATCCTGCACGAAATCGGCCGCGAGCCGACGCCGGAGGAATTGGCCGAGAAGCTCGGCATGCCGCTGGAAAAGGTCCGCAAGGTCCTGAAGATCGCCAAGGAGCCGATCTCCCTCGAAACGCCGATCGGCGACGAGGAAGATTCGCATCTGGGCGACTTCATCGAGGACAAGAACGCGGTCCTGCCGGTGGACGCGGCCATTCAGGCGAATCTGCGCGAGACCACGACGCGCGTGCTGGCCACGCTCACGCCGCGCGAAGAACGCGTGCTGCGCATGCGCTTCGGCATCGGCATGAACACGGACCACACGCTCGAAGAAGTGGGCCAGCAGTTCAACGTGACCCGCGAGCGTATCCGCCAGATCGAAGCCAAGGCGCTGCGCAAGCTCAAGCACCCCAGCCGCTCGCGCAAGCTGCGCTCGTTCCTGGATACGTAAGCCGCCTCTCGGCAACCTTCGCGACGCTACCCGAAGGGCCGCTCTCGACTAGGTTGCGGTTTCCGCCGTGAAGTCCCTATACTCCGGGTTAAATCCGGGGAACGGGGACGTTATGGGGCGGCTTCGGTTTTTGTTGATCGCGTTGTCGGCGCTTGCCCTGACGGCTTGCTCGATAACGATGACCAATACGGCGTCCAGCACCGTCACGAAGGACGCGCACAAAGTCGCGGAACTCGACGTCTTGTATTTCGCGCATGATCGGCTGCGCGTGAATATCCAGCGGTACAACTCGCTCTACTTCGCGAGCTATCGGCTTATGAACGGCAGCCTAACCATTGGCGCCGGAAAAATCGTGACAGCGTTCGGAAACGAGTTGGTCGGAACATTCGATGAAGCGGCTCGGACGAGTGGTGTCCTCCGCCGGCTTACGGTTTCGGACAAGGCCCCGGTAAATGCCAAGGCGATCGAAGACGCGCTGCCGGATTTTCGTTTCGTGCATGATGATGCCCTGGTGATCGCGCCGGCCTTGGTGGACGTCGTTTGCGGAGACAATCGTTGCAGCTTCGCCGTTTCTTTCCGCGCGGTCCTGTACGATGCGAAGGCGAAAAAGGTGATGTGGCATGGCACCCAGCAACTTAGTGTTATTAGGACCCTAAAAATAAGCGAAGCTGAGATGTTCGAGTTCGACGCGGTCGAGGCAGTCGAATCCTATTGGAATGAGATTTTCGGCACGCTTCGGTCCGACCGGCTGCTCGAGAGGGATGTGAAGGTCAAACTTCGGACCGATGCCGCGCCATCCAAGGCGAATCCGTCTTGATTTCGTGCCGGTTGGCGCCGCGCGCCAAACCGGCTAAACCGGTGCGCCGGTTCCGGCGGGCCCGTAGTTCAGCGGTCAGAACGCGCCGCTCATAACGGTGTTGTCGCAGGTTCGAATCCTGCCGGGCCCACCGGAGCGGCACGCTTGCGCGCGGGGGCCAACCCGCGCCAAATAAGCCGAACGAAAATCCTGGGGGAATTCGCCATCATGTGGACGCCGTCCGAACGCTATCCCGATCCTGCCGTGCGCGTGCTCGATCCGCGCGGGGCCGGGCTCATCCCGATGAACGCCTCCGTCGAGCGGCTTTACACCGGCACGCGCTGGTCGGAAGGCCCGGTGTGGTTCGGCGACGGGCATTATCTGGTTTGGTCGGACATCCCCAATAACCGCATGCTGCGCTGGACCGAAGAGACGGGCGCGGTGTCGGAATTCCGCAAGCCGTCGAACTTCTCCAACGGCAACACGCGCGACCGCCAGGGCCGCCTGGTTTCCTGCGAACATTTCACCCGCCGCGTCACGCGCACCGAGTATGACGGCACGATCACGGTGCTGGCCGACAAGTTCGAGGGCAAGCGCCTGAACTCGCCCAACGACGTGGTCGTGAAGTCGGACGGCTCGGTGTGGTTCAGCGATCCGGCCTTCGGCATCCTGTCGGATTACGAAGGAGAACGGGCACCGAGCGAACTTCCGATGGCGTTCTATCGCCTCGATCCCGCGACCGGGAAACTGACGGTCGTCGCCGACGGCATGGACGGCCCGAACGGGCTGTGCTTCTCGCCCGACGAGAAGCATCTCTATCTGGTCGAGAGCGCGTCGCGCCCGCGCCGCACCTGGGTGTTCGACGTGGTTGGCGACAAGCTGACGAACAAGCGCCCCTTCGCCGATTGCGGCGAACTGGGCACGCCCGACGGCTGGCGCTGCGACGAGCGCGGCAATGTCTGGGCGGGCTGGGGCATGGGCGAGGGGCTGGACGGCGTGCGCGTCTTCGCGCCCGACGGCACGCCGATCCTGCATATCGATCTGCCGGAACGCTGCGCCAATCTGTGCTTCGGCGGCAAGTATCACACCCGCCTGTTCATGGCGGCGAGCCATTCGCTCTATTCGATCTATACGAGCGTGCGCGGCGTGACGACGGCCTGAGGCAGCACAAGCAGCGCCGCGAAGGCGAACATCCAGCAGCCGACGGCGATCAGCGCCGCGTAGAGCGCCAGCGTGCGGTAGGTGTCGCGCAGCACGCCGGCGATCACGCGCCGCGCGCGCTCGTCGGGCTTCTCGTTGGCCTTGCGCAGCATGAACCAAGTTTCGGTGCGGCCGATATCCTGGCGATGCACCAGCGTGGCGCGCAATGTCAGCACCATCGCCAGCAGCGTGGTCAGAATGGCGCCGCTTTTGAAGGCGAGATAGGGCCACGCGGTGAGGCCGGCCATTACGGTCGTCACCGCCAGCAAGAAGAACAGGCAGGCGCGGCCGACCGAAGTCATCGCCGCCGCCCTGATATGTTCGAGCTCCCGCACGTTGTTTCTCGCGCAAGGCCGGGGGGTAGGAGCGATCAGCCTATCACTATCGGCCGTCGCCGTCAGGCGGCGACGAGATAGACCAGCCGCAGTATTCCCGGAACGGTCAGCACGAAGGCCGCTCCGGCCCAGATCCACAGCGATATGTTGGAATTGCGCAAACGCGGCATGGCGCCTTCGGCCAATCCGGCCGGCACGCCCGACAGCAGCAGCGTGGTCGTCGCGGTCAGCATCGACGCCGCGTAGAACAGCAGCGACGGGCTGCCCGGCAGCCAGGACGGGACCCAGATCGGGGCGAGCGCGATCGTCAGGTCGAGATAGGGCGAGAACATGCCGTTGACGGCCGACAGGCCCAAAACCAGCGCGAAAATCTGATGGCGTTCCATGGCGTGGGCTCAGCCCCCTGCCGCGACGGGCGGCACCAGGCCCCAGCGCCACATGACCAGGAACGCCACGACGCGGACATGGAACAGCCAGAACGCCGCGATCGGCGGCAGCATGAAGGGCCGCACGAAGCCGGGCGTGATGTAGCGCGTCGCGATCAGCGCCCATTCCGTCAGCGCCACGAAGGCGCGCCAGATGTAATTCGTGGGCTGCAGCGACGGCACGAAGAACGCGAGCAGGAACCGGCCGACGCACGACCAGATGACGATCGCCAAACCGTAATTGACGATCCAGAAAACCGGATAATCGAGGAAGAAACCGACGTCGCTCATCGTGTCCCGTGAATGCCGCAGCTTGGCGCGCTTGTCCATTCAAACAAGCGCGGCCCAAAGAAAAAGGCGGGGTCCGAAGACCCCGCCCCAGGAAGATCCGCCCCGTCGCCGGGGCGGCTTGGTTGTTAGTCCTTCGCCGACATGCCGGGGGCGAGTCTGACGTCGCCGGCCGGAACGCGGATCGAGTCGATGAAGTCCTGCATCTCGGGGCTCGCCTCGGCGGTGAACTTCTGCACGACCCATTGGGCGAGGAACGCCGCCGGGATGCCGAAGATGCCGACCGAGATGTTGTTGATGCCCCAGAGATACGCGACCTGGCGCCCGCGGATGTTCACGATCGTCACGATGTCGCCGAGTGCGGCCTTCATGGCCGGCCCGTAGAACTCCGTGGTGATCAGGAAGAACATGCACACGCCGTAGCCGACCAGCATGCTGGCCACGCCCGACGCGTCGCCCGCCCGCTTCCACCAGATGCCGAGCACGAGGGCCGCGAACAGCCCCGACGCCGCGATGGAGAAGGCCCACGACACCAGGAACAGGATGTCCGCACCCAGCGTGCCCGAGACGTAGGCCGCGAGCACCGCCACGATGGACAGAAGCACGCGGCTGATGACCAGACGGCGCTTCGTGTCGGCGTTGGGGTCGATCATCTTGTAGTAGATGTCGTGCGACAGCGCGTTGGCGATCGCCAGCAGCAGACCGTCGGCGGTGGACAGCGCCGCCGCCAGACCGCCCGCGGCCACCAAGCCCGCGACCACGTAGGGCAGACCCGCGATTTCGGGGGTCGCCAACACGATCGCGTCCGGATGGATGCGGAACTCGGAGAGCTGCAGGATGCCGTCGCCGTTGCCGGTGACGCCGCGGCAGATCGGGAAGATCTCCGCCGCGTTGGCCGCGTCGCAGGCGCCGACCAGGGCGAGCCCCGGCTTGCCCCACGAAGCGATCCAGGTCGGCAGGGCCGTGATCGGCTGACCGATGATGTTCTGATACACCTCCAGCTTGGCGAAGGCCGCATAGGCCGGCGCCGTGAAGTACAGCAGGAAGATGAAGAACAGCGACCAGCCCACCGAGTCGCGGGCCTGACGGACCGACGGCGTGGTGAAGTAGCGCATCAGGATGTGCGGCAACGACGCGGTGCCGACCATCAAGCACAGGATCAAGGCGAAGAAGTTGATCGCCGAGGTCATGTTGAAGTTGCCGCGCGCGTCGGCGAAGGCCGCGACATGGCCCTTGGCGACGCCCAGCGTCGTTTCCAGCGCGGCGATCTTCTCGAGCGCCTGACCGTACATCAGCTGCGGGATCGGCACGCCCGTGACCTGGGCCGACATAATGACGACCGGGATCAGGTACGCGATGATCAGGATGATGTACTGGGCGACCTGGGTCCAGGTCACCGCCTTCATGCCGCCGAGCATCGAGCACACGAGAATGCCGATGAGGCCCACGAAGCAGGCGACCTTGAAGTCCAAGCCCAGGAAGCGCGAGGTGATGATGCCCACGCCCACGATCTGCGCGACGACGTAAACGAACGACGCGGAGATCAGGATGATCACGGCGAGCGTGCGCGCCGCGTTGCCGCCGTAGCGGGCCCCGCAGAAATCGGGAACCGTGAACTGCCCGAACTTGCGCAGATACGGCGCCATCAGGATGGACACCAGCACGTAGCCGCCCGTCCAGCCGAGCACGAAGGCCAAGCCGTCGTAGCCGCCGAAATAGAGCGAACCCGCCATGCCGATGAACGAGGCGGCGGACATCCAGTCGGCACCCGTGGCCATGCCGTTATACAGCGCCGGAACCGAGCGGCCCGCGACGTAGTATTCCGACACTTCCGCCGTGCGCGACAGAATGCCGATCAGCGCGTAGACGCCGATCGTGAGGAAGATGAACAGGTATCCGAGGATCTTGTCGGGCACCCCGAAGAATTCGAGAATGCCGAGGAAGATCACGAAACCCGCGAACGACCCGGTATAGATCGCGTAGATCTTGCCGAGGTTCTGGAGGAAGCTGCTGTTTGCGGCGGCGCCGGCCATTTTTATTCTCCTTGCCTTACTCGTCCGACACGCCGAACTCTTCGTCGATCTTGTTCTGGGCCGAAGCGTTCCAGAAGCAAAGGACGACGAACGCGATCAGCGACCCTTGCGCGGCCATATAGAAGCCGAGCGGGAAGCCCAGAACGCGGATCTCGTTCAGCGAGAGCGCGAAAAAGTGGACGACGAAGCTGAAAAAGAACCACAGGGCCAAAATCGTCCACATCAGTTTGGACGTCTTGCCCCAGTAGGCCTGCATTTCCTCTTGGGATAGTTTTTTGCTCATTCGACCTCTCCGAGGCGAACCGTTGGGCATACGCCGCCGGCCGCCGAATGTGTCAATGGATGGCACATCGTATTAGGTCCGGTTCAGCCGCTCCCGATACCGCTTGCGCGGCACTTGGATCGATCGTCCGAAATGGAAGACTGAGAGAGCGAGTCCAGACCTGTCGTTTGACGCACTACCGGCGCCATTGGGGACCCTGATAGCATGAGGCTCGGCAAACGCACAACCTGGATGGTAATTTCCGGGGGAAATATCTCATTACCGCAAACGGACGGACGCCCATGTTGACCGCTTTGATTAGACGATTCCGCCCTTTGCCGGTCGTCGACCCCTCGGAATTGCGACGCTTCGTCAGCGGCGAAGCGTCGTATCTGACGCAGCGCGCGGTCTACGAGTTCTCGCGCAATACCCTCGCTTGGTTCGGACAGCATTACTTTGCGAATCAAGGGTTTGTGACCGTCTATGCCAAATGCCGGTGGGAAGCCTTCGGCCTGCTCGGCATGGATATGACCGCACTCGCCTTGGGGCGGATGGTCGAGACCCCGGCCGGCCGCGCGAACCGCGAAATCCTGGCCGCTCGGATGGGCGAGGTCTATGCGGCCGCACTACGTGAATACCCCTCGCCGGAGCATCGCCCGGATGGCTGGGGCGATCTCTTGGCCGAGTGCAAAATGCGACTCGAGGCGATCGAAGGGCCGCTCGAACCCATCAAATTGGCCAAGCCGACCGCCAAGCGGGTATTCGAGTTGCTGCCGGTCTACAGCAAGAACAAGGCGGAGGATCACAAAGTGGTCCGCAACGCCTTCGATTTCGGATTGATCGCCTATTACGACCGCTTGCGCAAACGCGTTCCGGCGGAAGCGGCGGCGATGGCGTTGCTCGAGGGCGCGCCGGTCGATCGCGAATTGGAAATGCGCGCGGTTTGAAAAGAAAAGGGCCGCTTCGGGTGAACGAAGCGGCCCCCAGGTTAGCCGGGTGGAGGTCGAACTCAGCCCGACGATTCCTTCGTGAAGATGTCCTTGTCCTTGTTCTCGGGCACAAACAGCGTGCCGATGATTAAGGTCATGCCCGCGATGATGATCGGGTACCACAGGCCGTAATAGACATCGCCCGTCTGCGCGATCATCGCGAAGGACGTGGCCGGCAGCAGACCGCCGAACCAGCCATTGCCGATGTGATAGGGCAGCGACATGCCGGTATAGCGGATGCGGGTGGGGAACAATTCCACCAGCGCCGCCGCGATGGGCCCATAGACCATCGTGACCAGGATCACGAGATAGGTCAGCAGCAGCACCAGCACGAACGCCTTGCCCGACAGCGCGTCGAAGAAGCCGCTGAGCTTCACGATGTCGGGGTTGGCCACGCCCGGCATCGGGTAGCCGGCCTTGCCCAGCGCCCCGTTGACGGCCGCGGTGAACGCCGCCGGGACGGCGCGCACGGCGTCGCCCGACAGTTTCGTCGTGTCGTAGGATTCGATTTCGACGTCGCCGATCGCGATCTTCGCGGCCGAGCCCGCCGGGGCCGGTTCGTTTTTGTAGTTCACCGATCCGCGCGCGAGCAGCGCCTTGGCGTTGTCGCACGAGCTGGTGAATTTCGACGTGCCCGTCGGATTGAACTGGAACGAGCAATCCGCCGGATCCGCCTTGATCACGACGCTGACTTCCTGTTGCGCCTTGTGCAGCATCGGGTTCGCGTATTCGGTGATCGCCTTGAACACCGGGAAATACGTGACGATCGCCAAGGCGCAGCCGGCCAGGATGATCACCTTGCGGCCGATGCGGTCCGACAGCGCGCCGAACACGATGAAGCCGCCCGTCCCCAGAATCAGCGACCACGCGATCAGCACGTTGGCGGTCCACGCGTCGATGCGCAGAATGCTCTGCAGGAAGAACAGCGCGTAGAATTGGCCCGTGTACCAGACCACGGCCTGACCGGCGGTGAGGCCGAGCAGGGCAAGCAGCGCGAACTTGGCGTTCTTCCACTGGCCGAAAGCTTCGGACAGCGGCGCCTTCGAATGCGTGCCTTCTTCCTTCATCTTCTTGAAGGCCGGGCTTTCTTCCATCTGCAAGCGGATATAGACCGAGATCGCCAGCAGGAAGATCGAGATCAGGAACGGGATGCGCCAGCCCCATGCCGCGAAAGCCTGCTCGCCCATGTAGCTGCGGACGAGAAGAATGACCATCAGCGACAGCAGCAGGCCCAGCGTGGCGGTCGTTTGAATCCAGCTGGTGTAGAAGCCGCGGCGCCCGTGCGGCGCATGCTCGGCGACGTAAACCACGGCGCCGCCGTATTCGCCGCCCAGCGCCAGACCCTGGGCCATGCGCAGCGCGATCAGCGCGATGGGGGCGGCCCAACCGATCGTCTCGTAGCCGGGCAAGCAGCCGACCAGGAAGGTCGACGTGCCCATGATCAGGATGGTCATCAAGAAGGTGTATTTACGGCCGACCATGTCGCCCAAGCGGCCGAACACCAGCGCGCCGAAGGGGCGCACCAGGAAGCCCGCCGCGAAGGCCAGCAGCGCGAAGACGTTGCGCGTCGCTTCCGGGAAGGACGAAAAGAACTGCGCGCCGATGATCGCCGCCAGCGAACCGTAGAGATAGAAGTCGTACCACTCGAAAACGGTACCCGCGGACGACGCAAGAATGACTCGCTTCTCTTCCTGCGTCATCGGGCGAGAGCGGGCGCTCTCTGCCATCGTGTCAGCCATCGTCAAAAGCCCTCCCAAAAGCTTGTTTGATGCCGCTTTGATTTCCGATCGCGACGAACAACCGGGGTCTTGCCTTGCTTTGTGGCTGAACCCAAAATGCGCTGCGCCGTCACTATGTTACCTTCCGTGACACAGGTAATACGGCGGCGTTGTGTAAAACACAGAAAAATACGAATGAAACTCGTTTAATTCTGGAATGCGGAACAGCGGGCGATGACGACGCGTTACTCAATTGCCGTCGATCTCTTCCTTCGCCCGGCGCGCGACGCGCTGCGCGACGTGCCGATCCTGCCCGCGAGCGCACCGGTGCGCGCGGCGATCGGCGCGATGGCGGAAAGCGGATCGTCGATCGCATTGGCGGTGGACGGTGCGGGGCGCTTGGTCGGCCTGCTGACCGAGCGCGACGCGGTGACGCGCATCGCCTTCAAAATGGACCCGGCCACGCCGCTCGCCACGGCGATGACGCCCAATCCCGAAACGGCACCGCCGGACGAGCCGCTTTATCGCGTGGTCGCGACACTGCGCCGGCGCGGTTTCCGCCATGTGCCCGTGGTCGATGCGCAGGGCGCGCCGCTGGGCGTGATCGGCCGGGCCGACGCGCTCGCCGCCGTGTCGGCGCGTCTCTTGGCCGAACTCGACGTGCTCGGCCGTTTGGGCCACGGGCTCGACGACCACATCGCCGCCAAGCGCGCGCAGGCCGCGTTCGCGCGCGCCTTGCTCGACGACGGTTTGCCCGCCCCCGACATCCAACGCGCGATCAGCGAGATCAACCGCGACATCCATCGCGATCTGCTCGACGCCGCGATCGCGCGCGCGGGCGCACCGCCGCCCGTGCCCTTCACGCTGCTGATCATGGGCTCGGGCGGGCGCGGCGAAAGCTTCCTGTCGCCCGATCAGGACAACGGCTTCCTGATCGACGACTATCCCGACGACGCGCATAACGCGATCGACGCGTGGTTCGTCGACGTCGCGACGCGTTTCACCGCGTCGCTCGACAAGGCGGGGTTCGAGCTATGCAAGGGCAACGTCATGGCGACCAATCCGCTATGGCGCAAAACGCGCACGCAATGGCGCGACCAGATCGCGCTATGGCTGCGCCGCCGTTCGCCCGTGGCGCTGCTCTATGCCGATATCTTTTTCGATTTCGCACCCGCCTGGGGCGATCCGGCCCCGGCGCTGGAATTGCGTGCGATGGTCGCCGAAACGCTGAAGCGCGACCGCGGCTTTCTGCATGCGCTGCTGTCGGGCGACCGGCGTTTGGACGTGGCGATCGGGCTGTTCGGCGGCCTTAAGACCACGGGGGCGGGCGAGCATGCGGGCGAGATCGATTTGAAGCTGCACGGCACGATGCCGCTGGTCGCCTCCGCGCGGTTCTGGGCGCTGGCGCAGGGCGTGGAAGCGACGGGCACGCGCGAGCGGCTGACCGCGTTGCGCGCGCTGGGCGTGGTGAAGGACGACGAGGGCGGCGAGCTGGCCGACGCCTTCGACGCGGTCACGTTCGTGCTGTTGCGCGGTCAGTTGACCGATATCGACAATGGCAAGGCGCCCGACAATTACGTGCGGCCCGACGAGCTGGACAAACGCAAACGCGCGCGGCTGATCGGCGCGTTGAAGGCGATCGACCGTTTCGCCGCGCGCACGCGCGCCGAATTCACCGGGCGATTGATTTAGCCGCGCGGCGCAGTTCCAGCGCCATGTTCGACGCTTCCACCAGCTCGTCGTAATCGTCGATGCCGCGCAGCGCACACACTTCCAGCAGCCGCGCGAAGACGCGCGCGGTGGCGTGCGCGTCGTCCAGCGCCGAATGGCGCCGGCCGATCTCGATCCGCAGCAGCGCGGCAAGCCCGTCCAGGCTGTGATCGGCAAGGTCGGGGAACAGATGGCGCGCGATCAGCAGCGTGTCGAACGGGGGATGATCGAATTCGATCCCCGCCTCGCCGCCCGCGCGTTTCAGGAAGGCGAGGTCGAACGCCGCGTTGTGCGCGACCAGCACGGATTCGCGGGCGAAGCCGGCGAACAGCTTCGCCGCCGCGCCTGCGTCGGGCGCGCCCGCGACGGCCGCGTCGTCGATCCCATGGATCGCCGTATTGGCCTTCGGGATCGGACGGCCGGGATCGACCAGCGTGGCGAAACACTGCCCGTCCAAGCATTCGGGCCCGCGCGTCCGCACGGCGCCGATCGACACGATCCGGTCGTTCTTGGTGTCGAGGCCCGTCGTCTCCAGATCGAACACCACGAAAGTGAGGGCGGCGAGTTTGCGCTTGCCTTCCGCACCGCCGGCGGGCGTCAACCGGGCGAGCTCCGGGTCGAAAAATTCGGGGCGGGGCGCACGCGGGATCGGCGGCGGGGTGTTCGCGGTCAATCGGGCGATTTCCATCTCCCGCGCGGCGAGGGCGGCGCGCATGGGCCCGACGACCGTTCGCCCCAGCAGGACATTCGTTAGCGCCAAAGCCGTGCCGATACCGGCGAGGGCCGCGATCCCGATCCCGAGCATTCCCGCCCCGTCGGGCCCGCGTGACGCCGCCCAATAAAGCAGTGCGAACGCCACGAGCCCGCCGACAGCGGCGGCGACTATTCCGGCAAGAGGCGGGCGGTCGCGCGTTTTCATTTCGATCAGGATAGGCCCTGGCGGGATGCCGCACGAGATATTATATCACCGGCATGACCGACACCGACGCCAAAACCTGGACCCCGCTTCCGATCTCCGTGCTCACCGGCTTTCTGGGCAGCGGTAAGACCACGCTGCTGACCAAGCTGCTGCGCCATCCCGGCATGGCCGATACGGCGGTAATCATCAACGAGTTCGGGGAAATCGGGCTCGACGATCTGCTGGTTCAGGGCGAGTTGCTGGAACATGTCGATCCCGGCCAGCAGACCCAGTTCGTGAAAATGAACGCGGGCTGTCTGTGCTGCACGGTGCGCGGCGATCTGGAGGTCGCGTTGCGCGACCTGTATCTCAAGCGCGTGCGCAAGCAGATCCCCGATTTCAAGCGCGTCGTCATCGAAACGACCGGCTTGGCCGATCCTGCACCCATCCTGCACACGCTGATGGACGATCCCGTCCTCGCCGCTTACTACCGCCTCGACGGCGTGGTGACGACGGTCGACGCGGTCAACGCGATGGATCAGCTCGACAAGGAAAAGGAAAGCGTTAAGCAAGCCGCGGTCGCCGATCGTTTGCTGATCACCAAGGTCGATCTCGCCAAGCCGCGCGAGCTGATGCAATTGCGCGCGCGTCTGCACGACATCAATCCCGGCGCGCCGTTGTTCGAGGTGAGCCACGGCGATATCGATCCGTCGCTGATCCTCGAAGCCGGGCTCTACAATCCCGAAACCAAATCGGCCGATGTGCGCCGCTGGCTGAACGAAGAAGCCTATGCCCATGGCCACAGCCATGGTGACCATCACCACCATCACGCGCATGATCACGACCATCACCATGATCACGACCATGGGCACGATCATGACCACCACGGGCATGATCACGGTCACCACCATCACGACGACGTGAACCGCCACGACGACCGCATCCGCGCCTATTGCATCGTCATCGACAAGCCGATGGAATGGGATGTGGTCGCGGGCTGGCTGGGCTCGCTCGCCCAAAGCCGGGGCCCCGATCTGCTGCGGATGAAAGGTATCGTCAACGTCGCAGGCGAGGACACGCCCATCGCCGTGCACGGTGTCCAACATCTTTTCCACCCGCCGGCGCGCGTCCCCCGCTGGCCCGACGAAGACCGCCGGTCCAAATTCGTCTTCATCGTGCGGGAGATTCCCCGCAAGGAGATCGAGGACAGTTTGGCGCGTTTCCAGGACGAGGCCGAAAAGCGGGCCGTTCTGGCCGCCCGGACCTAGTTTTCGCGCCGAAACCGGGCCTTCCGCCCGCCGCCGCCGCCGTGCTATTCCGGCGGCCCGATCTCGCATTCATTTCCGAAGGACCGCCCCCGCATGGCCGCATATCAATACATCTACGTCATGAAGGGCATGTCGAAGATCTTCCCCGGCGGGAAGAAGATCATGGACGACATTTGGCTGTCCTTCCTGCCCGGCGCCAAGATCGGCGTGCTCGGCCTCAACGGTGCGGGTAAGTCGACGCTGCTGAAGATCATGGCCGGCCGCGACAAGGACGCGGGCGGCGAGCATTTCCTGGCCGAAGGGGCGACCTGCGGCTATCTCGAGCAGGAACCCCAGCTCGACCCCAAGAAGACCGTCGCCGAAAACGTCATGGAAGGCCTCGGGCCGCTCAAAGCCATGGTCGACCGGTTCGAGGAAGTCTCGAACAAGCTGGGCGAAGTCACCGACGACGACGAGATGAACGCGCTGCTCGCCGAACAGGCGGAGCTGCAGGAGAAGATCGACGCCGCCGACGCGTGGGACTTGAACCGCACGATCGAAATCGCGATGGACGCGCTGCGCTGCCCGCCGGGCGACGCGGCCGTGACGAATTTGTCGGGCGGCGAGCGCCGCCGCGTGGCGTTGTGCCGCTTGCTGCTGCAAAAACCCGATCTGCTGCTGCTCGACGAACCGACCAACCACCTCGACGCGGAATCGGTCGCGTGGCTCGAACGCTTCCTGCACGATTATCCGGGCTGCGTCGTCGCCGTGACCCACGATCGCTACTTTCTCGACAACGTCGCGGGCTGGATCTTGGAGCTCGATCGCGGCAAGGGCATTCCCTGGGAAGGCAACTATTCCTCGTGGCTGGAGCAGAAGCAGAAGCGCCTCGTGCTCGAAGCCAAGGAAGAAACGAACCGCCAGAAGACGCTGGAGCGCGAGCTCGAGTGGATCCGGCAAAGCCCGCGCGCCCGCCAAGCGAAGAACAAGGCGCGTATCGCCGCCTACGACGCGCTGGTCGCCGAGGAACGCGATCGCGCGCCCGAAAGCGTGCAGATCTCGATCGCGCCCGGCCCGCGTTTGGGCAACACGGTCATCAACGCTGAAGACCTCACCAAAAGCTTCGGCGACAAGCTGCTGATCGACAAATTGTCGTTCCGCCTGCCGGCGGGCGGCATCGTGGGCATCATCGGTCCCAACGGTGCCGGTAAGACGACGCTGTTCAAGATGATCAACGGCACCGAGAAACCCGATTCCGGCAAGCTGATCGTCGGCGAGACGGTGAAGCTCGGCTATGTCGATCAAAGCCGCGACACGCTCGACGCCAACAAGACCGTGTGGGAGGAAATCTCCGGCGGCGACGACGTTCTGGAGATCGGCGGGCGCAAAGTGCCCAGCCGCGCCTATGTCGCGTCGTTCAACTTCAAGGGCACGGACCAGCAGAAGAAGGTCGGCGTGCTGTCGGGCGGCGAGCGCAATCGCGTGCAGCTCGCCAAGATGCTGAAGGCGGGGTCCAACCTGCTGATGCTCGACGAGCCGACCAACGATCTCGACGTCGATACGCTGCGCGCGCTCGAAGAAGCTCTGCTCGGCTATTCGGGTTGCGTCATGGTGGTCAGCCACGACCGCTGGTTCCTGGATCGCATCGCGACCCATATCCTGGCCTTCGAGGGCGACAGCCAAGTCGTGTGGTTCGAAGGCAATTACCAGGATTACGAAGCCGATCGTAAGCGCCGTCTGGGTGCGGACGCCGACCAGCCGCATCGCATCAAGTTCAAGCCGCTGACGCGCAACTAAGCGCCAAGCCGCGCGCGCAAACGAAAACGGCGCCCGCAAGGGCGCCGTTTTTCGTTGCCGGATCGGCGGGCGATCAGCCGCGCGCGGCCGTCGTCTTCACCTTCTCGCGCAGCAGCTCGATCAGCGGGCCGACGCGGCCGCCATTGCGTTGGACGGTGGCGTTGAAATCGTCGCGTTGCGTGATCGCCATGCTCACGCCCTCGATCACCACGTCGATGATCTTCCAGTTTCCGCCGTCCGGCGCCAGGCGCCAATCGACGCGGATCGGCTCGCCTTGCGTGCGCACGAAATGCGTGCCGACGGCGGCTTCGCCGTCTTCGAGCGGGCGCGAACCGATCACGCGGATCGTTTCGCCGCCGTAATCGGCGAAGCGCGTCGCATAGGTCGCGACGATGAAATCTTCGAACGCCGAAAGATAGGCTTCACGATCGGCCGCGTTGGCGGTGCGCCAAGCGTTGCCCAGCGCGAAGCGGCCGATCTTCGGCACGTCGAAGCTTTCGGTGAACAGCGTGCGGAAGCGCTTGGTGCGCTCGTTCGTGTCGATGTCGCGCGTGGTCAGGCCTTCGATGGCGCGCTGGGCCAGCTTCTCGATGAATTGCGCGGCGGCCGGCACCTGATTGCCGCCGGCCTGCGCCAGCGCCATGCCGGGCAGCGCGCAAAAAACTGCCGCGGCGGAGAGGAAATGCCGGCGGTCCATCTCGAGCTTCCGTCCGCGTCCGCGCGTTACTGGCGCGAGGCGTCGGCGCGCGAACGTGCCGGCGCTTCGTCGGCGTCGGACATGCGCGGCAGGGGCATCGTTTCGCCGCCCGCATCGTTGCGGATCGCGGCGCGGCGGCGATCCGTGTAGACGCGCCGGATCGTCGCGTAATAGTCGGTCGAGTTGCGCTTCAGATCCTCGAGCGTCTGCCAGTTGCGCTGACGCGCATCGATGCCGGAAGCAGCACCGCGCGCATAAGGCACCCAGTCGAGCTTGTCGGAGCGGCTGGTCGCAAAATTCACCGGATCGAGGAACGAGTCGACCGCGAAGCCGAGCGTATCGCGCACGTTCGACGGGCCGAAGACCGGCAGCATGATGTAGGGGCCTTCGCCCGCACCCCAGACCGCGAAGGTCTGGCCCGCGTCTTCCTCGTGCGCGGGGAAGCCCATATGGGCGGCGGGATCGAACGTGCCGAAGAAGCCGAGCAGCGTGTTGATGAAGAAGCGCGCGAGCGACGTGCCGAAACGCTGGCCTTCGCCTTGCGCGGCGTCGTTCACGGCGACCCACGGGGTCTTCAGATTGGCGAGGAAGTTGTGCGTGCCTTCGCGCGCGCGATCGGGCAGCACGCCGTACCAAGCGGCCAACGGCTTCAGGGCGATTTCGTCGAGGAAGATGTTGACCTCGAAGATGCCGCGATTGACGTATTCAAAGGGGTCGTTGATGTCCGTCGATTGCTGCGCTTGCTGGCGCGGTGCAAGCGTGTCCTCGGCCAGCGCCGCGGTCGACAACGTGCCGATGATGGCGGCCGACAACGCGACTTGCCGGGCGAAGCGGGGGAGCGTGCAGGACATTTCGACGACTCGTTCCTTCTGAACTCTACGCACTTGCTAAGGCGTTTCGCGCGCGGCCCGGAAACCAAATACACGTTCGCCGCTGCCCGCTGCTTTATCGGCTTCGACCGAAGCCCGATTGGCAACGAACATCGCGTGAAGGAGCGGGCGCCCCGATTCCTTAACTCACCCAATTAGCTATCACATGGCCTTCTGGGAGGGTAGGCAACGGATGTGTCGAGTTATGAACGTCGTCGCGATGTTGCGGCTTGGTCACAGTTTCACATCGTATTTAACGGCTAGGGAATAAAATGTATCTTGAAAGATATAAAGATACCTTTATAAGGATATCGGTATGGCACGGTCATTAGATACCGTTCTTGAAGGATTGCGCGCCGCCGCCGAGCCAACTCGGCTGCGGCTGATGGCGTTGTGCGCCGAAGGCGAGCTGACCGTCAGCGAATTGGTCCAGATTCTGGGCCAAAGCCAGCCGCGCGTGTCACGGCACCTGAAACTTCTGTGCGATGCCGGGCTGCTGGACCGTTTGCCGGAGGGCGGCTGGGTTTTCTATCGACTGGCCGAGGGCGGCAAGGCCAACGGCCTCGTCCGCCAGATCGCCGACCTGATCCCCAAGGCCGACCCGCAGCTGTCCCGCGATCGCGACGGCTTGATCGCGGTGCGCGCCGCGCGTGCCGCGCGCGCGGCGGACTATTTCGCGGCGAATGCCGAACGCTGGGACGAAATCCGCTCGTTGCATGTCGACGACGCGGAAGTCGAAAAGCGGCTGCTGGCATTGTTGCCGCCCGCGACGATTGCGGGCGAGTTGCTGGATATCGGCACGGGAACCGGCCGCGTGCTGGAACTTTTCGGCCGTCACGGCGTGAAGGGCATCGGCATCGATTCCTCGGTCGATATGTTGCGCGTCGCGCGCGCCAATCTTGCCGAAGCGAATTTGCCGAATTCCTATGTTCGCCAAGGCGACATGTATCGCCTGCCGTGGGACGAACCGACCTTCGGCGCGATCGTCATCCATCAGGTTCTGCATTTCGCCGACGATCCCGCCGCCGTGCTGGCGGAAGCCGCGCGCGTGCTCGCCCCCGGCGGGCGCATCGTCGTGGTCGATTTCGCGCCGCATGCGCAGGACGAGCTGCGCGCCCGCCACGCCCATCGCCGCCTTGGCTTCGCCGATTCCGAAATGCGCGCTTGGCTTTCGGCCGCCGGTCTCGTTCCCGCCGATCCCGTCGCTTTGCCGGGCCATCCGCTCACCGTTTGTCTCTGGGCCGCCGACCGGCCCCTTTCCTGAGGAACCCCCCATGTCGCCGCGTCTGTTCGGGTCCGCCCCCGCCCATCCGTTGAAAATCTCCTTCGAGTTCTTCCCGCCGAAGAACGAGGAGATGGAAAAGACGCTGTGGGCTTCGGTCGAGCGCCTTGCCCCCTTGGCGCCGCGCTTCGTGTCGGTCACCTACGGGGCTGGCGGTACGACGCGCGAGCGCACGCACGCGACCGTCAAACGCCTGGTGCAGGAAACCAAGTTGAAGCCGGCAGCGCATCTCACTTGCGTCGCCGCGACGCGCGCGGAGATCGACGACGTCGTGCGCGGTTATTGGGACGCGGGCGTGCGGCATATTGTGGCTCTTCGAGGTGACCCGCCGGCGGGTACCACGAAATACGCGCCGCATCCGGGCGGCTACGCCTATGCCAACGATCTGATCGCGGGCATTCGCAAGCTCGGCGATTTCGAAATCTCGGTCGGCGCGTATCCGGAGAAGCATCCGGACTCGCCGGACCCGGAGAAGGATATCGACTTCCTGAAGGCGAAGCTCGATGCGGGTGCGACGCGCGCCATCACGCAATACTTCTTCGATGTCGACGTCTATCTGCGCTATCGCGACAAGGTTGCCGCGCGCGGGATCGCGGCGGAAATCGTGCCGGGCATTCTGCCGGTCACGAATTTCGCGCAGGTCGTGAAGTTTTCGAAAATGTGCGGCGCGTCGGTGCCGGATTGGCTCGCGCATTTGTTCGAGGGGCTCGACGGCGATCCCGATACGCGCCGCCTGGTCGCCGCGATGGTCGCGGCCGAACAATGCCGCCGCTTGCAGGAGCACGGCGTGGACGCGTTCCACTTCTACACGCTGAACCGCGCCGATCTCGCCTATTCGATCTGCCATATTCTGGGCCTGCGCCCGGCGGCATGAGGAATCATCCATGACCCGCAGCGAAAAAGCCGCGCTCTTCCGCAAGCTCGCGTCGGAACGCATTCTGGTCAAGGACGGCCCCTACGGCTCGATGATCCAGTCCTACAAGCTCGACGAGGACGGATTCCGCGCGGGCCGCAGCTTCAACATGGATCAGAAGGGCAATAACGACCTTCTGAACCTGACGCGCCCCGACGTGGTCAGCGAAATCTGCCAAGCCTATGTCGATGCGGGAGCGGATCTGCTGGCGACGAATTCGTTCAACGCCAACCGCATCAGCCAGGCCGATTACGGCATCCAGACGATGGCGAAGGAAATCGCCACCGCTGCCGCGCGCGTGATCCGCGGCGTGGTCGACGCGGCGATGGCCAAGAACCCGGCCAAGCCGTTGTTCGTCGTCGGCGCGCTCGGGCCCACGAACAAGACGTTGTCGATCAGCCCGGACGTCAATAATCCGGGCTATCGCGCCGTGTCGTTCGAAGAGATGCGCGATACGTATCGCGAGCAGATCGACGGTTTGCTCGACGGCGGCGCCGATTTCATCGCGGTCGAAACCGTGTTCGACTCGCTGAACGCCAAAGCGGCGCTGGTCGCTTGCGCGGAAGCGGGCGAAGCGCGCGGCGAGGAAATCCCGGTGATGTGCTCCTTCACCCTCACCGACATGGCGGGGCGCAATCTCTCCGGCCAGACGGTCGAAGCGTTCTGGAATTCGGTGCGCCATGCGCGGCCGCTGACGATGGGTATGAATTGCTCGTTCGGGGCGACCGAGCTTCACCCCTATGTCGGCGACATTCAATCGCGCGCCGATACGCTGATTTGCGTCTATCCCAATGCCGGCCTGCCCAACGACATGGGCGCTTACGACGAGCCGCCGGAAATGACCGGGCGCCTCGTCGGCGTTTGGGCGCGCAATGGCTGGATCAACGTCGTCGGCGGCTGCTGCGGCACGACGCCCGCGCATATCGCGGCGATCGCGCAATCGGTCGCGGGCGTGAACCCGCGCCAGATCCCGAAACTCGGCGCGCGTTTGCGGCTCGCCGGCATGGAAGCGGCGAATTTCTGACATGACCGACGCATCGAACCCCCAGCAAGTCGCGACCTTCGTCAATGTCGGCGAACGCACCAACGTCACCGGCTCGGCGGCGTTCAAGAAGCTGATCCTGGCGGGCGACTACGCCAAGGCGGTCGATGTTGCGCGCCAGCAGGTCGAAGCGGGCGCGCAAATCATCGACGTCAACATGGACGAAGGCTTGCTCGACGCCGAAAAGGCGATGACGACCTTCCTGAAACTGATCGCGGCGGAGCCCGATATCAGCCGCGTGCCGGTGATGATCGACTCCTCCAAGTGGTCGGTCATCGAGGCGGGGCTGAAATGCGTCGCCGGCAAGCCGATCGTCAATTCGATCTCGCTGAAGGAAGGCGAGGAAGCCTTCTTCCATCACGCCAAGCTCGTGCGCCGCTACGGGGCCGCCGTCGTCGTCATGGCGTTCGACGAAAAAGGCCAGGCGGATACGCAGAAGCGCAAAGTCGAAATCTGCGAGCGCGCCTACAAGCTGCTGACCGAGAAGGTCGGCTTCCCGGCCGAAGATATCATCTTCGATCCGAACATCTTCGCAGTCGCGACCGGCATCGAGGAACACGACAATTACGGCGTCGACTTCATCGAAGCGACGAAGGAAATCAAGCGCCGCTGCCCGCATGTCCATATCTCGGGCGGCGTGTCGAATCTGTCGTTCAGCTTCCGCGGCAACGAGCCCGTGCGCCGCGCGATGCATTCGGTGTTCCTCTATCACGCCATCAAGGCGGGGATGGATATGGGCATCGTCAACGCCGGCCAGCTCGACGTTTACGACGCGATCCCGGCGGAGCTGCGCGATGCGTGCGAGGACGTGATCCTCAACCGCCGCAAGGATTCGACCGAACGCCTGCTGGCGCTGGCGCCCAAATACAAAAAGACCGGCGACGTGCCGGATGCGGCCGAGCTTGAATGGCGCACCTGGCCCGTGATCAAGCGAATCGAACATGCGCTGGTGAAGGGCATCGACCAATACGTGGTCGAGGATACGGAAGAAGCGCGCCTGCAAGCGGCCAAGCCGATCGAAGTGATCGAAGGCCCGCTGATGGACGGCATGAACGTCGTCGGCGATCTGTTCGGGGCTGGCAAGATGTTCCTGCCGCAAGTCGTCAAATCCGCACGGGTGATGAAAAAGGCGGTCGCGCATCTCATCCCCTATATCGAGGCGGAAAAGACGGCCGAATCGCGCTCCAAGGGCAAGATCGTCATGGCGACGGTCAAGGGCGACGTTCACGACATCGGCAAGAACATCGTCGGCGTTGTGCTCCAGTGCAACAACTACGAAGTCGTCGATCTGGGCGTCATGGTGCCCGTGCAGGACATCCTGAAAGCCGCGAACGAGAACAAGGCCGATATCATCGGCCTCTCCGGCCTGATTACGCCGTCGCTCGACGAGATGGTGACGGTCGCCGAGGAGATGAAGCGCACGGGCTTGAAGATCCCGCTATTGATTGGCGGGGCGACCACGTCGAAGACGCATACGGCGCTGCGTATTGCCCCCCGCTATGACGGGCCGACCGTGCATGTGCTGGACGCGTCGCGCGCCGTGGGCGTGTGTTCGGCGCTGTTGTCGGATACGCAAGCCGACGGCTTCAACGCCGATGTGCGCGCGGAATACGAGCGTATCCGCGTCGAGCGGGCGGGCGGGGCCAAGGACAATCTGGTGCCGCTGGCGGAAGCGCGCGCCAACGGCTTGAAGATCGATTGGGCGAAATACGACATGCCCAAGCCCAAATTCCTGGGCACGCGCGCGTTCGAGGATTATCCGCTGGCCGAACTGGTCGAGCGCATCGACTGGACGCCGTTCTTCCGCGCCTGGGAACTCGCGGGCACTTATCCCGCCATTCTCGACGACGCGACGGTGGGCGCCAGCGCGCGCAATCTGTTCGACGACGCCAAGCGCATGCTCGACCGTATCGTCAAAGAAAAGTGGCTGGTCGCGAAGGGCGTGGTTGGCTTCTGGCCGTGCAAGCGCATCGGCGACGACGTGGCGATCTATGCCGACGAGGATCGCGTCGATGAAGTCTCGCGGCTCTATTTCCTGCGCCAGCAGATCGGCAAGCGCGCCGACCGGCCGAATATGTGCCTCGCGGATTTCGTGTCGCCCGATGCCGATTATATCGGCGGCTTCGCTGTGACGGCGGGCCACGACATCGAAGCGCATCTCGCGCGCTTCAAGGCGGCGCATGACGATTACTCGGATATTCTGCTGAAGGCGCTGGCCGACCGTTTGGCCGAAGCCTTCGCCGAGCGGATGCACGAGCGCGTGCGCAAGGAATTCTGGGGCTACGCCGCCGACGAAAAGCTCACGAACGAGGAAATCGTCGCGGAGAAATATCGCGGCATCCGCCCGGCGCCGGGCTATCCCGCATGCCCCGATCACAGCCAGAAGCCGGAGCTGTTCCGCCTGCTCGATGCGCAACACAAGGCGCGCATGAAGCTGACGGAGAGTTTCGCGATGCTGCCGACGGCCTCGGTCTCCGGCTATTACTTCGCGCATCCGCAGGCGTCGTATTTCGGCGTGGCACGGATCGGCAAGGATCAGGTCGCCGAATTCGCGCATCGCCGCGGCGTCGACGTGGCGCAAGCCGAGAAATGGCTGCGCCCCAATCTCGGCTACGAGAGCTGATTACGCGAACAGCTTGAACGGATCCTTCGCGGCGTTCTTGTCGAGCGGCGCGAACAGGTTCAGCACCATGCGCAGCGGATCGTTCTCGTCGGGCTTGGGCAAGGCGAGCGCCTTGCCGGCGTCGAAGAAATTCGCGAGCTGATCGGCCGATGCGCCCTGGCCCGCGATATAGCGTTCCGATACGACCGACAGCGACACGCGCGTGTAGTTGAGCGAGAAGCTCTTCCCGTCGGCCGAGGCGGAAAGCGACAGGCTTTCGATCTCCAGCGAGAAGCTGACGCGTTCGCCCGCCGCGAAACCCATCGGCACGCGCGGCGCGTCGAAAGCTTGCGCGCTCGCGTCGGCCGCCAGGCGCTTTTGCAGATCGTCCATCAGGCGGTTCAGCGTGTCCGCCGAAGCGCCCATGCCTTGCAGCGTGTCGATCGCGGTGGCGGCGGCTTGGCGCGCGGCGCGGAAAAGTTCGTTTCCGAAGGCCTTGGCGTCCTCGAAATCGGCGCGCAAACGGCCGGCCAGCGCATCGCCCTTGGCTTTGGCATCGGCCATGCCCCGCGCGAAATCCGCGGCTTGGCCGGTCAAGGCGGTGGCGTTGCCGTTCGCGCCGAAATAGGGCGAGGCGCGCAAGGCGGCATTGAGGCTCGAAAGCGTGTCGAACATGGCGGTTCTCCGCGAAAGTTCAGACGGTTAGGCCCATTTCACGAGCCTTTAGCTAAAATTATTTATATCAGTTGGGGGCGACGCCGTCAACCCTTCGCCGCGCGGGTGTAAAGCTTCCAGGCGAGGCTCGGCACGATATAGATCGGGAACTGCGCCGCCGCGATGAACAGCAGGATTTCGGGCGGCGTGGGTGGCGGCAAAATGGCGATCAGCAGCGCGTTGTTGCGGAAGCCCGTCGCCACCGCCATCGTTCCGGCGGTGCGAATGCCTTTGTGCCAGAAGATCAGCGCCGAGCCGATCTGCAATCCCAAATTCAGCGCGAAAGCCGCGAGCACGTAAGCGGCGAGGCGCCATGGCTCGGCGAACGCGATGGCGGCGATGCCGTCCATCACCGCGACGGCGAACACGATCATCAGCAGCACGCCGATCCCTTCCAGGATCTTGGCGTTGGCTTGCAGCCGCGCTTCGCCCAGCACGCGCCGCACGAGATAGGCGGCCATCGCCGTGCCCGCGATGATACCGACCGAGCGCAGCAGGAATTCGCCGGTCGTGACGTCCCCGAGATTCAAACCCGCCAATGCCGCGACGAGCGGAATTGTCAGCGCCGCGATCATCGTGCCGCCCAGCACGGTGACCAGCGCCAAGCCGGCGTCCAGCCCGACCACGGCCGCGAACATGGCCCCGAACAGTAAGGGCGGGGCGGCGGAGCTGACCGTCAGCGCATCGTGCAGATCGCGCGGCAGGCCCAGCGCTGCGCCGATCGCCAAGGTGATGAAAGGCACGGCCAGCAGCGCCCAAATCCAGGCGAAACCCAGCATCGGCAAACGCCCGAACGCCGCACCGATCGACGATGGCGACACGCGCAGCATCGAGGCGAGCAGGATCAGCACGACCGAGGGCGACAGGATCGGCTTCAGCGCGGCGGCAAGATCGGGCAGCAAAATGCCGATCGCGAGGCCCGAAGGCATCGCCCAGCGCGCGTGACGTGCGAGAAAATCGAGAAAGCCCAGAATGATGTTTTCCTTGCCCGGAACCGCCGGGGCCGCCAAAGCTACAGGTCCGGCCGCGAGGAGGCAAAGCGTTGAATTTCCCGACCCCGTTCGACCGACATTCGGAACGCGTACGCCCGGAATGGATCGACTTCAACGGCCATATGAACGTCGCCTATTACGTCGTCGTGTTCGACAACGCGGTCGACGTATTGTTCGAAGCGTTGGGCTATGGCCGCGATTGGCGCGAAGCCGCCGGGCGCTCGCATTTCGCGGTCGAGGCGCATATCCGCTACCTGGGCGAAGTGAAGCTCGGCACGCTGGTGACAGTCGAATCGCGGATGCTGGGTGCGGACGCCAAGCGCCTCCATCATTTCCATATCATGCGCAATGCCGAGACCGGCGCCGTCGCCGCGACATTCGAGGTGCTGTCGCTCACGGTCGATATGACAACGCGCAAGGCGGGTTCGCTCGCGCCGGCGGATTTGCAACGCGCGCTCGACGCGGTCGCGGCGCATGCGACGCTGCCTTTGCCCGACGGGGTGGGCCGCGCCGTTGCGATTAAGCGTTAGGGTGCGCGTTTCAGATTGAGCTGATCGAGCCGGTCGACCGAGCGCAGAGTCTGGCGCTGGATGCGGCCTTCGCGCTGCACGTCGAACTCGACCTGCGTGCCCGCCGGGCCTTGCGCCCATAGCCCGCGATAGAATTCGACAAGCGTGGGCGTCGCCTTGCCTTTGATGCCCGCAATCGTGTCGCCGCGCGACATACCCGCGCGCTCCGCCGGGCCGCCGGGTGTGACGCGCGCGACGATCAAGCCTTGCGGCGTTTCCTCGAGCGTCATGCCGGTCCAGGGGCGGCGCGGCGACATCGCACGGCCTTCGGCGATCATGTCGGCGAAAATGGGTTCGAGCACGTCGATCGGCACGAACACGTTGCCGGGCACGCGCGGGCCTTCGCCGCTGCCGCGCGCCCCGCTCGCGTCGTTGACGATCAGCGAGCCCACGCCGATCAACCGCCCGCGCGCGTCGAGCAACGCCGCCCCGCTCCACAACGGATGCGGCGGCACGGTGAAAATCGCGCTGTCGAGCATATATTCCCAATTGCCCGCGAAGGGCCGGCGCGAGATGACGCGCGCGGGGGCCGCGTTGTCCACGCCGCCGAAGGGCACCACCAGAACCGCGTCGCCCGCTTTCACGTCCTCGGCGTTGCGCGCCAATGCCACGGGCTTGGCCGCGCGCGCGGCGACGCGCGAGCGCAGCAGGCCCAAGCCGGTGTCGTGGTCATAGGCGACGATCTCGGCCGCCGCGACCGACCCGTCGGGCAATTCCACGTCGGCGCGCTCGGCCTCGACCATCAAATAGCCGACGGTCAGCATCAAGCCGCTCGAATCGATCAGAATGGCCGAGCCTTCGCGCTCGCGCCCCAAACCGGTCGCGGTGCGTGCATCGGCGGGCACATAGGCTTTGAAGCGCATCACCGGCTCGACGATCGTTTCGAGCGATTGCGCATGGCCCGAAATCGGGGCGGCGAAGGCGAGGAGAGCGGCCAAGACGGCCGCGCGGACCGGGGGGAATGGCATACGAATGAGCATGGGCCTTTCCGGCCGCGCCGCCAAGTCCCCCCGTGCGGTTTCGTATGCTATGAGGGCGCAAATGGTCGAAGTCGTTTCCGAGTCGTTGCCGCCCTATCTGCGCGGATTGAACCCGCCGCAGCTCGACGCCGTTCGCACGCTGGACGGCCCGCTGCTGGTGCTGGCCGGGGCGGGCACGGGGAAAACCCGCGTCCTGACCACGCGAATCGCCCATCTTCTGGTCCAGCGCAAGGCGTTCCCCGGCCAGGTTCTGGCCGTGACCTTCACCAACAAAGCCGCCGCCCAGATGCGCGAGCGCGTCGCCTCGATCATCGGCGAAACGGCCGAGGGCATGTGGCTCGGCACCTTCCACGCGCTCGCCGCGCGCATCCTGCGCCGCCATGCCGAGCTTGCCGGCCTTAAAAGCAATTTCACGATCCTCGACCAGGACGACCAGATCCGGCTGATCAAGCAATTGCTCCAGGCCGAAGGGATCGACGACAAGCGCTGGCCCGCGCGCGTGGTGCATGGCGTGATCGAGCGCTGGAAGGATCGCGGGCTAACGCCCCAGCGCGTGACGGCCGAGTCCGCGTCGGAAGTCGCCAACGGGCGCGCGGTTGAGATCTACGCGATGTATCAGGAGCGGTTGAAAACGCTCAACGCCGTCGATTTCGGCGATCTGCTGCTGCACACGCTGACGATCTTCCAGAACGACGCGTCGGTGCTGGCCGAGTATCACCGCAAGTTCAAATACATCCTCGTCGACGAGTATCAAGACACGAACGTCGCGCAGTATTTGTGGCTGCGCATCCTGGCCCAAGGCCATCGCAATATCTGCTGCGTGGGCGACGACGATCAGTCGATCTATGGCTGGCGCGGCGCGGAAGTCGGGAACATTCTGCGCTTCGAGCAGGATTTCCCCGGCGCCAAAGTCGTGCGGCTCGAACAGAACTATCGCTCGACCGAGCATATCCTGTCGGCCGCGTCGTCGCTGATCGCGCATAATCGCGGGCGCTTGGGCAAGACGTTGTGGACCGCCGACAAGGGCGGCGAGAAAGTCGTCGTCAAGCCCGTTTGGGACGGCGAGGAAGAAGCGCGTTTCGTGGGCGAGGAGATCGAGGCCCATCAACGCGCCAAGGTGCCGCTATCGCAGATCGCCGTGCTGGTGCGCGCTGGTTTCCAGACGCGCGAATTCGAAGAACGCTTCGTCACGCTGGGTTTGCCGTATCGTGTCGTGGGCGGCCCGCGTTTCTACGAACGCCAGGAAATCCGCGATGCGATCGCCTATCTGCGCGTGACCGTGCAGCAGGACGACGATCTGGCGTTCGAGCGCATCGTCAATACGCCCAAGCGCGGGTTGGGCGATGCGGCGCTGCGCATCGTGCGCGGCCTTGCTTCGGCGCGGCGCATTTCGCTCTATGCCGCGTCGCAGGAAATCATCGGCACCGATGAATTGAAGCCCGCGCCGCGCCGTTCGTTGACGCGGCTGGTCGAGGATTTCGCGCGCTGGCGCGCGGGCCTTGAGACGATCGGGCATGCCGATCTCGTCCGCACCATTCTGGACGAGAGCGGCTACACCGCGATGTGGCAGATGGACAAAAGCGCGGAAGCGCCCGGCCGCCTCGAAAACTTGAAGGAGCTCGTCGCCGCGATCGAGGAATTCGACACGCTGCCGGCTTTCCTCGAACACGTCTCGCTGGTGATGGAGAGCGTCGAGAAAGCCTCCGACGAAATGGCGAGCTTGATGACGCTGCACGCCGCCAAGGGGCTGGAGTTCGACGTCGTGTTCCTGCCGGGCTGGGAGGAAGGCTTGTTCCCCCATCCGCGCGCTTTGGACGAGAAGGGCGAGGAAGGCCTGGAAGAGGAGCGCCGCTTGGCGCATGTGGGCCTCACCCGCGCGCGCAAACACGCCTACGTCACCTTCGCCGCCAACCGGCGCATCTACAACACGTGGCAATCCTCGATCCCGTCGCGCTTTGTCGCGGAACTGCCCGCATCGGATGTCGACGTGAAGGCGGAGACGGGGCTATGGGGCTCCGGTCCCGATTTCGCGGAAGATCCCTTCGCCCGCAATCCGCGCAGCTTCGGCCGCACGCGCGCGCCGTTGCTCGAAGGCAAGGCAACGCGTTTGGGCGAACGCGCCGCGCCCGACTTCGTGCCGGGTATGCGCGTGTTCCACGAGAAATTCGGTTATGGTCGCGTGGTCGCGGCCGAGGCGGGCAAGCTCGAAATCGAGTTCGAGCATACCGGGCCCAAAAAGGTCATGGACAGTTTCGTTCGGAAGGCGTGAGGCGATGGCCACTCTCTGGCGTTTGGTGCTGATCGGCGACGCGGTCTCGCAAGAGGCCTATGTGCGCACGCTCGAGGAAGAAGCGGGCGCCGTCACGGCGTTCGAGACGAGCCCCCAAGGCCCCTGGCGCATCGAAGCCTATTTCGAGACGAAGCCCGATTTGGGCCGCCTGGCGCCGCCGATCATCGCGGCGGCGAAGGAATTGCGCCGCCCGGTGCCCACGCTGGAAGTCGACGAGCTTCCGGAGCGCGATTGGCTTGCGGAAAACCGCGCGTCGTTTCCGCCGTTGAAGATCGGGCGCTTCTTCGTCTATGGCAGCCATATCGCCGACAAGCCGCCGTCGGGCGCGTGGGCCGTGGCGCTGGACGCGTCGATCGCGTTCGGCTCGGGCGAGCACGCGACGACGAAGGGCTGTCTTGCGGCGATCGAGGCGATCGCCAAGCGCCGCCGCATCCGCAACGTGCTGGACCTTGGCACAGGCTCCGGCATTCTCGCCATTGGTGCTGCGCGCGCGGGCGCCAAGCGCGTGCTCGCCTCCGATATCGACGTCGCCTCGGCCGATCTCGCGCGGCTCAACATGCGCGACAACGGTGTGGCGCGGCGCGTGAAAGTGATCGCGGCGAACGGCTTCGCGAAATTGCCGCCCACGCGCCGGCGCTTCGATCTGTCGATCGCGAATATCCTGGCGCGGCCGTTGACGCAGCTCGCCACGCCCTTGTCGCGCAGCGTGAAGCCGGGCGGCAATCTCGTGCTATCAGGTTTGCTGGCCGAGCAGGAAACCTGGGTGTTGCGCGCTTATCTCGCGCGCGGACTCACGTTTGTGGGCCGTGCCAAGGCCGGGCCGGATACGGCCGGCTGGCGCACGCTGGTGCTGAAAAGGAAGCGCTAGCCTTCCGCGCGATAGGCGGCGAGGTCTTCAAAGAACTTCCCGAACGCGGCTTTGGGCTCGAGCCCGGTCGCCTGTTCGAAGCGCACGGTCTGTTCGAAGCTCAGATTGCGCACGGGCGCGAACAGATTGTCGAACACGGTCAGGAAATCGGCCTTGGTGAACTGCGCCACGTCGTGGCCGTCGCCGAGATTGACGTACTTGTTCGGCGCCAGGCTGATCGAGGTCTGCTTGTGCTGCATGATCTTGAACAGCCAGTCGCGGCGCGTTTCGAAGCGCTTGAAGGCCTGCGCGATCTTCACCAGCACCTGCCAGAAGATCGTCTCGGCGCGCGGGTCGCGATAGAAATCGTCCCAGGTGAAGCTTTCGCCCAGCTTCGCGCGCAACTCCTCGACGATATCGGCGCACGAATCGTTCCATTCCTGCTCGGTCTCGCCGACCAGCGAATGGACGAAGAAAAAGAAATTATGCAGCATGCCGCGATCGAGCTGCTGCGACTGGAAGAAATCCGACAGCGGATGCACGACCAAGCGGCCGAAGGCGTTGACGCGGCGGTTCTGGTTCTGCGCCTCGACGATCGTGTTGACGATCTGGCCGAACACCGCGCGATAGAAATTATCCATCTCGCCCGACTGCTTCATCGCATCGGCGATCTTGGCGATATCGTCGGCGGTGACGTTGCCGCCGTTGCGCATCGCGGCTTCGTCGGCCGTTGCGACGAACGCGTCGAGCATCGTGACCACGGCGTGGCGGATCTGAAGCGGGCCTTTGGCGAACATGACGGCGCAAAAATTAGCGCGTCTATCCGCGCAATGCTTGGTTAAAATGCGGCCGATGAAACGCAAAACCATCGCAATTCTTGCGGTCGGTGCCGCCGCCGCCGGCGGCACCGCACTCTGGGACCGCACGGATATGAGCCCGCGCGAATTTCCGCCGGGCGAGTGCCATGCCGTGGACGGCGATACGATCGATTGCGGCGGACGCCGCGTTCGCATCGCCAACATCGACGCGCCCGAACTGCACGGGGCTTGCCCCGCCGAAATCCAGGCGGCGGAGCGCGCCAAGCTCGCGGCGTTGATCGCGATGGAAACCGCAACCGTGCGCGTCGTGCCGGAAAAAGGCCGCGACAAATATGGCCGCACCCTGGCGCGCGTGGCGATCGACGGGCGCGATCTGGGCGATACGCTGGTGTCGCAGAATCTTGCCCGGCCTTACGCGGGTGGCGCGCGCAAGGGCTGGTGCCCCGGTTAAGGGGCGGGCTGGAAGCTGTCGGCGCGCGCCAGGCGCCACGCATCGGCGAAACGCTTGTCGCGCGTGCCGCGCAGCAATTCGCCGCTTTCCAATTCCGGATAAAGCTCGGCAAAGCTGCCGACTTCGTGGTCGGCCAAACGGCGGAAGAAATGCGCGCGGCGGAACTGGCCGGGATGGTCGAGGCCGGCGGCGGCCACGAGCTCGGCCAGCGCATGCAAAGTCTGTTTGTGGAAATTGCGCACGCGCTCGGCCTTGTCGGGCACGTCCAACGCGCGCGCGCGCGTCGGGTCTTGCGTGGCCACACCCGTCGGGCAGCGATCGGTGTGGCAGCTTTGCGATTGGATGCAGCCCAGCGCGAACATGAAGCCGCGCGCGGCGTTGCACCAATCCGCCCCCAGCGCCATCGCGCGCGCCACGTCGAAAGCCGAGGCGATTTTGCCCGAAGCGCCCACGCGGATATGTTCGCGCACGCCGATGCCGATCAGCGCGTTGTGCACGAAGTCGAGGCCTTCGCGCAACGGCGTGCCCAGATGGTCGAGGAATTCGAGCGGTGCCGCACCCGTGCCGCCCTCCTTGCCGTCGACGACGATGAAATCGGGCAGGATGCCGGTTTCCAGCATCGCCTTGCAGATCGCCAGGAACTCCCAGCGATGCCCGATGCACAGCTTGAACCCGGCGGGCTTGCCGCCCGACAGACGCCGCATCTCGCCGATGAATTTCATCATCTCGATCGGCGTGGCGAAGGCCGAGTGGCTGGCGGGCGAAATACAGTCGACGCCCATCGGAATGCCGCGCGTGATCGAAATTTCCTTGCTGACTTTCGCCGCCGGCAGCACGCCGCCATGGCCGGGTTTCGCACCCTGGCTCATTTTCAACTCGACCATTTTGATCTGCGGATTCTTGGCGGTTTCGGCGAATTTCTCGGGCGAGAACGTGCCGTCGGCATTGCGCGCCCCGAAATAGCCCGAGCCGAGCTCCCAGATGATGTCGCCGCCGTTCTCGCGGTGATAGGGGCTGAAGCCGCCTTCGCCGGTGTCGTGCGCGAAGCCGCCCATCTTGGCGCCCTTGTTCAGCGCCAGGATCGCGTTGGACGACAGCGAGCCGAAGCTCATCGCCGAGATGTTGAAGACCGACGCCGAATAGGCGTGCTCGGTGCCGGGTGCGCCCACGCGCACGCGGAAATCGCTGCCGCTCAGCGGGCGCGGTGCCACCGAATGGTGGAGCCATTCGTAGCCCTCGGCATAGACGTCGTATTGCGTGCCGAAGGGCCGCTTGTCGAGCACCGCTTTGGCGCGCTGATAGACGACCGCGCGCTTGTCGCGGCTGAACGGCATGCCGGTCTTTTCGTCTTCGAAGAAATACTGGCGCATCTCGGGCCGGATTTCCTCGAGCAGGAAGCGCAGATGCGCCGCGATCGGGTAGTTGCGCAGGATCGCATGGCGGCGCTGGGTCAAATCCCGCCAGCCGAGCAAGGCGATGCCGCCGGTGAGCGCCAGTGCCGCACCCTCGATCCAGCCGGGCGTTCCGCTCGCCGCGACGTAGATCGCGACGGCGGCGAACAGCAAATTGGCGAGGGTGAGGCAGATATAGCGGGGCGCGAAGGCCAGCGTTAGCGCGGACATGAAGCTCTCCCGGCAGAATTTCTTGCGGCGAATCATACAGATTTACGCCGGAAAGGGGAAAAGACGGTATTTTTGCGCTGCGGCGAAAGCTTCGCTTCAGCTTCGCGTGGCTAAATGCGAGCGGAGGTTGATATGCCCGCCCAGAAAGCTTCTTTAGGCCCGATTTTGCTGTTCGGCCCGTGCCCCGGCGCCGCCGAGGCGTTGGCGATTTTCGGCCATACCGCCTTGCGCGCGACGAGCGTCGCCGCTGCCCTGGCCAATGCGGGCGATCCCGATACGCGCTTCGCCCTGATCGATTCCGGCGTGCCGATCGCCGACGCCGTCAAATTCCTCGATGGGCTGGCGGAGATTCGCCCCCATGCGGCCGCCGTGCTGGCCTTGCCGCCGGGCGCCGATTCGTCCGACCGGCTTTACCTCGATCACGCGCGCGCCATCGGTGCCGCCTCGATTCTGATGCCGGGCTCCGATCCCGCCACGTTGCTGACGGCGCTCGCGCGCAAGGGCTATGGCGGCGCGCATCGCACGCGCCGCGCGATGATCGTCGACGACACGGTCACGGTGCGCGAGATCTTCCGGACCATGCTCGCGAAAGCGGGTTTCGAGGTTTTCGCGTTCGAGACGTTCGACGCCGCGCTGGAATCGCCCGAAGCGGTCGCCATCGACCTTGCCGTGCTCGATATCTTCATGCCCGGTATCAGCGGAATCGAAGCGATCCGCGTCGTGCGGCGCGGTTGGCGCGGCACAAAGATCCTCGCCGTCTCCGCCGGGCTCGAAGGCCGGATGGAAGCGTCGACGACGCTGCAGGCCGCCGACCGTCTCGGTGCCGACCGGATTCTGCCCAAGCCCGTCGATGGCGCCACGCTGATCTCTGCCGCCCAGGAACTGGTCGGCGTCTCGGTTTCGCGCGCCGCCTAAGCCAAGATCTTCGCGCGTTTGGGATCGACGGCAGCGCCGTCGATCCGAACGGCCGCGTGGCGTTTCGTGAAGGATTCGATTTCCCAATCGCGATGCTGCGCCTCGTCCGCCGGCACATAGCCGAACAGGATGCCCTTGCCGATCGTGTGGCCCCAGCCGCCGGACGACGCCGTGCCCAGCGTCTTGCCGCCGCGCAGGATCGTCTCGCCGCCGTAAAGTTGCACCGGTGAATCGACCGTCAACACGATCAGCTTGCGCTTCACGCCTTCGGCCTTGGCCTTCTCCAGCGCGGCGCGGCCGATGAAGTCGGATTTCTTGCCCAGCGCCACGCAGAAGCCTAAGCCCGCTTCGTAAGGCGTGTAGTCGGGCGTGATATCCGCCCCCCAATAGAGATAGCGTTTTTCCAGCCGCAGCGATTCGATCGCGCGATAGCCGGCATTCGCCACACCAAATTCGGCGCCGGCCGCTTGCAGGAGTTCATAAACATGGGCGGCGTACTCGACCGGCATGTGCAATTCCCAGCCAAGTTCGCCCAGATACGTGACGCGCAGCGCCAGCACGGGCGCGAAGCCGATGCGGATTTCCTGCGCGGTCATATAGGGGAAGGCCGCGTTCGACACGTTGCCGTCCGCGACCTTCGCCAGAATGTCGCGCGAACGCGGGCCGCCGAGATTGATCACGGCGCGCGCGGAGGTCACGTCGGTCAGCGTGACCGAGCCGTCGCGCGGCAGGTTCTTTTCGATCCAAGCGCGGTCGCGCACGCCGAAGGCGCTGCCCGTGACCATGTAGAAGCGGTTCTCGTCGAGGCGCGCGAACGTAAGGTCGGCCTCGATCCCGCCGCGCGAATTGCACAGCTGCGTGTAGATCAAGCTGCCGGCGGGCTTGTCGATTTCGTTCGCCGCCAAACGCTGTACGGCGGCGAAGGCGCCCGGCCCCGTAATCTCGAATTTCGAGAACGAGGATTGATCGATCATCACCGCGCGTTCGCGCGCGGCCTTGCACTCGGCCGCGATGGCGGCGAACCAGTTCGGCCGCGATTCGAAGGACGGTTTGTCGACCGCTTCGGTCCCTTGCGGCGCGAACCAGTTGGCGCGTTCCCAGCCGAAGCGCGAGCCGAACACCGCGCCCTGCGCTTTCAGCTTGTCGTAAAGCGGGCTGCGCCGTCCGCCGCGCGCGGATTCGAGTTCCTCGACCGGGTAATGGATCTGGTAATAGCGCGAATAGGCATCGACGCTGCGCTCGGCGAGGTACTTCGCCGACATGTGATGCTTGCCGAAGCGGCGCACGTCGAACGCCCACAGATCCATCGACGGTTCGCCCGCGACGATCCATTCGGCCATCGCCTTGCCCGCACCGCCCGAGGCCGCGATGCCCGAGGTGAAGCCGCAGGCGACATAGAAATTGTCGCGCTCGGGGGCGAGGCCCAGGATCGGCTCGCCGTCCGGCGAAATCGGAATCGGCCCGTTGATGACGGTGCGAATGCCGATCTCGTTCAGGATCGGCAGGCGCTCGGCCGCCGGCAGCACGAAGGCTTCCAGGCGTTCCTGGTTGGGCGGCAGCAATTCGCGCCCGAAATCGAAATTCATGCCGCTCGCCCCGAAGGTCGGCGTGCCTTGCTCCCAGCCGCCGATGGCCAGCGCCCCCGGCTCGGGCTTCAGATAGAAGATGTTGTCGGGGTCGCGTAGCGTCGGCAGGCCCTTGGGCATGTCGTCGCGCTTTTCGGTGATCAGGTATTGGTGCTCGACAGCGCCGGCGGGCACGGAGACGCCCGCGAATTTCGCCACGTCGCGCGCCCAAATGCCGGCGGCGTTGACCACGATTTCGCAGGCGATCTCGCCTTTGTCGGTACGCACGCTGGTGATGCGCCGGTCCTTCGTGCCGAAGCCGGTGACGCGAATGCCTTCGACGAATTTCACGCCGCCCTTCTTGGCGCCGCGCGCATAGGCTTGCGTCAGGCTCGACGGATCGACCGAGCCGTCATTCGGCACCCACACCGCGCCGACCACACCCTTGGGATCGATCAGCGGGAATTTATCGACCGCTTCCTTCACCGACAGCGTATGCAGCTCGAAATCGAAGCTGCGCGCGGTCGTCGCCATGCGCTTCAATTCCGACCAGCGTTCTTCGGACGAGGCAAGGCGCAAGCTGCCGACCGGTTTCCACTCGACCGCTTGACCGGTTTCTTCCTCCAGCGTCGCGTAGAGGCGCGCCGAGTACTGCATCAGGCGCGTCAAATTGCGCTTGGAGCGCAACTGCCCGACGAGACCCGCCGCGTGCCAGGTCGACCCGTGGGTCAACGCCGCTTTTTCGAGGACGACGACATCGCGCTCGCCGAGCTTGGCGAGGTGATAGGCGATCGAGCAGCCGATCGCACCGCCGCCGATGACGACGATGCGGGCCTGCGCCGGAATGTCAGCCACGCATTTCTCCCAGATACCAGTCGACGAAATGCGCCACGTTCCGTTCGCGCAAGGTGGAATAGGGGCCGGGCTCGTAAGCGGGCGAGGAAATGCCGGCCTGCTGGTTTTCGCAGATCACCCAGTCTTGGGAATTCGTCGCGTCCCACATCTCCAGCAGGCGCGGGAGTTCGTAATCTTTTCCTTCCACCGCATCCTTGTCGACCAGCCAATAGCCGCGCACGAGCGTCTCGTTCGCCGAGATCGGCGTGAGGCGGGCGGCACAGGCGTAGTCGCAATTGGTGTGCTGCCAGAAATTCGGGAACACCGTGCAGCGCAACGTGCCGCTGTCCCATTCCTTGACGTCGCCCATCAGCCGCGAGACGGGCTTGCCGTCCAGCGATTGGGTGACGAAGCCTTCCTTCAGCGGCGTGCGATGGCAGCGCCAATTCTTGCCGGTCATGTTGGAGCTGGCGTCGCCGGTGTCGTAGCCCAGCTTGGCGAAACGCTCGTTGGCCTTGGCGACGATCGCTTCGATCGCCGGCAGCAAGGACGGGTCCATCACCGCGCGGTCGCGTTCGACGTCGTAGGCGGTGAGGTTATATTCCGCGTGGTTGGTCGGGCAGTGATAGCACTCGCGGTTGTTCTCGAACACGACCTTCCAATTCGCCTTCACGCGATATTCGGCCTGATGCGCGATCTTCACGCGATGTAAGGCGTGCGGCTTCATCTTGCGGCCGATGGTTTCGATTGCCTCGGAAAAGTCCGGCGGATTTTCGGCGATCGAGAAGAACAGCAAGCCGCCCGCGTCGGCGACCGCGACTTGCTTCAAGCCGAGTTCGGATTTCGGCACGCCGAATTCCTTGGCGGTGTCGAGCAGCAGCGCGCCGTCGAGCCCGTAGCTCCATTTGTGATAGGGGCAGGCGAGCACGGAACTATGGCCGTGGCCTTCGAGGCAAATGCGCGAGCCGCGATGGCGGCATACATTGTGGAAGCCGCGCACTTTCATGTCGCGCCCGCGCGCGAAAATGATTTCCGCACCCGCGACCGTGTAGACGAACCAATCGCCGGGATTGGGAATCTCGAACCCGTAGCCCGCGAACAGCCAATGCTTGCGGTGGATCTTCGCCATATCGGCGGCGAAGGCTTCGGGCGAGGTGTAGAGCGCTTGGGGCAGCGAACGCCCCGGTTGATAGGCGGCCAGTGCCGCCATGACAGCAGGCGTGGGCACCTGCGGCGTCGTTCCGTCCATTCGTGTCAGCCCCCTATTATTGCAGTTATGTTACCACGCGGCGTGGTTTCCACAATATCGCGTCGGGGTGACAGGCGTGTTTAGGCGGGGGCGGCCATCACCCGGAAGACGAAGGTTTGGCGCGGCACAAAGCCCAGGCGCTCATAAAGCGCGCGGGCCCCGGGATTGTCGGCGTAGAGGTGCAGGAACGGCCGTTCGCCGCGCGCGGCGATGCTGACCATCAGCGACTTCAACAGCGCCTTGGCGTAACCGCGGCCCTGGAAATCGGGATGGACGCAGACGGCGCTGATTTCGGTGAAGCCCTGGGGGCGCATCCGTTCGCCCGCCATGGCGGCGAGCCGCCCATCGACGCGGATGCCGATATAGCGGCCGAGCTCATGGGTTCGGGACGCGAAGGGGCCGGGCTTGGTCAGCGCCGTCAATTCCAGCATCGCGGGCACGTCGGCCACGCCCAAAGTTTCGGGGACGAAACCCGGTTGTGCCGCGGCCAGTCCGGTCGCGATCATCTGCACGACCTTGGCGTCGATCTTGATGTCGAGCCCCGCGACCGGGGCGGGCGCGCCGGCATCCGGGTAAAGCAGCGCGACCGGGCCCAGCCTGACAAAGTCGCGCAGCTCGTCATGCGCTGCTGGTGTCTCTTCGTGGAACGCGGCGAAGGGCGCGATCTCGGCGGGGTAGCGCGAAACGAAGCGCGCGTTCAGCGCCAAGGGCGCATGCGACGTTTTCAGCGCCGTCAGGATGGGCGCGTCGAGCGCCGCCGTTTGCGCGGCCGAGAGACCGAAATCGGGCATGGCTTCGTCTCCCGCAAGGGCGGCGCTGGTGCCGGGTGAGGGGATCGAACCCCCGACCTTCGGTTTACAAAACCGCTGCACTACCGCTGTGCTAACCCGGCATCCCGCGTCGACGAGGGGCGTTGTGCCGTATCTGGAAGCCTCATGTAAAGCCCCGAGCAGCCGGCTTGTCTTTGGACGCCCCCATCGCCACTTATAGGGGCGCCCCCGGCGGCCGAAAGGAATAGTCACGTGGTTCAATTGTCCATTCTCGAACTTGGCCGCGTCCGGCAGGGGTCGGACCGGCGTGCGGCGTTGGACGAAGCGCGCACCCTGGCGCAGCACGCCGAAAATTGGGGCTTTAAGCGCATCTGGGTTGCCGAGCATCACAACATGCCCTCGGTCAGTACGGCTGCGACGTCGGTGGTGATCGCCCATATTGCGGCGGGGACCAAAACGATCCGCGTGGGGGCGGGCGGGATCATGCTGCCCAACCACGCGCCCTATGTGATCGCCGAGCAATTCGGCACGCTGGAAACGCTGTTCCCCGGCCGGATCGATTTGGGCCTGGGTCGCGCCCCCGGCACCGATCAGATGACCTTGCGCGCGTTGCGGCGCGATCCCGAAAGTGCCGAGACTTTCCCGCAAGACGTGCTGGAGCTTCAGGCCTTCCTCGGCCCCGTCCAGCCGGGCCAGCGGATCGAGGCGGTGCCGGGGGCGGGCACGAACGTGCCGCTTTGGATTTTGGGATCGAGCCTTTACGGCGCGCAATTGGCGGCGGAGCTGGGGCTGCCTTTCGGCTTCGCCTCGCATTTCGCGCCCCAGATGCTGGATCGCGCGCTGGAAATCTATCGCGCGCGCTTCAAGCCGTCCGCGACGTTGGCGAAGCCCTATGCGCTGGTCGGCGTGAATATCTTCGCCGCCGACAGCGACGCGGAGGCGCGCTATCTGGCGACGTCGAAGCAGATGTCGGTCGCCGACATGTTCCGGGGCGTGCGCCAGCCGACCAAGCCGCCGATCGACGATATCGAGACCTACTGGACGCCGCAGGAGAAAGCGCACGCCATGCAGATGCTGGGCGCGAGCATCATGGGCGGGCCGGAAACGGTGCGACAGGGGATCGACGCGTTCGTCGCGCGCACGCAAGCCGACGAATTGATGATCGTCTCTGACATGTACGATTTCGGCAAACGCTTGCGCTCGTTCGAGATCATCGCCGACGTGATGCAGAAAACGCGCGCGGCGGCGTAG
>PVXE01000011.1 GCA_014444615.1 Tagaea sp. CACIAM 22H2 | reverse complement strand
TTTAGGCAATCGGCCTAGCGGCGATCGACGATATTCGCCAGTGGATAACTCGCGATTTCCGACAGGGCCTGGACGAGTTTCGCGGCCATGTGGTCGACGAGTTTTTTACCGCGCTCGGCATCGGCGTCGAGCGCGTTACCCGCCGCCCCCAGCGGATGCAGATCCTGAATCTGCCAGGCGACCGTGGTGCGCCCGCCCGGGATGATCGTCTCGTATTGGCCCTTCAGCGTCTTGGGCAGGGTGACGAAATCGCGCCGTTCCTCGTTCTTCACCAGGTCGGGCGTGAGATGCATCATCAGCGAGGTCTCGGCCGATCCGGCATGGATGCCGTAGGTCAATTCCTCGGCCGGGAACATGCCCGGCGGCTTGCCCAGCATGTAGGAGCTGATCGCGACCGCGACCATCGAATGGCGCACGCGCAGATCGCGGCACACGATGTCGACGATCTGCGGCTGGCCGCCATGGGAATTGAAGATCGCGAATTTGCGAATACCCGCGCGCGCGACACCGTCGCCGATTTCGGTCCACAACCGGATCAGCGTTTCGGCCGACAGCGTCAGCGTGCCCTTGAAGCCCAGATGTTCGTTCGATTTGCCGATCGGCATCGCGGGCAGGAACAGCACGCCCAGATCGGCGGGCAGCAATTCGACCGCGCGTTCGACCACACCCTGGTTGATGCGCGCATCGACCCACACGGGCAAATGCGGCCCGTGCTGCTCGATGGCGCCCACGGGCAAGACGGCGACGGTGCGTTCGGGATCGAGCCCGTCGAAATCGGGCGAGGTGAGTTCGTGCCAGTAGCGCTTGGCCGGGATGCGGCTCACTGCAGCACGGCCTTCTGCCAGCGGAATTCCGAATAGCCCTTGCCCTGGATCGCGCCCACCAGATGCGCCGGGCCCAGGAAGACCGGGCGGCGCGTCAGATCCATGTACATGAGCACGACTTGCTTGCCCGCGAAGCGCGGCGTCATGTAGCCGAGCGTGCGGCGTTGCATCTCGGGTGTCGATACCGAGGCGGGGTCGACATTGACGATCACGCATTGCACGCCGCCGACGGCGTGAAGGGCGACGTTGAAAGTTTGAGCGGCCATGGGGCGATAAAATTAATCCCGCGTCCGGCGCCTGAAAAGCCCGAACGCGGGAGAAACTCCGGAAGTTTTACGGCAGCGCCTTCGGCGAATCCGACAGCGTGCGCAGATGCGCGATCAGGTTCGCGCGATCTTCCGCGCGGCGCATACCGGCATAGGCCATGCGCGTACCGGCGATGTAGGCGCGCGGATTGGCGAGGAACTGGTTGAGTTCCTCGTAACCCCACTGGCCGCCCTTCGCTGCAACGCCAGGCGAATAAGCGAAGCCATCGATATGCGCCTTCTTATTGCCGACGATGTCCCACAGATTGGGGCCCACGCCGTTCCGACCGCCCTTGTCGAAGGTATGGCAGGACGTGCAATTGCGCAGCAGCGCGGCACCCGCGGCCGCATCGGCCGACGCCATCAACGGCGCGATCGGCGGCACTTCGGCCGGGCCGGCGGCAGCGGCGGCGGTCGGCGCGGCGGTTTCGATCTTGATGTCGAGCACCGATTTCTCGAGTTGGCGCGGATGGACGAGCAGGTTGGAGATGTAGCCGATCACCGTGATCGCCAGCACCGAGCCGACGACGGCGCCGAAGATCTTGTTGAGCTCGTAGGAATTCATCGCGCTGCCCGATCGTGAATAAAGGTCCCTGCCGGCCGCTCCCGCAGCGCCCGGAACGGGGGCAATCTAATTCCGCCGCCGCCGCCGCGCAACTGCGGCGCAAAGCCCCAACAAATTCTGGGGGAATCCCGGTTATCGCGCCGAATCAAGGTGTTCGGGCGGGGTGGCGATTGACACGCGCCCCCGCCTTGCCGATAACCGGCCCCTCTTTCGCCGCCAGACGGGACGACTCGCCCATGAAGTCCGCCAAGATTCCCGCCCGTATCGCCTTCCAGGGCGTGCCGGGCGCCTATTCGCATCTCGCGTGCAAACACGCCTATCCGAAGCTCGCACCGCTGCCTTGCGCCAGCTTCGAGGACGCGTTCGACGCGGTGCGCGGCGGCAAGGCGGTTTTGGCGATGATCCCGATCGAGAATTCGACCGCGGGCCGCGTCGCTGAAATCCACCAGATGATTCCGGAAGCGGGCCTGCACATCATCGGCGAGCATTTCGAGCGCGTGAACCATCATCTGCTCGCCCCGCCGGGCGCCACGCTCAAAACGCTGAAGACGGTGCAAAGCCATGTTCAGGCGCTCGACCAGTGCCGCGGCAATACGCGTGCGCTCGGCCTGAAGCGCGTCACGGGTGCCGACACCGCCGGTTCGGCGGCCGAGATCGCCAAGGCCGGCGACATCACGCGCGGCGCTATCGCCTCGTCGCTCGCGGGCGAAATCTACGGCCTCAAATCCTTGCGGAAGGATTTCGAGGACGCCGAGCACAACACGACGCGCTTTGTCGTGCTGTCGAAAAAGCCGAAGCTCGCCGACGCGAAAAGTGGCGTGTGCGTCACGACCTTCGTGTTCCGGGTCAAGAACCGCGCGGCGGCGCTTTACAAGGCGCTGGGCGGGTTCGCGACCAACGGCGTGAACATGACCAAGCTCGAAAGCTACATGATGGGCGGCAAGTTCACGGCGACGCAATTCTACGCCGACGTCGAAGGCCATCCCGACCAGACGCCGCTCGCGCATGCGCTGGAGGAACTCGAGTTCTTCTCCGACATGGTGAAGATCCTCGGCGTGTACCCGGCGCATCGCTACCGGCTGCAGGGCCGGCACTAAAGCAAGCTGAACTGATCGCCCTTTTGCGGCGGGGGTTTGAACGCCGACAGGTCGTAGGACCAGTCGTTGCGGTCGAGCCCCAGGCGTTTGCGCGCCTTGATGAAACGCGCGTTCAGCATCTGCGCATAAGGGCCGGAGCCCACGAAGCGCTTGCCGAATTCGGCGTGGTTGAGCTTGCCGTCGCGCGATTCGCGGATCAGGTCGAGCACGCGCTTTTTCTTCAAGGGCGCGTGTTCATCCAGCCATTCGGCGAACAGATCTTTGATCTCCAGCGGCAGGCGCAGCAGCGTGTAGCCCGCACTCGTGGCACCGGCATCGCGCGCGGCCTCCAGGATCGCTTCCAATTCGTGATCGTTGATCGCGGGAATCATCGGGGCCGCCATCACGCCGGTTTTGATACCCGCTTGCGTCAGTTCGCGAATCGCATCCAAGCGGCGCTGCGGCGTGGAGGCGCGCGGTTCCATCCGCCGCGCGAGATCGCGGTCGAGCGTCGTGACCGAGACGAAGACATGCGCCAAGTTGCGCGCCGCCATCGGGGCGATGATGTCGATATCGCGCGCGACCAGCGCCGATTTGGTCACGATCGAAAACGGATGCGAGAAATCGCGCAGCGTTTCCAGAATGGCGCGGGTGACTTTATGCGTCCGCTCGACCGGCTGATAGGGATCGGTGTTGGTGCCGAGTGCGATTGACTTCACGCGATAGCCGGGCTTGCGCAGCTCCGCCGCCAGCAATTTCGCGGCGTCGGGTTTGGCGAATAGCTTGGTCTCGAAATCCAAACCCGGCGACAGGCCGAGATAGGCGTGCGTGGGCCGCGCATAGCAATAGACGCAGCCATGCTCGCAGCCGCGATAGGGGTTGATCGATTGCTCGAAGGGAATATCCGGGCTGTCGTTGCGCGCGATCACCGTGCGGCTGGCATCGGCCTGCACATGGGTGCGCAGCGGCGGCAGGTCTTCGTCGGGCCCCGCCTTCCAATCATTGCCCCAGCCATCGTCGATCCGCACCCGGCCGAGCGGTTCGAACCGGCCGGCGAGGTTGGAAACGGCGCCGCGCCCTTTGCGCGCGCGATCGGGAATCGCTTCGTCCATGACGCGGGAAGCCTATCCCAGCACCATGAACAATTCAAGAACATAGAGATATACGGGCTTAGCCCCAATCCTTGCGCTGATCGGCGATGGTCTTGATGTCCAACGCCGCCGCGATCGCCTTTTCGGCGTGGTCGGCGTAGCGCCCGTCGAGGCCCTTATGCGTGCCCTCGACGCGAAAGCGGATGAACTGGCTGGTCGTGCGCAGCCAGACGAGGCGCCGGAACGGCCGGAACGCCGATAGGGTTTCGCGCGCCAGCGCATCGCCCGCGCGCAGCGCCCAAGCGCGCATGAACCCGTCGATATCGGCGGGCGACAGGCTTGCCGCGCAATCGGGATCCCAGGCCAGCGCCGGTCGCGCGCAAGTATGCGCAAGGTCGAGGGCGGCGAAGGAATAAAGGCATTTTTCGATATCGACGAAATAGGCGCGGCCCCCCGGCGCTGCGATGAAATTGCCGGGATGCGTGTCGTAAAGGCACAAGCTGCGCGTCATCCCTTGGAAGCGCTTATCGTTGTTGGTTGAGAATTCCTTGGCCCAGGCGAGTTCCTGACCGAAGGCGATCTTCGCTTTGGGATCGAGCGACGCTTTGTCGGCGAGCGCCAGATTCGCCTCGATCGTCGCGACCGTCGCGGCGACGGGATTGGCGGGCGAGGGCAGCGGTGCACGCGACGCCTCGTCCGGCACTTTCATTTTGTGGATCGACGCCAGCGCCGTGCCCAAGGCGGGCAGCTCGCCCGGCAGTTTCGGCGCCGCGCCGCCGATATCGTCGACGATCAACGCGCCGCCGGGTGCCAGCTCGCCGGGCGCGATCGTGCCGCGCAGGCGCGGCGTCGCATCGGAGGGGGCCGCGCGCGTGAACATCTCGGCTTCCAGCGACAGCCGCGCTTCGGCGCTTTCGCCTTGCCGCAAACGCGGCAGGCGCAGCAGCACGCTTTTGCCCTTCACGCGCACATGGTTATGGGCGAGGCCCTTGCCGGCGAGCGGGATCAGCTCGCTCGGCGCCAATTCGGCGAATTGCGGGCGGGCGGTCAGCGCGCGGAAAAGATTGTCGAGGTCGAGGCGGCTCATGATTTTTCGTGACTGTTTCGCGAACTCTAGCCCCAAGCGGGGCTCCGGCGCCATGATGGCGTGCCCATGCGCCTTTCCATCGTCGTTCCCGCCCTCAACGCCGAAAGTTTTCTTCCCGCCTGTCTCGCGGCCTTGAGCGTGTGGGACGGGGCGGAGCGCATCCTGGTCGATGGCGGCTCGGCCGATGCCACGCGCGATATCGCGGCGGCGGCGGGATGGCGGGTGATCGAAGCACCACGCGGCCGGGGCACGCAGTTGCGCGCCGGAGCCGCCGCCGCACGCGGCGACACCCTGCTGTTCGTCCATGCCGACACGGTGCTGGCGCCGGATTGGGTCGCGGCGGTGCGCGGGTTTTCGGGCGAAGCGGGGTATTTCCGCCTTGCCTTTTTGGGCGCTGATCGGCGCGCCGCCCGCGTGGCGCGCCTCGCCAATTGGCGCGCGCGCAATCTCGGCCTGCCTTACGGCGATCAAGGCCTGCTGATCGCGCGCGATCTTTACGATCGCCTCGGCGGTTATCGCGACATGCCGCTGATGGAGGATGTCGATCTCGTCCGCCGCATCGGCCGCGCGCGATTGCGCGAACTCGACGCGGTGGCGGCGACCTCGCCCGCGCGCTACGAACGCGACGGCTGGGTCGTGCGGCCCTTGCGCAATCTCTCGATCCTGGCTTTGTGGTTCCTGGGCATGCCGCTCGCAATATTGGCGAAACTCTATCGATGATCCGGCCGACGATTTTCGTATTCGCCAAGCCCGCACGGCGCGGCCGCGCCAAAACGCGGCTCGCGCGCGGGATCGGCGACGCGGCGGCACTCGCGTTCCAGCGCGCTTGCTTGGCCGCGACGTTGCGCAAACTTGCGCGCGGGCCGTGGCGCTTGGTGTTGTGCGTCACCCCCGATGCGAGTGTGCGCAGCGCGCATCTTTGGCCGTTGCACACGCGGCGCAAGGGCCAAGGTTGGGGCGATCTAGGCACACGCATGGAGCGCGCGCTGCTGTCGCGGCGTGGCCCCGCGATCGTGGTGGGCAGCGATATCCCCGACCTCAGCGCTGCGCTGGTGCGCGACGCGTTCAAACGTTTGGGTGCTGCCGATCTCGTGTTCGGGCCGTCGCGTGACGGCGGCTATTGGCTGGTCGGTTCGCGCCATGGCGGTTTGGCGATGGGCGCGTTCAAGAACGCGCGCTGGTCCAGCGCACACGCGCTTGCCGACACGCTGGCGAATGTGAAGCATCGGCGTGTCGCTTTCGCGGCGACGCTCGACGATGTCGACGAAGCGGCCGATTACGCGCGATGGATCAGACGGTCGCCTTTGGCTTCGTCGTAAGGTGCTCCTGCAAGCGCGGCATTAGCTCGACCAGATTGCAGGGGCGGTGCCGGTTGTCGAGCTGCCACTTCAAGATATCGTCCCAGCCGTCGCGGCAGGCCGACGGCGAGCCCGGCAGCGCGAACAGATACGTGCCACCCGAAACGCCGCCGGTCGCGCGGCTTTGCAGCGCCGAGGTGCCGATCTTGGGAAACGAGATCATGCGGAACATCTCGCCGAAGCCGTCGATCTTCTTTTCGTAAAGCGCTTCGAAGGCTTCGGGCGTCACGTCGCGGCCCGTCACGCCTGTCCCGCCGGTCGAGATCACGACGTCGATCGCGGGATCGGCGATCCAGGCTTTGAGCTTCGCCTGGATCAGGCCGATATCGTCCTTCACGATCGCGCGCGCGGCCAGCTTGTGTCCGTCGCGGGCGATAATTTCGGCGAGCGCGTTGCCCGAGCGATCGGACGCTTCGTCGCGCGTGTCCGACACGGTCAGAACCGCGATGTTGCAGGCAAGGAACGGGCGGGTTTCGTCGAGCTTGGGCATGGGGCGAATCTAATCCGCCCGGCGTGAAAAGTCAGCGGCGCGGCGTCTGCTCGGCCGTCTGCTCGAGATCGTTGGCCGGCACCACGCGCGCGGCGCGCTGCGGGATGGCGTAAAGCGGCCATTGGCCTTCGGCGAGCTGGTCGAGCGACGGCGTCGCCTGGCCCAAACGCTCCGAATACATCCAATAGGAATAGAGCAGGCGCGTGATGAATTGCCGCGTCTCGGCCGAGGGCAGGCTTTCGATGAACAGCAGCGCATCCTCGCGCGTTTCGCCGCGCTGGTCCTGCATCCGCTTCCATTTGGAAAGATTGCCCGGCCCGCCGTTATAGGCGGCGGCCAGGCGCGTAAGCTCGCCTTCGATCAGCGGGTCTTCCAGCAGCGCCTTGATGTAGCGCTGGCCCAGCGTGATGTTGGTTTCGGGCTCGTACAGCTTGTCGAGCTGTCCGCGCAGCGAAGCGCCATTCATCATGCCGGCGGTGCCCGGCATCAGCTGCATCAGGCCGCGCGCCCCGGCGGGGCTGATCGCGCGCGGATTGAAGCCCGATTCGATGCGCATGAAGGCGAAGACCAAAGCGGGGTCGATCTCGAACCCGCCTTCAGGGCGCCAATGCGGCACGGGATAATTGGCGCCGTCGTAGCGCCGCCCGTCGATATCGTTGAGCTCGCGCGCGAGGCGCATGGCGAGGCCCGGCATGTTGGCGCGCATCGCGACGGCCAAGGCCGCTTGCGAGAGCTGCAACCCGCCGCGGCCCAGCACGAGACGAAGCTCGGCTTCGGCACGGCGGTCCTCGTCGATTTGCAGAAGTGCAAAGGCGCGTGTCGCGGCCGGGTATTTGCGCAGCTGGGCGAGATCCTCGGGGCCCAGCGGCGGCGGATTCCAATTCAGGCCGGTGTCGATCCCCAATGCCCGCGCCGCCAGCGCGCCGTAGAAGGTGCGCGGATTTTCGGCCGCTTGGGTCAGCCAGAAATTATAGATCTCGGGCTTGCGGTCGTGCAGATGCGCGCGCGCCGCCCAGAAGGCGCCGGCTGCCTGATCCCAGGCGGGCGTATTCGGCAGGCGGTTCAGCGCTTCGAAATGCTGCGCGGCGCGGCCGTAACGCTGCTGGCGGAATTCGGCGAGACCCGCGATCCAATGCGCGCGCGGGACGGACGCGCCCGACCGGCGCGCGGCGTCGCCCGCCAGGGCGATGGCCTTGCGATCGTCGCCGCGCATGAACCAGCCCGAGGCGAGCTGCGCGCGGTAATGGTCGATCTCCGCGACCGACAGAAGATTAAGGGTATCGCGGTTCGCGAGTTCGCGTTCGACGCGGTCGAAATGCCCGTCGGAAATCCACTTGGCGAAGCGCCCGCGCAATTGCGCCGCTCCCGGCGCGGTCGAGCGCATCGGCGGCGTGCGGCCCAGGCCCGGGCCCAGGTCGTCGGCCCCCGCGCGCTCGGTGAAGGCGTCGCCGGTGGGGCGGTTGAGCTTGGCGTTGCGCGGGGCGCGGCGCTGGGCCAGCGCATGGATCGCCGGCGCGTCGGGGTTGTCGTTGAATTCCTTCAGCCAGGCCGAAAGCTCTTCATGCGTCGAGCGGTGATTCCGGCCCAAGTAACGCTCGGCCAGCACATGGCCAACCAGCATCCGGTCTTTCACCTGGCGCAACGCGGCGTCGGCTGCGGCGGCATCACCGCGCTCCTGGGCGGCGAAGGCGGCGCGGTAATGCTTGGCGTCGTTCGCCGAGAGCGGGCGCGGCAGGTCGGTCGCGCGTTCCGGCGCCAGATCGGTGCGCGGCAGCGACGCGGTCTCGGTGCCGGCATTGGCGCGCGCCGCGCGGGTCTGTTGGGCGGAAAGATCGCCGCCGAAGAGCGTCACCCCGGCGATCGCCGCCAAAGCGACGAAGGCCGTTTTCAAAATTGTCCGATGGCGTGCTGCCAATCGGCAAATATAGGTGCGCGAATTCGGCATGCTGACGGGGTAAAAAGCAGGATTTGCCGCCCCCGGCAAGGAAAAATCTTAGATTTTCCACAGATTTAGTTTGAAGTTATTGTATCTATATTTACTTGGTCATTATTTAGAAAGCATTTGTATTCTTTGCTTCAATGACAATAAATCCCGCCACGAATCCCTTTTTTGTGCCGGGGTTCGCAACAAATACGCCGGATGGAAAATTGGTAACGCGGGGATGGGGGCCTTTAGGCCCGGCGAGCTGTAGTCGCGCCATTTGCCGCGCATACGGATGATGCCGTCGGTCGTGCCCAGCAGCGTCTTGGTCGAGATATTCCCAACCAAAACAAGGATTTGCGGATTGCAGAGCTCGATCTGCCGGCGGATGAAGGGCTCGCAGGCGGCGATTTCGGCGGCCGTGGGCGTGCGGTTGGCGGGCGGGCGCCAGGGGATCACATTGGCGATATAGGCGTTGGTTTTGCGGTCCAGCCCGATGAAACCGATCATCCGGTCGAGGAGCTGGCCGGAGACTCCGACGAAGGGTTTGCCCTGGCGGTCCTCGTCGGCCCCCGGTGCCTCGCCCACGAACATGATCTTCGCCTCGGGGTTCCCGTCGGCGAAACACAGATTGGTCGCCGTCGCCTTCAACGGGCAGCCGTCGAACTTGGCCAAGGCTTCGCGCAGCTCGTCGAGGGTGTTCGCGGCGGCGGCCGCGTCGCGGGCGGAGATCACCGCCTGGGCCGCCGGGACCGGGGCGGCGATGGCAGGGCTTGCGACCGGCGCAACGACGCGCATCGCCGGGGCGGGGCGGGCGGGGGCCGGCAGCTCGGCCGGTGGCGGGGCCGAAAAACGATCGACCGGCGCCTCGGCGATCGCCTCGTCGGCGCCGAGTTCGACCAGGTAGCGGAGGGCGGCCAGATCGTCCATTGCGGCGGCAACCTAGCACGATTATTACGAACGCCAGACTCGAGGAGTAAGCCCGTGACGACCAGCCAGCGCCCCGACCGCGAACGCATGGATTACGACGTGGCCATCGTGGGGGCGGGGCCGTCGGGCCTGGCCGCCGCGATCCGCTTGAAGCAGCTTTCCGCCGAAAAGGGCCGCGAGATTTCGGTCTGCGTTCTGGAAAAAGGCTCCGAGGTCGGCGCGCATATCCTGTCGGGTGCCGTCCTGGAACCGCGCGCGCTGAACGAGCTGATCCCCGATTGGAAGGAAAAGGGCGCGCCGCTGAACACGCCGGCGAAGGAAGACCGTTTCCTGTTCCTGACCAAGAAGCGCGCGATCCGCCTGCCAACGCCGCCGCAAATGCATAACGAAGGGAACTATATCGTCTCCCTCGGCAATGTGTGCCGGTGGCTGGCGACGCAGGCCGAAGAACTCGGCGTCGAGATTTTCCCGGGCTTCGCGGCGGCCGAAACGTTGTTCGAGGACGGGCGCGTGTGCGGTATCGCCACGGGCGATATGGGCATCGGCAAAGACGGCCAGCGCACCGCGAATTTCACGCCGGGCGTGGAAATCCATGCGCGGCTGACCGTGTTCGCCGAAGGTGTCCGCGGGTCGTTGTCGAAAGCGCTGATCGAGAAATTTGATTTGCGCAAAAACGCCCAGCCGCAAACCTACGGCATCGGCATCAAGGAATTGTGGGAGATCGATCCCGCCAAGCACCACGCGGGCCGCATCATCCACACGGTCGGCTGGCCGCTGGATTTCGAAACCTATGGCGGCTCGTTCCTCTATCACCTGGAGAACAACCAGGTCGCCGTCGGCTACGTGATCGGGCTCGACTACAAGAACCCGTATCTGTCGCCGTTCGAGGAATTCCAGCGCTTCAAGACGCATCCCGCGATCCGCCCGATCTTCGAAGGGGGCAGGCGCATCGCCTATGGCGCGCGCGCGATCAACGAAGGCGGCTTGCAGTCGATCCCCGATTTGGTGATGCCGGGGGCGGCGATTATCGGCTGCTCGGCGGGTTTCGTGAACGTGCCCAAGATCAAGGGCAGCCACACGGCGATGAAGTCGGGCATGCTGCTCGCCGAAGCGGCGTTCGAAGCGCTCGCGACCGACGGCCCCGTCGGCACGCTCGACGCTTATCCCGCGTCGCTCAAAGCCAGCTGGATCTGGGAAGAACTGTCGGCCGTGCGCAATATCCGCCCGGGTTTCACCAAGGGCTTGGTCGTCGGCATGGCCAATGGCGCGCTCGAAACCTATGTGCTGCGCGGCAAGGGCCCGTGGACGCTGAAGCACCATCCCGACAACGAATCCTTGCGCCCCGCCGCGGCCAGCACGCCGATCGAGTATCCGAAGCCGGACGGCAAGGTTTCGTTCGATCGTTTATCGTCGGTGTTTTTGTCGAACACCAATCACGAGGAAAATCAGCCGCCACATTTGACGCTGAAGGATTCGTCGGTACCGGTTTCGTACAACCTCGCACTCTACGATGCACCCGAGCAGCGTTACTGCCCGGCGGGCGTGTACGAAATCGTGCGCGAAGGTTCGGCGGCGCCGCGTTTGCAGATCAACGCGCAGAACTGCGTCCACTGCAAAACCTGCGACATCAAAGACCCGTCGCAGAACATCGTCTGGGTCGTGCCCGAAGGCGGCGGCGGGCCGAATTATCCGAATATGTGATCAGTCGAGCTTGAGCGGTGGTACCCGCATCACCGGCACGCGCTGCACGACCAAACGGCCGTCTTGTGATGCGACCGGCACTTGCACGGAGCCGTCGTTGCTGCCGCCCGTGCGGCCGAGAAAGCCGAGGCCGATTTTCAGGATCGCCGCCGGGCCGGGCTCGATGATCCGCGCTTCTTGAAGCGCATCGATCGTTTCGCGCCAGCCCGCCACGCGGATCGTGCCCGCCCCCAAGGGCCGGTCCTGATCGTCCAGCGCCAGCGTGCCTTCGGCGGTCAAATGCGCCGGCCCCCAATCGAGGCCGAGAAGTTTGATCTCCAGCGTGCCGCCATCGTCGCGCCAAGCGCGCAAGGCGGGACCGAGTTTCGTGCCCGCGCCGGCGATGCGGCCTTTCACATTGCCGACGAGTTCCGCGCGCGCGATGTCGCGGCCCAAGGCGGGCACGGGTTCGATCAAGCGCACGCCCAACGCCAGAAGCCGCAGGTCCAACGTATCGGCGCGATGATCGGGATTAGCGGGGCGATTGGGCGAGAGCGTGGCGTCGAGCTTGCGCATCGACAGCGGCGCCGAGCCGTCGATCGTCGCTTCCAGCGCTTCGAAATCGAGCGTGAGCGACGCGACCTTGCCGCTGTCGTCGAACACGATCGTCGCATCGGGTCGCGCGGCGCGAAGTGCGATTTTGGTTTCCAGATCGCCCGCTCCGAACGAAGCGCTTTGCGCGCCCGGCAAGCGCACGCGCAACTCGCGCAGATTGCGCGGGTCGAGTGTCGCGGTGAGCCGTTCGCCGGACCATGCCCAGGCGGACGGGCCCGCCCCGGCCGCGCGGGGCTTGCCGACATTGGCGCGCCAGCCGAACGGCCAGCCTTTGATGTCGAGTTCGTCCCATTCCAGCGTCACGCCCGATTGGGCCTGGGCCGCGCGCCATGTCTCGATCCGGCGCAGGATATTCTGCGCCGTGACCATCCAGAACACGGTCCATAGAAAGACGATTGCGATTCCCGCATAGGCGAAGTGCTTGAGGTAGCGTTTCATGCGCCCATTTATAGGCTATGGTCCGCGCGCTTCGCGATGGCCCATCTCGTTCCCCTTGTTTTCGTGGCGCTCTGGTCGACCGGTTTCATCGGGTCGAAGGCCGGGCTGCCCTATATCGAACCGCTGACCTTCCTGGTCGTGCGCTTCGCGATCGCCACACCCTTGTTCGTCGTGTGGTCGCTGGCGGTGCGCGCACCCTGGCCGCGCGGCCGGCAAGCCTTGCATGTCGCGGTGGTGGGGGCGGCGTTGCACGGCGTCTATCTGGGCGGCGTGTTCGTGTCGATTTCCTGGGGCCTGCCCGCCGGCGTGTCGGCGCTGATCGTCGGGCTGCAACCTTTGCTGACCGCCGCGATCATTCGCGCACTGGGCGAGGCCGTGACGCCCCGGCAATGGCTGGGGCTGGGCCTTGGCTTCGTCGGCGTGGGGGCCGTGCTGTGGGAGAAACTCGGCTTCGACGCCATTCCGCTGGCCGCGGTTTGGCCTTCGGTGATCGGCTTGTTCGGCATCACCTTCGGCACGCTTTACCAGCAGCGTTTCTGCCGCAACGTGAACCTCGCGACCGGCGGGGTGATCCAGTACGCGGCGGCGACCTTGGTGCTCGTGGGCCCGATGTTCGCCTTCGAAACCCGAATCATCGACTGGACGCCGCAGCTGGTGGGGGCGCTCGCCTGGCTGATCCTGGTCCTGTCGATGGGGGCGATTTCGCTGCTGATGCTGCTCGCCAGGCGCGGGGCGGCGGCCCAAACGGCCAGCCTTTTCTACCTCGTGCCGCCGACCACGGCGCTGATGGCCTGGGTTTTGTTCGGCGAGGTTTTAGGAATTCTCGCGCTGGCGGGCATGGCGCTGACGGCGATTGGCGTCTATCTTGTCCGCAAGAGTTGACCCCGCGATGCCATCGACCCTGACGCAGAACCGTCCCCGGACGGGCAAAATCCCCGATTGCGAAGGCTGTCCCCCGCCGCCCGACACGGCGGATTTCTGGCTTTTTGCCTATGGGTCGCTGATCTGGGACCCGGGCTTTCCGTATGAAGAGGCGCGGCCGGCGAAGCTGATGGGCTTCCACCGCGCCTTTTGTCTTTATTCGACGCGCTATCGCGGCACGCCGGAAAAACCCGGCTTGGTGCTGGGGCTCGATAAGGGCGGCTCGTGCCGGGGTATCGCCTATCGCGTGGCGAACGCGCATCGCGAAACCACGATGGCGTATCTGTGGGACCGCGAAATGCTGAATCGGTCCTATCACTGCATGGATCTGCCGATCACCTTGCAGGACGGGCGCGAGGTCGTCGCGCGCACGTTCGTAATCGATCGCGATGGTCAATCCTATGCCGGCAAGTTGCCGCTGGAGGAAACCGCGCGGATTATCCGCGACGCGCATGGCCAGCGCGGCGCGAACGCCGCCTATCTCGCCAACACGGTCGAGCATCTCGAACGTTTGGGCCTGCACGACCGGCGTTTGGCCGCACTTTTGGCGGCGGTCCGTTCTTGAACGGACGCGCCTGACTCTTGCCGGATTTCCCCTTTCGGGGGAGAGTCGGAGTCGCGATGAAATTCCTCGAAGACTACCGCTCGCCCACCGACGGCGAAATGAAGGAACTCACGCTCGAGGAAGCGGAGCGCATCGACGCGCTCAACAAGGAAATCCATCTGCGCAACCGGCTGCTGGTGCATAACGCGCGCGCCATCCTGCAGGAAGTCGATCCGGCGGCGAAGCTGTTGAAGACGATCGACGCGCCCGCACCGCCCGTCCTCTATTCGCGCGTCATCCAATTGCTGGGCGAGCGCGGTGCGGCGGCGGCCGAGCGCGTCGCGGCGGCGGCAGCGAAAAAGCCGAAAACCTAGAATGCAGCCCCAGCCCCAACCGCCCTTCGAGCGGCCGCGCGCCTTGCGCCAGATCCGCCAGTTGCGCGGCGGCGTGGTGGCGGGCGTGATGGAGAAGGCGAGCGATCTGGAACTGTCGATGTTCGTCGCGTCCTTCGTGCGCTCGGGGCTGGTGGCGGACGAGGGCGACGGTCCGTCGCATGCGCATCCGCCCGCGCATGGTTACGATCACGGCGCCATCGTCGACCCGTCGATGCTGCCCGCACCCAAACGGAAATTCGGAGGGAAACCCGTTATGTCGAGCGATCCCTGGGCGCCGTCGGACGAGCAAAAACGCATGCTCGCCTTCATCGACAAATCGGTGCGTCTCGTGAACCGCGAGATCATCCACAAGCAGATCCCCGGCCTTACGAAGGAACGCTTCGTCGAATTCGCGGCAACGGTGGCGCGCTTGCGCGCCGACTATCTCGCCAGCGCCATGACCGCCTTCCTCGACGGCAAGGGCGAAGCGGCGGAACTCGACGATCTTTCGCGCAAGCGTGAATTGTTCGAGGAAGGCGTCAAAGCCTACGAAGCGCTGCACCGCGCGCTGGAGCGCGGCTATATCGACCCCGAAGGGACGAAGGCGTAAGCCGCCTTCGTCACCCGCATTTCGAGAAGCCGCAGGTCGTGCAGGTGTCGCAACCTTCCATGCGGATCAGCGTGGGCGCCGTGCATTTGGGGCAGTGACGTGCACCGGCGAGCCGGGCGGTCGAACCGTCGGGCGGCGAACCGGTAAACAACGCCGCGACCGTGCCGGACGACGCATTCGGATTCGCCGTCGCTTCCGGCGCTTCCACCGCCGCACCGCCGCCCATCGCGGCGACGGGCATATGCTCGGCCGCCGGATCGCTCGACAAAGCTTCGCCCGGCCGCAGGAAGCCGATCTGCACCATATGGCGCTCGATCACTTCGCCGATCGCCGCGAGCAGCGAGGGCACGTAGCGTCCGCCCATCCACTGGCCGCCGCGCGGATCGAACACGGCTTTGAGTTCTTCCACGACGAACGAGACGTCGCCGCCGCGCCGGAACACCGCCGAGATCATGCGCGTCAACGCCACGGTCCAGGCGTAGTGCTCCATGTTCTTCGAGTTGATGAACACTTCGAACGGCCGGCGGCGCCCGTCGACGATCACGTCGTTGATCGTGATGTAAAGCGCGTGTTCGGCGTCCGCCCATTTGATCTTGTAGGTCTGGCCTTGCAGCGCTTCGGGCCGGTCGAGCGGGCGGGTCATGTAAACGACACTCGCCTCGTAATGATCCTCGGGCTTGGACGGCGACTTGCTGAAGGGCAGCGATTGCTGCGCCTCCGGCTTTTTCGGCTCGTCCTTCTTCACGCTCAGCACGGCGCCCGTGATGTCGTTGGGGCGATAGGTCGTGCAGCCCTTGCAGCCCAGCGCGTAGGCCTGGGTGTAGACGTCCTTGAACGCCTCGAATGAAATATCCTCCGGGCAGTTGATCGTCTTGGAGATCGAGGCGTCGATATATTTCTGCACCGCCGCCTGCATCACGACGTGTTCGGCGGGTGTGAGGCGCTGCGCGTCAACGAAATAGTCGGGCAATTGCGCGTTCTCGCCGAACATCCGCTTATAAAGGCGATAGGCGTGGTCGGAGACTTCCTCCTGCCGGCGCGTGCCGTCGGGCAGCAGCACGGTGCGCATGTAGCTGAACGAGAACACGGGCTCCAAGCCCGACGACACGTTGTCCGCCATCAGCGAGATCGTGCCGGTGGGCGCGATCGAGGTCAGCAACGCATTGCGAATGCCGTATTTGGCGATGCCGTCGCGAATCTCGGGTTCGAGAATCTTGACCTGCTCGCCTTGCAGATATTTCTCGCGGTCGAAAAGCGGGAAGGCGCCTTTCTCGCGCGCAAGCTCGATCGACGCGCCGTAAGCAAGACGACGAATCGCGCCCATCCAGCGCTCGGTTTGCAGAACGGCGGGTTCGGAGCCATAGCGCAGACCGCACAGAATCAGCGCGTCGGCAAGACCGGTCACGCCAAGCCCGATGCGGCGCTTGGCCTTGGCTTCGGCGGTTTGCGCGTCGAGCGGGAAACGCGACACGTCGGTCACGTTGTCCATCATGCGCACGGCGAGTTTCACGACGCGCGCGAGTTCGGCCTCGTCGAGTTCGGCGTCCGCCTCGAACGGGCGCTTCACCAACGCGGCGAGATTGATCGAGCCCAGCAGGCACGCGCCATAGGGCGGCAATGGCTGCTCGCCGCACGGGTTGGTCGCCGCGATCGATTCCGCGTACCAAAGATTATTGGCGCGGTTGATGCGGTCGATGAAGATCACGCCCGGCTCGGCATAGGCGTAGGTCGCGCGCATGATCTTGTCCCACAGCTCGCGCGCGCGCAGCGTTTTGAAATGCGTGCCGTTGAAGGTCAGTTCCCACGGCGCATCCTCCTTCACCGCGGCCATGAAGGCGTCGGTGACCAGGACGGAAAGATTGAACATGCGCAAGCGGCCGGGCTCGCGCTTGGCTTCGATGAACGCTTCGATATCCGGATGGTCGCAACGCAGCGTCGCCATCATGGCGCCGCGCCGATGCCCCGCCGACATGATCGTGCGGCACATCGCGTCCCACACATCCATGAAGGACAGCGGGCCGGAGGCGTCGGCACCCACGCCCTTCACGGGCGCACCCTTGGGGCGCAGCGTGGAGAAATCGTAGCCGATGCCGCCGCCCTGCTGCATCGTCAGGGCCGCTTCGCGCAGATGGCCGAAAATGCCCGACATATCGTCGGGCACCGTGCCCATCACGAAGCAGTTGAACAACGTCACATGGCGCGCGGTACCGGCCCCGGCGACGATGCGGCCCGCCGGCAGGAATTTGAAATCCTCCAGTGCCGTGCGGAACTCGGCCGCCCAATGCGCGCGTGCTTCGGGCGCCTCCGCCTCGGCCAGCGCGTTCGCCACGCGCGTCCAGGTATCCTCGATCGACTTGTCGATCGCGGCCCCGTCGGGCGCTTTGAAGCGATACTTCATGTCCCAGATCTGCTGGGAAATGGCGGCGATGGGGCGCATGGCGGCGACGACGTCCTGGCGGCTGAAGGTTGCTCGGGTGCGGGAAGAAATATAATCGAATCAATGTTTTCCGGCAAGTCGTTGGCGTTATGTTCTTGAATTCGCGCGGCTTGTTGGCTTATCCCGATTTTCCACAGCCCTCGTTTTGCGGCGGCCGGCCGGTCACCATTTCTTCACCAAAACCCACATTTAATGTGGCGAATAAGGCGCCGATTTTGGATGTGGACGCGGCAGAAGGACGAACACCACGATGACTCCGTTGCTCACCCGCGTGACCGCGAACGAGGCCGATGCGCTGCCCCTGCCGCCCGGCCGCCTCAGCGCCTTGGCCCTGGATGCGCCGGGGCTGGAGGCGCGCTGGTATCGCCCGCCCAATCCCGACACCCAGACGCCGCATGACCGTGACGAGGTCTATGTCGTCGTGCGCGGGGCGGGGCATTTCGAGCGCGAAGGAATCCGCGTGCCGTTCGGGCCGGGCGATTTGCTGTTCGCCGCGAAGGGCGACACGCATCGCTTCGTCGATCACTCGCCCGACACGTCGGTCTGGGTCGTGTTCGGCGGGAAGGGTTAGCCGAGATCGACGGCGCGCGGGAAGGCACGCACGCGGACTTTTCCCTCGCGGCCGCGCAAATCCACATCGACCGCCGCGATGCCGCGCGCGTCGAGCGCTTCGCCGGAAATTCCCGCGCGCGTCAGCACCGATTCCGCGACCACGAGTTCGACGCCGAAATCCTTGGTCAGGCCTTCGATGCGGCTGGCCGCATTCACCGTGTCGCCGATCGCGGTCAAATGCATCGCCCGTGCGTAACCCATCTCGCCGACGATCGCGGGGCCTGCATGCAGCCCGATGCCGATCTTCAGCGGTGTTTTCAGATCGTGTGCTAGTTCGGCATTGAGCTTGTCGAGCGCTTCGCCCATCGCCTTGGCGGCTTCCAGCGCCAGCCGCGCGGCGGCGCCCGCGTCGCGCCCGTCGGTGCCGAACAGCGCCATCACGCCGTCGCCGATGAATTTATCGACATAGCCGCCATTGGCTTCGATCGCGCGGCCCATCGCGGCGAAATAGCGGTTGAGCAGGAACACTGTATCGAACGGCAATTGCCCGGCTGATAGACCTGTGAAGCCACGGAGATCGGCGAACAGCACGACGATGTCGAGTTCACGCCCCGTGCCGTAGCCGTCGCCGCCGCGCGCGGTCGCCGGACTCGCATAAGCGGGCAGCAGCGGTACGATCGAAATCGGCCCCTTGCCGGTGACGAAGGCTTGGCAGGCGAGCCGCACGATCGCCGTGCCGTCGGCGCCGTCGGGATCCGCACCCACGCGCGCCAAAACCTTGCGTTCGGCCGGTGCGGCCGGTGTCAGATCGGCGGCCCCGGCGGCGATCCGCACGCGGCACGTGGAGCAGCGCCCGCGCCCGCCGCACACGCTGGCGTGCGGCACGTTGTTGACGCGCGACGCGCCCAGCAGCGACAGGCCGGGGGCGACGCGCACCATGCGCCCATCGGGATAGACGATGGCAATGCCCGCGCGCATCCGCTTCATCTGGCCGCGCAGCAATCCGATCGTGGCGGCGACCAGCACCGCGATCCACCACCCGCGAACGGCTTGCGCGGCATAGCCGGTCAGCGCGGCATAGGCTTCACCGCGCGGGATTTTGTATTCCGCGTCGAAGCGCGCGCGGAACGCCGGGTCGGCGAGCAACGCTTCGGCTTCACGCGAACCCGCGACGAGGCCGAGCAAGGCGAGCACCGGCAGCAGGATCGCGCCGCAGGCGAGTGTGGCGCGCCATTGCGGATAGAACGGCTTCAAACGCAGCCAATGCGCCATGCCGATGCAGCCGTGGAACCACACGACGCAAAGCCCGATGGCCAGATCCGTCGTCACGCCGGGATTGAGCGTCGCGTTGCCGACGACGGCGGTGTGGAAGGGCAAGTAGCCGAAAGCCTCGCTGCCGGTGCGCACCAGCGTCACGTGGCCCGCCATCAACGGCACGATCGAGACGCCCAGCAAAAGCTGCAACACCTCGGCGGGTTTGATGCCGCGCCAGGATTCGCGCGTCGCCAGGGCGTAAAGCCCCAGGAACGCGTGCAAGACCAGCGCGCCATAAAGCAGCAGCGTGCCGGGCGGCGAGCGCAAAAAGGCGAAAACCGGAATCGCGAATGCCTCGGCCGCCGCCAGCGAAATCAGCATCGTCGCGTGGTTGGCGAGATGCGTGGCGACGTAAGCGAACAGAACGAAACCCGCCCCCAAGCGCCAGGCGCGCAGCGCGGCGGGGTTCATTTGCGGCCCTCGGCTTCCAGCTTTGCGCTGGCGGCTTCAATGCGCGTTTCGATCTCGCGCATGAAGGCGGCGCGCGGCATGCCGGGGGCGATCGCGCCCAAAACTTCGACGCGGATCGTGCCGGGATGTTTGAGGAAGCTGCGCCTTCCCCAAACCTGACCCGAATTCAGCGCGACCAGCGTGCAAGGCACGTTGAGTTTGGCGTAGAGCCCGGCCGTACCCGGCTGATAGGGATAGTCGGATGTCGGCGCGCCCGGCTTCACGCTGTGTGCCTTGCGGGAAAATGACGATCTGCCGTCCGTCGGCGATGGCGCGCGTCGCCGCGTCGATCATGCGCTTCAACGCTTTCCCGCCGCCCTTGCGGTCGACCGGGATCATCTTCTGCTTGCGCGCGAGCCATCCGTAGATGGGAATGCGCATCAGCTCCTTTTTCATCACGTAAGTCGGGTCGGGACAGACGAGATAGAAATAGAGCGTGTCCCACGCCGATTGATGTTTGGACGCGATCAGGCCGGGTTGGCGCAGCAATTCGACCTGGCCGCGCAATTCGATCGTCACGCCAAGGAACACGCGCAAGCCCAGGCACACGAGCCACGCCCAGCCGCGCGCCAGGCGATTGACGCAAACGCGCGGCAGCAGGAACAGCGGCAGCGAGCCGATCAGCGACAGGATCGTGATGCCGAAAAACCAGATATTGAAAAGCAGAGAGCGCGTATAGGCGATCACGGGATTTCACCGGGGGCGAGGTCGGTTTCGGGCGCCGGGATCGGCAGATAGGGCCGGATCAACGCGCCCAGATATTTATGGTACTCGCCCTGCACCAGCGCGAAGGTGCCGGGCCAGCGCCACCACGCGTCGATGCGGAACCCGTCGGGAAAGACGGGATGCGCGACGATCGCCGCGTCGGGCATCGCGCGCCGGAATTCCAGCAGCGAACGGCGCATATGATAATTCGCGGTGACGAGCCGCAAGGACGCGAAGCCTTCGCGCTCCATCCACGCGGCGGTCTCGCGCGCGTTGCCCAATGTCGAATCGGCGGCGTAGCCGAGCTCGACGCAGCATTCGACCTCCTGCGGCGATTGGCGCGTGATGCGCAGCAATTCCTGCACTTCGACGCCGCGATAGACGCCGGAGACGAGCAATTTCTTCCCGCGGCCGGCCGCGAGCAGATGCAGGCCTTCGCGCAAGCGCAACGGGCCGCCGGTCAGCACCACGATCGCGTCGGTCGCGTCGCCGGCGTCCAGGCCGGGCGCGCGCTCGATCGTCTGCGCGAACCAGACGAACCCGCCGGCATAGGCGAGTGCGCCCGTCACCAGCAGCAGGAAGATCCAGGCGAAGGGTCCGCCGCGCCCGCGTCTCATGGCGGCGTCCCCAGCAGAACATCGACGGCGGCGGCGAGGTTTTCGTGCACGCGCACGGGCAGAACATCGGCCGGAATTCCTGCCGCCTGGATTTTGGCGCCGTGGCCCGTGCGCACCAGATGGCGCGGGCAGCCCGCTTTGGCCGCCGCTTGCAGATCGCGCAGATTGTCGCCGACGAAGGGCGTCTCGGCGGCGCTTGCGCGGAATTGGCGGATCGCCTCCAGCAGCATGCCGGGTTCGGGCTTGCGCCTTGGCGAGGCATGCGCGTCCGGACAATGGAAGATCGCGTCGAGCGAAGCCCCCTCGCGCGCCAGTTCGTCGCGCAATTTGGCATGGATGCGCGCGAGCATCGCTTCGTCGAAAATGCCCTTCGCGATGCCGGCTTGGTTGGTGCAGATCGCGACCTTGAAACCGGCGGCGTTCAACCGCGCGACGGCCTTGGCGGCCCCCGGCAGCATGACGAGCTCGCCCGGATTCTTGACGTAATCCGGGCGGTCTTCGTTCAGCACGCCGTCGCGATCGAGCAGCACGAGTTTCATCTGTGCCTTTTCTACACGATCCGCGCCAAAGCCCGCATCACGGTCGCGTAGGCGGAAATCGCCGCGACCAAAGTTGCTGCCAGCGGTACGGCGGCCAAAATCGTCCAGCCCAGCGGATCAAGCGTGGGCAGCGGGAAGGCAAGGGCGCCGGTCGCGGTTGCAAGCATATAGGCGCCGGCCAATACGCCGGCCCCGGCACCGGTGCCGATGGCCGAACCGACGAAAGCCAAGCGCAGCGCCGCCCGCGCGAATTGGCGGGCGATGTAACGATCCTCCGCACCCACCAGATGCAGGATATCGACCGCCTCGCGATGCATCGCCAGCCCCGCGCGCGTCGCGAAGCCGACCGCGCCGGCCGCGGCGATACCGACTGCGATCACGACGACCACGGCGACGATTCCGGCCGCGCGCGCCACGGCCAGGAACCCGCCCAGCCAGCGCGCATGGTCGTCGACTTGCGCGCCGGGTGCGGCGGTTTTGATCGTCGATTCCAGCGCGCCCGCGTCGAAGACGACGCCCTTTTTCAGCCGCGCATCGACCAAAGTGGGCAAGGGCAGGGCGCGCACGTTCTCGGCGCCGAGCCAGGGCGCCAGCAGCGCTTCGGCGCGTTCGCGCGGCAAGGCTTGCGCGGTTTCGATCGCGGGATCGAGGCGCAGAATATCGAGCACGTCGCGCAGCTGTTGCGCTTGGCGCGCGGGGTCGGGTGTCGCCGGAATCTCGATCGTCGCGATGCCTTCGAAATCGGCGCGCCATTTCGATCCGGCCGAGGACAGCGCAAGGGCGAGGCCCAAGGCGAGCGCGGCGAGCAGCGACAGCGTGCCGATCACGCCCGCGATCCAGCGCCGCTCGCGATCGCGCTCGAGCCCGAGTTCCGACCCTTTCAGTTCCGCGCCGGGGCCCTTCACGCGGCACCTTTGCGCGTTTGATAGAGGGCGCCGCCGTCCAAGCGCAGCTCCGGATGCCGCGATTCCTGGACAAGCTGCATGTTGTGGGTGGCGATGACGATGGTGGTGCCCAGGCGGTTCAACTCGTCGAACAGCCGCATCAGGCGCACCGCAATACGGTCGTCAACGTTGCCGGTGGGCTCGTCCGCGATCAGCAGGCGGGGCCGGCCGATCACCGCGCGCGCGATCGCCACGCGCTGCTTCTGCCCGCCCGACAGCGTGGGCGGCAGCGCGTTCAGGTGATCGCCCAGGCCCACCCAGGCGAGCAGCTCGGCCGCGTGTTCGCGCACTTGCGAATCGGCGATGCCCTGCACACGCAAGGGCAAGGCGACGTTGTCGATCACCGGCAAATGGTCGAGCAACCGGAAATCCTGGAACACCACGCCGATTTGGCGGCGCAGGGGCGGCAGGTCGCGGCGCGCGATGGCGGTCACATCCTCGCCGAACAGCTTGACGGTGCCCCGGGAAGGTTTACGGGCCAGATAGAGCAGCGACAGCAGCGAGGATTTGCCCGCACCCGAGGCACCCGTCAGGAAATGCAGGCTGCCGGGGGCCAACGAAAAGCTGATATCGCGCAGGATTTCGGGCCCCAGCCCATAGCGCAAACCGACGCGTTCGAAGCTCACCATACCGTCCCGCACCCTTCCGGAATTCGGCACGGACGGCCGCACCTCGGAGAACGTCCGAATCCTGGCACGCGGCGCTTGCTCCCGGCAAGCTTGCCGGGTCCGCCCCAGGCCCCCTATAAACGTCTCGGGTTTCTCGCGTTTCCGCCCTTGGGAGTCGCTTTCGGCACGTCCCTCATGATCGTCGCCTGCCCCGAATGTTCGTCGCGATTCCGCGTGCCCGAAGACGCGTTAGGGGCCGGCGGCCGCTATGTGCGTTGCGGCAATTGCGGCCATAGCTGGGTCCAAAAGCCGCGCCAGGCGATTCTCGAGGTCAATCACCGCTTTCCGCGCACCGAAAAGCGCCTGAAGAAGGACGAGCCGGGCGCCGCGATGCCGCCCGCCGCCCCCGCGCGTTCGGCCGGTCGCGGTTTGCTGGACATCGCGCAGGAGGAGATGGCCCCCGCCGCGACGGCCGCCTTCGCGCCGCCGCCGCCGCGCATGGCGCCGCCACCCCCGCCGCCGCCCGCGGCGAGCCCTGCGCCCGAACCCGATTTGGCCCCGCCGGTCGAGGAAGCGCCCTCGCTGGAGGCGCTCGCCGAAACGGTCGCCGAGACGGTCGAGCCCGCCGACGACATGCCGCGCCGCCGGGGCCCGCGCCCCAAGCCGCCGGAAGCGCCCAAGCGTTCGATCGCCGCGGCGATCGGCTGGATCCTGCTGCTGGTCACGATCGTCGGCTTGGGCCTTGCGGTTCAGATGCGCGCCGATGTCGTCGCGGCTTTCCCGCAATCGCGCGCGGTGTTCCAAGCTTTCCGCTTGGACGTGCCGGCCCCCGGCGCGGGGCTTAGCGTCACCGTTCAGCCGCCGGTGCGCGGCTCGTCGGCCGGCACGCCGACGATGGAAGTCAGCGGCAAGCTGCGCAACGCATCGGCGTCGGCGCAAGCCGTGCCGATCCTGCGTGTGTCGCTGATCGACGAGAAGGGTGTGTCGGTCGCCGACCGCGATCTGACGCTCGATGCCCAGCACCTGGAGTCGGGCGAGGAAACCGCATTCACGGTCGTGTTCGAGAACCCGCCGGCGGCCGCGCAAAACCTGGTTATCACGCTGCACGACCGCCCTGGTTCGGGCTTGGCGTTGCCGGCCTGGCTGACCGGCCTTTTCTAGAACCGGCGCAGCAGGCGTTCCAGATATTCGCGCTCGCCTTCGGGGCGGGCGCGTTCGCCCAGGCGGCGGATCAGCTCGTCCAGGATTTCCTGCGACCGCATGATCTGTCCTTCGCCCAACCCCGGTATGCGCTGGAACGCGTCGGTCATCGTGCCGTTATTGCCGTCGATGTCGCGGCCGGCCGGGTCGCGTTCGCTGGCTTGCTGGTCGCCGAACGCGTCTTCGCCTTGGCCTTCGCCCTGGCCTTGACCCTGCTGCTGGCCGAAGCGCTCCATCATCTGGCGCATCGCTTCGCGCGCACCGGCGCGCAGCTGATCCAGCGCTTCCATCTGCGGGCGCAGCGCGCGGCCCGGCTGGCCGCGGCGCAGTTGATCGCCCGAATCGCGCATCGAGCCTTCGGCTTGGCCGAAGCCTTCCGGAACCTGCCCCATCATCTCGCCGAATTGGCGCATCATGTCGCCCAGCGCCCCGCGCAGCGCGTCCTGTTCGCCCGCGTCGCCTTCACCGTCGCCTTCGCCTTGCTGGCCCTGTTGTCCTTGCTGCCCCTGCTGGCCGCGCTGCCCCTGTTGGCCTTGCTGGCCTTGCTGGCCGGGGCGGAATTGACCGGGGCGGTTCTGCTGCGAGCGGCGGAAGGTGCGATCGGTCAGCTGCTGCTGGCGCTGCATCAGCTCCTGCAGGCTGCGCATCATTTCCTGGGCGCCCTGGTCGCCGGGCTGGCCTTGCTGGCCCTGCTGATTGTCGCCGCGCTGGGCCTGCATCGTGCGCAGATTCTCCAGCATCTCTTGCAAGCGCGACAGCAGATCGCGCGCCGCGTCGCGGGCACCCGTGCGCGCCAATTGGCGGGCCTGGTCCAGCAATCGTTGCAGATCCTGACGCTCCAAACGCTGGCTGCGATCGGCGTTCGGATCGCGGCGCTGCGCCTGTTCGGGATTGCGCATCGCGTTTTCGATCATCGCCTGCAGATAGCGGTCGATCGCCTGCTGCAATTCCTGCATCAGTTTTTCGATTTCGGCGTCGGGCGCGTTGTTGGCGAGCGCATCCTGCAAACGCTGCTGGATCGCGCGCAACTCGCGTTCGGCCGACGACAAGCGCCCGTCCTCGATGCGCAAGGCGACGTCCCACAGCAGGTTCTGCATTTCGTCGACGACCGCCGGTGTCGCGTCTTTGGAGATCAAACGCTGGGCGGCGGTGCGCAAGCCCAGGAACACGACCGTATCGTCGGAATACTGCGGCGTGTTGGCGCCGATGGCGGCGATGGCGCGCGCGATCAACGCGCGGCGCGACATGTCGGCCACCAGCAGCTTGCGCTGTTCGACGATGGCGCGCGCGACCGGATGCTCGAAGCTGCGTTCGGGCATCACAAGGTCGATGGTTTCCGAAACGCCCGTTTGGCCCGCGACATCGGTCGCGCGCAACGTCAGCTTCACCGGCAGCCCGGCCCAAGGATGGGCGGAAAGATCGTGGAAGCTCGACGCCGTCGCTTCCTTCAAGCGCGGCCCCGGCAGCGGCAGGTTCAAATCGATCGGCGCGCCCGGCCCTTCGACATTCGGGCGGCGGATTTCCGCGACCACGCCCGCGATGCCGTAATCGTCCTTGGCGAGATAATCGAGCTTCAACGCCGCACGGCGCGTGCGCTGCGGCGCTTGCGGGTATTCGACGCTGGGCGCCGCGTCGGGGATCAAGCGCAGCTTCCAAGAGCCCAGCGACGCGTTGCCCTGATCGATCGCCAGCGATTGCCCATCGACGAGTTCCGCGCCAGCGCGCCAGCTTTGCAGGCGCTGGCCGTTGGCGGCGGTGGCCGAGGTTTCGACCGGGGCGAACGGCGCTTGGCGCGCATCGATCGTCAACCGCGGCGTCACGGGGCCGCCGCTGACTTGCGCGATCAACTGGCTGCCGACGGGCACGGCGATTTCCGTGGTGTCGTGGCGCGGGATGACCGGCGGCAAACCGGTATAGGCGGGCGGCGTGATCCACAAATCCAACGCGCCGGGCGGAATCGCGGGCGTATCCACGCCCGGTGACAAGGCCCGCGCCAAACGCGCACCCGCGCGATCGCCGCCCACGCCCACGCCGACGACAAGCAGCAGAATCAAACCGACGCGCAAGGCCAGCGGATCGCGCGCCGGCATGCCGGGCTTGGGCCAGCCGACGCGCACTTTGGCGAGGGCCGCCAGCAAACGGCGGCGATGCGCCTCCCACAATTTGGCTTGCGCGGAATCGGGCGTGCCGGCGGGCTTGTCGCCCAGCGCCTGCAGCGGGCGATGGGCGAAACCGCTGGCGGTCTCAAGCCGCCGCTGGCCCGCTTGCGCGTCCGGCAGCAGCAGCGCCTTGCGCGCGTACCAGACCGCCGCCAGGAACGCGGCGGCGAAAGCGGCCAAGGCGCTCCAATGCAGCGCCACATGCAGGCGCGGCAGAAGATCGAACAACACGGCCAGGATGAAGGCGCTGGCGACCGTCGCGGCCGGCCACAAGGCGGGCACGGCGCGTTCCCACAACAGCGCCAAACGCGCCAGGGTCAACCGGCCGGAAAGGCCGGGTATCGGGGTCGGTGAACTCGAACGCGGGTCGCGCATACACACTCCGCAAGCACAGAGGGGCTACCGGTCCAGGGGAAGATAAGTCTAACCCGCCAGAAGTCCCGTGCAATCGCGCGGTTTGTTACGCCCGAAAAACGCCTTAGTCCTGGTAAGGGCTCGGCTTTTGGCGCTGCCAAGGGGCCAAGCGATCCAGTCCGATCAACGACTCGACGCTTTGGCGCGGCCGCACGACCGCGACTTTACCCTTATTGACCAGCAATTCCGGGGCCAAAGGCCGGGAATTATAGGCCGACGACATGACCGCGCCGTAAGCGCCCGCCTGACGCACGGCGATCAAATCGCCCGCTTCGAGCGGCGAAATTTTACGGGCCTGCGCGAGATAATCGCCGGATTCGCAGATCGGCCCGACCACGTCGTAAATGCGCTTGGCGCCTTTGCGCGGGCGCAAGGGCTCGATCGCCATCCACGCTTCGTACAGCGTGGGGCGGATCAAGTCGTTCATCGCCGCGTCGACGATCGCGAAATTCTTCGCCGAGCCCTTCTTCACGTAGATCACGCGCGCGAGCAGCACGCCCGCATCGGCGACCAGCCAGCGGCCGGGTTCCAGCACCAGGCCGAAGCCGGTTTTGTCGAGTGCCGCATGCACCGCGCGCGCATAGGCGGCGAGATCGGGCGGCGATTCGTTCTGATAGACCACGCCCAAGCCGCCGCCGAAATCCAGCCGCGTCATCGGCACGCCCGCTTCGCGCAATTCCTTGCCCAGCGCCGCGACGCGCGCGAAAGCCGCGCGATAGGGCGACACGTCGGTGATCTGGCTGCCGATATGCGTGGACAAGGCTTCGATGCGCACCGACTTCAATTTGCGCGCGGCCAGCGCGATCTGGCGCGCATGGGCGATTTCGATGCCGAACTTGTTCTCGCTCTTGCCCGTGGTGATCTTGCGATGCGTCTTGGCGTCGACATCGGGATTGACGCGCAGCGCCACGGGGGCGACTTGGCCGCGCTTCTTGGCCACGCGCGCCAGCGCTTCAAGCTCGGGCTCCGACTCCACGTTGAACTGCAAGACGCCGGCGCCGAGCGCCAGGGCCATTTCGTCCTCGGTCTTGCCCACACCCGCGAAAACGATCTTCGACGCAGGAACCCCCGCCGACAACGCGCGCACCAACTCGCCCGCCGAGACGATGTCCGCCCCGGCCCCCATCGCGGCGAAGGTCGCGATCACCGCCTGATTGGAATTGGCCTTCAGCGCGTAGCAAATCGTGGGATCGAGCTTGGCGAAGGCTTTCTGGAATTCGCGCAAACGCGCTTCGAGCAGCGCCTGGCTATAGATCCAGGCGGGCGTGCCATGGTCGCGGGCGATACGTTCCAGCGAAACGCCGTCGCAGTGAAGAACGCCGTTCTTGGTGTGGAAGCCGATGGTCATGGCGTGCGCCGGGGCTGCTGTTGGTCTTGCTGTTCTTGTTGCTGCTGTTCCTGCCGCAGCTGTTCCTGCTGGCGGGGCGAGCGCGCCGGGTATTGGCGCGGATAACGCCGATCGGCGCCTTCCGGCGGCTCGGGATCGCCCTTGCGCCCGCACGCGACGAGCGGGGCGGCGAAGGCCAGCGCCAGCAGCAAGCGGCGCGGAATCGGGGGAAACTCGGTCGTCATCGTGAACCGCTTATATCAAAGATAACGCTTGCGCGCCGCAGTCACGGCCTTGCGCACGTTGGCGGGGGACGTGCCGCCGAAGCTCGTGCGGCTGGCGACGGAATTTTCCACGCCCAGCACCTTGAACACGCGCTTGTCGATGCGCTTTTCGACGGCTTGCATATCGGCCAGCGGCAATTCGGAAATGTCGATGCCCAGCTCCTCCGCCCGGCGCACGATGCGCCCCGTCACGTGATGGGCCTCGCGGAACGGCATCCCCAATTCGCGCACCAGCCAATCGGCAAGGTCGGTCGCGGTGGTGTAACCGGCCGAAGCGCTCGCCTTCATTCGCGCTTCGTTGACGGTCAGATCGTCGATCATGCCGGTCATCGCGGCGATGGACAGCATCAGCGCGTCGGCGGCGGCGAAGCTGCGCGCCTTGTCCTCCTGCATGTCCTTCGAATAGGTCAGCGGCAGGCCCTTCATCACCGTGAACAAGCCGATCAGCGAACCGATCATCCGGCCCGACGTCGCGCGCACGAGTTCGGCCGCATCCGGGTTACGTTTCTGCGGCATGATCGAGCTGCCGGTACTCCACGCGTCCGACAGGCGCACGAAGCCGAATTGGGGCCCGCACCAAATCACCAGTTCTTCGGCGAGGCGCGACAGATGCATCGATGCGATCGCCGCCGCCGACAGGAATTCGAGCGCGAAATCGCGATCCGAAACGGAATCCAGCGAATTCGCCGTCGGCCGGTCGAAGCCTAGCGCCTCGGCCGTGAAATGCCGGTCGATGGGGAAGGACGTGCCGGCGAGGGCTGCGGCCCCCAAGGGCGATTCGTTCATGCGCCGGCGCGCATCGGCGAAGCGGCCGCGATCGCGCCCGGCCATTTCGACATACGCCATCAGATGGTGGCCGAAGGTCACGGGCTGGGCGGGCTGCAAATGGGTGAAGCCCGGCATGATCGTGCCGGCATGGGCTTGCGCCTTGTCGAGCAGTGCGCGCTGGAATTCGCGCAACGCCAATTCCGCGCGGTCGCATGCACCGCGCACCCACAGGCGAAAGTCGGTCGCGACCTGATCGTTGCGGCTGCGCGCGGTGTGCAAGCGCTTGGCGGGCTCGCCGATCAACTCCGCGAGACGGCTTTCCACGTTCATGTGGATGTCTTCGAGCTCGGTCTTGAAGGTGAAGCGCCCGGTCTCGATCTCGACGCGCACCTTGTCGAGGCCTTCGACGATCTTGGCCGCGTCCTTCGCCGTCAGGATCTTGGCCTTCGCCAGCATGCGCGCATGCGCCTTCGACCCCGCGATGTCTTCGGCGTAGAGGCGCTTGTCGACGTCGATCGACGCGTTGATCTTTTGCATGATCGCGTCGGGCGCCACGCCGAAACGTCCGCCCCACATCGGGTTCGCTTCGGGCTTCTTGGCGCGTCTGGAAGTGTCGGACATGGCGGCCTATATTCGGATTATGCGGTTCACCCGGCGACATCTTTTACGGGCGGCCGGGGCGGGCGCGACCCTAGCGCTTTCGGCCTCGGGTTCAAGCGTTTTCGCCCAGCTTCCCCCGTTCAAGGGCAGTCTGGGCGCCTTCGTGCCCCGCACGCCGCCCGAAGCGGCGCCGGCGATCAGTTTCAAAACCGCCGACGGCAAGGAATTGACGCTGGCGGATTTCAAGGGCCGCGCGCTTGTCCTCAATTATTGGGCGACATGGTGCGCGCCGTGCGTCGAGGAAATGCCGTCTCTCGACAAGCTGCACGCCAGTATGGCGGGCGAGGGGATCGAGGTCGTCGCCATCTCCGTCGATCGCGGCGGAATGCGCCAGGTGGCGCCGTTTTTCGAGGTGAACGCGCTCAAGAACCTGCCCGTCTATCTCGATCCGCCGGGCGCTTCGATGCGCGCTTTCGGTTTGCGCGGCTTGCCGACGACGATCGTGATCGATCGCCAGGGCCGCGATGTCGGACGCCTGGAAGGCATGGCGCATTGGGATTCCGACGACGCGAAGAAATTGCTGCGCGCCATCGCGGGCCCGAAAACGGCTTAATAGATAAGCTCGTCGTCGCTGCCGCCTTTGCGCGACAGGTTGATTTCCTCGCGCGCGGCAAGGTCCTTGGCCGTTTCGACGACCGAGGCTTGCGCTTCGGACACGTCCTTTACGCGCACCGGGCCCATCTGTTCCATGTCGTCGCGCAGCATTTTGCCGGCACGCTCCGACATGTTCGACAGGAACAGATCGCGCAATTGTTCCGAAGCGCCCTTCAGTGCCAAGCCGAGTTTGCTTTTGTCGACGGAGCGCAGCAGCGTCTGGATGCCGGCGGGATCGAGGCGCTGGAGATCCTCGAATTTGAACATGCTCTCGCGCACTTTGAGCGCGGCCTCGGGATTGCGCTCCTCCAGCGACTGCAGGAAGCGCTTCTCGGTCGGCGCGTCGAGCGCGTTGAAAATCTCCGCGATTTCCTCGTGCCGGTTCTTGGTCGTGTTCTTGCCGAGATTGGCCATGAATTCGTTGCGCAGAATGCGCTCGACATCGTCGAGCACTTCGCGCGGCACGGTTTCGAGCCGCAGCATGCGCATCACGACTTCCATCGCGAAACCGTCGGGCAAGGCCGAGATCACCTTGGCCGCGTGGTCGGGGCGCACGCGCGACAGCACGACCGCCGCCGTTTGCGGATATTCGTTTTTGAGATAATTCGCGAGCGTCGTTTCGGGAACATAGCCAAGCTTGTCCCAGACGGTGCGGCCGGCGGGCCCGCGGATATCGTCGAGAATGCCGTCGGCACGCTTGCCCAGGACCTTGCCCAGGAACCGCTCCGTGCCTTCCATCGTGCCGGCGAGCGCGCCGCCCTGGCCCATCTGGTCGGCGAAATCGACAATCAGACGCTCGATCACCGACGCGTGGACCGAGCCGAGATTGGCCATGACGACGGAGAGTTCCTTGATCTCCTCGTCGTCCATCACGGCGAACATCTTCGACGCCGTCTCCTCGCCCACGGCGAGCAGCAGGATCGCGGCCTTCTCGTGGCCGGTCAGCGTGCGGTAATCGTCGATGACTTTCTGCGACATGGATAACGCCGATTCTATCGCAGAATCGGCAACTTGCGAAGGACCACCCCGGCCCGCGATGGGGCGGGGTGGTCTTCGTCCGTCATCGCAAGTTCAGCGCGGCTGGTTGCCGACTTGGCTTTCCCAGCGCTGGATCAAACGCGTGCGCTCGGCCGTCGCCCCGTATTTGGCGAAGTCGTAGTCGATCAGCTTCGTGTCCTCCAGGCGCGGGGCCTGGGGCGGGGGGCTTGCCTTGCTGTGCGAGGGCGTCTGATAGCTTTTCGCCTTGGCACCCAGCATCTGGACTTCCGGGTCGAGGGCGAATTCGTACCAAGCGCGCGCTTGCGCCATGTTGCGCGCCCCGCGCACGATCGACATCGAGCCGATTTCGTAACCCGTGCCCTCGCACGGGGCGGCGACCGCGACGGGGGCACCTTCCACCGCTTCGGCGACCGCATCGTGCAGGAACATGATGCCGACCAGCGTTTCGCCGCGCGCCACGTTGCGCGCCGGGGCGGGGCCCGAACGCGTGTATTGGTTCACGTTGGTGTGAAGCGCGCGCAGAAACGCGAAAGCCGGGTCCTCGCCCATCACCTGCACCAGTGTCGCGAGTGCCGTATAGGCCGTGCCCGACGAGGTGGGGTTCGAAATCTGCACTTCGTTTTTGAAGCGCGCGTCGGCGGCGTCGCGCCAGCAGCGCGGCGGCTGGATGCCCTTGCGCGCCAATTCCTGCGTATTCCACGCGAAGCCGAGCACGCCCGCATAGATGCCGACGGTGCGATAATTCGATTGCTCGGCTTGGCGGCGCGCCCAAGGCTGCAACTCGGCGAGTTTGGGCGAGCGATACTCGGCCGTGAGATTGGCTTCGGCCGCTTGCAAATGCGGATCGCCCGTGCCGCCCCACCACATATCGGCGCGCGGGTTCTGCGCTTCGGCGCGCAATTGGGCGAGCGTTTCGCCCGAGCCCTTTTGCGTCATCGACACGCGGATGCCGGTGCGCCGCTCGAATTCCTGCGACATCAGGGTGCACCAATCCTGGAGCACGGAGCAGTAGACGACGATCTGGCCTTGCGCTTGGACCGGGGCCGGCGTTGCGGCCAGCGTTACGAGCGCCACGGCGCCCGCCAAACTTGCGAAGCGTTTCATGCGGTTCCCCCTTTTGGCGGCGCCGGTTTCGGTTGAAACGCACCGCATCTGGTGACAGTTTAATGACAGATTCGTTTCAAAGCGGGAAGACCCGCGGGCCGAATCCAAACGATCGCGGGATGCGACCGTCGATCCCACGCATCCCCGACCCCCGGAGGAACCCATAATGTTGAAATTGGCTTCGATTTCATTGGCCGCGTTGATCGCGGTGACCGGCATGGCGGCGGCGCAAGCCTTGGAAGATCGCGTGACGATCGTCACGTCCTTCTCGCGCGACGTGACCACGCCCTTCGTCGACGCGTTTCAGAAGAAATATCCCGGCACGAAGGTGGAGATCCAAAACCGCTCCACGACCGCCGGTGTGGCCTTCATCCGCGAAACGCGTTCCAACCCGCCCGACATGATGTGGGCTTCGGCCCCCGACGCGTTCGAAGTGCTGAAGAAAGGCAATCTTCTGCAGAAATACGAACCGAAATCGGAAGGCATCGCACCGAAAGTCGGTTCGTCGCCGACGCACGACCCGCAAGGCTTCTATTTCGGCTTCGCCGCGTCGGGCTATGGCATCATGTACAACACGCGTTACTTGCGCGCGAACAACCTGCCCGCCCCGAAGGAATGGGACGATCTGAAGAAGCCGATCTATTTCGGCCATGTCGGCATTTCGGCGCCCTCGCGCTCGGGCACCACGCATCTCACGGTCGAAACCATCCTGCAAGGCGAAGGCTGGGATAAAGGCTGGGCCTCGATGCTGGAAATCGGCGGCAATTTCGCTTCCGTTTCCGACCGCAGCTTCGGCGTGCCCGATGCGGTCAACTCCGGCCAATACGGTATCGGCATCGTCATCGACTTCTTCGGCCTGTCGGCCAAGGCGTCGGGCTTCCCGGTCGAATTCGTCTACCCGACCGTGACCACGATCGTGCCCGCCAATATCGGCATCGTCGCGGGGGCGAAGAACCAGCGGGCCGCGCAAGCCTTCGTCGACTTCCTGCTGTCGGAAGACGGGCAGGCGATCCTGCTCGATCCGAAGATCCAGCGTCTGCCCGTGCGCCCGGCGAGCTATGCCAAGGCGCCCGCCGGCTATCCCAACCCGTTCACCGATCCCAATCTCGGACGCCGCGTCGTGTTCGACGGCGATCTGTCGGAAGGGCGCTACGAGCTGGTGAACTCGCTCTACGACCGCCTCGTCACCTTCCGTTTGAAGGAGCTGACCGAGGCGTGGAAGGCGATCCATGCGGCCGAAGCGGCGGTGGCGCGGTCCAACAGCGCCGAAGGCAAGCGCCTTATCGCCGAGGCGCGCAAGCTCGCCACCTCGGTGCCGATCACCGAGAAAGAGGCGAGCGATCCCGCGATCGCCGGCGCGTTCCAGGAAAAGCGTCCGGATCGCCCGGTCGCGGCGCGCCAGGCGGAGTTCGAGGAGCGCTGGGACGCGTTCGCGCGCCAGAACTATGCCCAAGCCAAGACGCTCGCCGACAACGCGGCGCGCGCGCGCTAATCGCGGAACGAAGGGGAACGGCGTGGCCGACGCGAGCATGAGTTTACCGGCACCCCGGCGTGTGGGGTTGCTGGCGCGTTGGGAAACCACGCCGTTCCACCTGATTTGCGCGGGCACGGTCGCGGCCTTCCTGGTCGCGTTCCTGATCGTGCCCGTGGCGACGGTGGTGTTCGTCGCCTTTTGGGACGGGCAAAGCCTGACCCTCGTTCACTTCGCCGATTTCTTCCGCACGTCGCTGATGATCGAAGCGACGTGGAACTCGATCTACGTGGCGCTGATGGCCGTCGTCGTCGCGACGATCATCGCCGTGCCGCTCGCTTATTTCACCGTGCGCTTCCGCTTCAAGGGTGCGGCACTGATCCAGACTTTGGGCGTGATCCCGCTGGTGATGCCGCCCTTCGTCGGCGCGGTCGCCATGCAGCTCGTCTACGGGCGCAACGGCTCGGTCAATCTGCTGCTGATGGATTGGTTCGGCTTCCGCTTGCCCTTCATGGAAGGGCTCAACGGCGTGATCTTCGTCCAGGGCCTGCATTACTTCCCGTTCATTCTGCTGAACCTTTCCGCCGCGCTCGCCAATATCGATTCGGCGATGGAGGAATCGGCGCAGAATCTGGGCGCTTCGGGTTGGACGCTGTTCTCCAAGATCGTCTTCCCGCTGGCGATGCCCGGCTACATCGCCGGGGCCGCGTTGGTCTTCGCCAAAGTGTTCGACGATCTGGCGACACCGCTGCTGCTCAACGTCAACAACATGCTCGCCCCGCAAGCGTATTTGCGCATCACCTCGGTCGGCCTCGCCGATCCGATGGGCTACGTGATCTCGACCATTCTGGTCGTGCTGTCGGTGGTCGCCGTGTGGCTGTCGCTGCTCAGCCTAAAAAACCGCGACTTCGCGACCACGCAGCGCGGCGGCGGCGGTTTGTCGAAGCGCGAATTGCGCTTGTGGGAAAAGATCGGCGCCTATGCCTTCATCGCCGTGGCGCTGATCCTGGCGCTGTCGCCGCATTTCGGCATTTTGATGCTGTCGCTCGCGACCGTGTGGTCCTTCTCGGTGATCCCGGACGCGTTCACTTTCGCCCATTACATCACCGTGTTCCGCGACGCGGGCGGCATGATGGCCAACACGGTGCTTTATTGCGGTATCGCGGCGCTGATCGACGTCGTGCTCGGCACGATGATCGCCTATCTCGTGCTGCGCACGAAATTGCCGTTCCGCCAGTTGATCGACCAGATCGCGATGGCGGCGGTAGCCGTCCCCGGCCTCGTGCTGGGCATCGGCATCTTGCGCGTCTATTTCGACGTGAAGCTGCCCTTCTCGGGCGAAAGCCTGGCGACGTTCTGGGTGATGCTCGCCATCGCCTATGCCGTGCGCCGCTTGCCTTACGCGTTGCGTTCTTGCACCGCCGCGTTGCAGCAGCTTCATCGCAGCCTGGAAGAAGCCGCCGAATGCCTGGGCGGTGACAAATCCGTCGTGATGCGCAAGATCGTCGTGCCCTTGATGGCGGGCGGCATTCTGGCGGGCTTCGTGACCAGCTTCGCGACGGCGGCGGTCGAACTCGCATCGACGCTGCTGTTGGTCACGCGCGATGCGTCGGCGCCGCTGTCCTACGGGATCTACGTTTATATGCAATCCGCCGCCGGTCGCGGGCCGGGTGCAGCACTGGGCGTGATCGCGGTCGTCGTGGTGGCGATCGCGACTTGGGCCGCCTATCGCGTGGCGGAAAACGATCGGGCGCGGCGTGCCCGCGAAGGAGTCGCGGCATGAGCGCGCCGGGTGTGGAAATCGATCGGGTCTCGTTCGGCTACGGATCGACCAAGATCCTCGACGACGTTTCCTTGCGGGTGGAGAAGGGCGAGTTTTTCGCGTTTCTGGGGCCGTCGGGTTCCGGCAAGACGACGCTGCTTCGCCTCGTCGCCGGGTTCGGCGTGCCCAATGCCGGCGCCGTACGCGTCAACGGGCGCGACGTGACCGACGTGCCGCCGTGGAAGCGCAATGTCGGCATGGTGTTTCAAAGCTACGCGCTGTGGCCGCATATGACCGTCGCCAAAAACGTGGCGTTCGGCTTGGAACGGCGCAACGTGTCCAAGGCGGAAATCGGCAAGCGCGTGGCCGCCGCCCTCGATCTCGTGGGGCTCGGCGCTTACGGCGAACGCCGCCCCGCCCAGCTTTCCGGCGGGCAGCAGCAGCGCGTGGCCGTGGCGCGCACGCTGGTGATCGAGCCCGACGTGCTGCTGCTTGACGAGCCCTTGTCCAATCTCGACGCCAAGCTGCGCGTCGAAATGCGCCAGGAAATCCGCGAGCTGCAACGCAAGCTCGGCCTCACCACCATCTACGTCACCCACGATCAGGAGGAGGCGAACGCCATCGCCGACCGGATCGCGGTGCTCGACGGCGGGCGCATCCAGCAGCTCGGCGCGCCGATGGACCTTTACGACCGGCCGGCCAATCGTTTCGTCGCCGCCTTCCTTGGCACCGCCAATCTGATCGAAGGCGACCTCGCCGCCGATGGAAGTTTCCGCGCCGACGGCTTTGCGTTGGCCGGACTTGCCGTGTCCAAACCCGGTAAGGCTTGCGTTTCCTTCCGGCCGCACGACGTGACTTTGTCGGCGGAAGGGCGCAATCTGACGGGCACGATCCAGCATCGCGAATTTCTGGGCGGCAATATCCGTTATGTCGTAACGGTCGGACCGCATCGCGTGACCGTCGATACGGTTCATCGCCGCGATTTCCGGGTCTACGAAGTCGGCGCTTCGGTCGGGTTGTCGATCGACGCGGGTCAAGCCAGCGTTCTTTACTGAGTGTAGGAGAAGTTAAAATCGGCGCATCCCTCGTTCTGATCCATTTGGCTGGTGGTGTGGCGCTGCTCCTGTGGGGCTTGCGCATGGTCCGCACGGGCGCGATGCGCGCCTTCGGCGGCGATCTGCGCAAATGGCTGTCGAACGCGCTGTCGAACAGGATGTCCGCCTTCGCCTGCGGCCTTGGCGTCACCGCCGTGCTGCAAAGCTCGACCGCAACGTCGTTGATGACCGCGTCTTTCGCCAGCCGCGGCCTCGTCACCACGGGCGTGGCGCTGGCCGTCGTGCTGGGGGCCGATGTCGGCACGTCGCTGATCGCGCAATTGCTGTCCTTCGATTTGCGCTGGCTGTCGCCGGTGCTGCTGATCGTGGGCGTGTTCGCGTTCATGAGCACGCTGCCGACCAAGTGGCGCGATCTGGGGCGCGCGGCCGTCGGCCTTGGCCTGATGCTGCTGGCCCTGCGCTTGATCGTCGAAGCCACGCATCCGCTGCGCGATTCCACCGTCATCCACGAAGTGCTCGCGGCCCTCGCGGGCGAACGCTTCCTCGCCGTCGTGCTGATGGCGCTGCTCACCTGGCTCGTCCATTCCAGCCTCGCCATGGTGCTGCTGGCGATCTCGCTCGCCGATGTCGGTTTGCTGCCGCCGCAACTCGCCTTGGCCTGCGTGCTCGGCGCCAATCTTGGCGGCGCGTTACCGGCCCTCGTCGCCACGTGGCACGGCGAAGCGGGTGCAAGGCGCGTGACAATCGGAAACCTCATTTTCCGGGCGACCGGGGTGCTGCTCGCCTTGCCGTTCCTGGCGCAGATCGGGCCGCTGCTCGCCGCGATCGATACCGATGTCGGCCGCCAGATCGCCAATTTCCACGCCGGCTTCAATCTGGCGCTCGCACTTCTGTTCCTGCCCCTGGTCAATCTCGTCGCGGGGCGCCTCGACAAGCTGATCGCCGAGCGCGAGGGGCCGGAAGTGCCCGGCCAGCCGAAATACCTGGACGAGTCCGCGCTGGAATCGCCCGCCTTGGCCGTATCCGCCGCCGCGCGCGAAACGCTGCGCATGGGCGACGAGCTTCAGGCGATGCTGCACGACACGCTGACCGCCTTCCGCACCGACGACCGCAAGCTCGCCGAAGCGGTGGCGTCGCGCGACGACGCGATCGATCGTTTGTGCGAGGAGGTGAAGACCTATCTTCTGCGCATCCAGCCCGAATCGCTGTCCGACGCCGACGCGCGCCGTTCGATGGAAATCCTGCAATACGCGACGAATCTCGAGCATGCGGGCGACATCATCGAGAAGAACCTGATCGAACTCGCGGTCAAGAAGATCAAGAACCGCGTGAACTTCTCCGAAAAGGGCTTCGCCGATATCGCCGCTCTGCACGCCGATCTTCTCGAAACGCTGCGCCTGTCGCTCGCCGTGTTCATGAACGGCGACGTCGCGATGGCGCGCAAGCTGATCGCCGAAAAGGTCGAGTTCCGCGAGCGCGAGCGCGCGGCGGCACAGACCCATCTGGAACGCCTGCGCAGCCGCGTGCCGGACACGATCGAGACGAGCTCGCTGCATTTGGACGTGTTGCGCGACCTGAAGCGCATCCATTCGCACCTCGTGTCGGTCGCCTACCCGATCCTGGAGGCGACCGGCGCCTTGCGCGATTCGCGTCTGGCGCCCGAAAAATCGCCGCGCCGCGCCAAGCCGAAATCCGATCTGGGCGCGCCGGCGGCCCCGGCGTCGCAATAAAGGAACAACGCGTTCAGGCGGCGTGTTGGATCGGCGCCGGGACGCATTTTTCGGGGAACGAAAGCGTCGCGACCGTGCCGGTTTCGCCGCTGGCGATGGCGATCGTGCCGCCGTGGCGCTCGACCAGCATTTTCACGATCGCCAAGCCCAGACAGAGTCCGCGCGAATCTTCGTTGGCGACTTTCGAATCGCCGAAGCCGAACGGCTCGAACAAATGCGGTCGTATCGCCTCGGGAATGCCATTGCCGGTATCCGCAACCGAGATATCGATTCCCGCCCGCGTGCGCTGGGCGTGAATGGCCACGCGCCCGTCCGGCCGGTTGAACTTGATGGCGTTGGACAAAAGCCCGAGCATCATCTGGCGCAACAACGCCGGGTCGGCGTCGAGATGTTCGGCGCCGATCTCGACCTCGATATCGATTTGAACTTGCGCCTCTTTGGCGGCGCATTCCATGCTTTTGGCGCAGTCGTGCAGCATGGTGGCCACGACGATACGGGTCGATTCGAGGGGCGTTCCCGTCGATCCGATCTTTGAAACTTCCAGGATCTGGTCGATCATCGCCAGCAAATGCCTGCCGCAGTGATGGATGTCGCGCGCGTAGTCGCCGCGCCGCACGGCGACGGCGGCGAAGCGCGGATCGATCATCATCTCCGAGAAGCCAAGAATGGCGTTGAGCGGCGTACGCAATTCGTGGCTCATCCGGCCCATGAAGTCGGATTTGGCCCGGCTCAGCGCGGCGGCTTGGGAAAGCGCTTCGGAGATCCGCGCGGCGTCGCGCTCGTTCCGGCGCAGAAGCGTGAAAATCCAGATCGACAGCGCCAGCACGATCAGCGTTGCCAGACTGCCCAGCGCGAACGTGTTCCAGTGCTGCGTCCACCATTGCCGCTGGATTTCGTCGACCAGCAGCGACGTGTAGACGACGAGCGGCGCGCGTTCGAAAGCGGTCGCGGCGCTTAGACGCGGCTGTTTTTTGATCAAGCTCGCATGTTCGAAGAACGTGATCGCTTGGTCGCCTGTCGCCGCGTCCTTGAAAATGAAATCGGCGATGCGGGTGCCGGCATAGCCGGGGATCTTGCGCGAATCGAAAAGGACCGTGCCGTCGACGCGGATGATGCCGGCATCGCTTTGGCCCGCCTCGAGCACGCCAATGACGGTCGCGCGCAATTTTCCGAGGTCGATGCCGGAGACCACCAGCGCGATGCCGTAGGCGTTTTCATGCGCGCGGATCACGATCGGAATCACCTCTTGGCCGGTGTCGCGCGCGATGACCGTCTTGCCGACATAGAACTGCCCCGGCGTCAGCGCGATGGCGCCCTGAAACCATTCGCGGTCGCTGACGTCGATAAGGGGGTTCTTCACACCGGTCAGCGAGATGCCTTCCCCGCCCGTGCCGATCAACCGGATGTCCGCCGGTTGGAGCGACGTCGTTCCCATCATCTTCAAGACGTCGACGATCTCGCCGAGCGGCGGCGGCGCCGGCGCGCGCGAAGCGAGGGCGAGCCACGCCTCCACGCCGACCGCGCGGCTGAGCGCCGAGTTGAATTCGCCGTGCACCTTCGTGCTGAACATCAGGTGGTTGTTGCGCAGATCCTGACGGGCTTCGTCGAGGGCGCGATCGCGGTCCGCGATCAACGTCGCGGCGATCGATCCCCAGATCATCGCCAGGACGAACGCGAAAAGCACGCCAATCAGCGCCGCCGGCAGCCGTTGCAAGTTTCCGATGGCGAAATTCTTCCGCACTTCTGTGCCTCTCGTCGTTCTCGTCGCGCGTAAGGCGCGCATCTACGCCCCGCCCCTCCTAACAACCTCTTAACCACGCGCTAACATGTCGGACTGTTCGCAAGGATGCGCCCTATGGCCGCGGGCGGGAAATCGCCCCGGCCGCGGCCGGGGGAGGCCACCAACCGCTTGCAATCGCCGCCAAATCCCCTAAATGAGGGGCGCTTCGCCGGCCGCGCGCTGTTTCTCTGTGGCCGTATTGGACAATTCGGAACGGGATAAACTCGACCATGTCCGCCGACACGATGCTGGAAATAAAAAATCTCCAGAAGCATTTCGGGCCCATTCGCGCGGTGGAGGACGTTTCCTTCACCGTCCGCAAGGGGGAGGTTCTAGGCTTCCTGGGCCCCAACGGGGCCGGGAAGTCCACGACGATGAAGATGATCACCGGCTTCCTTGCCCCCACCGCGGGCACCGCCACGGTGTGCGGCTTCGATGTCGAGGCGCAGCCGATCGAAGCCAAGAAGCGCATCGGCTATCTGCCCGAGGGCGCGCCCGCCTATCCCGACATGACGCCCGCCGCGTTTTTGGACTTCGTCGGCGCGATCCGCGGCTTCGACGGGGCGGAGCGCGCCAAACGCGTCGATCTGGCCGTCGCGCGCGCGCAGTTGAAAGGCGTGCTGCATCAGCCGATCGATACGCTGTCGAAGGGCTTCAAGCGCCGCGTGGGCCTTGCCCAGGCGCTGCTGCACGACCCCGAAGTGCTGATCCTCGACGAGCCGACCGACGGTCTCGATCCCAACCAGAAGCACGAAGTGCGCGAGCTGATCCGCCAGATCGCCCCCGAAAAGGCGATCGTCATTTCGACGCATATCTTGGAAGAAGTGGACGCGATCTGCGCGCGCGCCATCGTCATCGCCAAGGGCCGCGTGCTGGCCGACGGCACGCCCGAAGCACTGGAAAAGCGCTCGCGCTGGCATTACGCGGTGTCGGTCGTCACCGCGTCGGCGGAAGTGCCGCGCCTTAAAGCGCTGTGGAACGGCCATCCGGCCGTGGCCGCGTTCGAAGCGGTGGAAGGCGAGGGCGGCCTCGCCATGCTGACCGCCTTCCCGCGCGGCGGCGTGCCGATGCTGGCCGAATTGGGCCGCATGGCGCGCGAGGCGGGCATCCGCATCGACGAGATCCGCGAGGAGCGCGGGCGTCTCGACGAGGTCTTCCGCGACATCACCGGTAAGGCGGCCTGATCCCCATGCGCAACATCGCTTTCATCCTGAAGCGCGAGCTCGGCGGTTATTTCGCCACCCCGGTCGCCTATGTGTTCCTGGTGATCTTCCTGGTCCTCGCCGGCGTCTTCACCTTCTATCTCGGCAATTTCTTCGAGCGCGGTCAGGCCGATCTTCAGGCCTTCTTCTCGTTCCACCCGTGGCTCTATCTGTTCCTGATCCCGGCGATCTCGATGCGCCTGTGGTCGGAGGAACGCCGCTCCGGCACGATCGAATTGTTCCTGACACTGCCGATTTCGATCGGCCAAGCGGTTGTGGGCAAGTTCCTCGCCGCCTGGGCGTTCATCGCCATCGCGCTGGCGCTCACCTTCCCGATGTGGATCACGGTCAACATCCTGGGCAATCCCGACAACGGCATCATCGCGGCGTCCTATATCGGCTCGCTGCTGATGGCGGGCGGGTATCTGGCCATCGGCGCTTGCGTTTCCGCGATCACCAAAAGCCAGGTCATCGCCTTCGTCGTGGCCGCCGCCGTGTGCTTCGTGTTCACGGTGTCGGGCACGACGATGGTGCTGGCGTTCTTCGCGGGCTGGGCGCCGCAAGCGGTGGTCGACGCGATCGCCAGCTTCTCGTTCATGTCGCATTTCTCGGCGATCTCGCGCGGCGTCATCGATCTGCGCGATCTCGTCTATTTCGTCTCGCTGATTGCCGCGTTCCTATTCGCGAACGCGGCGCTGGTCGAACTCAAGAAGGCGGGCTGAGCGATGAAAATGGGCCGTTCCGCACTCGGTGGCATGGGGATCGCGCTGGCCGCGATCCTGTTCGTCGCGGTCAATTCGCTGGCGGGTCCGCTGCTTCAGGGCCTGCGTTTGGACCTGACGTCGGACAAGCTGTTCACGCTGAGCCAGGGCACGCGCGCGATCCTGTCGCGCATCGACGAGCCCGTGACCTTGCGCTTCTATTATTCCGAGCGTCTGGGCCGCGAGATCCCGTCCTACGGCGTTTACGCCGTGCGCGTGCGCGAGATGCTGGAGGAATACCGCGACGCCGCGCGCGGCAAGCTGCGTCTCCAGATCATCGATCCGCCGCCCTTCTCGGACGAGGAAGACCGCGCCGTCGCGTTCGGCCTTCAGGCCGTGCCGCTCAACCAGCAGGGCGAGACGGTCTATTTCGGCCTTGCCGGATCGAATACCGCCGACAAGGAAGAAGCGATCGCTTTCTTCCAGCCGGATCGCGAGCGCTTCCTCGAATACGACCTCACCAAGCTCGTCTATAACCTCGCCACGCCCAAGAAGCCGGTCGTCGGTTTGATGACGATGATCCCGATGGCGGGCGAATTCCGCTCGATGCGGCCCACGCCGCCCTCGGCCGTCTATTCGCAGCTCACGCAATTCTTCGAAGTGCGCGGGATCGAGCCCAACGCGACCGAGATTCCGGCGGATATCGGCGTGCTGATGCTGGTGCATCCCAAGGAATTGCCGGAAGCCACGCTCTACGCCATCGACCAATTCGCGATGCGCGGCGGGCGCCTGCTGGTTTTCGTCGACCCGCATGCGGAATCGGAAATGGGGCGCGGCGGCCCGGCGGCGATGGGCGGCAATACGGCGTCCGACCTCAAGAAGCTGTTCGACGCTTGGGGCATCGAGATGGAACCCGGCAAGCTCGCCGGCGACCGTCAGGCGGCGCGGCGCGTCAACGCGGGCACCGAAGGCCGCATGCGCGCGGTCGATTATGTGCTGTGGCTCACGCTGCGCGACGCGAATTTCGACAAGTCGGATATTCTGCTGAGCGAAGCTTCGATCGTCCAAGCCGCGTCCGTCGGCATCCTCAAGAAGAAGGACGGGGCTTCGATCGGCTTCCAGCCTTTAATTCGGACGTCGACCGATTCCGAAGCGGTCGAGGCGGACAAGGTGCGCCTGCAGCCCGATCCCGTGCAGCTTTATCAGGACTTCAAGCCGTCGGGCGAAAGCTTCGTGCTGGCCGCCCGCCTGCACGGCAGTGTCAACTCGGCGTTCGACGCGCGCCCCGCCCCGGCGGAAGGCGAGAAGGTACCGGAGAATGCGCTAGCCCATCTCGCCAAGAGCCAGAGCGATTTGAACGCCATCGTCGTGGCCGATACCGACCTGCTCGACGATCGCTTCTGGGTGACGACGCAGGATTTCTTCGGCCAGCGCGTGGCCGTGCCCGCGGCCTATAACGGCGATTTCGTCGTCAACGCGGTGGACAATCTGCTCGGTTCGTCGGAGCTGATCGGCCTGCGCGGGCGCGGCTTGTCTCAGCGTCCGTTCACGGCACTGCAAGCGATCCAGCGCGACGCCGAGGCGCGTTTCCGCGCGAAAGAGCGCGCGTTGCAGGAGAAGCTCAAGGAAACCGAACAGCGACTTGCCCAGTTGCAGGGCCGCGGTGCGGCCGGCGAACAGGCTAACCGCGCCATCGCCGGTCCCGAGCAGCAGGCGGAGATCGAGAAGTTCCGCGCCGAGCTGGTCGGCTTCCGCCGCGAATTGCGCGACGTGCAGGCGCAGTTGCGCGGCGATATCGAACGCGTCGAGATCGCGACCAAGGCGATCAATATCGCCGCCGTGCCCGTCGCGGTCGCGGTGCTGGCGCTGGTGCTGGGCTGGCTGCGCGTCCGCCGCCGCCGCCCGGCCGCGAACTGAACGGAGGGGCGATATGCGCGCGAAAACCCTCGGTATCCTGGCCGTCGCCGCCGTGCTGGCGGGTGGCGGCGCCTATTACGTCAACGCGACCCGCAACGTGGCGCCCGTCGATCGGGCGGCGGGTACGCTCGTTTTCCCCGATCTCGCGGCGAAGGCGAACGCGATCGCGTCCGTGCGGATCGAGACGGACGGTGCCGCCTTCGCGCTGAAGCGCGAGGGCGACGCGTGGGTTCTGCCCGAGCGCGACGGCTACGCGGTCGATTCCGATCAGGTGCGCCGGCTGTTGCTCGAACTCGTCGCGTTGCGCATTCTCGAATCGCGCACCGCCAATCCGGCCTTGCACGCCGAACTCGATCTCGACGGCGCTGGCAAGGACCAGAAGGCGATCCGCCTGACGCTCGCCGACGCGAACAATGCGGCGCTGGCCGATTTGCTGGTCGGGCGTGCGCGTTTCGGCCGCCAGGGCACGGCGGGCGACGGCACGTTCATCCGCCGCCAGAGCGAGAATCAGGTGTATTTCGCGCGCGGCCGCGTGGCGCCGGAACGCGACGCCGCCAAATGGCTCGACCGCCGGGTGATGAACGTGGCGCGCGAGCGCATTGCGTCGATCGATTTGACCGCGATCGACGGCGAGCGTCTGTCGGCCGGCAAGAAATCGCCCGCGGACAACGACGTCGAACTCGCGAACGTGCCGGATGATCAGAAGGTCAAATCGACCTTCGACGTGAATCTTCTGTCCAGCGCCTTCGAAGGCCTCGATCTCGAAGACGTGCGCAAGGCCGAAGGTCTCGATTTCGATGCCGCCCGCGAACGCGCCGTCTATACGACCTTCGACGGGCTCAAGATCGAAATCGCCTTGGTGCGCGATCGCGATATCCGCTGGGCGCGCGTCGCGGCATCCTACGAAGCGCCGGCCGCACCGGTCGATCCGGCGGCGGCACCCAATGCGCGTCTGCTATCGGCCGAGGACGCCGCCAAGCAGGCCGCCGAGATCGCCGCGAAGACCAAAGGCTGGGCCTATCGCTTCCCCGACTACAAGGTTGAGCAGATGACCAAGCGCGTCGCCGACTTGGTCGAGCCGAAAGCGCCGGCAGACGAAAAGAAAGAATCGGGCGGCTAACGCGCGGGGACGGCCGGCATCGGCGGCAGGACCAGCATCGGGTCCACGCGGATATCGAAAAGATTGACGCGCCAATCGAGATGCGGGCCGGTGGCACGTCCCGTCGCACCGGCGGCACCCACCGTTTCGCCCTGGCGCACACGCTGGCCGACCACGACGTCGATGCGCGACAGGTGGGAGTAGGTCGAGCTGACGCCCGACCCGTGATCCAGAATCAGCGTGCCGCCGGTGAAATAGATATCCGGGTCGGCGAAGGTCACGACCGCGTCGGCCGAAGCGACGACCGGCGTGCCCGTGGGCACGGCGATATCGATGCCGAAATGCGGCTGGCGCGATTGGCCGTTCAAAATCCGCTGACTGCCATAGACGCCGGAAATCCGCCCGACGACAGGCCAGACGAAGCCTTGCAGATAGAAGGGCTCCGCACCGTCGATCCGCCTCGCCTCGGCGATACGCGCATTCTCCGCGCGGATACGTTCGAGCAAGGCGGGATCTGGCGTGACCATCGCCTCGGGCAAGCCGTCGATACGCTGGATATCGAATTGGCGCGGCTTCACGTCCAGCGCGCGGCGCGCGCGCCGCCCGTCGGGGAAGATCAGTTCCAGCGTCGCTTGGCGGCCGGCGTCGCGGCCGAAGGCGATGGGGAACCGCCCATCGGCCGACACGCGCATCTCGCGGCCTTCGAACACCGCGCGCGTGCCGGGCTCGGCGCGCACCACGGCGAAACCGCCTTGCGCGATCTCGCCTTTTATCTCGATCTCGTCCGCCGCGACCGGCGCGGCGGCGAGCAACGCGAGTGCGACCAGCAGGCGTTTCACAGCAGCGAGCCTTGCTTGCCCGGCGGTGCGGCGGGTTTCGGCGTCGCGGCCTTGCGCGGCGCGGGTGCCGCACCTTCGACATGCGCGCCGACATCGCCGTCGGCGAAGCGCAAGGTGATATCGCCCGCTTTGCGAGCATCGGCTGCTTGCGTCACCAACTGCCCTTGCGCGTCGGTCACCAGCGCGAAGCCGCGCGCCAGCGTCTTGCGATAGGAATAGCTTTCCAGCAGATCGCCCGCCCGCCCCAGCGACGCGATGCGCGTGTCGATGCCGCGCAACGCCGCCCCCTTGGCGCGCGCCAGAAGATCGGCGACGTGCTTGGTCTCGCGCGCGAGATTGGCTTTGGTCGCGGCGGTGTTGGCGGAAAGGGCGGCCCCCGCGCGCGCCAAAGCGCCCTTGGCGCGTTCCAACTGCGTCTTGGGATCGGGCAGGCGGGCGCCGAGTTCGATCACGGTCCGCTTGCGCTTGTCGATGAGTGCGGCACCCGCCAGCTTCAAGCGTTCCGCGCGCTCGTCCAGGCGCTGGGCGCGATCCTCGACCAAGCGCATCGGATCGCCCAGCGACGCCGCCGACAGACGCTGACGGCGGTCGTCGAACATACGCTCCAGCCCCGCTTCCAGCGACGCGGCGTTGCGCGCGAGCCGCGCGATCAATTCCTGGCGCACCGGCACCACCATTTCGGCAGCGGCGGTGGGCGTGGGCGCGCGCCGGTCGGAGGCGAAATCGATCAGCGTCGTATCCGTCTCGTGCCCGACGGCGGAGACGAGCGGGATGTCGCTTTCCGCCGCCGCGCGCACGACGATTTCCTCGTTGAACGCCATCAGATCTTCGATCGAGCCGCCGCCGCGCGCGACGATCAGCACGTCCGGGCGCGGAATCTTGCCGCCCGGTTCCAGCGCGTTGAAGCCTTTGATCGCCGTCGCGACCTGCTCGGCCGCCCCTTCGCCTTGCACGGCCACGGGCCAGACCAGAACATGGCGCGGGAAGCGGTCGGACAGGCGATGCAGAATATCGCGGATGACCGCGCCGGTGGGCGATGTGATGACGCCGATGACGGCCGGCAAATACGGCAACGGCCGTTTGCGCTCGGCGTTGAACAAGCCTTCGGCGGCGAGGCGCTTCTTGCGATCCTCGATCAGCTTCAGGAGCGCGCCTTGGCCCGCCAGTTCCATCCGCTCGACCACGATTTGGTATTTCGAGCGGCCGGGATAGGTGGTCAGGCGCCCGACCGCGATCACTTCCATCCCGTCCTCGGGCTTGATCGCGAGTTTGCCGGCCGAGCCGCGCCAGCACACGCCGTCGATCGCGGCGTCCGCGTCCTTTAGCGCGAAATAAAGATGGCCGGAGGAATGATGCTTGAAGCCCGAAATTTCACCGCGCACGCGCACGATTTCGAACGCGTCCTCGACCGTGCGTTTGACCGCTTGCGAAAGCTCCGAAACGGTGTATTCCGGCAAATTGCCGCGCGGGGATTCCATGCCCCGCATGATACAAGCGGGCGCGGATTCGAGGGAGACGGAATTATCGCCATGCGTATTTTGGTCGTCGGTTCGGGCGGACGCGAACATTCCCTGTGCTGGGCGATTTCCGCCTCGCCGCTATGCGACAAGCTGTTCTGCGCGCCGGGCAATCCGGGCATCGCCGCCTTGGCCGAATGCCTGCCCGTGGGGGCCGAGGATATCGCCGGGATCGTCGCGGCGGCGAAGGCCCAGAAGATCGATTTCGTCGTCGTCGGGCCCGAGGCGCCGCTGGTCGCCGGGATCGTCGATCGCTTGGCCGAGGCGGGCATCCCCGCTTTCGGGCCGATGGCGGCGGCGGCCCAGCTCGAAGGCTCCAAAGGCTTCATGAAGGATTTCTGCGCGCGCGCGGGCGTGCCCACGGCCGAATATCGCCGCTTCACCGATGCGGCGGCGGCGCGCGCCTATATCCGCGAAAAGGGCGCCCCCATCGTCGTGAAGGCCGATGGCCTTGCGGCGGGCAAGGGCGTGGTCGTGGCGGCCACGCTCGACGAAGCCTTGGCCGCGATCGACGACGCAATGGTCGCGGGCCGCTTCGGCAAGGCGGGCGCGGAAGTCGTGGTCGAGGAATTCCTCGACGGCGAGGAGGCGAGCTTCTTCGCGCTGTGCGACGGCGAGCACGCCTTGTCGTTCGGGGCGGCGCAGGACCATAAGCGCGTGGGCGACGGCGATACCGGCCCGAATACCGGCGGCATGGGCGCCTATTCGCCCACGAAGCTGGTCGATGCCGCGATGGAAAAGCGGATCATGGACGAGATCGTGTTGCCCACCGTCAAGGGCATGGCGAAGGAAGGCGCACCCTTCAAGGGCGTGTTGTTCGCCGGGCTGATGATCGGCAAGGCCGGGCCGAAGCTGATCGAGTTCAACGTGCGTTTCGGCGACCCGGAATGCCAAACGCTGATGCTACGCCTCAAATCCGATTTGCTGCCCGCGTTGATCGCCAGCCAGCAGGGCGAATTGAAGCGCTTCGATCTGCGCTGGCGCGACGACACGGCGATCTGCGTCGTGATGGCCGCCGAGGGCTATCCAAACACGCCCAAGAAGGGCACGGAGATCCGCAATCTCGATGCGGCCGGCAAGCTCGACGGCGTGACCGTGTTCCATGCGGGTACGAAGGCCGCCGGGGACAAGATCGTCGCCGATGGCGGCCGCGTGCTCGGCGTTTGCGCGATCGGCAAAACGGCCAAGGACGCGCAAGCCAAAGCCTATAAGGCCGTCGATGCGATCGATTGGCCGGGCGGCTTCTGCCGGCGCGATATCGGCTGGCGCGTTCTGTGAGCGGCTTCGCCTACGAAGATATCGAGCCGCCGGAAAGCGGCGGCGCCAAGCTGTTGGCGCCCGGCGTCAAATGGGTGCGGCTCGCTTTGCCGTTTCCGCCCGACCACATCAATGTTTGGCTGATCGACGAAGGCGAAAGCTGGACGATCGTCGATACCGGTCTCGCGCGCGACGAAACGATGGCCGAGTGGGAGCGCGTGTTCGAAACCCAGCTCGACGGCAAGCCGGTCGGGCGCCTGATCTGCACGCATTTCCATCCCGACCATATGGGCCTCGCCGCGTGGATCTGCTCGCGCTGGAACGTCGAGCTGTGGACGACATTGGGCGAGTACATGACCGCGCGCTACGCGATCACGCCCGCCACGCCGGGCGATATCGAGAACCGCATCGGCTTCTATCGCGCCAACGGCATCGATCCCGATGCGGTCGGGCAGTTCGCCACGCCCGAAAATCTCTATCGGCGCGGCGTGCCGGATTTGCCCGCGCATTTCCGGCGAATCTATGGCGGAAAGACGTTGCGCCTCGGCGCCCATGATTGGCTGCCGATCATCGGGCGCGGCCATTGCCCGGAACATGCGTGCCTGTGGGCGCGCGAACTGAACGTGGCGATCGTCGGCGATATCGTGCTGCCGCGCATCACGCCCAATATCGGCGTGTGGCCGGTCGATCCCTTCGCCGATCCGCTGCGCGACTATCTCAACAGCTTGGATGGGTTCGCAGGCGTGCCGGAAACGACTCTGATCCTGCCTGCGCACGGCCAGCCTTATCGCGGCGTGGGGGCGCGCATCGCCGCGGTCCGCGCGCATCACGAGGAGCGCTTGGCCGCGTTGCGCGCCGCTTTCGCCGAGAACCCGGGCGGCCTGCGCGCGGTCGATTGCTTTACGCTGCTGTTCAAGCGCGAGATCACGCCGCGCGTCGTCGGCCTTGCGGTGGGCGAGGCGCTGGCGCATCTGCATTTGCTCGAATCGCGCGGCGAAGCGCGGCGCACACGCGACGCGGACGGCGCTTGGCGGTTCAGCGCCGCGCTTTGAAGAAATCGCGCAGCAGCGCGGCCGCGTCGGTTTCGGCGATGCCGCCGAACAATTCGGGCCGGTGATGGCAGGTGGCTTGCGCGAAAATGCGCGGCCCGTTCTCCACGCCCCCGCCTTTGGGGTCCGCGGCGCCCCAATAGACCCGGCGCAGGCGCGCGAAGGAAATCGCCGTCGCGCACATCGGGCAGGGTTCCAGCGTTACGTAGAGATCGCAATCGGGCAAACGCGCATCGCCACGCGCGGCGGCGGCTTGCCGGATCGCCAGCATTTCGGCATGCGCCGTCGGGTCCTTGTCGCGCTCGACGCGGTTGTGCGTCGCGGCCAGGACGGCGCCGGCCGCGTCGACCAGCACCGCGCCGACCGGCACTTCGCCCGCCGCGGCGGCCATTCGGGCCTGTTCGAGGGCCAATTCCATGAACCCGGACATGGGTTCCGTTTACCGGGGAATCGCCCGCGTGCTAAGAGATTTCCATCATGACGCTCCCCCTTATCGGCATCACGCTGGACAGCGAACCGGCCGGCGGCTGGTCGAAAATGCCCTGGTACGCGCTGCGCCAAAATTACTGCGGCGCCGTGGCGGCGGCCGGCGGCTTGCCCGTGGCTTTGCCGCACGAGCCCGAAAAAGCCGGCGATTACCTCGACCGGATCGACGGCTTGCTGATCACCGGTGGCGCCTTCGACGTCGATCCCGCGATGTTCGGGGCGTCGAGCAAACACGCCACGGTCAAAACCAAGGACCGGCGCACCGCGTTCGAATACGCGATCGTCAAGGGCGCTTTGGAACGCGACATGCCGATCCTGGGCATTTGCGGCGGCGAGCAATTGCTGGCCGTCGCCTTGGGCGGCACGCTGATCCAGCACATCCCGGACGAAGTGCCGGGTTGCCTGCCGCATGAACAGCCCAATCCGCGCACCGAGCCGGGGCATATTGTGGACGTGGTCCCCGGCACGCTACTGCACCGGATCAACGGGGAGCGCGCGCGCATGGATGTCAACTCCGCCCATCATCAGGCGGTCAAGACCGTCGGCCCCGGCACGATCGTCAGCGCCAAGGCGCCCGACGGCGTGATCGAAGCCATCGAAGCGCCGGGCAAGCGCTTTTGCCTGGGCGTCGAATGGCATCCCGAATACTCGATCGATCCGGGCGACGACGCGATCTTCCGCGCCTTCGTCGCCGCGTGCCGCCGATGACCGACGAAACCCCCAAGGGAGAGCGCATCGCCAAGGTGATGGCGCGCGCGGGTCTGTGTTCGCGGCGCGAAGCCGAAGCGTTGATCGCGCAAGGGCGCGTCTTCATCAACGGCAAGCGGCTGACCAGCCCCGCGCACAACGTGCAGCCGACAGACGAAATCATCGTCGACAACAAAAAGCTGGCGAAGCCCGAGCGGCCGCGCTTGTTCCGCTTCCACAAGCCGCGCGGCGTGCTGACCGCGACGCGCGATCCCGAAGGCCGTCCGACGATCTATGACGGCATGCCGGCCGAATTGCCGCGCCTGATGCCGGTCGGGCGCCTCGACTACAATTCCGAAGGCTTGTTGCTGCTGACCAACGACGGCGGCATCAAGCGCCATCTGGAACTGCCCGCGACCGGCATCAAGCGCAAATATCGCGTGCGCGTCTATGGCAGCCCCGATCCCGCACGCCTCGCGCGGCTCAAGAACGGCATCACCATCGAAGGCGTGCAGTACGGCTCGATCGACGCGCGCCTCGAAGGCAAATCCAACACCAGCAACGCGTGGATGATCTTCGAGCTGACCGAAGGCAAGAACCGCGAAATCCGCCGCGTTTGCGAAGCGATGGGCTTGCAGGTCAACCGGCTGATCCGCATCGGCTACGGCGCGTTCGAGCTCGACAAGCTTGCGGTGAAAGCCATCGAGGAAGTCGGCCCCGGCGAGTTGCGCAAGGTGCTGGGCGCGGCTTTGGCGGGCGCGCCCTTGAAGCTCGGCGGCAGGCCGGGGACGTGAAGCCGGGCGGCGGTTCGGGATCGATTCGCATCGTCGGCGGGCGCTGGCGCGGGCGCAAACTCATGGCGCCCGAAGATCGAGCAATCCGCCCGACGGGCGAGCGTCAGCGCGAATCTCTGTTCAATATCCTCGGCCACGGCGCCTATGCGCCCGGCGGCGTGTCGATGCTGCAAGGGGCCGCGGTGCTCGACGTATTCGCGGGTACGGGCGCGTTGGGTTTGGAAGCCTTGTCGCGCGGTGCGGCGAACGCGCTGTTCCTGGAGCAAGCCGCGAATGCGCGCCGCTTGATCGAGGCGAATATCGCCGCGTGCAAGGCGCAAGGGGCCGCACGCTTGGTGTTGGGCGACGCGACCAATCCCGCGGCACCGCCGCCCGCACCCTGGACGCCCGCCACGCTGGTCTTTCTCGACCCGCCTTACGGCAAGGAGCTGGGCCCGAAGGCGTTGGCGGCGTTGAACGCCAAAGGCTGGCTGGCGCCGGGCTGCGTGGCCGTCGCCGAGACGGGGGAGCACGAGGATTTCGCCGTGCCCGAGGGTTTCGCGCAGGAAGACATGCGCGACTACGGCAAGACGACGCTGCGCTTCCTGCGCAAACTCTGAAAAAGAAAACGGCGCGGGTGGATTTCTCCGCCCGCGCCGTTCGCCGTTAGGCTTTACCGGAAGATCAGGCCGCGTTCTTGGCCATGATCTCTTCCGCGATGTTGCGCGGCACCGGCTCGTAGTGATCGAACTGCATCGTGAAGGACGCGCGGCCCTTCGACATCGAACGCAGATCCGAGATGTAGCCGAACATCTCCGACAGCGGCACGTGGCTGCGGATGATGACCGACGTCGCGGCCTGATCCTGGCTCTGGATGATGCCGCGGCGGCGGTTGATGTCGCCCACGACGTCGCCGACGTGATCGGGCGGCGTCGTCACCTCGACGTCCATGATCGGCTCCAGGATGATCGGCTGGGCCTTGCGCATGCCTTCGCGGAAGCAGGCCTTGGCGGCAATTTCGAAGGCCAGCGCCGACGAGTCGACGTCGTGGTACTTGCCGTCGAGCAGCGAGTACTTGAAGTCGACCGTGGGGAAGCCCGCGAGCACGCCCTGCTCGCACTGCACCTTGATGCCCTTTTCGACGGCCGGGATGAACTCGCGCGGCACCGAACCGCCGACGACTTCGTCCTCGAACACGACGCCGCCGTTGCGGTCCAGCGGCTCGAACTTGATCGTGACTTCGGCGAACTGGCCCGAACCGCCCGACTGCTTCTTGTGGGTGTAGGTTTCGGTGTGCGCCTTGGCGATCGTCTCGCGATACGCGACCTGCGGCGAGCCGATATTGGCTTCGACGCCGTATTCGCGCTTGAGACGGTCCACGATGATTTCGAGATGCAGTTCGCCCATGCCCGACAGAATGGTCTGGCCCGACTCGTGGTCGGTGCGCAGGCGCAAGCTGGGGTCTTCGGCGACCAGCTTCTGGAGGCCGATGGCCATCTTCTCGACGGCTTCCTTCGTCTTCGGCTCGACCGCGATGTCGATGACGGGGACGGGGAAGGCCATGCGCTCGAGGATCACGGGGTCATCCGACGAGGCGAGCGTGTCGCCCGTGCCGGTGTCCTTCAGGCCCACGAAGGCGACGATGTCGCCGGCGTAGACTTCCTTGATCTCGTCGCGCTTGTCGGCGTGCATCTGGAACATGCGGCCGATGCGTTCCTTCTCGCCCTTCGTGGTGTTGAGCACGGTGTCGCCGGACTTCAACACGCCCGAATACACGCGCACGAAGGTGAGGTTGCCGTACTTGTCGTTGATCATCTTGAACGCGAGCGCCGAGAACGGCTCCTCGTCCTTGGCGGGCTTGAAGCGCTCGGGCTCGCCCTCCTCGGTGACCACGCGCATGCCGGGGATGTCGGCGGGCGACGGCAGATAGTCGATGACCGCGTCGAGCAGCGTCTGCACGCCCTTGTTCTTGAAGGCCGAGCCGCAGAACACCGGACGGAACGCGCCCGTCACCGCACCCTTCTTGATGCAGCGCTTCAGCGTCGCTTCCGCAACGTCGTTCTTCTCGAAATATTCTTCCATGGCGGCGTCGTCGACGCCGACCACGGCGTCGAGCAGCTGCTGGCGATATTCCTTCGCCTTGTCGACGAGGTCGGCCGGAATTTCGATATCGTCGAACTTCGCGCCCAGCTCGTCGCCATGCCAAATCACGCCCTTCATGCGGACGAGATCGATGATGCCCTTGAAGTCGCCTTCGGCGCCGATCGGAATCTGGCACACGGCCGTGACGATGCCGAGCTTCTCCTTCATGGAGTCGACGGCCTTGTAGAAGTCGGCGCCGGTGCGGTCCATTTTGTTGACGAACACGATGCGCGGCACGTTGTAGCGGTCGGCCAAGCGCCAGTTCGTTTCGGACTGCGGCTGCACGCCGGCCACGCCGCAGATGACGAACACCGCGCCGTCGAGCACGCGCAGCGAACGGTTCACTTCGATGTTGAAATCGATGTGGCCGGGCGTGTCGATGACGTTGATGCGGTGGCCGTTCCACTCGGCGGTCACGGCGGCGGACGTGATCGTGATGCCGCGCTCGCGTTCCTGCTCCATGTAATCGGTCGTGGTGTTGCCGTCGTGCACCTCACCGATCTTGTGGGACTTGCCCGTGTAGTAGAGGATCCGCTCGGTCGTGGTGGTCTTGCCCGCGTCGATATGCGCGGTGATGCCGATATTGCGGAGCTTCTCGATCGGGATAGTTCGCGGCACGACTGCCTCCGTTGGCGCCGGCTCGGGTTTCCTCTCAAGGAAGCGGGCCGGGGGTTGGGTAAAACGAAACCGCGCGGGCGCCTGTCCCCCCTTGGGCGGACGGCGGACGCGCGGGCTACATCCGTGAAAACGGCGCCGGGCTTATACCCTTCGCAGGCCTTATATGGCAACAGCGAAGCGGGGGTTAAAGCCCCGCGCGGCCGCGCCCGGCCGGGCTGGTGCTAGACCCAAGAATCGGTTAGGTTTTTAGCCATGCCGCCAAGCCCACCCGACGACCGCAAAGCGGTCATGCGCCGGATCAACCTCCAGGCCGATGCCATTCGGCGCAAACTCGACCCCAAAGTGCTCGAGCGCGCCAAGGTGGTTGTCGAGGGCGGGGAGATCTACGACCGCGAAGCCGCGCAGAAGGTCGTGGGCGAATTCCTCAAGGGCAAGACCCGCAAGGACGGGGGCCTGTTCCAGCAGGAACTGATGGCCCGTCTGCGCGGGGTCAAGCACTGACAGCTTCCGGGACACCGATCATATGCAGGCCTATCGCTATCTGACCGGGAAGGACGATTCGTCCTTCTGCCACCGCGTGACCAAGGCGTTGAACGAGGGCTGGCAGCTCTACGGCAGCCCGACGCTGACCTTCGACGCCGCCAAGGGCCATGTGGTCTGCGGCCAGGCGATCATGAAAGAAGTCCCGGACGCCGAGTACTCGCCCGAGATGAAGCTCGGCGATCTCTAACGTTTTTCGAGCGTGCCGGTCCGCCGTCCGCTCGCGTCGCGGATGACATAGCCGCCGCGCCCGTCGCTTTCATAGGTTTCGATCCGGCGCCCCGACGCGTCGCGGCGGATATAGTCGCCGCCGCTGCTCGCCCCCGCCTTAAATTCGATCGTGCCCGTCCGTCGGCCACTCGCGTCGCGCAAGACGAAGTCCTGCGCCATCGCGGCGGTGGCCGTTCCCGCCAGCAGAATCGCGGCCAGAATTCTTGCGCGTTTCATGGGCACCTCCCGCTTTTCCAACGGAGATGCCGGGTGCCGCATTCCCGTCGCTTGTCGGCGTCACATTCGCCGCCTAGGCTTCGGGGTATGAGCCCGATCTCGCGCCGCACGCTTCTCGCCGCTTCCGCCGCAACGCTGGCGATCCCGCCGGCCGCCGCGCAGACGGCCCTGATCAATCCCTACGACGCCGCCGCCTTGCGCGCGCGCAAGGGCGTAAAAGGCCCAGCCAATGCGCAATGCCCGGCGATGCCCCCGCCCGCGCGCGATTTGGTCGTCCCGGATTTCTATTCCGATCCGCCGGTCTATAGCCGCATCGACCACGACCGGCTGGAACAGCGCAACGCACTGGTGAAGCCGATAGAGGCGGTGACGCGCGGCGTCACCCTCAGCGCGGATCGTTGGGCGCGGCACAATCCCGTCGACGGGCGCTACGCCGCATGCGCCGCCGCTGCCCTCGATGCGATGGCGCAGGCGGATTCGACGCTCGGCCAGTCGAACACCCAAGGCGGGTTCGAGCGCAAATGGATGTTCTGCGCGCTGGCGCTGGCGCATCTCAAGCTCGCGACCGCGCCCGAATACGATGCGGCCACGCAAGCCCGCGTGCGCGACTGGTTCGCGCGCTATTTGCCGCATTTGCGCGAGGCCTACAGCAAGCCGCCGGGGCGCGGGCCCGCACCTTCGATACAGCTCAACAACCACGCGACCTGGGCCGGGATCTGCGCGATGGCGTTGGCGCTGGCCATCGGTGACGAGGCGAGTTGGCGCTGGGGCCTATCGCGGATCAAGCTGACGCTCGATCAGGTCGACGCGGACGGTTTCTTGCCGCTGGAAGTCCTGCGCGGGGTCAAGGCGCTGCATTATCACAGCTTCACGCTGGGTCCGCTGGCATTGGCGGCGTTCCTGGCACGACCCAACGGGATCGATCTGGCGGGGCCGGCGGATGGGCCGCTCCACCGCCTCGCCAAACGCACCTTCGACGGTTACGCCGATCCGTCGCCATTTGAAGCGCGCACCGGCGGCAAGGTGCAAACGCCGTTCTCGAAATTCTACGACATGGCCTGGGTCGAGATTTACGCGGGCGAATTCGACAAGCCCGAATTCCTGACCGCGTTGGGCGACCGGCGCCCGCAAGGCCAAACTTGGCTCGGCGGCGATCTCACGCTCTGGCACGCGAAGGACAGATAAGCGTCAGCCGCGCGGGCGCAGATGCTCGGCGAATTGGCGCGCGCACTCGGCCCAGGAATAGTCGCGCGCATGGGCCAGCGCCCGCTCGCGCGGGATTTCCAGCGCCTTGAGGCACGCCGCGCGCAGATCCTCGTCCATCGCACCGCCCGATTGCGCGGCCGGGCGATCGCCCAGCACGTCCAACGGGCCGGTGACCGGATAGGCGGCGACCGGCGTGCCGCAGGCCATCGCTTCGAGCAGCACCAATCCGAACGTGTCGGTTTTCGACGGGAAGACGAACACGTCGGCGGCGGCGTAAACGCGCGCAAGCTCGGCCTGTTGCAGCACGCCCAGGAAGCTCGCATCGGGATAGGCGGCCTTCAACGACGCGAGCGCCGGGCCTTCGCCGACGACCCATTTTGAGCCCGGCAGGTCGAGTTTCAAAAACGCTTCGACGTTCTTCTCGACTGCCACGCGTCCGACATAGACGAAAATCGGCGGCTTCGTTTGCAAACGGTCGCGCGGACCGGGTTTGAAAATCTCCAGATCGACGCCGCGCGTCCACAGCACGACATTGTCGAAGCCCCAGGATTCGAGATCCTTCTTCACCGTCGGCGTGGGCACCATCACGCGGCTGGCCGGTCCGTGAAAACGGCGCAGCACCGCATAGCTCCACGACAGCGGCGCATGGATGCGCGCGTTGACATATTCCGGGAACCGCGTGTGATAGGCGGTGGTGAAGGGCAAGTTGCGCTTCAAGCACGCTTTGCGCGCCGCCCAGCCGAGCGGGCCTTCGGTCGCGATATGCACGGCGTCGGGCGCGAAGGCGTCGAGCAATTTGCCCACGCTGCGCGATCCCGCCAGCGACAGGCGGATCTCGGGATAGGTCGGGCAGGGGAAGGTCGTGAAGCGCTCGGGCGCGATCAGCTCGACCGCATGGCCCATCAGCTCCAGCTGCTTCTTGGTTTCGGTCAGCGTGCGCACCACGCCGTTCACCTGCGGGCGCCACGCGTCGGTGACGATGACGATGCGAAGATTGCGCGAAGCCGCGTTCATCGTGCGGCTCCCATCGGGGCCGCCAGCATGTCGAGTTTGCGGATATGCGCCCAGTCGACGATCTTGAAACTGCCGTCCCAATCCTCGACCAGGGCCGTGCAGCTTTCGACCCAGTCGCCGTCGTTCATGTAAAGCGCTTCGCCGATCCGGCGGATTTCGGCCTTATGGATATGGCCGCAGATCACGCCGTCGAAGCCGCGGCGATGGGCTTCGTTGGCGACGGCTTCCTCGAAATCCGAAATGTATTTGACCGCGTTCTTGACCTTGTTTTTCAGCCACGCCGACAGCGACCAATAGGGCAAGCCGAAGGTGCGCCGCGCGCGGTTGAACCACTCGTTGGTCCAGAGCGCGAAATTGTAGGCGTGGTCGCCCAGGAAGGCGAGCCAGCGCGCGTAGCGCACGACGCCGTCGAACGCGTCGCCGTGGACGACCAGCATGCGCTTGCCGTCGGCGGTGTCGTGCGTGGCTTCGCCCGCGATGAAGATGCCGCCCAGATGGTGGTCGAGATAGTCGCGCAAAGCTTCGTCGTGGTTGCCGGGAACGTAGATCACTTCCGTTCCCTTGCGCGCTTTGCGCAGCACCTTCTGCACCACGTCGTTATGCGCTTGCGGCCAGTACCAGCCGCGCTTCAAACGCCAGCCGTCGACGATGTCGCCGACGAGATAGAGCTTGTCGGATTCGTTGTGCTTGAGGAAGTCGAGCAGGAACTCCGCCTTGCAACCCGGCGTGCCGAGATGGATGTCGGAGAGGAAGATCGTGCGCCAGCGTTTGACGTCGTTGCCGCCATCGCCGCCGCCGCCAAGTCCGTCGGGTGCGCGCATCGCGATGGCTCCGGCACGATGATCCACAAACTTGTCCACTGCCCGTCTCCGCGCCGATTCGGCGATTTCCTTTTGTCCGTATAAGGGCTTCGTGGTAACCGTTTCGAGTGAATCTTCCGTTGCGAGAATAATTTCTAGAAACTTCGCGTGATCGTCATAAAAATGCCATTCGACGCGAGAACCTCACGCCTTTTGGTCGTCTACAATCCCATCGCCGGGCGCCGGCGGCGGCGGTTTCTGTCGCGCGTGCTGGAAGCGCTGGAGCGGCGCGGGCTTTCGGTCCGCCTCGAGCCCACGAAAAAACGCGGCGACGCGGAAGATCTCGCGCGCGGCGCCGACGCCGATCGCATCGTCGTGGCGGGCGGCGATGGCACGATCAACGAAGCGCTGAACGGCCTGCCCGAAAACGGTCCGCCGCTCGCGGTCATCCCGCTGGGTACGGCCAACGTGCTGGCGCACGAGCTGGGCGTGGCGGCGGGCGCCGAGGCCGTGGCGGACGCGATCGTCGATGGCAAACCGCGCGATGTGACGCTGGGCCTCGTCAACGGGCGGCGCTTTTCGATGATGGCGGGCGTGGGGTTCGATGCGCATGTCGTGCGCGACGTCGACACGAAGCTCAAACGCGCCATCGGCAAAGGCGCCTATGTGATCGAAACTTTGCGCCAGCTCTTCAAATTCGCGCCGCGTTTCTACGACGTGCGCATCGACGGCGCGGCGCATCGCGCGTCGTCGGTCATTCTTTGCAACGGCCATTATTATGGCGGCCGCTTTGTCGCGGCCCCGAATGCGCGGCTCGATACCCCCGAATTCCAAGTCGTGCTGTTCGGCGCCGCCGGGCGTTTGGCGACGATCCGCTACGCCGTGGCGCTGGCGCTGGGCCGCTTGCCGTATCTGGCCGACGTCACGATCCTGCCCGCGCGCGTGGTGGAGATCGACGGGCCGGCGGGCGAGCCCGTGCAGGCCGACGGCGATATCCTCGCCCATCTGCCGGCACGCTTCGAGGCGAAGCCCCGCGCCGCGCGGCTGGTGGGCCCGGCTTAGCGCCCGGCGATCGTGCAGCCATCGATGCGCAACGTCGGCGCATCGGTGCCATGGCGGAAGACGAGATCGTCGGCGGGCGTCAGGTTCTTGAAAATCTCGATCAGATTGCCTGCGACCGTGACTTCCGACACGGGGAAAGTCAGCTCGCCGTCTTCGATCATGTAACCCGCGGCGCCGCGGCTGTAATCGCCGGTGACGCCGTTCACGCCCATGCCGATGAATTCGGACACGTACAAGCCGCGCTTGATGTCCTTGATCATCGCGCCGCGTTTGATCGTGCCCGCTTCCATATAGACGTTGGTCGCGGCGGGGCTGGGCGGCGAGGTCGTGCCGCGCGCGGCATGGCCGGTGGATTTGAGGCCGAGCTGGCGCGAGGAACGCAAATCCAGAATCCAGGTCGTCAGACGGCCCTTGTCGATGATCGCGCGGCGCTGGGGCGCGATGCCTTCGCCGTCGACGGGCTTGGACGCGAGGCCCCGCTTGCGAAACGGATCTTCGACGATGGTGATGCCGGGCGCGAAGACGATCTCGCCCATCTTGTTTTTAAGGTAACTCGTGCCGCGCGCGATCGACGCGCCGTTGATGGCGCTGGTCAGATGCCGGACGATGCTGTTCGACACGCGCGGGTCGAGCACGATCGGCAATTTCGTCGTTTCGATCTTCTGCGGGTTGAGGCGGCGGACCGCGCGCATCCCCGCTTCGCGGCCGACCTTGGCCGCGTCGTCGAGATCGGCGCCATGCACGGCGGACGACCAATCGTAGTCGCGCTCCATCGAGGTGCCCTCGCCCGCGATCACGGCGACGGACACCGAATGCGAGCTGCGGCCATATTCGGCGGCGAAGCCGTTGGACGCGGCGAGCGCCACGCGCGTCGTCCCCCAGCTCGCGTCCGCCCCTTCGGAATTGGTGACGCCCTTCACCGCCATCGCGGCTTCCTCGGCGGCGCGCGCGCGTTCCATCAGCGTTTCGGCCGAGGGCTCGACCGGATCGACCAGATCGAGATCGGGCAGCGATTTGGCGATGTCGGCCGGATCGGCGAGACCGCAATAGGGATCTTCGAGGCCAGCTTTGGCCATTGCGATCGCGCGTTCGACGAGGGCGTCGAGCGCTTTGGGCGAACGGTCGTTGGACGACACCACCGCCTGGCGCTTGCCCACGAACACGCGCAAGCCCATGTCGTGGCCTTCGGCGCGTTCGAGCTTCTCGAGCTTGCCCAACCGGCGCGCATGGCTGACCGACACGCCTTCGACGAACACCGCGTCGGCGGCATCGGCGCCCGCGCGCTTCGCCTTGGCGACGAGATCGGACAGCAGATCGAGGGTCGAAACGGTCGCGGTCATGGGGCGCGCATCCTTCGCGTGGTTTCCCGGGCGAAGGCGCCCAGGCCGAGCAAATAGGCGAGGGCGACGATCCAGCCGCCCGCCATCGGGATATGGCTTGAAGCGAGCAAGGCCGCAAGCCCGATCGCCAAAGCAAGCAGCAAGCGCAGGCGGCTCGGCCCGCTCGCGATCAGTCCGCCCAAGGCGGCGCCCGAAATCAGGAAGCCCAGACCGGCCGCGCAGATCAGCATCAAGATCAGCGTGGCGGCCAGCGGCAGGCCGACCAGCGTGAATCCGGCCAGCAACGCGACGAGGGGCACGCCCACGCCAAGCCCGATCCCCCAGAACAAGGCGGCGAAGGGTTGGGCGCGGATCGTCGCGGCGCAGGCGTGCGTGAAGCCGGGGGCGAGCAAGGCCAAGCCGAGCGCTACGAAGCCGATGGCGAACCAGAACACCCAGCGCAAGATCCGGCCGACGACGCCCATCAGCGCTTCCAGCGCGTCGGCGATCGAGCCGGGGTTATGGACGATGCCGCCCGCGATCTGCGCCGTCGCATCCACGATCGGCGGCTCGGGCGACCAGATGGTCAACGTGCCGCCGATCTTGGTGTGGGGGCCGAGGCGCACGGGGCCCGACGCGGCGATCTTCACGTCGCCGCGCGCGGCGAGATCCGCGACCACCGCGTCGCCGGTCAGCCACACGCGCTGCGCGTAATCGCCCGCGACCGACAGCGTGTGCCCGATGATATAGGCGTTGCGCGAAACCTTGGTGGCCGCACCCACGCCGATAGCACCGCCCGCGAGCACCAGATCGCCCGCGATCTCGGCCTCGACGTAGAGCGAACCGCCGGCGAGCGCCACGTCGCCCTCGACGATGCCTTGCACGTCGATCGACGGGGCTGCGCGCGTGATCCCTTCGGCGAAGGCGGGCGCGCAGAAAAGCCACAGCAGCAATGCGATCGCAACTTTCACTTCCAGATTTTCTTACCGCTGCCGGGCAGGCCCAGCTTCGACCACATCGCGTCGACCTTGGCGACGGTCGCGTCGTCCATGCGCAGCTTCACGCCCCATTCGCGCTTGGTTTCCGGCGGCCATTTATCGGTCGCGTCGAGACCGATCTTGGACCCCAACCCGCTTTCGGGGCTGGCGAAATCCAGATAGTCGATCGGCGTGCCCTCGACCAAGGTAATGTCGCGCGCGGGGTCCATGCGCGTGGACATCGCCCACATCACATCCTTCCAGTCGCGCGCGTTGATGTCGTCGTCCACGACGATCACCCATTTCGTGTACATGAATTGGCGCAAATACGACCACACGCCCATCATCACGCGCTTGGCGTGGCCGGGATAGGCCTTCTTCATCGACACGACGGCGATGCGATAGGAACAGCCTTCGGGCGGCAGCCAGAAATCGACGATCTCGGGGAATTGCTGGCGCAGCAGCGGCACGAACACGTCGTTCAGCGCTTCGCCCAGCACCGAGGGCTCGTCCGGCGGGCGACCGGTGAAGGTCGAGAGGTAAATCGGATCGCGGCGCATCGTAATGGCGCTGACCGTGAACACCGGAAATTTTTCGACCGAATTATAATAGCCGGTGTGGTCGCCGTACGGGCCTTCGTCGCCGTAATCGTCGAGGCTGACATGACCTTCGATCACGATCTCGGCTTCGGCGGGCACTTTCAGCGGCACGGTTTTGCAGTCGACGAGCTCGACGCGCTTGCCGCGCAGCAGGCCGGCGAATTGATATTCGCTCAGCGTTTCGGGTACGGGCGTTACGGCCGCCAGGATCGTGCCGGGATCGGCCCCCAGCACGACGGCGGCGGGGAAGGGCTCCGGCTTGCCCGATTTCGCCCAGCGCTGATGCTGCTGCGCGCCGCCGCGATGTTTGAGCCAGCGCATCAGCGTCGTGTTCTTGCCCGTCACCTGCATGCGGTAGATGCCGAGATTGAACTTGTCCTCGCGCGCCCCGCTCGGGCCCTTGGTCACGACCAGCGGCCACGTGATCAGTGGGGCGGGTTCGCCCGGCCAGCAGCTTTGGATCGGCAATTGGGCGAGGTCGATCTGATCGCCGGTCAGCACCACCTCTTGGCACGGCGCCGCGCCGAACATCTTGGTGCCGGGCTTCATTGCCAGCACGGTCTTGGCGAGGGGGACGAGTTCCAGCGCCTCGCGCCAGCCCTCGGGCGGCTGCGGCTGGCGCAGAAAGGCGAGCGTCTCGCCGACTTCTTTGAGCTGATGCGGCTCGCGATCCATGCCCCAGGCGACGCGCTCGACCGTGCCGAAAAGATTGACCAGCACAGGGATCGGCGAGACCGTGCCGTCGGCGCGGATCGGCTTCTCGAAAATCACCGCCGGTCCGCCCTCAGCCAGAAGCCGGGTCTGGATCTCGGTCATCTCCAGAACGGTCGAAACCGGTTCCTTGACCCGGACGAGCCGTCCGGTGTTTTCGAGGCGTTGGATGAAGTCGCGGAGCGAGGCGTAGGGCATGACGCAGGGACTATAGGGCGGGCCCGGCGGTTTCTGCTATAGGGCCTGGATGGATCGTTTCCCCGCCGAATTCCGTGAAATGTTGAGCCCCGTCGGCCGCCGCGTGCTGGACGGGAAACTGACATTGCGCGCCGAGCCGTTTCTGGCGCGGCCCGACTTGCTGGCGCCCGCCAAAGCCAAGGCGGCGTTTGCGTTATTGGAGCGCGCGTTGGGTCCGGTCGTGAAGCCGATGGAACGGACGATCCCGCCCGAATCGATCCTCAACCAGACGCGCAATTATCAGGAACGCCTGCCCAAGACCGTGCGCGTGCGCACGGCCGATCTCGACGCCTCACGCGGCAAGGCGCGCGACGCCGCGCGCGTGACGGGACTTGAGGCGATGCTGCTGTCACCAAGCTTCCGCGATTTCGCCGAGGCGCTGGCGGGGCGCAAGCTGACGCGCGGCTTCGGCCGGCAAGCATTGCGCTACGGGCCCGGCGATTATTCGGGCCCGCATACCGACCACCACCCGGAAGATCCCGGCGCGAAAGACGGCTATTTCGATCTGCATCTGTCGTTCGTCGGCGGTGGGGCCACGCGCCAATTGCTGGTCTACGCCAAGGACGGCCATCTCAGCGAAACGGTGCATGTGGCCGTGCCCGGCCTCGTCTCCGCCTATCGCTTGCCCTTTTGGCATTACACCACGCCGCTCGAAGGCAAGGCTTCGGCGGCGCGCTGGCTGATCCTCGGGACGTTTTATTTTCTTTGAGGCTTCAACGTTTATTGTTTTAGCCGCAAATTTCGCTTCCACTCGTTGTTAATTTATAGTGGTCTAGCGTCAAAACATAGTGTGTTTTAGATGCCAGGAATAGAAATATTAACAGGGAAGCGTTTGGTTGTTGAGTACGTCGATGTTGTTCGGCGTGCCGCCGATGAAAATCGAAATGCTTTTGGATTTCTAAGGGCGCCCGTATACGACGACTTTGCACGTAGTGGGCAGCTATTTGTCGCTGTCGAAGGCAAGCAATATGCTGGGCACGTTGCGTTCGGTGGTACGTATCCTCACATCAAGATTCGTCAACTCAATGTCGCTCCAAATTTTCGGCGCAGAGGTGTCGGCCGGCTACTGCTTGACACACTTAAATTATACGCTTCGCAGCACGATTTTTTGACGCTTCGTGCGGATGTCGCTGCCGATCTTGAGGCAAACGCATTTTGGGAGCGGTCTGGTCTATCGATCATACATACGCGGCCAGGAGGCAGTAGCCGTGGGCGCACAATTAATGTGCGAGAACTTTATTTGGGGCAAAGCGATTTGCTTACGCCGCTGCGCGACACTTCGGCCGGAGAGGGAATCGGCTTTGTCAGAATGCGTGCTAGCGCAAACCTAAGTAGCTATGCGCTAGACACAAACGTCTTACTCGACGCGCTCCGAAGATCAGGCGAAGTCCATGACAATGCGCTGCAGGTTCTTCGAGCCGCGTTGTCCAGGCAAATTGACATATTTGTGACTCATGAGATGCATTCAGAAGTCGCAAGGAATACTTCCAATCTGCGAGCTGACCCATTGCTGACTCTGGTGTCTGCCCTGCCGTCGCTGCCGACTATATCAGCTCCGAGGGAAGAGTATTGGATTGCAACTCTTGGGCCCATTGTATTCCCAGATTTTTATGGAGCGAGACCATTACGCGTTCAAGAGATCAGTGATCTTAGTCATCTCGGCGCGGCAATCGAAATGCGAATGTCGGGTTTTGTCACGAGAGACAGTGCATTAATTTCTGCTCGACATCAGCTATTGAAGCTGTTCGCTATCGACATCGTTACGCCAGCGGATCTTGTCGACGAACTTGATGTGGATCTGAATTCTTCGTCTTTTATTCCGGCTGTACGTGACCGCGGCTCACGACTGGAAATTCGGGCGGTTCGCTTCGATCAGTTGGTTCGCTTCGGCGCTGAAATTGAAAATATTTCGCCTCAAGCCTATGCCGATCTGCGGTCGTGTTCGTCTGCTTCACCAATGACATTTTTGGAGGCGCGCCGTGATGGAAGGACCTGCGCCATCGCCTGGGGCACCAGGTTGGGGGCTCATGAGAATATTGTCTGGAACATAGTGTTCTTTGATGTATCTGCTGATGCTTGGTTAGTGGCTGATCATTTTCTGGCGCATTTGCTTGCGCAGGCCAATCTTCGACCGACCGCAGTGTTGCTGAATCTTTATGGCGGCGACGAGACAACAATTGATCATATGAAGTCTCGAGGCTGTCTCGGCCACAAGGAGGTCAGCGCCGGCTCGTTAAAGCTGATAAAATTAGTGGTCGGTGGGTTCGTTGAGGCAGAGCAATGGAGCAAACTTAAGCTCTGGATAAAGTCCGCTGTGGGCTTAGACATTCTGAGTTCCATTGAGGCAATAAATTCTACTAGCGAAAACGCTGAATGTCGGTCGGAGTCCGGAGAGCGGCGGGCAGTTCGATGGTTTGATCTTGAAACCATCACTGGGCCTGTTCTATATTTGTTTCGGTCTGGCGGCGGCGTCTTAATCCCAATTAAACGGGGTTTTGCGGAAGAGCTATTGGGAGCTCGACAGGCGACCGCGCTGCAAGTTCAATCGGCGCGAATTCGGACAGAACGGGTCTACTTTCGTAGAGCAGCCAAGCTAGATGTAAATGCAGGACAGCCGATCATTTTTCGTGAGACTGCAAAGCAGCACGGCTCAGGGAGTGCAATTGGTTGTGCCCGTCTGACGCTCAATGAGATTTTAGATATAGATGTGGCGAAGCAGAAATATCGTCGGCAGGGGGTAATGGATCTGGATAGATATGAGACTGGCGATACCGCCAAAAAGGTCGGGGTTATCGGGTTCGATAACTTTCAAGAGTTTCTGCGCCCCGTAAGTTTTCAAAAGTTGAAAGAGCTAGGGGCGGTAAGCGGCGCCCAAAACATCACCGCCGAGTGTGTGCCGGGCGAAGTTGTAAGAAATGTAATTCGATTGGGGTTCGGTCGTGGCTAGTCGCGTTGGAGCATTAATTTCGCTGCATCGGAGGTTTGCTAATTCTGTTTTTAATGGAACCAAAACAGTGGAGCTCCGCACTAGAAAAGTAAATTTATCTGCCGGATCAATCTTGCTCATCTATGTGACGACGCCAGATGCATATTTGGCAGGATATGCGACGGTTGATTTTGTAAAAACCGCGGCGCCTTCGACGGTTTGGCGTCAGTTTGGTCCTCACACCGCCCTTAGAAAATCAGAGTTTGATGCTTATGTCGGAAATAGAGAAATTGTGAGCGCAATAGGCCTTAAAGAGCCAACTCGGTTTATAAAGTCGTTATCTCTCGAAGCACTTCGACACTTAAACAAGCGCTTCCATCCCCCGCAATTTATGACCCTGCTAGATTCAAGCCAGCTTGAAGCGCTTGCCGGATTCGCACTTACGCCAAAACAGATTTCAATGCCGGCTGCGGCTGAATAGCCGTTAGCGCCTAGTCGGCGGCGGCCTTAGACGAAGCGCGCATCAGGCCCTTCAGCGAATTCGGGTCGAGTGTGGCGTAGTGTTTCGCGGGCTCGGCGGGCTTGTCGTTTTCGTAGAAGCCCCAGCGGCCGAATTCGTTGAAGCGCGCGGGCTTAATCTCGTGCGTCGTCGGCAGCACCTTATAGACGCGGCCGTCGCGGCCCAGCAGCGGGATCGGCCGGTCGTGGCGCGTGAACACGCGGCGCATGCTGGCCGAATGGTCGCGATTGGCCGTGAATTCGTCGCGGTCGACCTGGAACAGCATTTCGTAGGCCGCGACGAACTCAGTCAGGAAGCGCAGATTGACGATCTGCAGATGCGACTGCACCCAGCAGCGATCCTCGAAATTCCAGAACACCGACATGCCCAGGAAATCGCCGTCGCGGTCGATATAGGGGAAGAACGGGAAGGTGCGGCACGACATCGAGCGGTTGTCGCGCTCGCAGCTCATGAAGCCCTTGCACTCGATCGCCACGCAATCGTGGTGCAGGTCGGAAAGCTCTTTTTCCGTCGCCTTATCGGGGGCGGTGTATTCGTGCCAAAGATCGGTGCGCTTCTTCAGCAGCGTCCATTCGTGCTTGTCTACGATGGGAATGGCCGCCTCGGTCGAGCAGCAAACGGGCACACCCTCGTTATGCGCGGCGCATTTGGCCCCGCAATCGAAAGCGGACACGGGCGCCATGAACATCTTGTAGATGTCGGCGTAGATTTCGGGCGTCGCGGTGCGCGGGGGTCGAGTCTTGGCCATTTTTCGGCCGCAAATATGAAGGCCCGCAGCGCGTCGCGCCATTGCCCCATAGGGTCCGTCGCGATTCCGTCGCATCCTGTGGCGCCCGTGCCACGGTGCCGCACCGGCTTCCACGCCTGCGCGGAAACCGGCATGATGCGCCCAAACACGCAAAGCGGAGAATTTCGATGGCGACACGTTTCTGGGTCGAAGGCGGCGAGCATGCGGACGCGACCTTCACCGCTTTGGCGCCGGGCAAGGCGGAGATCCATGGGCCCTTCGCGACCTACGAGGAAGCGCGCGCCACCTGGCAATCGCGCACCATGGCGACGATCGACAACGCCCTGACTCGCTTCAAGGTCGTGGTGGGCGAAGGCCCGTCGATCGCGCCGGCCGCGGCCGCCAACGCCAAAACTTGGTGGGTCGAAGGCTCGGAATACGCCGATGCGACCTTCACGGCGCTAGCCACGGGCAAAGCGCCCGAGCGCCACGGCCCCTTCGCCGATTACGACACGGCCAAAAAGGCGTGGCAGTCGCGCACGATGGCGACGATCGACAACGCGTTGATCCGCTATCGGATCGTCGAGGGTTAAGCGGCGCGCAAACGCACGCCGAGTGCTTGCAACACCTTCTGCACCGTCGCGAAGCTGGGATTGCCGTCGCGCGACAGCGATTTGTAGAGGCTCTCGCGTCCCACGCCCGCACGTTTGGCGATATCGCCCATACCCTTGGCCCGCGCCGCAACGCCCAATGCATGCGCCAGCAAGGCGGGATCGTTTTCGGCCAGAACGGCGTCGAGATAAGCGGCGATATCGGCATCGTCGCGCAACGTCGCGGCGGTGTCCCAGGTCAGGGTTTTGATCTTCGCCTTCGCCATGTTCAAACCTCCGTCGCCAATTCCTTTGCACGGGCAATGTCGCGGCCTTGTGTCGACTTATCGCCGCCCGCCAGCAGGATTACGATCTCGGCCCCACGGCGCGTGAAATAGACACGATAGCCGGGGCCGCTATCGATTCTGATCTCCGACACGCCCGCACCGACCGGTTTCACGTCGCCGGGATTGCCCAGCGCAAGCCGATCGATCCGTACGGCGATTCGCGCACGGGCTTGTCTATCTCGAAGGCTGGCAAACCACTTCGCGAAGATCGCCGTTTGACGGATTTCGATCACGCTTATTTTGTATCTTAAAAGATACGATTCTTCAAGCGCCTTAAACCCGTACTTCCAGAATCCGGGTTTCGCGGGCGAGGCGATCCTCCAGGTCGAGCGAGGTCGGCACCGTATAGCGCGCGATTTCGGTAAGGCCCGTGGCGGGCAGATAGGCGCGGCCCGGATCGGCGACCAGCACATGCACGCCCGTCGCGGCCGCCGCTTTGAGCCAGGGCCAGACCTTGTCCGCCATCGGCTTTTCGTAGAACACGTCGCCCGCGAAGATCACGTTCCAGCCTGAAGCGGGTTTTGCCAGCACGTCGATATCGAGGATCTCGAGCGCCAGTCCGTTGGCGTCGGCGTTCAGCGCCATCGCTTGGCAGGCGAAGGCGTCGATCTCGCAAGCGGTCACGTGCGCGGCACCGGCTTTGGCGGCGGCGAGTGCGGCCACACCGCTGCCAGCGGCGAAATCGAGCACGCGCTTGCCGCGCACCGTTTCGGGCCGATCGAGAGCAAGGCGGGCGAGCGCTTGGCCGCCGGGCCACGCAAAAGCCCAATAAGGCGGGGGCAAGCCGGTGCGCTCCAGCGTCGCTTCGGTCGCTTCCCATAAATCGGTCGCGCGGCTTGCGAGGTGCAGCACGAGCTCGGGCACCAGCGACGGGTGTTCGCGGCGCGTTTGCGCACGGATGAAATCGGCGGGGTCGGCGCTCAAAACGCGCCCGCCGCGATCAACCCGGCGAGCAGCACCCAGCCGAACAAACGGTTCGACTTGAATTTGGCGAGGCAATCATTGGGATCGTCGAAGCGGCAATCCCAAACTTGCCAGGCGAGTTGGATCGCGCCCGCCCCCAGCGCCAATTCGAAGGCGAGGCCGAGCCCCGCGACCCGATCCATCGCCGCCAGCAGCAGCACGGCACCGGCGTAGAACAGGCCGATCCCGACGCGCGAGGATTCGCCCAGCCGCAGCGCCGACGATTTCACGCCGACCAGCACGTCGTCCTCTTTGTCTTGATGCGCGTAGATCGTGTCGTAGCCGAGCGTCCAGAAAATCCCGGCGACGTAAAGCAGCACCGGCGCCCAATCGAGCGTGCCCGTGGCGCTGGCATAGCCCAGCAACGCGCCCCAGTTGAAGGCGAGGCCGAGGAAGAATTGCGGCCACCACGTGATCCGCTTCATCAACGGATAGGTGAAGACCAGGATCAGCGACGCGACGCCGACCATAATGGCGAACAAATTGAACTGCAGCAGAATGACGAAGGCGAGCGCCATCTGCGCGAACATGAAGACGACGGCCTTCTTGACCGAGACGGCGCCCGACGCGATCGGCCGGTCGGCGGTGCGCGCGACCTGGCGATCGAATTCGCGATCGACGATGTCGTTATAGGTGCAGCCCGCCCCGCGCATCAGCAGGGCGCCAAGCCCGTGCAGCACGAACAGCCACAGGCCGGTCGCGAAACCGGGGGCGGCCAACGCGATCGACCACCAGCACGGAAACAGCAGCAGCCATGTGCCGATCGGCCGGTCCAGGCGCGCGAGCCGCGCATAAGGGCGCGCGAATGCGGGCAAAAACCGGTCGACCCAGTTGCCCTTGGGGATGTCGCTCGCGTTCGTTTGCGCGTCCGCCGTCATGTGTTAGGGCTTTAGCATGAGCCGGGTCCCGCGTCTCCATATCCAAGGCGATTTCGCAAGCGGCGACGTGACCCTCGACGCCGACACGGCGCATCGCTTGCGCAACGTGCTGCGCCTCGCGGCCGGCGACGCGGTGCAAATCTTCAACGCCGCTTCGGGCGAGTTCGCGGCCACGCTGATCGAGCTTTCGAAATCGCGCGGTGTGGCGCGGCTCGATGCGCGCTTGCGCGAACCCGGCCGCGATACGGGGCCGTGGCTCGTCGCCGCCGCGATCAAGCGCGGCCCGCTCGACACGCTGGTCGAGAAGGCGGTCGAGTTGGGCGTGGGCGAAATCCACCCCATCGTCACCGAGCGCACGAATGTCGAGCGCGTGAACGTGGCGCGGCTCGACGCGATCGCCGTTTCGGCGGCCGAGCAATGCGAACGCATCGACCCACCCGCCATCGCGGCACCGGTAACCCTGCGCGAGAAGCTGGCGAATTGGCCGCGCGACCGGCGAATTCTGTTGTGCGCGGAGGCGGGCATGTCCATACCGCTCGCCCAAGCGCTCGCCGGTCTCGATTTCGCGGCGCCCTGGGCGATTATGGTGGGGCCTGAGGGCGGCTTCGCGCCGGCGGAGCTTGAAATGCTGGCCGCGCATCCCCTTGTTACCGGTGTCGGGCTGGGGCCGACGATCCTGCGGGCGGATACCGCCGCCCTCGCGGCGCTGGCCGCGTTCCAATTCGCTTCCCCGCGCGGGCGCATATCCCCGCGCGCGCTTTAGTTCGGTAGAGAGGTTTCGATGTCGGCACCGCCCACCTCGCGCGGCGAAGTTCTGGAGAACAAGCGCCAGCTCGTCGAGTATTTCGCTTCCGGCGCCAAGCCGAAGGCGGATTGGCGCATCGGCACGGAACACGAGAAGTTTCTTTTCCGGCAGGACGATCTGCGTCCGTTGCCATATGAGGGCGACAAAGCTTCCGTGCGCGGCATGCTCGAAGGCTTGGAGCGTTTCGGCTGGAGCCGCGTCGAAGAGAACGGCAAGCCGGTGGCGCTGCTGCGCGACGGCTGCTCGGTGACGCTCGAGCCCGGCGGCCAGTTCGAGCTTTCGGGCGCCCCGCTCGAGAACATCCACCAGACTTGCGACGAGACGAACAAGCACCTCGCCGAATGCAAGACGGTGGGCGAGGAACTCGGCGTTGGCTTGCTCGGCGTCGGCTTCGTGCCGAAGGGTACGCGCGCCGAGATGCATTGGATGCCCAAGGGCCGCACCGCCATCATGCGCCGCTACATGCCCACCAAGGGCGGTCTCGGCCTCGACATGATGGCGCGCACCTGTACCGTGCAGGTCAATCTCGATTTCGCCAGCGAAGCGGACATGGTGCGCAAATTCCGCGTGTCCCTCGCGTTGCAGCCGATCGCGACCGCGATGTTCGCGTCCTCGCCCTTCGTCGAAGGCAAGCCCAACGGCTTCCTTTCCTATCGCAGCCATACCTGGACCGACACCGATCCCGATCGCTGCGGCATGCCCGAATTCGTGTTCGAAGACGGCATGGGCTACGAGCGTTACGCCGACTACATGCTCGACGTGCCGATGTATTTCGCCTATCGCGACGGGCGCTATACCGATCTTGCCGGAAAGTCGTTCCGCGATTTCATGGCCGGCAAGTTCAAGGATCAGGTCGGCGATTTCGCGCGCACCGGCGATTGGGCCGACCATGTGACGACCGCGTTCCCGGAAGTGCGGCTGAAGAAATATATCGAGATGCGCGGCGCCGATGGCGGCCCGTGGAAGCATCTTTGCGCGCTGCCGGCCTTGTGGGTCGGGCTGCTTTACGATTCGACGGCGCTCGACGCCGCCGCCGAAATCGTCAAAGACTGGACGGTGCCGGAAATGTTGACCCTGCGCCGCGATGTGCCGCGTCTCGCGCTCCACACGCCGTTCCGCAAAGGCACGGTGCTGGACGTGGCGCGCCAAGTCGTCGACGTGGCGCGCAAGGGTCTCAACGCGCGCGCGCGGATGAACCGCATGGGCGATTCAAACGAAAGCCATTTCCTTGACCCGCTGGTCGAGATCGTGGAAACCGGCAAGACGCGCGCCGAGCGCATGCTCGATCGCTACAACGGCGTTTGGAACGGTACCGTCGATCCGCTCTATCGCGAATACCAGTACTAAGCGCCGCCGCTCAGCTCATGCAGGCGGCGTTGAGCAGGCCCACGCCCAGCGCGAAGGCGGCGTAGGAAACGCTGGTCGCCGTCTTGCCCGCTTCGATATCGGCGGCAAGGCCGGGCTTGGCCCAGCGTGCCACGAAGAACACGCCGAGTTGGATCACCATCGCGACGAAGCCCCACACGGCCATGTCGATGAGATTGAGGCTGTTGGCGGTCGCCGAGGCGAGCGGGATCGCGAAGCCGAGCGAGGCGCCCGCCAGGCTGATCGCCGCCGCGTCGTTGCCTTTGCGGATCAGCTCGAGCTCCGCCCAGGGCGTGATGCGCGTGTAGATGAAAAGATACGCGGCACCATAGGCGATGGCGGCCGCGAAGAAGAACAGGAAATTCGGAATCGTTTGCATATAGATCATGTCGTTTCCTCGACGATATGGGGAACGAACCGGGCGAGCCCGCCGACGAACGGATCGTCGGCTTCGCGCAAACCCAGGCCCGAGGGTTGCGAGGCGACGCACCACACGCCGGCCATCAGATAGCGACCGTCGATTTGCGCGGTCGGCGCGAGTTTCTGCCAGACGAGCGGGCCTTCATCGTCGTCGGCCTGTTGCGTGTCGCCGCCGGTCGCCGGCTTCAACCCGCCTTCGGCGTGGAAGACGACGCCGCGCCCGTCGCGGCCCAAGGCGGGCTTGGCCACGCAGGGCTCGGCAAGCGGTTCGAGCGACGCCGGCAGCAGATTGGGATGATCGGGGAACATCTCCCACAACAGCGCCAAGAAGCGCTTGTCGGCGGGCAGCATGCGCCATGCGGGCTCCAGCACCGTCGTGTTCGCGACTTCCAGATGCGCCGCGAATTCGTCGCGCGCCAGCCACGCCCAAGGATAGATCTTGGCGAGGCTGCGCATCGTCTGCCCGTCGAGATCGACGAATTTCTCGCCGTCCCAGCCGATCTCGTCGAGATCGATGCGCCGCGCGTCGATGCCCGCCGCGCGCGCCGTCTCGGCGAGAAAGTCCAGCGTGCGATCGGCTTCGATGTCGTCTTTGAGGCCGGCGAAATGCACCGGTAAGCGCGGCAAGCCCAGTGCCCGCCACGCATTGTCGAGATGGGCTTCGATCTCGTTCCATTGCAGCGCGTCGGGCGCTTGCACGTCGCGCCATTCGGCTTGGCAGCGGGCCGCCTCGATCAGGCTGACGGCGCCGTCGGCGTTGTATTCCAGCAATTTGGGCGCCTCGCCCGGCACGAAGGCGAAATCGAAGCGGCCGATCAGATTGCGCGCCTGGCGGTCCCAGGAATCGCCGGCGAGGCGCGCGGCAAGCGGCGAAAGCTCGAAACGATCGAACAGGTCGTGCTGCACGATCCGATCGATCGCCGCGAGCGTCAGGCGCTCGATCTCGGCGGCGGCGTCGTACAGCAGATCGATTTGCGGTTTGGCGAGGACGTAGCCGCGATCCTCCACCCAATAGGGCGTGCCGTCGGGCAGGATCGGTTCTGCCAAACCCAGCGCTTCGACCCGCGCCTGCCAATCGGGACGCGCTTGAACCCGGAAGCCGCGGATCACGAAATCAGCCGCCGCCCATGCGGCCCATGCCGCTGGAACCGAAACCGCCGCGCCGCGCTTGCGTGGGCGAGGTCGCGGTTTGCTGGGGCCCGCGCGGCATGGCACTCGCCGTTTGATTGACGCTGCGCGGCGGCGGCATCAGGCGGTCGTCGAAGCGGCCCATCGGGCGCGCGCCGGCACCCGTATAGGCGCGATTGTTGGTGTCGCGATACATCGGCTGCGCGGCCATGGCGCCGCCGGCCATACGGCCCATCATGTAGCCCATCAGCAAGGGCATGAAGAAGCCGCCGCCGGCCTGTTGCACTTGCTGCGGCTGCGCTTGGCCTTGCGTCGCTTCATGGGTTTGCGCGGCGGCGATCTGCGCGGGGGTCGGCGTGCCGGGGGCCGCTTCGCAGTTGGCGGCACCGAACGCGGCTTCGCAGGATTCGCGCGTCGCGAAAGCGGGGGCGGTGCGCGCATGTTCGCGGCGCGCGTCCATCAGCGCCTGACGGCAGGCCGACGGATTATCCGTGCTGGCGCATTGCGCCTCGTCGCGCACGAATTCCGATTTGCCGGTGATGGAATCGTCGCAGGCGGCCAGGGCCAGGGCGGCGACGGAAGCGAGCAGCAGGGTCCGGGTCTTGCGCATGCCGGTAATGTAGTCGAATCGCGCGACGTTTCAACGTCAACGCGTCGTAAACAACAAGACGAGCATGGCCGATCCGATCGCGATGCGGTACCAGCCGAAGGGCGTGAAGCCATGCGTTTGGACGAAACGCACGACCCAGCGCACGACGACCAGCGCCGCGACGAAGGCAACGGCGAATCCCACACCGATCAGATGTAGATCGTCGACGCTCAAATCCGCGCGGTTTTTGTAGAGATCGTAGACCGTGGCGCCGAGCATCGTGGGGATGGCGAGGAAGAACGAGAATTCGGTCGCCGCCTTGCGATCGACGCGCATCAACAAGGCGCCCATGATCGTGGCACCGGAGCGCGACACGCCGGGGATCATCGCGACCGCTTGGCAGCAGCCGATCTTGAAGGCCAGCCACGGCGTCATCTCGTCGATATCGCGCGTTTCGACCGACGGTAGATTGCGCTCGATCCACAAAATCGCCACGCCGCCCACGATCAACGCCACCGACACGACCCAGGGATTGAACAGCGCGTTCTTGATGAAGGAATGCAGCGTGAAGCCCAGCACGAGGGCGGGCAGGAACGCGACCAGCACGTTGATCGCGAAGCGCCGGTCGGCGGGTTCGCTGGCCAGGCCCAGCAGCGTACCGAACAGCTTGGCGCGATAGACCCAGCAGATCGCCAGAATCGCGCCGAACTGGATCGCCACTTCGAACACGCGGCCGGGTGGGCCTTGGAAGCCGATCAGATCGCCCAGCAGGATCAGATGGCCGGTCGACGATACCGGAATGAATTCCGTCAGTCCTTCGACGAGCCCCAGAACGATGGCGCCCAGCAGCGTCGCGTTTTCCATGTGCGAATCGACCTTTCGGCGCGGATACTACTACCCGCCGAGGACGGCGCTACCCGCCGAATAGAATCCGAAGACCAGCGCGCCGACCAAGCCGAAGGACAGGACCGAGGCCGCGTAGCCGAAAATCACGAGGCGTCCGTCGCGCTCCAAAACACCCAGCGCCAACAGCGCCAAGGCGATCGCCGGCGGCGGATTGCCGAACGGGATCGGCATGGCGAGCAGCACCGCGACCGGAATGCCGACCAGGCCGATCATGCGTTCGCCCAGCGGCGAGGTGAGGGCGGGCAAACGCGGCTTCACCCAGCTTTCGGCCTTCACGAGCCACGGCATGAAACGCGTGACGACCTGCGCGTAACTCGCGCGATCGACGCCTCGATCGAGCAGCTTGGCCGGCAGCCACGGCTTCTTCACGCCCAGCAGCAGCAGCAGGCAGAAGAAGGCGATCGGCAAACCCGTCAGCGCCGAAAAGCCGGGGATCGAGAAGGGCAGGAAATTCGGCAGGCACAGCAATACGATCAACGCGCCATAGCCGCGCTCGCCCAGCGCATCGAGGATTTCGCGCAAAGTGATTTGTTTGCCGCGCGCCGGATCGACGAGATTTTGAAAAAGCTCGGACAGGGATTCGGGATGGGCGTCGTCGTTCACGGCGGCTCCGGGATCGAAATCGCCCGCGATCGGCATCGAACCGGGGCGTGCCGTTTTCGCCGGGCGGCGAAACGGCAGAGCTTGGGGGGAAGGTTCGGTGGGCATGGGCGGGCGGCTTACGCCGCCGTGCCCCCGACGGTCAGCTTGTCGAGCAGCATCGTCGGCTGGCCCACGCCCACGGGCACGCCCTGGCCGTCTTTGCCGCAAGTGCCGATGCCGGGATCGAGCTTCATGTCGTTGCCGATCATCTTCACGTGCTTGAGCGATTCAGGGCCATTGCCGATCAACATCGCGCCCTTCACGGCGGGGCCGATCTTGCCGTCCTCGATCAGATAGGCCTCGGCCGCGTTGAACACGAACTTGCCCGAGGTGATGTCGACCTGCCCGCCGCCGAAATTGACGGCGTAGAGGCCCTTCTTCACCGACTTCAAAATCTCGTCGGGCGAATGGTTGCCGCCCATCATGACCGTATTGGTCATGCGCGGCATCGGATGATGGGCGAAGCTTTCGCGCCGTCCGTTGCCGGTCGGCTTCATGCCCATCAGGCGCGCGTTCTGCCGGTCCTGCATATAGCCGCGCAGGATGCCGTCTTCGATCAGCACGGTGCGCTGCGTGGGCGTGCCTTCGTCGTCGATGGTCAGCGAACCGCGCCGGTCGCCGATCGTGCCGTCGTCGACGACGGTGACGCCCGGTGCCGCGACGCGCTGGCCCATCAAGCCGGCAAAGGCCGACGTCTTCTTGCGATTGAAGTCGCCTTCCAGCCCGTGGCCGATCGCCTCGTGCAGCAAAATGCCGGGCCAGCCCGGCCCGAGCACAACGGGCATTTCGCCCGCCGGCGCGGGCACGGCGTCGAGATTGACCAAAGCTTGGCGCACCGCTTCGTTCACGGCGTTTTGCCAATTCTCGGGATCGACCACGCGGCCGAAAGCGAAGCGACCGCCCCAGCCATAGGAACCGGTCTCCTGCTTGTCGCCGTCGCCCACGACGACCGAGACGTTGACGCGCACCAGCGGGCGCACATCGGCCAAGCGCTCGCCATCGGCGCGCAGAATCTGCACCGCCTGCCATTCGCCCGCTATCGAACACATCACTTGGCGCACGCGCTTGTCCTTGGCGCGGGCATAGGCGTCGATTTCGCCCAGCAGCTTCACCTTGTCGGCGAAGGGCATCAGCTCCAGCGGATTCTCGTCGGTATAAAGGCGGGCGTTGGTGCCTTGCGGGCCTTCGGCAGCCGTCCCGGCATGGCCGGACTTGATGGCACCGACGGTGCGCGACGCGCGCGCGATGGCGTCGTGCGTCAGGTCCGAGGCGTGCGCATAGGCCGACGTATCGCCCAGCACGGCGCGCAGGCCGAAGCCTTTGGCGGTGTCGAACGAGGCGCTTTTCAGCTTGCCATCGTCGAAGGACAGCGCCTCACTCTGGCGGTATTCCAGGAACAATTCCCCGTCATCGGCACCGGAAAGGGCCTCGGCCGTCTGGCGCTGGGCTTTCGCGAGGTCGAGCCCCGCCTCCTGGAAAAACAGGCGGTCGGTCGTGGCGATATGGCTCATACGGCTCCCGAGGTCAGGGGGTTACCTAGGGAATTTAGGATGATTGCGACGCTTTTTCCATGCGGCCGGTCCCTTACTTGGCTCTATTATGGACTTCGACGGAAATTTCCTGGGAATTTCGAGCATGCCGCGCGAACACCCCCTGCGCATGGCGCTGGTTAACGAGGTTCATGCCCGGCCGTTTTTGGCGCTGACCGCACCCGAGCGCGCGTCGCATCTCGCCATGACGTCGGGCGAAGGCGGGGCGGCCGCTGATCGCGCGCATTTAGTGGCACTGTGCGAACGCTACGGCGTGGGCCATCCGCCCGAAGGTGCCAATCATTACGTCGCGGAATTCGACGGCTTCACGCTGAAATGGGAGCGGCACACCGAATTCTGCACCTGGACCTTCCTGAAGAAGGGCGCGTTCGTCGATCCGTTCGACGCCACGCCGATCGAAGCCGCACCGCGCGAATGGGTCGCGGGGATTCCGGGGGAACGCTTGGTCGCCACGCATGTCGCGGTGATCGAGCGCACGCAAAGTGCCCCCGGCAACGATCTGCTGGGCAAATGGCTGCATCTTGAATTCCTGGCCGGCAGCTCTGTCGCCGGCGGGATGGCAACGGTGTGGACCGATTTCCGCGTCCATGCCGACGGGTTCGGGCGCATCGTCGTGCACGATCTGGGCTTGAGCGAACGCCAAGGCGGGCGCGTCGTGCAGCGTTTGCTGGAGGTCGAGACCTATCGCACGATGGCGTTGCTGGCCTTGCCGGTGGCGCGCGACACGACCGCCCGGATCGGCCGCGCCGATCGCGAATTGCTGTCGGTGATGGACGGCATGGCCGCGTCGGGCACGCTCGCCGAACAGCGCGCCTTGCTCGATCGTTTGACGGCCGTATCGGCGGATATCGAACGCGCGACGGGTTCGGCGGATTATCGTTTCGGGGCCGCGCGCGCCTATGGCGACCTTGTCGACAAGCGCATCCTCGAACTGCGCGAAACGCGCATCGAAGGCTTGCAGACCTATCGCGAGTTCATGGACCGGCGCTTCGTGCCGGCCTTGCGCACCTGCGAGGCGACGGCCGAACGCTTGGCGGGAATTTCCCGGCGCCTGACGCGCGCGGGCGCGTTGCTGCGCACGCGGGTCGATCTCGCGGTCGAAGCGCAGAACCAGGAACTGCTCGCGTCGATGGACCGGCGCGCGCAGCTTCAACTGCGCCTCCAAGAAACGGTCGAAGGTCTGTCCGTCGCCGCGATCACCTATTACTTGGTGGGATTGTGCGGCTATTTGTTCCGCGCGCTGGAGACGGCCGGGCTTCGGCTCGACAAAGATGTCGCGACCGGCGTTTCGATTCCGGTCGTCGCGCTGTTCGTATGGTGGGGGCTGCGGCGGTTCCGCAAATCGCTGCATAAATCCGGCCGCTAGGCGCGGATTTTGCTGCGTCGCCGGCATGGCGGCACCCCTCACGGTCGATTTCGTTGCGGGCGAAACCGGACCCTGGCGAATCACATCCGTTCGCGCGATCGCGGGCGATGCGCTAGCGCCCGCACCGTGCTTGCAGGTCGGCGACCCCGGCGCCGCCGGCGTTTGGCGTTTGCGCGGCGTGGTCAGCAATTTGCGCTACACGACCAAGGCCGAAGCGGCCGATTTGGCGGCCCGCCAGGAAGGGCTGGGCCGGAAGTCCGCGACACGCGCCGCCCTGATTCCGATCCGCAAATCGCCCGAATGGTGGGCGTTGGCCCAGGACGAGCGCCGCGAAATCATGGAAGCGCAGTCGCGCCATATCGCGATCGGGCGCGACTATCTTCCTGCCATCGCCCGGCGCCTTCACCATGCGCGCGATTTGGGCGAACCGTTCGATTTCCTGACCTGGTTCGAATTCGCACCCTCGGATACGCCGGCCTTCGACGCGATGCTGGCGCGCCTGCGCGCGACTCCCGAATGGCGTTTCGTGTCGCGCGAGGTCGATATCCGGCTCGAACGGGGTGCGTGACCGGACTGACCGCCGGGCTGCGGCATCGCCTGCGGCAAAGCGCCGCACCTATCCCTTAACCCTCTGAAATCGCGCGTTTTCGGGCTTATGCGCGCGATGCGCGACAAAGCCGGTCTGCCAGCCGCCCAGACCCCCGAAAGCGAGGGTTGAGAAGGCGGGTGTCGCTCGTGTAGGTTCCCGTCGATTCCGGGCGGCAATCTGCCGCACCGGCGCGATAGAATTCATTGAGGCCAAAGGCCGGGGCCGTCCTATGTCCCGGTTCCGCGATTAGACCCTAACGGTAGGCAGTCCATGCGCTCGATCCTGTCCGTCCGCTCCTTCGTGGCTTTCGCCGCGGTGGCGCTTGTCGCCCTGTTCGCCGACGCGGCCCTCGCCCAGCAGCCGCTTCCCTGGCAGCTCGGCATGCAGCCGCCCGCGAGCCCGGTGAAGGAGTTCATCGGCAGCTTCCACAACATGCTGCTCGTGATCATCACGCTGATCACCGTGTTCGTGCTGGCGCTGCTGCTCTACACGATGGTCCGCTTCCGCGCGGCGGCCAACCCGAACCCGTCCAAGACCTCGCATCACACGATGCTCGAAGTCGTCTGGACGCTGGTGCCGATCCTGATCCTGATCGTCATCGCCGTGCCGTCGTTCCGCCTGCTGTACTTCGCCGACAAGGCGCCGGAAGCGGAGATGACGCTGAAGGTCACCGGCCGTCAGTGGTACTGGAACTACGAATATCCCGACCAGGGCGGCTTCCAGTTCGACAGCTACATGGTCCAGGACAGCGACCTGAAGCCTGGCCAGCCGCGCTTGCTGGAAGTCGACAACCGCGTCGTCGTGCCGGTCGGCGCGCGCGTGCGCGTGTTGATCCACGGCTCGGACGTCATCCATTCCTGGTTCCTGCCGGCGCTGGGCGTGCAGAAATACGCGATGCCCGGCCGCATCAACGAAACCTGGATGCAGGTCGATCGCCCCGGCGTCTATTACGGCCAGTGCAACCAGATCTGCGGCGTGAACCACGCGTTCATGCCCGTCGCGATCGAGGCCGTGGACAAGGCGACGTTCGACCGCTGGGTCGAGGAAGCCAAGAAGCGCTTCGCCCAAGACGGTTCGGCCCCGCTGTCGGTCGCCGAAATCCGCATGATGGAAACGGGCTCGCTGACGGCCCAAGCCCCCAACGCCGCCCGCTGAGCTCTCCTGAAGGACTCGAATCATGAGCGCCACCCACGATCACGCTTCTCACGCCCACGGGCACGACGATCACCATGACCACACGCCGCACGGCTGGCGGCGCTGGGTCTATTCGACGAACCACAAGGACATCGGCACGATGTACCTCGTGTTCTCGGTGCTCGCGGGTCTGATCGGCGGCGCCTTCTCGGTGTGGATGCGCTTGGAGCTCCAGCAGCCGGGCATGCAATGGATGGCCGATGGCCACCAGTGGAACATGGTGATCACCGCCCACGGCCTGATCATGGTGTTCTTCGTCGTCATGCCGGCCCTGATCGGCGGCTTCGGCAACTGGTTTATCCCGATGATGTGCGGCGCGCCCGACATGGCGTTCCCGCGCATGAACAACATCTCGTTCTGGCTGATGCCGCCCGCCTTCCTGCTGCTGATCGGCTCGGCCGTTCTGGGCGGCGGTGCGGGCGTGGGCTGGACGATCTATCCGCCGCTGTCGAACGCGCAGTATCACCCGGGCCCGGCGATGGACATGGCGATCCTGTCGCTTCACGTCGCGGGTGCCGCCTCGATCCTGGGCGCCATCAACTTCATCACCACCATCTTCAACATGCGCGCCCCCGGCATGACGATCCATCGCATGCCGCTGTTCCTGTGGGCGATGCTGCTGACGGCGTTCCTGCTGGTGCTGTCGCTGCCCGTGCTCGCGGGTGCGATCACCATGCTGCTGACCGACCGCAATTTCGGCACGCATTTCTTCGAACCGGCGGGCGGCGGCGACCCGATCCTGTTCCTGCACCTGTTCTGGTTCTTCGGTCACCCCGAGG
>PVXE01000010.1 GCA_014444615.1 Tagaea sp. CACIAM 22H2 | reverse complement strand
CCGGTGCCGCGAAACGCGCGCTGGAATCGCTGATCGAAATCACCAACCGTTCGGCCGCCTGATATGGACGACGTGCTGGCGAAAATCTGCGCGGACACGGCCATCGAGGTCGGCAAACGCAAGCTGCGCGTGCCGGTCGAGCGCTTGCGCGCGCAGGCCGAGAAATTGCCGCCGCCGCGCGGTTTCGCCAACGCCTTGCGCGCGGCCAAGACGCGCGGCGCGGTGCCGTTGATCGCGGAGATCAAAAAGGCCTCGCCGTCGAAAGGTTTGATCCGCCCGGATTTCGATCCGCCGAAACTGGCGCGCAGCTATCGCGATGGCGGCGCGTCGTGCCTGTCGGTGCTGACCGACAAGCCGTATTTCCAGGGCGAGGATGCGTATCTCGTCGCCGCCCGCGACGCGGTTCCCCTGCCCGCCTTGCGCAAGGATTTCATGCTCGGCGAATACCAGATCGAGGAAAGCCGCGCGCTGGGGGCGGATTGCATTCTGCTGATCCTCGCCTGTTTGGACGATTGCACCGTGCAGGACCTTTGCGAGCTCGCATTGACGCGCGGCATGGATGTTCTCGCCGAAGTGCACGACGAGGAAGAAATGGCGCGCGCGTTGAAGCTGCCCGCCACCGGCCCCGGCGGCACGGTGACGATGCTGGGCGTCAACAACCGCAATCTCAAAACGCTGAAGGTCGATCTGGCGACATTCGAGCGTTTGGCGCCGATGGCGCCGAAGGATCGCCTGCTGGTCGCCGAAAGCGGGATCAAAACCCGCGCGGATATCGGCCGGCTGACGAAAGCCGGTGCGGGCGCCTTCCTGGTCGGCGAAAGCCTGATGCTGCAGGACGACGTCACCGCCGCGACGAAGGCGCTGATCGGATGAGCAAGCTCACGCATTTCGACGCGTCGGGCAACGCCGTCATGGTCGACGTGTCGGCCAAGGATGCGACGGAACGCGAAGCCGTCGCGCGCGGTCGCGTCGTGATGGATGCCGCGACGCTGAAGGAAATCGTCGGCCGGCGGATCAAGAAGGGCGACGTGCTGGCGATCGCCCAGGTTGCGGGCATCATGGCCGCAAAGAAGACGCATGAATTGATCCCGCTGTGCCACACGCTGCTGCTGTCGTCGGTGAAGGTCGAGCTTTCGCCCAACGAAGCCGAGAACGCGGTCGAGATCGAAGCGCGGGTGAAGGTCACGGGCCAGACGGGCGTGGAGATGGAAGCGCTGACCGCCGTTTCGGCCGCGGCGCTGACCGTCTACGACATGGTCAAAGCGATCGATCGCGGCATGCGTATCGAGAATGTCCGCTTGGTACGCAAGACCGGAGGCAAATCCGGCACGTTCGAACAGGCATGATCCCGGTCGCGGAAGCCCAGCAACGCATCCTTGCCGGTCTCCGCGCGATCGGCGCGGAGACGATCGGCCTCGACGCTGCACTGGGCCGCACGCTCGCCGAAGACGTTCGCGCGCGCCTCACGCAGCCGCCTGCTCCCGTTTCGGCGATGGACGGCTACGCCGTGCGGGCCGCCGACATCGCGTCGCTGCCCGCATCGCTCAAGCGCATCGGCCAAGCGCCCGCCGGCCATCCGTTCGACGGCAAGGTGGGTGCGGGCGAATGCGTGCGCATCTTCACCGGCGGCGAAGTGCCCGAAGGCGCCGACACGATTTTGATTCAAGAGGACGCCGAGGAAAGCGACGGCATCGTCCGCCCGAAGGAAAGCGTGAAGCGCGGCACCTATGTGCGTCCCGCCGGGCTCGATTTCCGCGAGGGCGACGTCGTGCTGCGCGAAGGGACGACGCTCGATCCGCGCCATATCGGTTTGGCGGCCGCATCGAACCATGCGTGGCTGTCGGTGCGCCGCCGTCCCCGCGTCGCCATTCTCGCGACCGGCGACGAAATCGTGCTGCCCGGCACGATGCCGAAAAAGGGCCAGATCGTTTCGTCGAACGGCCCGTCGCTCGCGGCCTTCGTGCGCCGGGCCGGCGGCGAGCCGATCATACTGCCGATCGCGCCCGACGATCCGGCGGCGCTGAAGGAACTCGCGCGCGGGGCCGCCGGCGCCGATCTGCTCGTCACCTCGGGTGGCGCCTCGGTCGGCGAACACGATCTCGTGCGCTCGGCGCTTGGCGAAGAAGGCTTGTCGCTCGATTTCTGGCAGATCGCGATGCGCCCCGGCAAACCGCTGATGTTCGGCAAGCTCGGCGCGATCCCGCTGCTCGGGCTTCCCGGCAATCCGGTGTCGGGCTTTGTCTGCGCGCATCTGTTCCTCGGCCCCGCCATCGCCAAGCTGCTCGGCAAGGCGGATGTGTTGCCGCAGCCAATGGCCGCGAAACTCGGCCGCGATCTCGCCGCCAACGACCGGCGCGAGGATTATCTGCGCTCGACTTTGGCGCGCGACGCGGGCGGCAATCTGATCGTCACGCCTTTCGAGAAGCAGGACAGTTCGATGATTTCGGTCCTCGCCCGGGCCGATGCGTTGGCGATTCGCCCGGCGGGCGCCCCTGCCGCCAAAGCGGGCGATTCCATCGCCGTTCTCCCCTTGGCCTGATTTTCGGTTGTGGATAAGGCTTGACCCGAGAAACGAACCGAACTAGAACATTCGTAGTCCGTTGCATCTCTGTTTTCGACATGTTGTCGGGAGATGCGCCGAGACACCCCATCGGTGGCGCTTTTTAGTGCAGTCGGCCCGGGTGTCCCGCCGGACCCCGATCAACCCTGTCCGCCCCGTTCCGGGCGGGCCCGCGAAGCGAGGGCGAACCATGCTGACGCGCAAACAATACGAATTGCTGCTGCTGATCAATCAGCGCCTGACCGAGATCGGCGTTCCGCCCTCGTTCGACGAGATGAAGGATGCGCTGGGTCTCAAATCCAAGTCGGGCATCCATCGCCTGATCACGGGGCTTGAGGAACGCGGCTTCATCCGCCGCCTGCCCCATCGCGCGCGTGCGCTGGAAGTCGTGCGCCTGCCCGACAATCTGGCCGCGCAAGGCGTCAAGCCCGCGTCGAACGCCGCGATGCCGGCGGCCGAAGCCGCCGCCGCGCGCGGCTTCCGCCCGCAGATCATTCGCGGCGACGGCAAGATGCCGCTGGGCGGTGCCGCCGTGGCCAACGCCAACGAAGTGGTGAAGCTGCCGCTCTATGGCCGCATCGCCGCCGGGTTGCCGATCGAAGCGGTGCGCGATACGTCCAACGCCATCGACGTGCCGCCGTCGCTACTGGGCAGGGGCGATCATTTCGCGCTGGAAGTCGCCGGCGATTCGATGATCGAAGCGGGCATTCTGGACGGCGACACGGTCATCATCCAAAAGGCCGAGACGGCCGATAACGGCCAGATCGTCGTGGCGCTGATCGACGAACAGGAAGTGACGCTGAAGCGTTTCCGCCGCCGGGGCGCTTCGATCGCGCTGGAACCGGCGAACAAGAACTACGAAACCCGCATCTTCGGGCCTGACCGCGTGCGCGTGCAGGGCAAGATGGTCGCACTGGTGCGCAAGTTCGACGGTTAGCGCCGCCGACTCCTTAGCCTTTCCGATGGGCCGGAAAACCCTGGGGGAAACCCCGGGGTTTTTCGTTTTCAGCGCCTAAACTCGGGCTCGCGCGGGCGCGGCGGCGAAACCCACGGCCGTGCCCCGCGCCACTCGCGTACGGTTTCGATCCGCAACGCGCCGTCCTTGATCCAAATCGCGTGCGCGCCGTCGGCCAGCAGATCCATCCGGTCGATCGCGCGCCCGGTCATTCGCCGGCAGGTCGCGTAGAGCGCCACGGGCGCGATCGTCAGATCCGTCTCGCGGCACGCGATCGGCAAAGCGCGCGGCTGGCGCACCAGCGCCACCGTGGCGCCGTTCGCGCGATAGACGCAATGCGTGACCGCGCAATCGAGCCGCCCGTCGATCGATTTGCCGATGCGCGGCCAGGACTCGATTCCTTCGTCGATCTCGCCGTCGCGGCGCAGCCAGGTCTCGCGCGCGAAGCCGCCGCCACGCGGGCGCGACAGCATCAAACGCCCCGCCTCGTCGCGCACCGCCATCAAGCGCCCGTCGCCGGAAACGAGGATATGCGGCGGTTCGACCGTACCGAGCGACATCAATCCCGCGATCACGGCGGGTGCGCCCGCAAGCCTTATGCGGCCGGTCCACAGGCACAGCCACAAACCGCCGAACGCGGCCAGCGCCATGCCCCAAAGCGGCATCGCCGGGAACAACGCGACCGCGCCGTCGAGCCCCGCGACCCAGCGCGCGATGTCGAGCAGGCGGTCGATGCCCCAGCCCATCGGGATCAGCGCCCAGGATTCGAGACCGAAGGGAAAGAGCAATCCCGCGACGATCGCCCAGGGCATGATCCACAAGCCGGTCAGCGGCACGCCCAGAAAATTCGCGAGCAAGCCGAACGCCGCGAAGCGATTGAAATGGTAAAGCGCGAAGGGCGCGCTGGCGAAGCCCGCGACGACCGAGGTCATCGTGGCGCCCGCGAACCAAACCAACGCGCGCCGAGTCCAGCGCCGATCGGCGCGCCAGCGCTGGAACGTGTCGCGCGACGCTTCCCACGCGGCGACGAGCGCCACGACCGCGCCGAACGACATTTGGAACGAGGCGCTCAGCAGGCTTTCGGGCCGGAAAGCGAGGATTGCGGCGGCGGCCCAGGCGACCAAGCGCAAGGTGATCGCCGTTCGGTCGATCAACAAAGCGAGCAGCACGATGCCGGTCATCAGCCAGGAGCGCGTCGTCGGCACGCTCGCCACCGCGAAGAACGTATAGAACGTGATCGCCGCCAGCGCGCCGAGCGCCGCGATCTTCTTGGTGTCGGTGCCGAGTGCCACCGCCGGCACGAAGGCGAGCAGCAAGCGGATCGCGAAGAACACAATGCCCGCGACCATGCCGATATGCAGGCCCGAGATCGACAGAATGTGCTGGAGCCCTGAATCGCGGAAGGCTTCGAGCGCATCCTGCGGCACGGCGCCCTGCTCGCCCGCGATCAACGCTGCGGCGATCGGCCCGGCGGGCGGCGGCAGCGTGTCGAGGATGCGGCGCGCGGCCTCTGCCCGCCACCGCGCGAGCGTTTGCATCGGCGCCGAAACGGGTGCCTGCGCAACCACGACAGGGGCGTCGAGCGCGTAACCGACACCGCCCAAGCGCTCGAACCAGGCTTGGCGCGTGAAGTCGAACGCGCCGGGCGCACTTGGCCCCGGCGGCGGCATCAGGAAGGCGCGCGACACGCGGATGTCGTCGCCGGGCGCGAAGGCACCGAGCTTCGCATCGATGCGCAAGCGCACTGTCTCCGGCGTCGCCGCCGGATCGAGGCTTGCGATCGACAGTCGATCGAGCGTGACGCGTGTACCCTCGGGGCGTAGCGCGATCTCGACCACGCGGCCTTCGATGGCGACGGGACCGATACGCTTATCGATCACCGGGGCGGCGACATCCTGCGCCCGGAACTGCGCCATCGCGAAACCCAAGCTCGCGGCCAGCAGGGCCGCCGCCAGAACGCGCACGGATCCGACCGTGCGGCCGAGAATCAGGAAGGCCAGCGCCATGGCCGCGAAGCCGGGCGCGATCCAAAACGCCGGCTCAACCGGCAGCGCGAAATAGAAACCGATGCCGGCGCCGAACGCGACCGGCAGCCACAGCACCAGACGGCCGCGCATCGCTTCGCCGGTACGAAGGACGAACCCCGCAAGCCCGTCCATCCTTGCGGGCGGCGCAAGGGCATCGGGCGGATCGAAACGATGCATGGGGCGGGGCCATGTGCTAGGCAGTGGCCGCGCCGGGCAGGTCCCGGCGGTCCGCCCCGCCTATCTCAAGTTTTGGATTTAATACGGTTTTCCGATGAGCGACAAGATCGTCTGCCGTTTCGCACCGTCCCCCACCGGCTATCTGCATATCGGGGGTGCGCGGACCGCGTTGTTCAACTGGCTCTATGCCAAACGTTTCGGCGGCACGTTCCGCCTGCGCATCGAGGATACGGACCGCGCGCGCTCCACGCCCGAAGCGACCGCCGCCATTCTCGACGGCATGAAATGGCTCGGCCTCGATTGGGATGGCGAGGTCGTCCACCAATTCGCGCGCATGAATCGCCATGCGGAAGTCGCCAACCAATTGCTCGCCTCGGGCGGCGCCTATTATTGCTATGCGAGCCCGCAAGAACTCGACGATATGCGCGCCGCACAGAAGGCCGCCAGCAAGCCGATCCGCTATGACGGGCGCTGGCGCGACCGCGACCCGAAGGATGCGCCCGAAGGCGTGAAGCCGGTCGTGCGCTTGAAGGCGCGCCAAGACGGCGTGACCGTGATCCGCGACCGCGTGCAGGGCGACGTGACGATCGGCAATGATCAGCTCGACGACATGATTCTGCTGCGCGCCGACGGCACGCCGACCTACATGCTGTCGGTCGTCGTCGACGATTACGACATGGGCGTCACCCACGTCATCCGCGGCGACGACCATCTGAACAACGCCGCGCGCCAGATGCAGCTGATCGAGCGTTTGGGCTGGCCCGTACCCGTCTATGCCCATATCCCGCTGATCCATGGCGCCGACGGCGCGAAGCTGTCCAAGCGCCACGGCGCGCTGGCGGTCGACGCCTATCGCGACATGGGCTACCTGCCCGAAGCGATGCGCAACTATCTGCTGCGTCTGGGCTGGGCGCATGGCGACGAAGAGATCATTTCGACCGCGAAAGCGATCGAGTGGTTCGATATCGACGCGGTCGGCCGCTCGGCCTCGCGCTTCGATTTCAAGAAGCTCGACAATCTCAACGGCCATTACATGCGCGAGACCGCCGACGACGTTCTGTTCGGCCACGCCGCGCCGTTGATCGAGAAGGAAGCTGGCATCGCAATCTCGCCGGCAGCCAAGGCGCGACTGATCGCCGGGATGGGCGGACTGAAAGCGCGCGCCAAGACGCTGCTCGAACTCGCCAAAGCGGCGACGTTCTACGTGCGCAGCCGTCCCCTCGCCCTCGACGACGGCGCCAAGAAGCTGCTCGCCGGCGACGCGAAAGCCAATCTCGCCAAGGGCCGCGACCTGTTGGCGCAGGCGGCGGAATGGAATGCCGCGTTCCTCGAGGAAACCTTCCGCAAAGCGGCGGAAGCGGAGGGCGCGAAGCTCGGACTGCTCGCCCAGCCGCTGCGCGGTGCCTTGACCGGCCAAGCCACGTCGCCGCCGATTTTCGAGGTCATGGCGATTTTGGGCAAAGACGAGACCCTGGGCCGTATCGATGACGCGTTAGCAGCATAGCCGCCCGGCGGTAACGGCAGGGGTGAAGGCCGGGATATCATCACCCTGCCCTTGCCAAAATCGGGCGGCTAGGCTCCAATGCCGCAACTGCGAAATACCGAGGCCCGTCCGGGCCGAAATGGGAGCCCGTCAGGGCTTCCGACGAGGGGCGAATTCCGCGCTCCGCACTCCAGCAAATCGAGGGGACCCGCATGTCGAAATCCGTGACAATGACCGACAAAGCCACCGGGAAAGAGTATCAATTCCCTGTCCTGTCGGGCAGCGTGGGCCCCGACGTTATCGACGTTCGCAAGCTCTACACGGACACCGGCTACTTCACCTACGATCCGGGCTACACCTCGACCGGCGCTTGCAAATCGGCGATCACCTATATCGACGGCGACAAGGGTGTGCTGCTGCATCGCGGCTACGCGATCGAGGATCTCGCCGAACACAGCGACTTCATGGAAGTCGCCTATCTGATCCTGAAGGGCGAGCTGCCCAGCGCGGCCGAGAAGACCAAGTTCAACCGCGACATCACGCTGCACACGATGTTGCACGAGCAGATCAACCGCTTCTTCTCGGGCTTCCGCCGCGACGCGCACCCGATGGCGGTGATGTGCGGCGTGGTCGGCGCGCTGTCGGCCTTCTATCACGACAGCCTGGACATCGCGGACCCGCATCAGCGGATGATCGCGTCGTACCGCCTGATCGCGAAAATGCCGACCATCGCGGCGATGGCCTACAAATACTCGATCGGCCAGCCGTTCATGTATCCGCAGAACAATCTGGCCTACGCCGACAACTTCCTGCAGATGACCTTCGGCGTGCCGTGCGAGCCCTATAAGGTCAATCCCGTCCTCGCCAAGGCGATGGACCGCATCTTCATCCTGCACGCCGACCACGAGCAGAACGCGTCGACCTCGACCGTGCGTCTGTCGGGCTCGTCGGGCGCCAATCCGTTCGCGTGCATCGCGGCGGGCATCGCCACGTTGTGGGGCCCGGCGCATGGCGGTGCGAACGAAGCCGTCTTGAAGATGCTGGCGGAGATCGGCCACAAGGACCGCATCCCCGAATTCATCAAGCGCGTGAAGGATAAGAACGAAGGCGTGCGCCTGATGGGCTTCGGGCACCGCGTGTACAAGAACTATGATCCGCGCGCCAAGGTGATGGCCAAGACCTGCCAGGAAGTGCTGGGCGAACTCGGGATCAAGAACGATCCGCTGCTCGACATCGCGGTCGAACTGGAGCGTATCGCGTTGCAGGACGAGTACTTCGTCTCGAAGAAGCTCTACCCGAACGTCGATTTCTATTCGGGCATCATTCTGAAGGCGATGGGCTTCCCGACCGCCATGTTCACGGCGCTGTTCGCGCTGGCCCGCACCGTGGGCTGGATCGCCCAGTGGAACGAGATGATCGAGGACCCGGAACAGAAGATCGGCCGCCCGCGCCAGCTGTATACCGGCCCGGCGCACCGTCCCTTCGTGCCGCTCGACAAACGCGCCTAACCGAGCTACGAACACCCCGAGCCCGCGAACAACGCGGGCCGGGGTTTCCCCCGGGAGGAATGCCGTGTTGAACGCCAAACGTCAGGAACGCGTCGAATTCGTGCCCGCCGCCCGCCTCGGGTCGATGCTGGGCCGCCGCCGTTTGCCCCCCGCCGCCAACGACAACCAGCCCGGTTTGGCGCGCATCGCGCGTTGGGCCGGCTTCGCGATGTTCTTGATCGCGTTCGGCGTTTTCGCCCTCAAAGCGGGCGTCTGAGACCGGCTTTGGCCGGTCCCCGCGCAGGGGACCGGCGCCGGTTCCCTTACTTTTCGATCAATTCGATCTTGTAGCCGTCCGGATCTTCGATGAAGGCGATCACGGTCGTACCGTGCTTCATCGGTCCCGGCGGGCGGGTGATTTTGACGCCCGATTCGCCCAGCGATTTGCACACGCCGTAGATATCCTTCACGCCCAGCGCGATATGGCCGAAGCCATCGCCCAGATTATAGGACGCGTGGTCCCAATTATGGGTGAGCTCGATCACCGTGTTCGTCGCCTCGTCGCCATAGCCGACGAACGCCAGCGTGAATTTGCCGTCCGGAAAATCCTTCCGGCGCAGCAACTTCATGCCCAGCTTGTCGCAATAGAAGGCGATCGACTTGTCCAGGTCGAACACGCGTATCATCGTATGCAGCATTCGGAATTCGGTCATCGCGTCCAGGCTCCCTTGGAAGGGCGGCAGAATGGCGCGTCGCGGGGCTTTGCGCCAGCCCCCGAAACGCTGTAGGACGGCGCCATGGATAAAGTCAGGACCGCCGTGATCGGCACAGGCCATTTCGGCCGTTACCACGCCGACAAATACGCCAAGTCGCCGCTCTCGCAATTCGTCGGCGTCGTCGACGCCGATCCGGGCACACGCGAAACCGTCGCCGGCAAATACGGCGTCGCCGCCTTCGCCGATCATCGCGAATTGATCGGCAAGGTCGACGCGGTGTCGGTCGTCGTACCCACGGTGCTGCATCACGACGTCGCGCGCGACCTGATCGATTCCGGCATCCATGTGCTGATCGAAAAGCCGATCGCCGAGACGGTGGAACAAGGGGCCGCCCTCGTGGCGCTCGCCGACCGGCGCAACGTGGTGCTGCAGGTCGGGCATCTCCAGCGCTTCCTGCTGGAACGGCTGGAAGCGGCCGAGTTCGTCGGCACGCCGCTTTACATCGAAAGCGTGCGCATCCATCCGTTCAAGCCGCGCGCGCTCGACGTATCGGTCGTGCTCGATCTGATGATCCACGATATCGACCTCGTCCTCGCCTTCGCGAATTCGCCGGTCGAAACGATCCATGCGATCGGCACGCCGGTCGTGACGGACGAGGAGGATATCGCGAATGTGCGCCTCGGCTTCGCGTCGGGATGCGTGGCCAACATCACCGCGAGCCGCGTGAGCCGGACGACCGAACGGCGGATGCGCCTTTTCGGCCGCGAATCCTATGTCAGCATCGATCTGCAAAACCGGCGGTTCGCCGCGATGCGCCGGGGCGACGGCGAGCCTTGGGCGCCGGGCCTGCCGCCGGTCGAGCGCATCGAGCGCGAATACGCCGACGGCGACGATCTGGCCGCCGAGATCGAAAATTTCCTGGGCGCCGTGCAAGGCAAGCACAAGCCGCTGGTCGACGGGCGCGCCGGGCTTCAGGCGCTGGACGTCGCGCTGAAGATCGAAGAAGCGACGCGCGCCCACCGCGAACGCATCCTCAAGACCTACGGCTAAGAATCTCCAGCACGGCCGAAGCGGCGCGATCCGACGGATAAATCCCCTTTCGGATCTCGCCTTCGCCGAGCTTCGCGCAAACCGCATCGAATTCGGCGCGCATCGCCGCGGCGAATTCCTTGTCGTCGATAAGGCGCGCGAGATCGGCGGCCAGCGTTTCGGGCGTGCAAGCTTCCTGCAAACGCTCGGGCAATATCTCGCGGCCCGCGATCAAATTCGGCGGCGTGACATGCGTCACCTTGATCAGCCTTCGCGCGAGGAAAGCGGAAAGCGCGTTGACCTTGTGCCCGACGGCGACCGGCAAACGCGCGACCGCGAGCTCCAAAACCGACGTGCCCGAGATGCTCAGCGCCGCGTCCGCCGCCGCCATCGCCGCGCGCTTGTCGTCGGGCGAATTCACGCGCACAACGCGGCCGGGCAGCGTCTTGGCGAATTCCGCCGACAGCGCGTCGGTATTGGCGACATAGGGCAGCAGGAACACCGGCGCTTTGCGGCCTTGCGCGAACCGGCGCAACGCGTCGCCGAAAATCGGCGCCATACGGTTGAACACGCCGCGCCGGCTGCCGGGCAATACCTCGATCACCAGATCGTCGGCCGCAATACCATGCGCCGCGCGGAAGGCGTCGCGCGCGCCTGGCTGCGGCAAGGCTTCGATGGACGGATGGCCGACATAGATCGCCTTCAAGTCCAGCGTGGCGAAGAAATCCGGCTCGAACGGGAACAGCGCGAGGATGGCGTCGACGCGGCGCTTCAACTTTTTCGCGCGGCCCGGACGCCACGCCCAAAGCTGCGGCGCCACGTATTGGACGATCGCGACACCCGTGTCGCGCACGCGATCGGCGACGCGCAAACCGAAACTCGGCGCGTCGATCAGTACGACGATGTCGGGCTTGGCTTCGCGGATCGCGGCCGCCGTGCGCTTCAGCCGGTCGAGAATGACCGGCAGCTTCGGCAGCACCTCGACGAACCCCATCACCGACAGATCGCCGATCGGGAACAGCGTTTCCAGACCTTCGGCCGCCATGCGTTCGCCGCCGATGCCGGCGAAACGCAACGACGGATCTTGCTTGCGCAAACTCGCCATCAGCTTTGCGCCGAGATTGTCACCCGACGGTTCGGCCGCAACGAGGAAGACCAGCCTGCCGGTCATGGCGTGACGCCATAGACGAAGATGCCCGCGGCGTCGGCGGCCTTGGCCATCGCGTCGCGATCCATGACGATCGCCGCCCCCGCCTCCACCGCGATGCCGCGCAAGCCCGCGCGCTTGGCCTGGTCGATCGTGTCGAGGCCGATCGTCGGCAGATCGACGCGCCGGTCCTGGCCCGGCATGGCCGCCTTCACCAAAATGCCGCCCGGCAAGGGCGCGTTGCGGATCAGCGCCGTCGTGCCGCCGCGTCCTTCCTTGGCGCGCACTTCGCCGTCGCGCACCAGCACGGCTTGGCCGCGCTCGGTCCGGCCCAGCGCCTTCGCCGCCGCGAAGCCCGCGTCGATATCGCCACGTTCCTTATCCGTCGGTGTCTCGCGCCCGTAAGCGCCCGCCGTCGCCAGAAGGTCGGGGCGCAATTCCGGCACGCCCATCACCTTGAAACCCGCGCGCTCCACTTCCGCGAGCACGCGCGCGAGCAACGACGCATCGCCGCCCCACACGGGCAGCAGGCGCAGCAGCACGCGAAACCCTGTCCAGTCGAGCCGGAGCCCCGCGAAAGACGGCCGCAGGAACAAACCGGCCATGCCGACATGCGTGCAGCCCGCTTGGCGCAACGCCGCGAAAATGGCGCCCGCTTTGCCGACGGGCAAAATCAGATCGGCGAGTTTGGGATCGACCGAGCCTTCGAGGCCCAGCACGAACATGTCCGGCCGCGCTTCGCACAAAAGCTCCGGAAGGCGGCCCCCGCTGGCGATCAATCCGATCTTCGGCGGAGAGGTCGGCGTCATCGGCGGCTCACGCCGCCCCGTCGGCCTTGGGCAGGCACAGCGAACGGTTGTTGGCGGTGCGGATGAACTCGACGATATCCATCACCGGCGCCACATGCGCGTGCAGCTTGGTCGCGTCGTCCAAACGCTCGGCCAACGTGCCTTCCTGCGCGAACAACAGGCGATAGGCGGTGCGCAGATCGTGGATCTGATCGCGGCTGAAACCGCGGCGCTTCAAGCCGACGATGTTGAGGCCTTGGAGGCGCGCGCGATCGCCGGTGACCATGCCGTAGGGGATGACGTCGCCCTCGACGCCGGTCATGCCGCCGATCATCGCGTATTTGCCGATACGCACGAATTGGTGCACGGCCGAGTTACCGCCGACGATCGCGTACTCGCCGACTTCGACATGGCCGCCGAGCGTGGCGTTGTTGACCAGCACGACGCCGTCGTTGACGCGGCAATCATGCGCGACATGGGCGCCGACCATGATCAGGCAATTCGCGCCCACCGTCGTCAGCGACGTGCCGCCCGCCGTGCCGGGATGCATCGTCACGTGTTCGCGGATGATCGTGTCGGCGCCGACGACGAGGCGCGTGGGCTCGCCCTTGTATTTGCGGTCCTGCGGCGGCTGGCCCACCGCCGCGAACGGATGGATGACGACGCGCGCGCCGATCTCGGTATGGCCGGCCACGACGGCATGGCTGATGAGTTCGACGTCCGCGCCCAGCTTCACGTTGGGGCCGACGATGCTGTAGGGACCGATTTTGACGCCGGGCCCGAGTTGGGCGCCCGGCTCGACGATCGCCGTCGGATGGATCGAAACCGCTGTCTGGGGCGCGTCGTCCATCACCGGTCCCGGATCATCGCCGAGAACGTCGCTTCCGCGACGCGCTGGCCGTCGACGGTGGCGACGCCTTGGAAGCGCCACACCATGCCGCGCGAGCGATCCTTGGTGACGAGGATACGCAGCTGGTCGCCGGGGCCCACGGGCTTGCGGAAGCGCGCTTCGTCGATCCCCATGAAATAGACGAGCTTGCCTTCGGCGCTCGGCCCCAGCGTATGCACGACCAGCACGCCGGCCGTCTGCGCCATCGCTTCGACGATCAGCACGCCCGGCATCACCGGATGGCCGGGGAAATGGCCTTGGAAGAAATACTCGTTGATCGTGACGTTCTTGACGCCGACCGCGCTTTCGTCCGACTTCACCTCGACAACCTTGTCGATCATCAGGAACGGATAGCGATGCGGGATCATATCGACGATACGGTCGATTTCGATCGTCTCGCCGGCGGTCGCGGCTTGCGGCGGGGTCTGTTCGTTCATTCTTCTCTTCCGTCTTCGCTTGCGTCGCCGGTCTCGCGTTTGACGAGCTGGCGCAATTTGGCAGCTTGGCGGCGCCACTCGCCGATCGGAACCGCCGGCGATCCGCCGACGGCGCCGCCGGCCGGAATGTTGCGCGCCACGCCCGCTTGCGCGGCGACGCGCGCCCCGTCGCCAATCTTGAGATGGCCCGCGATGCCCCCTTGCCCGCCGACCATCACCTGATCGCCCAGCTCGGTCGAGCCGGAGATGCCGACTTGCGACACGATCACGCTGGCCTTGCCGATTTTCACGTTGTGCCCGATCTGGACCAGGTTGTCTATCCAGGTGCCCGGTCCGATCACGGTGTCGGAGGCGCTGCCGCGATCGATGCAGGTATTGGCGCCGATCTCGCATTTGTCGCCGATGCGCACGATGCCGAGCTGCGGCACCTTCACGAAACCCGTCGGCTCGATCGCGAAGCCGAACCCGTCCTGCCCAATGCGGCAGCCCGGATAGATCGCGACCTGACGGCCGATCACCGCATGGCTGATCGACGCGTTGGCGCCGACCGTCGAGCCGTCGCCCAATTCCACCGCTTCGCCGATCGTTGCATTGGGGCCGATCGCGCAACCCGCCCCGATCTTGGCGCCCGCCAGAATCACGGCGTTGGGCCCGACGCTGGTGCCGTCGCCTAGCTTCGCAGTCGGATCGACGAAAGCGGTCGGATGGATGCCGGGGGCGGCGGCCGGTCTGGGATGGAACGCGGCGGCGATACGCGCATAGGCGGCGTATGCCGCGCGCGTGGTCAGCGCCAGCGTGCGCGAAGGCGCGCGCGAAGCAAGTGCGGGATGCAGCAGCACCGCGCCGGCGTTGGTCGCGGCGAGCTCGGCGAGATAGCGCTTGTTGTCGAGGAACGAGACATGCGCGGGCCCGGCGTCGGAGAGCGACGCCACGCCGTCGAATTCGCGCGCAAGATCGGCGCCGTCCGGCGCCGCGGCGCCGGAAATCTCGATCAAGCGCCCGAGAGACAGGCGCCCCGCCCAAGGATGGAAGCGCCTATCGGCCATGATCGTCGCGGACGCGGGCGTGCCCTGGGGGCGGCGCGCGTCAGTTGCCCATCGTGGCGGTCGGGATACGGCGGTTCAAACGCCGCGCGACTTCGCCCGATACGTCGAGCGCCGAGCGCGCGACGAAGATGAAGGTGTTCGGCAGGACGATTTGATATTCCTGCTCGTTCATCACTTCGATGACCGATTCAGTCAGCGCCTGCTGAACCTTGCCGGCCGCGTCCGAATACGCCTGCTCGAGATTGCGCCGGCGCGTCTGGATCTGCTGCTGGGCGTTGGCGACGCGATCCTCGAACTGGCGGCGGCGCTGATTGAATGCGTCCTGCGACAGCACGTTGCGCTGGCCGGTCAGCTCCTCCTCGGCTTTGCGCAGCTCGCCTTCCTGGCGCTGGGCGTCGTTCTGCAACGCCGTGCGCTGACGCTCGGCCTGCGAATTCAGGTTCTGCATCGCCGTCGACGCGCGCATCACGGCGTCGACGTCGAAGAACACGATCTGCGTGCCCTTGGGCGGCAATTCGGTCGACAGCGCGGGGGCCGCACCGCCGGCCGCCGGACCGGCGGGCGCTTGGCGCGGTTGGGCGGGCGCCTGACGCTGCTGTTGCTGTTGCTGCGCCGCGGCGGGAGCTGCGGCCAGCGCCAAAGCCAGACCGGCCATGGCGGCGAGTTGCGCGGCGCGCGCACGAAAAGCGATCGTCGACATCGGTATCCTCTTGGGTGACTAGAACCGCGAGCCGAACTGGAAACGGAACAGTTCGGTGCGGTCGAATTCTTCTTTCATCAGCGCCCTGGCCAAACTGACGCGGATCGGTCCGAAGGGCGAGCGCCACATCAGGCCTGCGCCGACGCTGGCACGAACGCCCGAGCTGTCTTGAATGACAGAATTGTAGCTGGCGCTGCCGGGCTTCGTGCGATCGATCGACCACAAGCTGCCGACGTCGGAGAACAGCGCGCCGCGCAGACCGAATTCCTTCGGCAGGCCGGTCGGGAACTGCAGTTCGGCCGTCGAGGTATAGAATTTGTTGCCGCCCAGCGCGTTTCCGGTCGTCTGGTCGCGCGGGCCCACGCCTTGCGTGCGGAACCCGCGCAGATTGTCGCCGCCCAGGAAGTAGCGGTGCTGCAGGCGCACGCGATCGTCGGAGAGGCCGAAGATGTAGCCGACCTCGCCGGTCAGGGCGATCACGTATTCGGGAATGATCGGGTAGTAGAAGCCCGCCGATACGCCCGAGCGCAGGAACTTGGCGTCGCCGCCAGCCCCCGCGACATCGTTGGTCAGCCGCAGATAGTAGCCGTCGGTCGGATCCTGGCGGTCGTCGCGGCGATCGTAGGTCGTGGTGTGGCCGAAGCCCGACAGCACGACGTTGCCCGCGGCATCCTTGACGATGTTGGAAGCGCCCGCGTCGACATTGGTGACTTCGTCGTTGCGGATCGTGTAGCGCACTTCCTGCGACAGGTATTCGGCGATCGGATAGGTCAGGCGCGGAATGGCGCCGGTCGTGCGGTAGTCGTAGCCCGCTTCGCGCTGATAGTCGCGCTGCAGGCGGAAGATATCGATACCGGCCGCCATTTCCCGATCGAGGAAATAGGGCTGTGTGAACGAGAAATCGATCTGCTGGCGGCGGCCGGAAAGCGTGCCGCCCAAGCGGATATCCTGGCCGCGGCCGAGCAGGTTGCGCTCGCGGATCGAGGTGTCGAGCAACGGGCCGTCGGCCGAGGAGTAACCCACGCCGAACGAAACTTCGCCCGTCGACTTTTCCTGCACTTCGACGTTCACGACCGACTTGTCGGGCGCGTCGCCGGGCGCGTTCGTGATGTCGACGCGCTCGAAATATCCCAGCGCGCGGATGCGTTCGCGCGAACGGCGGATCTTGGCGTTGTTGAGGGCGTCGCCCTCGACCAGCTGCATTTCGCGGCGGATGACCTTGTCGATCGTGCGGACGTTGCCGACGATGTTCACCCGCTCGACATAGACGCGCGGGCCTTCCTGAACTTCGAACACGATCGCGATCGTGCGGCCGTCGCGGTCGCGCGTCACGCGCGGGCGCACGTCGGCAAAGCCGAAGCCCTTCGAGTTCGCGAAGTCGGTCAGCGCATTGACCGAGCCTTCAACTTTGTCGGCGTTGTACCAGGAACCTTCCGAGGCGGTGACCTGGCGCATCAGGTCCTCGGCCTTCAGATCGCGGATCTGCGAAATGACCTCGATCTTGCCGAAGCGGTAGCGCTCGCCCTCGTCCAGCGTGAAGGTGACGTTGAAGCCCGCGCGGTCCGGCGACAATTCCGCAATCGCCGAGACGACGCGGAAATCGGCATAGCCGTAGGACAGATAGTATTTGCGCAACAATTCGCGGTCGTAGGACAGACGGTCCGGATCGTACACGTCGTCGTTCGACAGGAAGCGCCACCAGCGGCTCTCGCGCGTCTGGATCTGCTCGCGCAGCGAACCGTCGGCGAATTCCTTGTTGCCGACGAAATTGATGCGCTGGATGCCGGTGATCGCGCCTTCCTCGATCTCGTAAACCACGTCGACGCGGTTTTGCGGCAGCTCAATGATCTTGGGCTCCACCGTCGCGGCGAAACGGCCGGTGCGGCGGTAGATGTCCTGCAGGCGCTTTACGTCCGCTTGGATCTTGGCGCGCGTGAACACGGTGCGCGGCTTCAAGCCCATTTCGGGGGTCAGCGTTTCGTCCTTGATGCGGCTGTTGCCTTCGAACGCGATGCGATTGACGATGGGGTTCTCGACCACCCGCACGACCAGCGCGTTGCCTTCCTGGCGCAACGTCACGTCGGCGAAAAGACCGGTGCCGAACAGCGCCTTCAGCGCCTTGTCGAGATTTTCGCCGTCGAGCGTGTCGCCGGGCTGGATCGCGACGTAGGAGCGCACGGTTTCCGGCGCGATGCGCTGGGTGCCTTCGATGCGGATTTCCTGGACGGCGCCCGACACGATGCCTTGGCGCGTGGTGAATTGCGCGGCGGCCGGTGCGGCGCACGCCACGGTCAACGCCAATACGGCGCATGCGGCGCGCAGCGCCTTGATGCCGCTCGCCTTCCTGCCGAATTCAGTCGCGTCAGACATGCGAACCCGTATACCCGCCCTAAACCGAAGCTTCCCAGACCGTAACTGCCCGTCGCAGCCGCCAAATTGACGACTCCGCCATATCCTTACTTACCCGAATCCCCACCGAATATCACGAGATGGGTTGAGGGCGGCCGGTCAGGAGACCAGCCCGACCAGAAAGCGCACCGCGCCCGTGTGGACGAGATCGTTCCAAGTCGCGAAAATCATGAGGGTTATAACCAAAGCGAAGCCGATCCGGAAACCGTAATCGACGGCCCGTTCGGGCAAGGGTTTGCCGCGTACCGCTTCGGCCGCGTAAAGCACCAAATGCCCCCCGTCGAGCATCGGGATCGGGAACAGGTTGATCAGCCCCAGATTGACCGACAGAACCGCCATGAACACGATCAGGCTGGCGATTCCGCCTTGCGCCACCTCGCCCGACATCTGGGCGATGCGGATCGGCCCGCCCAGTTCCTCGGTCCCGCGGCTGCCGGACACGATTTGGCCGAGTGCTTTCAGCGTGCCGGTGGTCTGGTTCCAGACCTCTCCGGTCGCCCGCCACACCGCCTCGGCCGGGTTGTGACGCTTGAAGGCCACGCCTTGGCCGCGAATACCCAGGCGCGCGATGCGCACATTGTTGCCCAGCCGGTCGGTTTCTTGGATCACCGTCGGCACGGCGTTCAAAACGACTGGCACGCCGCCACGATCGACCTGAATATTCAAAGGCTTGTCGAGGTTAAGCTGAACGATCCGTTGAATATCCTCGAAACGCTCGATATCCGCCCCGTTGATCGCGACGATCAAGTCGCCTTCCTGCAATCCGGCGCGCGCGGCGGCGGAATCTTCGACCACGCCGCCGACCTTTGCCGGCGTGAAAGGCTGGCCGACGAACGCGAACACGCCGGCGAAAAGGACGATCGCCAGCAGGAAATTCGCCGCCGGCCCCGCCGCGACAACCGCAGCACGCTGGGCAAGAGTCTTGTGATGGAACGAGACTTTGCGCTCCTCGGCGGTCATCTCGCGAACCTCGCCCGACGGGGTCGAGGCGGCGTCGGCGTCGCCGAACATCTTCACGTAGCCGCCTAGCGGCAGCAAAGCGACCTTCCAGCGCGTGCCCGATTTGTCGGTCCAGCCCAACAATTCGCGCCCGAAGCCGATCGAGAACACCTCGACCTTCACGCCGCAGCGTTTGGCGACCCAGTAATGTCCCAATTCGTGGAAAAAGATCAGGACCGAAAGAACGAGCAAGAACGGCAGTGCATAATCCAACAAATTCATAATACTATCCTGCCTTCTTGATCCATTCTTCCGCCTTGCGACGGGCGGCCTCGTCGATCTGGGCAACCGCATCAAGATCGCCGGGGGCGGCCGGGCGATCTTGGGCGAGAACCGCCTCCACGCAAGCGACGATATCGAGAAACCCGATCCGCCGCGCCAGGAAGGCAGCCACCGCCACCTCGTTCGCCGCATTCAACAATGTAGGTGCGGCCCCGCCTTCCCGCAAGACGTCCCGCGCCACTCGAAGCGCAGGAAATCTTTCAAAATCAGGATCTTCAAACGTTAAGTTCGCTGATTTCTTGAAATCCAGTCGGGGCACGGGCGCCGCCATCCGATCGGGCCATGCCAGCGCAACCGCAATCGGTGTACGCATATCGGGCGTACCGAGCTGGGCGAGGATCGAACCGTCGACATACTCGACCATCGAATGAACGACCGACTGGGGGTGGACGATGACGTCGATCCGCTCGGCACCGACGGGAAAAAGAAACATCGCCTCAATGGTTTCGAGGCCTTTGTTCATCATAGTTGCAGAGTCGACGGAGATCTTCGCCCCCATCGACCAATTGGGATGCGCCACCGCCTGTTCGGGCGTCACGTCGCGCATTTGATCGCGCGTGCGGGTGCGGAACGGCCCGCCCGAGGCGGTCAAGATCAGCCGGACAACCTTGTCCGCCCGGGCCGGTTCGAAGACCTGGAAGATCGCCGAATGCTCGCTATCGACCGGGATCAGCGTCGCCCCCGCTTTGGCGACTTCCTGGGTCATCAGCGCCCCGGCGGAGATCAACGTCTCCTTGTTCGCCAAGCCGATCGTTTTGCCCTGGCGGATAGCGGCGAGCGTGGGGGCCAAGCCCGCAGACCCGACGATCGACGACATGACCCAATCGGCCGGCAGCTGGGCGGCCTCGACGACCGCGTCCGGCCCGGCGGCGGCCTCGATCCCCGTCCCGGCCAAGGCGGCCTTTAGATCGCCATAGACGGCCGAATCGGCGACGACCGCGCGCTTGGCCTTCAGCGTCACCGCTTGGGCCGCCAGGGCCTTCGCATCGCGATTGGCGGTCAATGCCTCGACCGCGAAACGGTCCGGCGCGCGCGCCAGCAGATCGACGGTGCTGCGGCCGACCGAGCCGGTCGATCCCAGAACGGTGACGCGCTTTACCGCCATGCCAACACCGCCCCGCCGGTCGCCCATTGGAACAGGCCGAAGGCGGCAGCGGCCGTCAGCAGCCCGTCCACGCGATCGAACAATCCGCCATGGCCGGGGATCAGCTTACCGCTGTCCTTGACCCCGAAATGGCGCTTCACGAAAGATTCGAGCAGATCGCCGCCCTGCGCCACCACGGCGATCACCATTCCGGCGAGGGCCAGCGGCCAGCCGGCCGGGCCGGTCGGCGCCAGCCAGCTCGCAAACGGTGCCACCAGCCCCGCGCAGGTCATGCCGCCGATCAACCCTGCCCAGGTCTTATTGGGCGACAAGGCGGGCGCGAGCTTGGGCCCGCCGATGCCGCGCCCGGCGAAGAAGGCGCCCGTGTCGGTCGCCCAAACGCACGCCATCAGCCAGAGAATGGTTTCGAGCCCGGCGAGGTCGTAGCCGCGCAGCCAGATCAGCGCCACGATCGGCAAGCCGATATAGACCGGGCCCGCCGCCAGCCAGCGCGGATGGCCGCGCTTGCCGCCCTCGGCCACCAAAAACACCCCGATCGCCCCGGCGAAGCACACGAGTATCGCAAGGGCGATACGCTCGTCGGTCGCGAGCGCGCCAGCCGCCAGCACGACGAAGGCGATGGCAAGGCCGGTCACGCCGAAGCGCCCCTCGCCCACCAGCCGCGTCCATTCCCAAGCCAGAACGGCGCCGCACAAGGCCAGCATCAATTCGAAAGCTTCGCGCCCCGAAAACAGACCGAGCAGCGCCAGGATCAGCATCACGATCCCGGACAGGATCCGTTTGCGCAGCGGACTCATCCCACGATGGCGCCGTAGCGCCGGTCGCGTTTGCCGAATTCGGCGATCGCCGCCTCGAAATGGGCGCGGTCGAAATCGGGCCACAGCACGTCGAGGAAAACGAACTCGGTATAGGCCGATTGCCAGAGCAGGAAATTCGAAATGCGCTTCTCGCCGCTCGTGCGCACCAACAGATCGGGATCGGGAATGTCGGACGTGTAGAGATGCTTGGCGATATCGGCCTCGCCGATCATCTCGGGATCGATCTCGCCCGCCTTGGCGGCATGCGCGAGGGCGCGCGCCGCGCGCGCGATCTCGGCCCTGGCGCCGTAGGACAGCGCGATGACGAAATCGAGCTTCGTGTTGGCTTCGGTCGTGCGCTCGGCTTGCTCGATCAGCGTGACGATGTCGGGCGCCAAGCGCGCGCGATCGCCGATCACGCGCACGCGCACGCCCTGCGCATGCAGTTCGGCGAGTTCCGAGCGCAGGTAATTGCGCAGCAGCGCCATCAGGTCGGTGATTTCGTCGAGCGGGCGCTTCCAGTTCTCCGACGAGAAGCCGAACAGCGTGAGATAGCGCACGCCCAATTCGCCCGCCGTCTTGACCGCCCGGCGCACGGCATCGGCGCCGCGCTTGTGGCCCGCCACGCGCGGCAGGCCGCGGGATTTCGCCCAGCGGCCGTTGCCGTCCATGATGATCGCGACGTGTTGGGGAACGGCGCGGGGCTCGGCGGTCATCGGCCGTCCTCGAGGTTGGAGAAAGCGCCGGCCGATCAGACGGCCATGATGTCCTTTTCCTTGGCCGCGAGTTGCTCATCGATCTTCTTGATGAACTCGTCGGTCAGGGTCTGGACTTGGGTCTGCGCCTTGCGGTTCTCGTCTTCGGTCTGCTTGCCGTCCTTGAGCGCGTTCTTGAGCCCGTCCATGCCGTCGCGGCGGACGTTGCGCACCGAAACGCGCGCCGCCTCGGCGTAGTTCTTCGCGACCTTGGAGAGCTCCTTGCGGCGCTCTTCGGTCATCGGCGGCATCGGAATGCGGATAAGCTGGCCTTCGGTCATCGGGTTGAGGCCGAGATTGGCCTCGCGGATCGCCTTCTCGACCGACTTCACCAAGCCCTTATCCCAGACCTGAACCGACAGCATGCGCGGCTCGGGCGCCGAAACCGTGGCGCATTGCGACAGCGGCATGGCGCTGCCGTAAGCTTCGACCGTCACGGGGTCGAGCATGTTGGCGTTGGCGCGCCCCGTGCGAAGCCCGGAGAATTCCTTCTTCAGCACGTCCATCGAGCCGTTCATACGGCGGCGCAGTTCTTCGATATCGGCGGTGGCGGACATGTTCGTTCCCTTCTTGCGGCGGGCGTCAACAACCCGTCAGTCGGCGACCAGCGTGTGGCGGCCTTTGCCTTTCATCACCTCGGCGAATCCGCCGGGATTCTGGATCGAAAAGACGAGGATGGAAATGCGGTTTTCGCGGGCGAGCGCGATCGCCGCGGCATCCATGACGCCAAGATCGCGTTCGAGCACTTCCTTGTAGCCCAGGCGGTCGTAGCGCTTTGCCTTCTTGTCCTTGTTCGGATCGGCCGTGTAGACGCCGTCGACCTTGGTGCCCTTCAACAGCGCGTCGCAGCCCATTTCGGATGCGCGCAACGCAGCGGCCGTGTCGGTCGTAAAGAACGGATTACCCGTGCCCGCGCCGAAAATCACGACGCGGCCTTTTTCCATATGGCGGATCGCGCGGCGGCGGATATAGGGCTCGCAAATTGACGCCATCGGAATGGCCGACTGCACGCGCGTGGTGACGCCGATGCCTTCCAGCGCGTTCTGCAAGGCGAGCGCGTTGATGACCGTCGCCAGCATGCCCATGTAGTCGCCATGGGCGCGTTCCACGCCCTTCTTGGCCCCGGCCAGGCCCCGGAAGATGTTCCCGCCGCCGATCACCAGGCAGACTTCGATGCCCAGATCGCGCACTTCCTTCACATCGGCCGCGATGCGGTCGATGGTTTCGGGGTGCAGGCCGAGCCCTGCGGGCCCGGCCAGCACTTCGCCCGAAATCTTCAGCAGCACGCGCTTATATTTGGTCTGGGCCTTGTTCTTGGACGGGGCCTTGGCCATGCGCGCGCTCCTGATTTCGACGTTTAGGACTTGAGCTGAGCCGCGACTTCCGCCGCGAAGTCTTCCGACTTCTTCTCGATGCCTTCGCCCAGACCGTAGCGCACGAAGCCCTTGAGGGCGACAGCGGTGCCGAGGTCCTTCGCCGCCTTCGCGACCACGTCCTTCACGCGGGTCTCGCCGTCGACGACGTAGACCTGCTCGAGCAGAACGGTTTCCTCGTAGTACTTGCGCACGCGGCCTTCGACCATCTTCTCGACGACGGCCGGCGCCTTGCCCGACGCGGCGGCCTGCTCGGCGAGCACGGCCTTCTCGCGCGCCAGCACCGCCGGATCGACCGAGGTGATGTCGAGCGATTGCGGGTTCGCGGCGGCGATGTGCATGGCGATCTGCTTGCCCAGCGCCGTCAGCTTCTCCTTGTCGCCGGCGCTTTCCAGCGCCACGAGCACGCCGATCTTGCCGAGACCGGCCGACACCGACGAGTGCACGTAGGTCGCGACCACGCCGTCCGACACGGTCAGCGACGCCGTGCGGCGCAGCGACATGTTCTCGCCGATCTTGGCGACCAGCGCCGTCAGCGCATCGGCCGCCGCACCGCCCGAGGGCAGCGCCGTGGTCTTCAGCTTCTCGACATCGCCGCCGGCCGACAACGCGGCCGTGGCCGCGTCGCGCACGAAGGCTTGGAAGGCGTCGTTGCGCGCGACGAAGTCGGTTTCCGAGTTGACCTCGACCACCGCGCCCGTCTTGCCGTTCGACGCGACGCCGATCAGGCCTTCGGCCGCGATGCGGCCGGCCTTCTTGGCGGCCGCGGCGAGGCCCTTCTTGCGCAGCCAGTCGACGGCACCTTCGATGTCGCCGCCGCTTTCGGTCAGCGCGCGCTTGCAGTCCATCATGCCGGCACCGCTTTTTTCGCGCAGTTCCTTCACGAGTGCGGCGGAAATCTCGGCCATATTCGTCCTCTAACGTATTCGATATTGGGAAAGCGGAAGGGAAACCTCGGCCTTACTCGGCCGAGGCCTTTTCCTTCGCGGGCTTCTTGGCGCGCGGCTTCTTGGGCTTGGCTTCGGCCGCGGCGGCCGCGTCCTTGTCCGGCACCGCCTCGCCTTCGGCCGGCGCGGCCGGGGCTTCGGCGACGGCTTCCGCCGGCGCTTCGACCGCGGCGCCGACATCGACGCCAGCGGCCTTCATTTCGGCCTGCAAGCCGTCGAGCACCGCGCCCGCCATCAGATCGCAATAGGTCTGGATGGCGCGCAGCGCGTCGTCGTTGCCCGGCACCGGGAAGGTGACGCCCTTGGGATCCGAATTCGAATCCAGGATCGCGATGACCGGAATGCCCAGGCGGCGCGCTTCCTCGACCGCGATCGACTCCTTGTTGGTGTCGATGATGAATAGCAGGTCGGGCAAGCCGCCCATTTCCTTGATGCCGCCCAGCGAACGCTCGAGCTTTTCCTTCTCGCGCGTCATGTACAGCATTTCTTTCTTCGTGAGGCCGACGGCCGCCGAATCGCCCGCCAGACGCTCGTCGATCTCGCGCAGGCGCTTGATCGAGTTCGAGATCGTCTTCCAGTTGGTGAGCATGCCGCCCAGCCAACGATGGTTCACGAAATACTGGCCGCAACGCTTGGCGGCTTCGGCCACCGGATCCTGCGCCTGGCGCTTCGTGCCGACGAACAGCACGCGGCCGCCGCGCGAAACGACGTCGCGCGCCGCCTGCAAGGCGGCGTCGAGCAGCGGCACGGTCTGCTGCAGGTCGATGATGTGAATGTTGTTGCGCACGCCGAACAGGTACGGCGCCATTTTCGGGTTCCAGCGACGGGTCTGGTGGCCGAAATGCACGCCCGCTTCGAGCAGCTGACGCATCGTGTAAGACGGAATCGCCATAAGCGAGGTATCCTTTCTCCGGTTGATCCGCCGCGGGACGAGCACCGGATCCCGAGGGGAACCGGCACCGGAACGGCCTCCGGCCTATGGCGCCGGAAGACGGAAAGTCCCGCGTGAGGGTTTGTCGCCAGCCGGGCGGAATGCCCGGTGACGCGGGCAGGCATGTACCCCACCCCTCCTTGCTTTGCAAGCATGGGCTAATGGTAACAAATTACCGCTAATTTCTCGATCCGGCTTCAGGCGTCATTCAGGCCCGTGCCGCATTTTGCACTTCATGAGCCTCGCAACACCCCAGTTCACCATCGAACGGCCCGAACTGTGCCGGCTGCTCGAGTACTGGCAGGCGAAGCGCCGCACACTCGGCCGGCTGCCGGCGCGGGCGGATATCGACCCGTTGGAGATGCGCTTCGCGTTGGGCCATTTGATCTTGGCCGATGTCGAGCCCGGCGATCCGATCCGTTTCCGCCATCGCCTGATCGGCACACGCATCGTCGAGCATGCGGGCTACGACGCGACCGGACTTTACGTCGACGATATTCCCGACCAGGAACTGGCACGCCGTTTGACCGAAAGCTATCGCACGGTCATCGCGACGCGCGAGCCGGTGCATGACCGCGTCAACGGCATGGTCGGCGGAAGGCCGTTGAACTTGGAAATTCTGCGTTTGCCCCTGTCGCAGGACGGCACGACGATCGGCATGGTGCTGACGGGCGCGTTTTTCCTGAAGACTTGAGATCAGGCCGGCGGCAAACGCCGTTTGGCGTAGAAAATCAACAGATCGGCGAGCGTGCCGAGGAATTCGTCGCCGCCGCGCGAAACGTTTTGCGTCAGCTCCGCGCCGTCGATCAGCGCGGTCATTTCGGCGATCGTCGCGGGATCGGGCGCGCCCTTTTCGCCGGGCTTCGCCAACCCGTGCGGCAGCGTGTCGCGCACGAATTCGATCAATCGCGCGAAAGTGCGATGGTCGTTTTCGGGCAACGCATCGAGCTTGCCGCGGAAGATCTTCTCGTCGAGAAGAAACACCTTGCTGGGGATCAACGCACGGGCCGTCGCCATGCGCTTGCCGCCATCGACCAGCGAAAGCTCGCCGAAAATCCGCCCGGGCTGCACCTGCGCGATCGGCACACGAGTTGCGCCCTCGCCGCTGAACAGCTCGACCAAGCCTTCGCGCAACAAGCAGGCGAAATGCCCGTCTTCACCTTGGGTGAAGATGACTTCGCCGGTCTTATAGGTCCGCGTGAATTCCTCCGCCATGGCGGGGGAGAATAGCGACTATCGGGCGCGCGTCAAATCTCGGCGACTTCCAGGATGCCGGGCACCTGGCCCAGCGCCTGACGGATCTCCGGCGTGATCGCGAAGGTTTCCTTCAAGCGGATTTCGACCTCCGCCCCCTCGGCGCTGCGCACCTGGACGCGGATGGCGCCTTTGCCCTTTTTGGCGTTGGCGACCACCTTGCGCAATTCCTCGACCGCGCCCGCATCGCCGATGCCGATGCGCAAGCCCGCCGCCGAGTTCGCGACCTCCTGATCCAGCGCTTTGATGTCGCTGGCCAGCAGGCGCACATTCTCTTCCTCCACCCGCGCGTCGGCGTAGACAAGCAGCGGCTTGCCGCTGTCCAAAAGCTCGCGCGACTTCGCCAGCACTTCCGAGAAGATCATGATCTCGTAGGTGCCGCCCGCGTCGGATAATTGGGCGAAGGCGAATTTGTTGCCCTTGGCCGAAGTGCGTTCCTTGCGGCCCAGCACCGTGCCCGCCAAGCGCACGCGCGTCGACCCGCCGGCGGCGAGGCTGCGCGCGATCTCGCCCGAGCGCACGACGCCCAAACGCTTCAACCCGACCGCATAGGCGTCGAGCGGATGGGCGGCCAGATAGAAGCCCACGCTTTCGAATTCCGCCTGCAAGCGTTCGTGCAGGCTCCATTCCTTGACCTTGGGCAAAGGCGGGTCGTTGGCGGCTGCGCCGCCGGGGCCGCCGCCGAACAGGTTGACCTGATTGGTCTCGCGCTCTTCGGCCGTCGCTTGCGCGGTGCGCAGCAGCATTTCGATCGCCGCGAACACGCGCGCGCGGTTGGGATCGAGGCTGTCGAAGGCGCCCGCCTTCACCAGATTTTCGAGCTGGCGCTTGTTGAGCTGGCGCGCGTCCATGCGCCGGGCCATGTCGAACAGCGATTTGAACGGCCCGTTCGCCTTACGCTCGGCGACTAGCGCTTCCATCGCGGCGAGGCCGACATTGCGCACGGCGGCGAGCGCGTAGCGCACGGCCCCCTTGCCCGTCGGACCTTCCGGATACTCGACCGTGAACGCAGCTTCGGATTTGTTCACGTCCGGCGGCAGGATTTTGTAGCCGAGGCGCTCGACCTCCTGCCGGAACATGTTGAGCTTGTCGGTGTTCGACAGATCGAGCGTCATCGACGCGGCGAAGAACTCGACCGGATGATTCGCCTTCAGCCACGCGGTTTGATAGGCGACGATGGCGTAGGCGGCCGCGTGGCTTTTGTTGAAGCCGTAGCCCGCGAATTTGTCGACGAGGTCGAAGATCGACGAGGCTTGCGCTTCGGCAACGCCGTTGGCGACCGCGCCGTCGACGAAGATCTTCCGCTGGGCGTCCATCTCCGCCTTGATCTTCTTGCCCATCGCGCGGCGCAGAAGATCCGCACCGCCCAGCGAGTAACCCGACAGCACCTGCGCGATCTGCATCACCTGTTCCTGATAGATGATGACCCCGTAGGTCTCCTTCAGGATCGGCTCCAGCTTCGGATGCAGATAGTCGGGCTTCTCGGCGCCCTGCTTGACCGCGATATATTTCGGGATGTTCTCCATCGGACCCGGGCGGTAGAGCGCCACGAGCGCGATGATGTCCTCGATCCGGTCGGGGCGCAGGCGGCGCACCGCGTCGCGCATGCCCGTGCTTTCAAGCTGGAAGATGCCGACCGTGTCGCCCTTCGACAGCAGCTCGTAGGATTTTCGATCATCGAGCGGCAGATGGTCGATATCGACCGTCACGTTCTTGCGCGCGATCAGCTCGACCGCGCGCACGATCACGGTCAGCGTCTTCAAACCGAGGAAGTCGAACTTGACGAGCCCCGCCTTCTCGACGTCCTTCATGTTGAACTGCGTGACCGGCATCGACGAACGCGGATCGCGATAGAGCGGCACCAATTCGTCGAGCGGCCGGTCGCCGATCACCACGCCGGCGGCATGGGTCGAGGCGTGGCGATAAAGGCCTTCGAGATTCTTCGCGATCTCCACAAGCCGCGCGACCGCTTCGTCGGCCGCGATCATCTCGCGCAAGGCGGGCTCGCCGTCGATCGCCTGTTGCAGCGTGACGGGGGCGGCCGGGTTGTTGGGGACCAGCTTGCAGATGCGGTCGACCTGGCCATAGGGCATGCCGAGCACGCGGCCCGTGTCGCGCAGCACCGCGCGCGCTTGCAGCTTGCCGAAGGTGATGATCTGCGCGACGCGATCCTCGCCATAGACGCCTTGGACGTAGCGAATGACTTCGTCGCGCCGATCCTGGCAGAAATCGATATCGAAGTCGGGCATCGATACGCGTTCGGGATTCAAGAATCGTTCGAACAGCAAGCCGAAGCGCAGCGGATCGAGATCGGTGATCGTCAGCGCCCAGGCGACGACGGAGCCCGCCCCCGAGCCGCGGCCCGGCCCTACGGGAATTCCGTGCTGCTTCGCCCATTGGATGAAGTCGGCGACGATCAGGAAGTAGCCCGGAAACCCCATCTGCACGATGATGTCGGACTCGAATTCCAGCCGCTTGCGATAGGGTTCGGCGACTTCGGCGCGCTTGGCGTCGTCCATGTCGGACGTCCACACGTTTTCGATCAGGCGCTTGTCCAAGCCTTCGCGCGCCAGCGCGCGCAGCGCGTCGGCTTCCGAAATCTCTTTGGCGCGGGACGAACGCGGCAGGATCGGCTTGCGGCCGGAGAACCACCACGCGCAGCGTTTGGCGACGACCAGCGTGTTGTCGATCGCCTCGGGCAGATCGGCGAACAGCGCGCGCATTTCGGCGGCGGTCTTGAAGCGATGTTCGGGCGTCAAGCGCCGGCGCTCGCGATCGGCGACGAAGCGTCCCTCGGCGATGCACAGCAGCGCGTCGTGCGCTTCGTACATGCCGGTACCCGCGAAATAGACGCCGTTGGTCGCGACCAGCGGCAGATCGCGCGCATAGGCAAGCTCGATCAGCGCTTCTTCGATCTTGGCTTCTTCGGGCAGGCCGTGGCGCTGGATCTCGATATACAAGCGGCCCGGAAACGCCTCCTGCAGCTTGTCGAGTATGGCTTCCGCCGCCGCGCGCTGGCCTTCGAGCAGCAAGCGTCCGACCGGGCCCTTGGCGCCGCCGGTCAGGCACAACAGGCCTTCCGATTTTTCGGCGATTTGCGCCAGCGTGACCTGCGGCGTTTCGCCCGGCGGCGTGTCGAGATAGGCCCGGCTCGACAATTTGCCGAGATTGGAACCGCCCGCTTCGTTCTGCGCGATCAGCAACAGGCGATCGGGCTCGGGCGCCTTGCCCACCCGCGCCGCCATGCCCCCGCCCTCGCCTTCGCGGCGCACGCCCAGATCGCAGCCGATGATCGGTTGCACGCCCGCTTCGATCGCGGCGTAGGAGAACTCAAGACCGCCGAAAAGATTGCCGGTGTCGGCGATGCCCAAGGCCGGCATGTCCGAGCCCTTGGCGAGCTCGACCAGCTTCTTCACCTTGATGGCGCCTTCGGACAGCGAATAGGCCGAATGGGCGCGAAGATGGACGAAATCGGCGTGGGGCATGGGCGCCAAATTAGCGTCCATGCCCCGAGTCGTTCCAGCCCGCCAAGCGGCCTGTGGATGAACCGATTACGCGGCGCGGATCTTGGCGAGGAACCCGTCGACTTGGTTGCGCAAATGCTCGGCGTTCTTGGCGAGTTCGGCGGACGCACTCAGCACCTGCTCGGACGCCGCCCCGGTCTGGCCCGCGGCCTGCGTGACGCCGGCGATATTGCTCGATACCTCCGCCGTGCCCGCCGCCGCCTGCTGGACGTTGCGCGCGATCTCCTGCGTCGCCGCACCCTGCTCCTCGACCGCCGACGCGATCGCAACCGCGATCTCGTTGACCTGGCCGATCGTCTTGCCGATGCCCTTGACCGCCTCGACCGAACGGCCGGTCGCGTTCTGCATCTCGTTCACCTTGGCGCTGATTTCCTCGGTCGCCTTGGCGGTCTGGTTGGCCAGCGACTTGACCTCCGACGCAACGACCGCGAAGCCCTTGCCCGCCTCGCCCGCGCGCGCGGCTTCGATCGTGGCGTTGAGCGCGAGGAGATTGGTCTGCGACGCGATCTCGTTGATGAGCTGCACGACCGTGCCGATGCTCTGCGCCGCCTCGGCGAGACCTTGAAGCTGCGTATCGGTCCGTTCCGTCTCCTGCACCGCCTGGCTGGTGATGCGTGTCGATTCCGAAACTTGCCGCGTGATCTCGGCGATCGACGAAGACACTTCCTCGGTCGCGGCCGCGACCGTCTGCACATTGGTCGAAGCTTCCTCGGAAGCGCCGGCCGCCGCGGTCGATTGGCGGCTGGTATCCGCCGCCGTCGCCGACATCGAACGCGCCGTCGCCTGCAATTCCTCGGCGGCGGACGCCACGACCTGCAGCACGCCGGTCACGGTCTTGTCGAAATCCTTGATGTAGCCGTCGACGACGCGCTGACGCTCTTCCTTCTTCACCTGTTCCTGGCGCTGCGCTTCGGCCATTTCGTCGGTCTTGATCATATTGTCCTTGAAGACCTGGACGGCACCGGCCATCTCGCCGACTTCGTCCTTGCGGCCCACGCCCGGGATCGCGACCGCCTTGTCGCCACCCGCGAGCTTCAGCATCGCATCGGTCATCGACTTGATCGGGCCGGCGATGCTGCGCGCGGCGATCAGCGCCAGTCCGATGCCGGCCAACACGGCCAAGATTCCGGCGACCAGTGAAACTGTGATGGCCTCGCGCAGATCCGACGAAGCCTCTTGGGTCGCCTGGCTCGCCACGTCGAAGAAGTTTTTCTGCAACGGATCGGCGATGCCGTAGATCTTGGCGGCCTCCGCGTTCGTCGCGTCGATTGCCGCGCGCCATTGGGGCGATTCGAGCGACACATTGGCCGCGCGCAAATCGCGCAACGCCATCGCGCGCACGACATAGGCATCGACCGCAGCCCGCAACTCGCGAATCTGGCGCAAACGATCAGGATTGACGGTCGAACGCTCCAGGCTTTCGAAGCCCGACGCAACCGCCTTGAGCGATGCTTGCGCGTTGTCCCATCGAGCCAGATCGTTCGTTGCCACGCCGATCCAGATATGCGCGCGCCCTTCGTGCATGTTGCGCAGCGATTGTTGGATCAGCGTTTCGTTGTTTTTGATGCGCACGACACGGTCGAAAGCCGCAATCGTATCGCTCGAAGAGGAGACGGTATAGCCGCTGAGGCCCGCGATCATCAGGACCATCAGCCCAAAACCGATCATGAGGCGATAGGCGATCTTGAGATTGGCGAGCATTTTGAGACCCTACGAAAATTTTTACGGCGACAAGGCGATAAAACATCCGGCAAATTAAACGGTGGTTAATACGCGTGCCGACAATGCGGCATCAGGTACGAAATTCACGCCGACAATTTTCGAAGAATTTGCGGGATTAACCCGCCGCTAACCAGCGCCACGCGGGGTCGCGCAACGCCTGGTCGTCGCGCGTGGTCAAAATGCCGAGACGCGGATCGTCGACGATCGCGACCGTTTCCGCGCCCCAGCGATCGAGCCAAGCGGCAAGCGACGCGGCTTCGTCCGCATTCAGATCATCGGCGAGATGCCATAAGCCGATCGCATAAAATCCGGAGGGGCGCGCGCCGATTTCGCGCTGAAGCGCGGCGTACATATCCGTACCGTCGCGATTCTCGGGATAGACGGGCAGATAGATTCGCCCGTGATTGCGGTTGCCGACGAACGGGCCGCCGAGCCTTATCGCGGCGGGGCCGGTGCGCGCCCGCCACGCAGCGCCCGCGTGCAGATAGGCGTCCGCCGTTGGCGCATCGACCGGACCGGCGATGGTTGCGTGCAACACGTCTCGACGCTTGGCCTGCGTCGCCCAAGCGATCTTCCCGGCGACCGCGCGCTTGCGCAGATCGGCGTCGAGATCGCGATAGACCCGGCTCGCTTCCAAAATTTCGGCCGCGACATGTACGGCCAGCGCGTGACGCGGCACGGCGTAATAACCCCGGTCGTAGTCCTTGCCGGGGACCGCCGCGATGATCTTGGGATGGGCGGGATCGACCAGCGGCAAATGCGCGAGGCGATAATCGTCGCCCAGCGTGAAACCTCCGCCGGGAACGAAACGATGCCGAGAGGCTTCGTAGCGCAGATCGGCGTCCGCGCAGAACGCGCGCGCGGTCACCGCAGCGGCGCGCTGTCGACCTGCGGGCGTGGATTGGCCGGCAATGGCGAAGGTTGCGAGGGCTGCGGCCCGTTCGACATCACGCGCAACTGCCCGGTGCGCGGCGTCATCGAGAACTCGACCTTGCTCGCGGCCGTGATCGTACCGGCCTGGTTGATCTGGATCGTTGCTACGCGGTCGCCCTGCTGGAACACCAGCACCGAACTCGCCGAGCGAATATTCGAGACCTCCGCCCAGCCGAAACGCGGCATTTCGCGGCGGTAAAATTCGTACATATCGGCGACCGAGCTGCCCGGTGACAGCACGATGCGGCCAAACCAGGCGCCGTCATTGCCCATGACGAACAAGTTGTTGAGATCGACCGACGCGTTGGCGGGCATGGGCACGTCGGTGAACCGCACGAAGCCGGGGCCGGGCGACGCGTTCTTGTCGTTCGGGTTCGACGCCGAGCCGGTCGACGCCGATTGGCCCGTCAAGCCGCAAGCGCCCAGCGCCAGGGCGGCGACGGCGGCGATTCCCAAATTGCGAATTGCGGTTAGGCGCAAAATCGACTCCCGAGTCGCGATGATTTGGGTAGTGTTTCGCTCCGCCTCGCCAACGTCAAGGGGCGGCGAGCGTTCCATCGCGCAACTGAAGCTTTCGATCCATGCGATCGGCGAGTTCGGGATTATGCGTCGCGACCAGCGCCGCAAGACCGGTCGTGCGCACGAGATTCAACAGCTCCGAAAACACGCCTTCGGCGGTACGCGGATCGAGGTTCCCCGTGGGCTCGTCGGCCAACAGCACGCGCGGCCCGTTGGCGACGGCACGCACGATCGCCACGCGCTGCTGCTCGCCGCCCGACAAACGTGCGGGACGATGATCCTCGCGCGCCGACAAGCCCACGCGGGCGAGAAGTTCCTTGGCGCGCGCGGCGGCTTGCGTCTTCGACTTGCCGGCGACGAGCTGCGGCATCATCACGTTCTCGAGCGCACTGAATTCCGGCAGCAGATGGTGGAACTGATAGACGAATCCGATATCCGAAAGCCGCGCCTTGGTGCGTGCCGCTTCATCCATCATCGCGCAGTCGCGCCCGCCGAGCAGCACGGCGCCCTCGTCGGGCTTTTCGAGAAGCCCCGCGCAATGCAGCAGCGTCGACTTGCCCGCCCCCGACGGGCCGATCAACGCCACGCACTCGCCGGGCATCAGCCTGAGATCGGCGCCGCGCAAAACATGCAGCGCGCCGCCCGCTTGCGCGAAACGGCGATGCAGGCCTTTGAGTTCGAGTGCCGCGTCACTCATAGCGCAGCGCCTCGACCGGATCGAGGCGGGCCGCCCGCCACGCGGGATAGATCGTGGCGAGGAACGACAGGCCCAGCGCCATCAGCATCACCTGCACGACCTCGTTCGGGTCGGTCTTGGACGGCATGGTCGCGAGGAAATAGACCTCGGCCGAGAACAACTGCGTGCCGGTGATCCACTGCAGGAACTGGCGGATATGTTCGATGTTGGCGTTAAACAACAAGCCGAGGCCGAGGCCCGCGAACGTGCCCAGCACGCCGATTGAAGCGCCCGCCATGAAGAAGATACGCAAGATCGAACCGCGCGAAGCGCCCATCGTACGCAGAATGGCGATGTCGCGCGACTTGTCCTTCACCAGCATGATGAGGGACGAGATGATGTTGAACGCCGCGACCAGAATGATCAGCGTCAAAATCAGGAACATCACGTTCCGCTCGACCTGGACCGCGTTGAAGAAGCTGGAATTGGCCTGCTGCCAGTCGAGCACGCGCACCGGCTGTTGCGATGCCGCGATCACCTCGCGCCGCGCGAGCCAAACGCGCTGCGGATCGCGCACGAAGACTTCGATGCCCGAAACGTCTTCACCGGTGCGGAAGAAATTCTGCCCCGCCTCCATCGGCAGGAACACGAAGGCGTTGTCGTATTCGAACATGCCGACTTCGTAGATCGCGGCGACCTTGAAGGCGCGCAGCCGCGGCATCGTGCCGAAGGCGGTGACGTTGCCTTGCGGCGAGATCAGCGTGATCCGGTCGCCGACCTTCAGGCCCATGCGCCCGGCCATGCGAATGCCGATCATCGCCGCATCGTCGCCTTTGAAATCGGCGATATCGCCCGATTTGACGTTGGAGACGATCAGCGTGCGCCGCGCCATATCCTCGGGCCGCAATGCGCGCACCAGCGCTCCGCTCGCCGCCCCGTTCGCCGTCGCCATCGCCTGGCCTTCGACCAAGGGCGACGCGTCGAGCACGTCGGGCAAGGCGCGCAATCGCGTCGACACCGCATCCCAATCGCGCAGCGGTTCCGACGCGCCGTAAACGGTCATATGGCCGTTAAGGCCGAGGATGCGGCCGAGCAATTCGGCGCGGAAGCCGTTCATCACCGCCATGACGATGATGAGCGTGGCCACACCCAGCGCGATGCCGGTCAGCGAGAACCACGCGATGACCGAGATGAAGCCTTCCTGGCGGCGCGCACGCAAATAGCGCATCGCCACCATCCGCTCGAACACGCCGAAGGCCATTCGCGGCGGCTCAGGAAGCCGGCGCGAGCAGGCGGTTCAACGCCTCCTCGACCGACAACTCGACGCGCTCGCCCGTGCGGCGACGCTTCAATTCCACCTTGCCGTTGGCGAGACCGCGCGGACCGACGACCAGCTGCCAGGGCAGACCGATCAGATCCATCGTCGCGAACTTCGCCCCGGCGCTGTCGGACGTGTCGGCATAGAGCACGTCCTTGCCCGCCTTTTGAAGCTTGGCGTAAAGGTCTTCGCACGCCGCGTCGCATTTGGCGTCGCCCACACGCAGATTGATCAGCGCCACGTCGAACGGCGCCACCGCATCGGGCCACACGATGCCCGCCTCGTCGTGGCTCGCTTCGATCAGCGCGCCGACCAGGCGCGAAACGCCAATACCGTAGGAGCCCATTTCGACCAGCACGGGCGCGCCGTCGGGCCCCGCGACCTGGGCGTTCATCGGCTTCGAATACTTGGTGCCGAAATAGAAGATGTGCCCGACCTCGATGCCGCGCGCCTTGCGTAGCCGTTCGGCCGGCACGGGGCATTTCGCGGGATCGTGCATTTCGCTGGTCGCGGCGTATTTCGACAGCCATTCGTCGACCAGCGGCTGAAGATCGGCCGTGAAGTCGACGTCCTTCTTCAGCACGTCGGCTTCCATCCACGACGCGTCGCAATAGACTTCCGACTCGCCGGTGTCGGCCAGGATGATGAATTCGTGGCTGAGATCGCCGCCGATCGGCCCCGTATCGGCGCGCATCGGGATCGCCTTCAAGCCCATGCGCGCGAAGGTGCGCAAATAGGCGACGAACATCTTGTTATAGGCGGCGCGGGCCCCCTTCCCGTCGATGTCGAACGAATACGCGTCCTTCATCAGGAATTCGCGGCCGCGCATCACGCCGAAACGCGGGCGCACCTCGTCGCGGAACTTCCACTGGATGTGATAGAGGTTCAGCGGCAGGTCCTTGTAGCTCTTCACATAGGTGCGGAAGATATCGGTGATGAGCTCTTCGTTCGTCGGCCCGAACAGCATCTCGCGCTCGTGCCGGTCGACGATGCGCAGCATCTCTTTGCCGTAATCGTCGTAGCGGCCGCTTTCGCGCCACAGATCGGCCGACTGGATCGTCGGCATCAACAGCTCGATGGCACCCGAGCGGTTTTGCTCCTCGCGCACGATCTGCTCGATCTTCTTCAACGCCTTGAAGCCGAGCGGCAGCCAGGAATAGATGCCCGCCGCCGATTGGCGGACCATGCCCGCGCGCAGCATCAGCCGATGCGAGACGATCTGCGCCTCGGAGGGGTTTTCCTTGATCGTGGGCAGAAAGTAACGCGACAGGCGCATGGGACCGTTCGGGGCTGGAGGGCGGTTCGGGAAAGTGGCGCGACCGTAAGCGAATCTTAGCGTGGCGCCAAGCCTTGGGCTTTGCAGGCTTCGCGCAAAGCTTCGATCTCCGGATTGCCGATCGCCTCGCCGTTATAGAGGGTCTTGCCGGTCAAAACGTCGACCCGCACCTCCCCCAGCTTCACCGAAGGCTGGAACAAGGGCGAGGTTTGCGGCACGCCGAAGCGGCGCAGATCGACCGCCACGTCGAAAGCCACGGTCTCGGGCACCTTGATCTGCGGCGCGGGGTTGAGATCGGCCCCGACGACCGGCTTGCCGTGGACATCCACGCCCGGCTTATAGGCGACGTCCGCCGAGGGCTGATGCGTGACGAACAGCCGGCGGCAATCCACCCCCGTCACCTCGATCTTTGTCGGAGTCGCGGGTGGATTCTGCGCCCCGGCAAACCCCGGAATACCCCCGGCCATCGCGAGCCCAAAAACGGCGATCCACCTGAAATTGGCGGCCATTTACGCCTCCTGCGTCTAGAGTCTTTGAATTTCACGATAATTCGGCAAAATTACGACACACCTGCCCGGCTTTTGTGCAACGCAACAAGTTCTTGAAACTTCATTTCGTATGTACACAAGCAACTTCGCACAAATTGCTCGACAGGCGCGTTCGGCCCTCTATACTCGCCTTAAATAAGAACACGCCCCGCACGGGGACGCACGGCCCAAGTTTGGGGAGTTCACGCCAATACCAACCCGGCGGGTTCGCTTGAAAGCGGCCGCCGGGTTTCGGTTTTCTAAGGGGCCCATTTTTTCGGGAATCAGTAAACGAAGCCCTTCTTCGCCGCCGTCATCCAAGGCGGGTTCCGCTTCGCGATACGTTTGTAGGCGGGGCAGGTTTCGCGGTGCGCGCCCGGCAGATAGCCGATGCTCATCAGAAATTCGCCGACGATTTCGCCGCCGGTGAATTTGAAGGTCTTGGCGAAGACCTTGCACCATTCCTTCTTGGTCAGCGGATGGTGTGCTTCTATCCAATCGGCGAACGACCCGTGCGACTTGGCGATGCCGAGAATCACGTTCGCGTTGTGGATCGCGGCGGCGACCTTCAAGCGATTGCGCACGATGCCCGCATCGGCCAAAAGGCGCGCGGTGTCCTTCGCGCCGAAGCGCGCGACCTTGGCGACCGAAAACCCGGCATAGGCGGCGCGAAACCCTTCGCGCTTCTTCAGCATCAATTCCCAGGACAGACCGGCCTGGTTGATCTCGAGCAGCAAACGCTCGAACAGCGCGTCGTCGCCGGCCAGCGGGAAGCCGTATTCGCCGTCGTGGTAGGGCCCGTGCAGCGCGTGGCCGGGGGCAAAGTCGCAATAGCCGCTCATCGGATCAGCGCGGCGGCAATTGCAGCGCGTCGCGCACCGGCAGCAGATCGGAATGCACGATCGCGAAGATGATCAGCCAGACGACCGCCGCGGCGATGCTGGTCCAGATCACCTTCTTGCCCATCATCGGCTTCTCGGGCGCGCCGGTCATCTGGCCCTTCCCGCCCGGCGTTTCGGTCGGCTTCACGCCGAAGGGCAGCACAGCGAACAGCACGATCCACCAAATCACCACATACATCGCGATGGCGGTTACGGGCGTCATGCCTGTTCGAGCTCCACCAGCGTGCCCGCGAAATCCTTCGGGTGCAGGAACAGCACGGGCTTGTCGTGCGCGCCGATCTTCGGCTCGCCGTCGCCCAGCACGCGCGCACCCTGCGCCTTCAAGCGGTCACGCGCGGCGAGGATATCGTCCACCTCGTAGCAGACATGATGCATCCCGCCCGAGGGATGGTCGGCGAGGAATTTCGCGATCGGCGATTTCTCGCCCAGCGGATGCAGCAACTCGATCTTTGTGTTGTCGAGCTCGACGAATACGGTCGTCACGCCGTGCGCGGGCAGATCGACGGGCGCGGAAACCTTGGCGCCCAAGGTCTCGCGATAGGTGCGCGATGCGGCGGCCAAATCCGGCACGACGATCGCGACATGGTTGAGACGACCGATCATGGAGAAGGAAATAGCATTGCCGCCGGGCGGCGACTAGACCCGCACGACATGGATTTGGGCGACCGGCTTCTTGCCCAAACGCTGGTTCACGAGCTTGCGCACGGCGCGGCGCGCGGCCTCGGCGATCTCGTCCTCGGGCGCCTTGTCCGGCACGCGGGCGACAGCGCCGCGCACCGCCTCGATCAGATCGTCGGCCAATTCGTCGCCGGGATCGTCGGCGTCGATCAGGCCGGGGGCCGAGACTTGCGGATCGGCCATCAAACGGCCCTTGCGGTCGACCACGACGGTCGCGACGACCGCCCCGTTCCACAGCAGCTTCGCCCGGCCGCGCACGACCGCCCCGTCGACCGGCAGCAAACGCCCGCCATCGACGGCCCAGCGCCCGGACTGTACGTGATCGACGACCTGCGGCCCGCCGGGCAAATCCAGACGGATGATCTGGCCGTTCTCCGGCACGATCTGGAACGGCACTTGGCAGTTGCGCGCCAATTCGGCATGCGCGGTCATGTGCAGATGCTCGCCGTGCACGGGAATCGCCACACGGGGACGTATCCATTGATACATCGCCGCCAATTCGTCGCGGCACGGATGGCCCGAGACATGGATCGGCGCGTCGCGGTCGGTGATGACCTTCACGCCCAAGCGCATCAACTGATTTTGCATGCGGCCGACGGCGCGGTCGTTGCCCGGAATGGTGCGCGAGGAGAACAGAACCCAATCGTCCTCCTCCAGCACGATATGCGGATGATCGTCGGCCGCAATGCGCGACAAGGCCGCGCGCGGCTCGCCTTGCGAACCCGTGCAGATCAGCGCGATCCGGTCGCGCGGCACGTAGCCCGCGTCGGTCTCGGTCATGAAGGGCGGCAGATCGGCGAGATAGCCGTTCTCCCGTGCGCTTTCGTAGATGCGCCACAGCGAGCGGCCGACCAGCGCCACTTCGCGCCCCGCCGCGCGCGCGGCGCGCGCGATGCTTTCGACCCGCGCGACGTTCGACGCGAAACAGGCGATCGCCACGCGTTGCGGGGCGGCGGCGATCTGCTTCACGAGTTCCTCGTAGACCGAGCCTTCGGAGCCGGACTCGCCGTCCTTGATCGCGTTGGTGGAATCGCCGACGAGCGCCAGCACGCCTTCGTCGCCCACGCGGCGATACGCGTCGGCGTCGGTCGTCGGGCCGATCAGCGGCTCGGCATCGAGCTTCCAGTCGCCGGTATGCAGCACCGTGCCGGCCGGCGTGCGGATCGCCAGCGCGTTCGGCTCCAGGCAGGAGTGGGTGATGTGAATAAGCTCGACGTCGAAATCGCCGATCTGCAAGCGCGAACCCTGCTCGATCACATGGATCGGCACTTGGTTGGCGAAATCGGTCTCGGCCAGTTTGCGCTTCAGGAACGACGCGGTGAAACCGGTCGCGTAGATCGGGCAGCGCAGCAGCGGCCAGAGATACGGCACGGCGCCGAGATGGTCCTCATGCGCGTGGGTCAGCACGAGGCCCAGCAGATCGTCACGGTTCTCGGCGATGAAGCTGGGATCGGGCGTGATGACGTCGATCCCCGGCATCGCGTCGTCGCCGAAGGTGACGCCGAGATCGACCATCAACCACTTCCCGCCATAGCGGTAGAGGTTGAGATTCATCCCGATCTCGCCGGAGCCGCCAAGCGGCAAAAAATAGAGACCTTTATCCACGCTCATCGGTTCAATCTGTGGATATCGACCAGACCTTTCAAGGTCAGATCGGGATCGACATGGGCGAGAAGCTTGGTGTGCTCGGCGATGATGGAGATAAGGCCGCCCGTGCCGATGAAGGTCGGCGTGCCGCCCAGTTCCTCGGCGATGCGTGTACCAATGCCTTCGATTAGGCCGACATAACCCCAGAAAATGCCGGACTGCATCGCCGTCACGGTCGACGTGCCGATGGTGCGCGCCGGCCGGCGGATCTCGATGCGCGGCAGTTTCGCCGCCCCCATATAGAGGGCTTCGAAAGCGAGATTGATGCCGGGGCTGATCGTGCCCCCGCAGTAATTGCCCTGCGCGTCGAGCACGTCGAAGGTGGTGGCCGTGCCCAAATCGACGACGACGCCGGGCATCGTGTAGCGCGTGCGCGCGCCCACCGCGTTGGCGATGCGGTCGGCGCCCGCTTCCTCCGGCCGATCGATGCGGATCTCCAGGCCGTATTTCAGGCCCTTCTCGCCCACGATCACCGGCTCCGCCTTCGCGTAGCGGCGGCAAAAATCGCGCAGATTGAACATCGCCTGCGGCACGACGTTCGACACGACGACGCCTTCGATCTGCGCCAGCGTCATCGACTGCAGCGCCATCAGATGCGTGAGCCAAACCGCGTATTCGTCGGCGGTGCGCTTCGGGTCGGTCGAGATGCGCCACGAGGCGCGCTTCTCGCCGGTCGCGTAATCGAACGCGCCGAACACGGTGTTGGTGTTGTTGGAGTTGATGACGAGCAGCATGGTCATCCGATCCCCGGCAAATGGACGTCCCCCGCCGTGACGATACGCCGCCCGGCGGCCGTGTCGAGCAGGAGTTCGCCCCCCGCCCCCAATTCCGTGAACACGCCGTTCAGCGTGCCATCGGGCAAGCGCACTTCGATCGCCTGGCCCAAGCGCGCGGCGCGGGCGAGCCACGCGGCGCGGATGGGCGCGAAACCTTCCGCCGTCCAGCGCCGATATAAGACGAGGAAGTGGCGCGCGAAGGCTTCCAGGGCCGCTTCGACCGGCGCCGCGCCGTGCAGCGACGTGGCGGGATAGCGCGTTTCGGCCGGCGACGAGGCGAGATTGATGCCCACGCCCAGGATCAGATAGGCGAGCCCATCGCCGCCGCTTTCGGCTTCGAGCAGCACGCCCGAGATTTTCCGCCCGCCGACCAGCACGTCGTTGGGCCATTTATATTCGATGTCTTGCGCGCCCAGCTCGGCGACCGTCCCGCCGACGGCAACGCAAGCGACGAAGGAAAGTTGCGCGGCGGTTGCGGCTTTCGCCTTGGGCCGCAGGACGATCGAGAGATATAGATTGCCGCGCGGGCTAGCCCATGTGCGGCCCTGGCGGCCCCTTCCCGCTTTCTGTTCGCGCGCCCAGACGAGCGTGAGGTCCGCCGCACCATCGCGGGCCATCGCCTTGGCTTCGTCGTTGGTGGACCCCACGCTGTCATGCGCCGCCAGCCGGAACTCCGGCGGCAAGCGCACGCGATCGGCAACCGGCGCGATCAACCGCCGAACAGCGACGCGGCGGCGGTGGTCGCGGCCGCAACCAGCGGACCGGGCAGCAGGAAGAACAGCAGCGTGAAGACCGACGAAACCGCCAGCACCGCCGCCGGGCCATTGCCTTCGGCCGCGTCGAACGCGGGCACGGGCTCGTCGAAATACATGATCTTGACGATGCGCAGGTAATAGAAGGCGCCCACGACCGAGGCGAGCACGCCGATCACGGCGAGCAGGTAGAGGCCCGCCGACACCGCCGCGAGGAAGACATAGAGCTTGCCGAAGAACCCGGCGAGCGGCGGAATGCCGGCCATCGAGAACATGGCGATGCCGAGCCCGCCCGCGAGCATCGGGCGCGTGCGCGCGAGACCGGCGAGATCGCCGATCGTTTCGACCATCTTGCCGTCGCGCTTCATCGACAGGATCACGGCGAAGGCGCCGAGATTCATCACGACATAGATCGCCATATAGACGAGCACGCCGCGCACGCCGGTTTCGTCGCCCGCGGCGAGACCGACCAGCGCGTAGCCGACATGGCCGATGGAGCTGTAGGCCATCAGGCGCTTGATGCTGGTCTGCGCGATGGCGGCGAAGCTGCCGATCAGCATCGACAGGATGGCGACGAAGACCACAATCTGACGCCAATCGCCGACCAGCGAGCCCAGTGGCTCGACCAGCACGCGCACCAGCAGCGCCATCGCGGCGAGCTTGGGGGCGGCGGCGAAGAACGCCGTGACGGGCGTGGGCGCACCTTCGTAGACGTCGGGCGTCCACATATGGAACGGCGCAGCCGAGACCTTGAAGGCCAACGCAGCCGAGACGAACACGATGCCGAACACCACGCCGATTGGCGCCCCGCCCGAATGGTCGGTCATCACGCCGGCGATAGTTTCGAAATTCGTGGCGCCCGAGAAACCGTAGATCAGCGACGCGCCATAGAGCAGCATCCCCGACGACAGCGCGCCGAGCACGAAATACTTCAAGCCCGCTTCGGTCGCACGCGGGGAGTCGCGGCGGATCGACGCCAACACGTAGAGCGAAAGCGACTGAAGCTCCAAACCCAGATAGAGCGAGATGAGGTCGTTGGCCGACACCATCATCGACATGCCGAGTGCTGCGAAGATCGTCAGCACCGGATATTCGAAGCGCGCGAAACCTTCGCGCCGGTTGTAGTCGTCCGACAGGACCAGCGCGGCGGCGGTCGCCAGGAAGATCACGACCTTGGCGAAGCCCGAGAACGCGTCCGCCACGAACATGCCCGACATCAGGGTCGTGCGGTCGGGCGATTGCGTGGCGGCGGCCAGCGCCGCGACCAGCAACGCCGCGATGGCGAGGAAATTCACGTTGCGCGTCGGATCGCCCTTCGAGAACGCGCCGACCATCAACAGCGTCAATCCCGACGCGGCGAGGATCAATTCGGGCAGCAGCGGGGCGAGCAGGAAGTCGTTCATCGGGCGATCTCCGCCGGCGCCGTGTTCACCGGAACTTGAGCTTGCGTCGGCGCCTTGGCGTCGGCGTGGTTATGCGTGCCGCGCGTGGCCTCGTAGCGATCGACGACCGATTGGATCGTCGTTCCCATCATGTCGAGCACGGGCTTGGGCTGGATGCCGAGCCACAGCGTGGCGACGATCAACGGCGCGAAGATCAGCTTCTCGCGCCAATCGAGGTCGAGCATGTCCTTGAGATCGTCGCGCACCAGCTTGCCGAAGATCACGCGGCGATAGAGATAGAGCATGTAGGCCGCCCCCAGGATCACGCCGGTGGCCGCGAGCGCGGCGGCCCAGGTCGAGGCCTGATAGGTGCCGGTCAGCACAAGAATTTCGCCCACGAACCCGGCCGTACCCGGCAGGCCGACGGCGCCCATGGTGAACACCATGAACACGGCCGCGTAGACCGGCATGCGATGGACGAGACCGCCATAGCGCTTGATCTCGCGCGTGTGCAGGCGGTCGTAGACGACGCCCACGCAAAGGAACAACGCGCCCGAGACCACGCCATGCGCGATCATCTGGAACATCGCCCCTTCCACGCCCTGACGGTTGCCCGCGAACAGGCCCAGCGTCACGAAGCCCATATGGGCGACCGACGAATAGGCGATCAGCTTCTTCATGTCTTCTTGCACCAGCGCGACGAGCGAGGTGTAGATGACCGCGACGATCGACAGCGCGAAGACGAGCGGCGTGAAATAGTCGCTCGCTTCCGGGAACATCGGCAGCGAGAAGCGGATCATGCCGTAGCCGCCCATCTTCAACAGCACGCCGGCCAGGATGACCGAGCCCGCCGTCGGCGCTTCGACGTGCGCGTCGGGCAGCCAGGTGTGCACGGGCCACATCGGCACCTTCACCGCGAAGGACGCGAAGAAGGCGAGCCACAGCCACATCTGCATCTGGCGCGGGAAATCGTAGTCGAACAGCTCGACGATATTCGTCGTCTCGGTCTGCCAATACATCGCCAGCATCGCGATCAGCATCAGCACCGAGCCGAGCAGCGTGTAGAGGAAGAACTTGAACGCCGAATAGACGCGCCGCGCCCCGCCCCACACGCCGATGATCAGGAACATCGGGATCAGCACGGCTTCGAAGAAGACGTAGAACAGCACGAGGTCGAGCGCGATGAAGGTGCCGACCATGAAGGTTTCCAGCACCAGGAACGCGATCATGTACTCCCGCACGCGCTTTTCGACGTGCCAGGATGCGGCGATGCACAGCGGCGTAAGGAAGGTCGACAGCAGCACGAAGGGCGCCGAAATGCCGTCGACGCCGACGTGATAGGCGATCCCGTAGCCGGGGATCCACACATGGTGCTCGACGAACTGGAATTCCGCGCTGGAACGATCGAAGCCGAACCAGATCGGCAGCGACAGCACGAACACGACCAGCGAGGTCCACAACGCCGCCCAGCGCGCGTTGCGGGCCACGGCTTCCTCGGTGCCGTTGAGCAGCAGGATGAACAGCGCCCCGGCCAGCGGCAGGAACGCGACGAGGGAAAGGATGGGCCAGTCGGTCATGATCTCAGCGGCCCGTCCGCAGAATGTACCAGGTGGCGAGAACCACGATGCCGATCAGCATCGCGAAGGCGTAGTGATAGACGTAGCCGGTCTGCAACTTGCCGGCGCGCTTGGCGACGACCAAGGTGCCCGCCGCGATCGCGTCGGGCCCCATACCGTCGATCACCGTTCCGTCGCCGCGCTTCCACAGGAAGCGGCCGATGACGAAGGACGGACGCACGAACAGCGCGTTGTAGAGCTCGTCGAAATACCACTTGTTCAGCAGGAACTCGTACAGCCCCTTGAAGTCCTTGGCGATCTGCTTGGGCTTGGACGGGTTGCGGATATAGAGGCCGTAGGCGATGCCGATGCCCGTCAGCCCCACCGCGATCAGCAGCGGCGGAATCCAATGCGGGGCGTGGTGTGCAGCTTCGATACCGTCATGCAGCGTGAAGATCGCCGTCCCCCAGAACGCCTCGCGGCCTTCGCCGACGAAGAAGTAGTAGAGGCCCATGCCCGAGAACAGCGCGCCGAAGGCGAGCACGAACAACGGGATCAGCATGACCATCGGCGATTCATGCGCGTGGTCGACCGCGTGATGGTCGGTATCCGGCGCCTTGTGGAAGCTCATGAACAGCAGGCGCCAGGAATAGAAGGCGGTCATCGTGGCGGCAGCGAGGCCCAGCCAGAAGGCGTATTGCCCCGCGGCCGTATGGACGCCGTAAGCGGCCTCCATGATCACGTCCTTCGAATAGAACCCGGCGAAGCCGATGTTCAAACCCGGGATGCCCATGCCGGCCAGCGCCAGCGAGCCGATCCACATCATCGCGTAGGTGACGCGGATCTTGGTCCACACCTGCCCGCCCATCTTGCGCATGTCCTGCTCGTGATGCAGCGCATGGATGACCGAGCCCGCCGATAGGAACAGCAGCGCCTTGAAGAAGGCGTGGGTCGTCAGGTGGAACATCGCGGCCGAATAGGCCGACACGCCCGCCGCGAAGAACATGTAGCCGAGCTGCGAGCAGGTCGAATACGCGATCACGCGCTTGATGTCGTTCTGCACGAGGCCGACCGAGGCGGCGAACAGCGCAGTCGAAGCGCCCACGATCGTCACGACCATCAGCGCGGTCGGCGCGTATTCGAACAGCGGCGACAGACGGCACACCATGAACACGCCCGCAGTCACCATGGTGGCGGCGTGGATCAGGGCCGACACGGGCGTGGGGCCTTCCATCGCGTCCGGCAGCCAGGTGTGCAGGAACAGCTGCGCCGACTTGCCGCAAGCGCCGACGAACAGCAGCAGGCAGATCAGCGTCAGCGCATGGAATTCCTTACCCAGGAATTCGAGCTTCGCTTCGGTGAATTGCGGTGCCGCCGCGAAGATCTGGTCGAACTGGACCGAACCGAACAGCAGGAAGCAGGCGAAGATGCCCAGCGCGAAGCCGAAATCGCCCACGCGGTTGACCAGGAACGCCTTGATCGAGGCTTCGTTGGCGCTGTCCTTCTCGAACCAGAAGCCGATCAGCAGGTACGACGCGAGACCCACGCCTTCCCAGCCGAAGAACATCTGGATGAAATTGTCGGCCGTCACCAGCATCAGCATGAAGAAGGTGAACAGCGACAGATACGCCATGAAGCGCGGGATCGACTTGTCCTCGGCCATGTAGCCGATGGAATAGAGATGCACCATCGACGACACGATGGTGACAACGCACAGCATCGTCGCCGAAAGCGCGTCGAATTTCAGCGCCCAGTTGGCGACGAAGGCGCCGCTTTCGATCCAGGTGAACAATTCGACCGTGCGGGTCTGCCCCTGCACGCCGACCTGGTGGAAGATCACCAGAGAGAACAAGGCCGCGAGCATCACGCAGCCCGTGGTCGCGTATTGGGCGACGCGTTCCTTGGTCGCGTGGGGCAACGACGAGGCCATCGCCAGACCGGCGATCGCGAAACCGAGAAGCGGGAGAAGGACGGCGGCAGAATACATGGCCCGGATCAGCCCTTCATCATGTTGATGTCGTCGACCTCGATCGTCCCGCGATTGCGGAAATAGACGACGAGGATCGCGAGCCCGATGGCGGCTTCGGCGGCCGCGACGGTCAGCACGAACAGCGCGAAGACCTGGCCGACCAGGTCGCCCAAATGGGTCGAGAACGCGACGAAGTTGATGTTCACCGCGAGCAGCATCAATTCGATCGACATGAGAATGACGATCACGTTCTTCCGATTGAGGAAGATGCCGACCACGCCCAGCGTGAACAGGATCGCCGCGACGGCGAGATAATGCGCGAGACCGATGGCCATCAGACGTCGACCCCCTTGCGGCTTTCGACCGAGACGACGGCGACACCTTCGGCGCGCGTACGCGCGACCTGGCGGGCGATCGACTGGCGCTTCACGCCTTCGCGCTCGCGCAAAGTGAGGACGATCGCCCCCACCATCGCGACGAGAAGGACAAGGCCCGAAGCCTGGAACACGTAAACGTAATCGTCGTAGAGCACGAGGCCGAGCGCCTTCGTGTTGTGGATCTGCGAGGGATCCGGGATCGGCAGCGCCATCGCTTCGGGCAACGCGGGCGACACGGTCCAAGCGCCGAAGACGAGGATGAGTTCGGCCACGAGCACGAGGCCGATCGCCGCCCCGATGGGCAGGTAGTTCGCGAAGCCGCTGCGCAGCTTGGCGAAGTCCACATCCAGCATCATGACGACGAACATGAACAGCACCGCGACCGCGCCGACATAGACGACGACGAGCAGCATCGCGAGGAATTCCGCGCCCATCAGCACGAACAAGCCGGCCGCGTTGAAGAAGCACAGGATCAGGAACAGGACCGAGTGAACCGGGTTGCGCGCGACCACGACCATGGTGGCGCCGCCGATCAGCACGGCCGAGAACAGGTAGAAGACGATGGTCTGGAGCATCCCCTCGCCCTCAACGATACGGCGCGTCGGCCGCGAGATTGGCCGCGATTTCGGCCTCCCAGCGGTCGCCGTTCGCCAGCAATTTGGCTTTGTTGTACATCAGCTCTTCGCGCGTTTCGGTCGCGAACTCGAAATTCGGACCTTCGACGATCGCATCCACCGGGCAGGCTTCCTGGCAGAAGCCGCAATAGATGCATTTCGTCATATCGATGTCGTAGCGCGTGGTGCGGCGGCTGCCGTCCTCGCGCGGTTCGGCCTCGATCGTGATCGCCTGCGCGGGGCACACGGCCTCGCACAGCTTGCACGCGATGCAACGTTCCTCGCCCGAGGCGTAGCGGCGCAGCGCGTGCTCGCCGCGGAAGCGCGGCGAGATCGGGCCCTTTTCGTAGGGGTAGTTCATCGTCACGGTCGGCTTGAAGAAATACTTCAAGGTCAGCGCCATGCCCGTGACGAGTTCGGACAGAAGCAGCGATCTCGCGGCGCGGTCGAAGCCGGTGGCCATTGTCTTTCTCCCCATCCCCTCAGCGCGGGACCCAGCCGGTGGCCATCAGCACGCCGGCGGTCAAGACCACCCAGAACAGCGAGAACGGCAGGAACACTTTCCAACCGAGACGCATGAGCTGGTCGTAGCGGTAACGCGGCATCGTCGCGCGCACCCACAGGAACACGAACAGGCAGAACGCGACCTTCAGCGCGAACCAGATCGGGCCCGGCACCCAGTTGAAGGGCGCGATATCGACCGGCGGCAGCCAGCCGCCCAGGAACAGGATCGAGGTCATCCCGCTCATCAGGATCATCGCCGCGTATTCGCCGAGGAAGAAGAGCGCGAAGCTCATCGACGAGTATTCGACGAAATAGCCGGCGACGATTTCGGACTCGCCTTCGGGCAAGTCGAAGGGCGAGCGGTTCGTTTCCGCCAAAGCCGAGATGAAGAAGATGACGAACATCGGGAACAGCGGCACGGCGAACCACATGTTCTTCTGCGCCATCACGATGTCGGTCAGGTTCAGCGAACCGACACACAGCAGCACGGTGATGATGACGAAGCCGATCGAGACTTCGTAGGACACCATCTGTGCGGCGGAGCGCATCGCGCCGAGGAACGCGTATTTCGAGTTCGACGCCCAGCCGGCCATGATGATGCCGTAGACGCCCAGCGACGAAATCGCGAAGAGATAGAGGATGCCGACGTTCAAATCCGACAGCACGATCCCGTAATCGAACGGAATCACCGCCCAGGCGACGAGGCTGAGCAGGAACGTGACCATCGGCGCCATCATGAACACGAACCGGTTGGCGCCGGTCGGCACGATGGTTTCCTTGAGCAGCAGCTTCAAGCCGTCGGCGAAGGGCTGCAACAGGCCGAAGGGTCCGACCACGTTCGGACCTTTGCGCAACTGCATCGCACCGATGACCTTACGCTCGGCGAGCGTCAGGAAGGCGACGGCCACGAGCAGCGGCACCACGATCGCGAGGATCTTCGCGACGATGATGGCGCCGGGGACGATCACGCCCCAGAGGAGATCGTTCTCAGCCATGCGTACCGGTCCGGGGCGCTTCGCCCTTCACGTAGACCCGGGTGCACTCGGCCATCGTCGCCGAGGCGCGGCTGATCGGGTCGGTCATATAGTAATTGTCGATCGGCGAGACGAACGCCGCCGGGTCGACATTCCCCGCCTTGCCCAGTGCGCCGAGCGCAGCGGCCGGATGGGCGGTTTCGATTTCGGCGAACACGGGCGAGGCTTTCGCCAAGCGCGCGCGTAGTTGCGACAGCGTATCGTAAGGCAGCTTGGCGCCCAACGCGTCGGACAGCGCGCGCAGGATCTTCCAATCCTCCTTCGCCTCGCCCGGCGGGAACACGGCGATGCGCGCGTGCTGCGCGCGGCCTTCGACGTTCACGTAGGTCGCGTTCTTTTCGGTGTAGGCGGCACCCGGCAGGACCAGATCGGCGCGATGCGCACCCTTGTCGCCGTGATGGCCTTGATAGATGACGAACGCCTTGCCGAGCTTCGACGTGTCGATCTCGTCGGCACCGAGCAGATAGACGACGTCGATCTCGCCCTTGCTTGCACCCTCGACGATACCGGCGACGTCGCGCCCATTGGCACCCGGCACGAAGCCGAGTTCGAGCGCGCCCACGCGGCCCGCGGCGGTGTTGAGCACGTTGAAGCCGTTCCAGCCGTCCTTGACGATACCGGCCTTGGCGGCGAGTTCGCCCGCGAGTGCGAGCACGGCCGCACCATCGGCGCGCGCGAGAGCGCCCATACCGATGATCAGCATCGGCTTGGCCGCGTTCTTGAGCGTCTCGAAGAACGCGTTCTTGCCCGACGCGACATCGGCGAGCGTCGTCGGGCCCGCACCGAGATATTCGTATTTGTAGCGCAGATCGAGCTGCGGCCCGATCGCGGCGATCTTCACGCCGCCCGCACGGTAGCGCTTGCGGATGCGCGCGTTCAGCACCGGGCTTTCCCAGCGCGGATTGGTGCCGATCAACAGGATCGCGTCGGCATCTTCGATGCCCTGGACGGTCGAGTTGAACAGCCACGACGCGCGGTTCGCCGGATCGATCTTGGCGCCGTCCTGGCGACAATCGAGATTGGCGACGCCGAGCCCGGCAAGAATGTCCTTCAGTGCGGCGACCGACTCAGCGTCCACGAGATCGCCGGCGATCGCACCGATACGTGATGCGTTCGTGCCCTTGAGCTTGGCGGCGGCGGCGGTCAGCGCTTCGGCCCAGGACACGGGCTGGAGCTTGCCGTCTTTGCGCAGATACGGGCGGTCGAGGCGCTGGCGCTTGAGGCCATCGACGGCGTGGCGCGACTTGTCGCCGATCCACTCCTCGTTCGTTTCCTCGTTCAAGCGCGGCAGAACGCGCAGCACTTCGCCGCCGCGCGCATCGACGCGGATCGACGCGCCCAGCGCGTCGAACACGTCGATCGATTCCGTCTTGCGCAGTTCCCACGGGCGCGCCGTGAACGCGTAGGGCTTCGACGTCAAAGCGCCGACCGGGCACAAATCGACGATATTGCCGGAGAGTTCGCTGGTCAGCGCCTTCTCGACATACGTGTCGATTTCCATGTGCTCGCCGCGGAACACCGCGCCGAGCTCCTCGTTGCCCGCGACTTCGGTCGAGAAGCGCACGCAGCGCGTGCAATGGATGCAGCGCGTCATGGTCGTCTTGACCAGCGGCCCGATTTCCTTGTCGGGCACGGCGCGCTTGTTCTCGTGATAGCGGCTGCTGTCCTTGCCGTAGGACATCGCTTGGTCCTGCAGATCGCATTCGCCGCCCTGATCGCAGATCGGGCAGTCGAGCGGATGGTTGATCAGCAGGAATTCCATCACGCCGTTGCGGGCCTTCTTGACCAGCGGCGTGTCGGTCTTGATGACTTGGCCTTCGGCGACCGGCATCGCGCAAGACGCGACGGGCTTCGGGCTCTTCTCCATCTCGACCAGGCACATGCGGCAATTGCCGGCGACCGACAGGCGCTCGTGATAGCAGAAGCGCGGCACTTCCTTGCCCGCGATTTCGCAGGCTTGGAGGACCGTGATGCCCGCGGGCACTTCGATCGTTTCGCCGTCGATGGTGACTTTCGGCATCGTTCGCTTCCCGTTACTCGGCGGCCTGGGCCGTGATCGCGGCCTTGTAGTCGCGGATGCGCTGTTCCAAATGCGGGCGGAAATTGCGGATCAAGCCCTGCACGGGCCATGCGGCCGCATCGCCCAGCGCGCAGATCGTGTGACCTTCGATCTGGCGGGTGACCTCCTCCAGCATGTCGATTTCCGACAGCTCGGCCTGGCCCTTCACCATGCGCTGCATGACGCGGTAGAGCCAGCCCGTACCTTCGCGGCACGGCGTGCACTGACCGCAGCTTTCGTGCATGTAGAAGCGCGACAGACGCGCGATCGCCTTCACGATGTCGGTTGACTTGTCCATGACGATCACGGCGGCCGTACCCAGGCCCGAGCGATGCTCGCGCAGCGCGTCGAAATCCATCAGCACCGTGTCGCAGATCGACTTGGGCAGCGCCGGAACGGACGAACCGCCCGGAATGACCGCGAGCAGATTGTCCCAGCCGCCGCGCACGCCGCCGCAATGCTTCTCGAGCAATTCCTTCAGCGGAATGCTCATCGCTTCCTCGACCGTGCAAGGCTTGTTCACATGGCCGGAGATGCAGAACAGCTTCGTACCCGAATTCTTGGGCCGGCCGATACCGGCGAACCACGCGGCCCCGCGACGGATGATCGTCGGCGCCACCGCGATGGATTCGACGTTGTTGACCGTCGTCGGGCAACCGTAAAGGCCGACACCCGCCGGGAACGGCGGCTTCAGGCGCGGCTGGCCCTTCTTGCCTTCGAGGCTTTCGATCAGCGCGGTCTCTTCGCCGCAGATATAGGCGCCGGCACCGCGATGGACGAAGACGTCGAACTTCCAGCCCGAGCCGCACGCGTCGTCGCCGAGCAGCTTGGCGTCGTAAGCCTGCTGGACCGCAAGTTCGAGATGCGAGGCTTCGTTATAGAACTCGCCGCGCACATAGATATAGGCGGCGTTCGCCCCCATCGCGAAACCGGCGATCAGGCAGCCTTCGATCAGCTTATGCGGATCGTGACGCAAGATCTCGCGATCCTTGCACGTACCCGGTTCGGATTCGTCGGCGTTGACGACCAAATAATGCGGACGGCCATCCGATTTCTTCGGCATGAAGGACCACTTCATGCCGGTCGGGAAGCCCGCACCGCCGCGTCCGCGCAAGCCCGAATCCTGGATCTCCTTGATGATCCAGTCGCGACCCTTGGCGAGAATGTCTTTCGTGCCGTCCCAATCGCCGCGCGCCATGGCGCCTTTCAGGCCCCAGTCGCCGTCGGCGTAGAGATTGGTGAAGATGCGATCCTTGTCCTGCAGCATCAATCTTCTCCAGCACCCGTCTTGGCCGCGAACTCGGTCAGCGACGTGCGCCCGCCTTCGGGCATCGAATGCTGACGGCCCTTCATCGAGCCCTTCGGCGGCACTTGGCCGCTGCGCAGCGCATCGATCAGCTTTTCCGTCAGCGGACCGTCGAGGTCCTCGTAGAAATCGTCGTTCACCTGGATGACCGGCGCGTTGACGCACGCCCCCAGGCATTCGACTTCGCGCACCGTGAACTGGCCGTCGGCCGAATGCAGGAACGACGCGTCCTGCTGGCCCTTGATGCCGAGCTTGCGCTCGCACGCGGCCATCACTTCGTCGGACCCGCGCAGCCAGCACGGCGTGGTCGTGCAGACCTGCAGGAACCACTTGCCGACGGGGGCGAGGTTGAACATCGAATAGAAGGTGGCCACTTCGTAGACGCGGATCGGCGCCATATCGAGCAAACCGGCGACATAGTCCATTGCCGCGCGCGGCAGCCAATTGTGATGCTGGCGCTGCGCCAGATCGAGCAGCGGCAGCACGGCGCTGGCCTGACGGCCCGGCGGGTATTTGGCGATGATGCGTTGCGCGCGTGCCAGATACTCGGGCGTGAAAACGAAGCTCGCCGGCTGTTCGACGCTGGGCTTGCCGCCGCTCATCGATCGATCTCCCCGAACACGATGTCGAGCGAACCGATGATCGCGACGACGTCGGCCAGCATGTGGCCCTTGGAAAGGAAGTCCATCGCCTGCAGGAACGCGAATCCCGGCGCGCGGATCTTACAGCGATAGGGTTTGTTGGTGCCGTCGGCGACGAGATACACGCCGAACTCGCCCTTGGGCGCTTCGACGGCGGTGTAGGTTTCGCCCGCGGGCACGTGATAGCCCTCGGTATAGAGCTTGAAGTGATGGATCAGCGCTTCCATCGAGCGCTTCATCTCGCCGCGCGTGGGCGGCGTCACCTTGCGGTCCGGGCCCTTGACGGGACCCGAAGGCATCTTCTCCAGGCACTGCTTCATGATCCGCAGCGACTGGCGCATTTCCTCCATGCGGCACAGATAGCGATCGTAGCAATCGCCGTTCTTGCCGATGGGCACGTCGAATTCCATCTGGTCGTAGGCGTCGTAGGGCTGCGACTTGCGCAGATCCCACGGAATGCCGGAGCCGCGCACCATCGGGCCCGAGAAGCCCCAGGCCAGCGCGTCGTCCTTCGACACGACGCCGATATCGACCGTGCGCTGCTTGAAGATGCGGTTCTCGGTCAGCAGCGTTTCGATGTCGTCGAGGATCTTGGGGAAATGCTCGACGAACTTCATCATGTCGTCGGCGAGACCCGCGGGCAGATCCTGCGACACGCCGCCCGGACGGAAATACGCCGCGTGCAGGCGCGCACCGCACACGCGCTCGTAGAACTCCATCAACGTCTCGCGTTCCTCGAAGCCCCACAGCAGCGGCGTCATCGCGCCGACGTCGAGGGCGAAGGTCGTGACGTTGAGGATGTGATTCAGGATGCGGCCGATTTCGGCGTAGAGCACGCGGATATATTGCGCGCGCGGCGGCGCCTGGATGCCCAAGAGCTTTTCCACCGCCAGCGCGTAGGCGTGCTCCTGGTTCATCGGCGAGACGTAGTCGAGGCGGTCGAAATACGGCACCGCCTGCAGATACGTCTTGTACTCGATGAGTTTCTCGGTTCCCCGGTGCAACAGCCCGATATGCGGATCGGCGCGCTCGATCACCTCGCCGTCCATTTCGAGCACGAGGCGCAGCACGCCGTGCGCGGCCGGATGTTGCGGCCCGAAATTCAGCGAGTAATTCTTGATCTTGACCTGACCGGCGGCGTGATCCGGATCGGTCGCGGCATTCGCGGTGGCGGCGGGTTCGGCCATGATTACTGTCCCTTCGCCTTCTCGTCGCCCGGCAGCGGCGCCTTCGGCTCGCCGAGCTGATTGAGGCCCAAGCCTTCCCACGGCGACAGGAAGTCGAAGCTGCGGAAATCCTGCGTCAGCTTCACGCGTTCGTAGACCACGCGGCGCTGTTCGGCGTCGTAGCGCACTTCGACATGGCCCGTGAGCGGGAAGTCCTTGCGCAGCGGATGCCCTTCGAAACCGTAATCGGTGAGGATGCGGCGCAGATCGGGATGGTCGGCGAAGAACACGCCGTACATGTCCCAGGTCTCGCGCTCGAACCAGCCCGCCGACGGGAACACGCCCACGGCCGAAGGAACCGGCGTGTTTTCGTCGGTCGTCAGCTTCACGCGGATACGCCGGTTATGGCGCATCGACAGAAGATTATAGACGACCTCGAACCGCTCGGGCTTGGCCGGCCAATCGACGCCGCACACATCCATCAGAGCGCCGAACTTGCACGCGTCGTCGTCGCGCAGATACGTCAACACGCCAACGATGGCGTCGCGGCGCACCGTCAGCGCCAGCTCGCCCTTCGCGATCTCGTGACCGATCAGATCGGCGCCCAAAGCGCCCGCGATCCGCTCGGCCAGGGGCTGAAGCCCCTCGTCCACCCACTCGGCCATGAAGTACCGGCTCCCAAAAACCCGAACTAGCGCAGGATGGAGGTCGTGCGCTTGATCTTCTTCTGAAGCTGCAGAATTCCGTAGAGCAGCGCCTCGGCGGTCGGCGGACAGCCGGGCACGTAGATGTCGACCGGCACGATCCGGTCGCAACCGCGCACCACCGAGTAGCTGTAATGGTAGTAGCCGCCGCCATTGGCGCAGCTGCCCATCGACAGCACCCAGCGCGGCTCGGCCATCTGGTCGTAGACCTTGCGCAAGGCGGGCGCCATTTTGTTGGTCAGCGTGCCCGCGACGATCATCACGTCGGATTGGCGCGGGCTCGGCCGGAAGACCAGACCGAAACGGTCGAGGTCGTAGCGGCTGGCGGCCGTGTGCATCATCTCGACAGCACAGCACGCAAGGCCGAACGTCATCGGCCACAGCGAGCCGGTGCGCGCCCAAGCGACCAGCTTGTCGAGCTGGGCGATAACGAAGCCCTTCTCGGTCAGCTCGTCGGTCGCCGCCTTCAGCAGCGCGTCTTGCGCGGCACCCGGCGGCAGCGGCGCGCCGGAACCGGGGATCTGGATCACTCCCATTCGAGCGCTCCCTTGCGCCATTCATAGGCGAAGCCGATCGTCAGCACGCCGAGGAACACGACCATCGACCAGAAACCGAACATGCCGATCTCGCCCAGCGCCACGGCCCAGGGGAAGAGGAAGGCGACTTCGAGGTCGAAGATGATGAAAAGGATGGCCACGAGATAGAAGCGAACGTCGAATTTGCGGCGCGCATCCTCGAAGGCTTCGAATCCGCATTCGTAGGCGGAGAGTTTTTCGGCGTCGGGGCGCTGGCGGCCGGCGACCAGCGAGGCCAGGACCATCACGACCGACAACGCGATCGCAAGTCCCAAGAACAGCAATATCGGGAGGTACTCCCGCAATAGCTCGGTGTTCGCGTCCATGCTCCCCTCGACTTCCCGAACGACGCGACGATACGCCGAACGACAGCCACCGTATAGGCCATCGCGGTCAATCTTGCCAATACATTAGGGCACGGCACACAAGCGGATGCCGCAGCGCAGCAACCAATCGAATTGGTAGGAGATAGGGGAAAAGTCCTTCGGCGGAGTGGCGCGAGCGACGGGACTTGAACCCGCGGCCTCCGGCGTGACAGGCCGGCGCTCTAACCAACTGAGCTACGCCCGCATAACCGGACTCCGCTCGAAGGACGGCGGTGTTTACAGCCCCACCCCTGCCCCGTCAAGCATTGTGGGCTAAGTCCGTCAAAATCTTTGCTTACTCGCCCGCCGCGCGGGTTTTGGCTTCGGGGAAAAGGCCCAGCAGCCCGTCGCGCGTGGCGGGGCAAACGCCGCGCTCCGTAATCAGTGCGGTCACAAGTCGCGCCGGGGTTACGTCGAACGCGTCGTTGCGCGCGGGGCTACCCGGCGCCGCGATATCGACTTCCACCACGCTGCCATCGGCCAAGCGCCCGGCGATGCGCGTAACCTCCAGCGACGAGCGTTCCTCGATCGGGATTTCCTTAACGCCGTCCACGACCGTCCAGTCGATCGTCGGACTCGGCAGGGCGACATAGAACGGCACGCCGTTATCGTGCGCGGCAAGCGCCTTCAGATACGTGCCGATCTTGTTGCACACGTCGCCGCGCGCGGTGACGCGATCGGTGCCCACGATGCATAGATCGACAAGCCCGTGCTGCATCAGATGGCCGCCCGAATTGTCGGCGACGATGTGATGCGGCACGCCATGGCGGCCCAACTCGAACGCGGTCAGCGAAGCACCCTGGTTGCGCGGCCGGGTTTCGTCGACCCACACATGGACGGGGATGCCCTTATCGAACGCCTTGTAGATCGGCGCGATCGCCGTGCCCCAATCGACGGTCGCGAGCCAGCCGGCATTGCAATGGGTCAGGATGTTCACCGCACCCTTGCCGCCCTTCTTCGCGAAGGCGGCTTCGATCAGCTTCAAGCCCTGCTCGCCGATCGCTTCGCAGATCGAAACGTCTTCGTCGCAAATCCCGGCGGCGAGCACCCAGGCGACCTTGGCGCGCGCACCGGGCGCCAGCGGCGCCACGGCGCTGCGCACGCGATCCAGCGCCCAGCGCAGATTGATCGCCGTGGGGCGCGTCGCGGCCAGCTTGTCATAGGCGGCGTTCATCGCGACGTCTGACGGATCGGCGGCCAGTGCGATCGCCATGCCGTAGGCAGCGGTCGCCCCGATCAACGGCGCGCCGCGCACGATCATCGCTTTGATCGCGTGGGCGGCTTCGTCGAGTGTGGCCAGCCGCTTGGTTTCGAATTTATGGGGCAGCTTGGTCTGGTCGATCACTTCGACCACGACGGCGCCGTCAGCGACGGGCCAAATCGTTCGGTAATGCTTGCCGTCGATCTTCATCGAACCCCACCTTGAAAGCGCCGGTGGTGGGCGGTGAGGGGATCGAACCCCCGACCCTCTCGGTGTAAACGAGACGCTCTCCCGCTGAGCTAACCGCCCTTCCCGGCAGGAAGGTTGTGGCTTAGTTCAGCCCGTCCCTCAAGTGTTTGCCGGCTTTGAACTTGGGCGCGCGCGTGGCGCTCAAACGGATCGCTTCGCCGGTACGCGGGTTGCGGCCCTGGCAAGCCTTGCGCTGAGCCACGTAGAACGTGCCGAAGCCGAACAGCTTCACTTCCCCGCCCTTGCGCAATTGCCGCGCGATCGTGTCGAACGCGGCGTCGAGAGCGGCGGACGCCTGATCCTTGCTCAATTCGGTTTCCGCCGCGACGGCGGCGATCAAATCGTTCTTATTCAAGGCCCCGGCCCCGCTCGTTTGTGCGGACCGTTCTTGGCAAAGCGAAGCGCCCGCGTCAATCGCGTCGAGTCGGAAATCCGGCTTGACAACGCCAAGTAAACGAACGGCCGGCGAGGTTATCCCCAGCCGGCCGTTCTTATTCGCAAAATGGGACTCGCCGTCAGTGCGTGCGCAGCCCCGTCGTCGCGTCGTCCGTTCCCGTTTTTGCGGCCACGGCTTCGATTTCGGGCTCCTTCCACTCGATCGCTTTGAGCGGTTCGGTCAACGCGCGCGCGAGCACTTCGTCGACCGTGGATACCGGAACGATGTCGAGCCCCTTGCGCGCGTTCTCGGGGATCTCGACGAGGTCCTTCTCGTTGTCCTTCGGGATCAGCACGGTCTTGATGCCCGCGTGCAACGCGGCCAGCAGCTTCTCCTTCAAGCCGCCGATCGGCAGCACGCGCCCGCGCAGCGTGATCTCGCCGGTCATCGCCACGTCCTTGCGCACGGCGATGCCCGTGAGCACGGAAACGATGCCCGTGACCATGCCCACGCCGGCCGACGGGCCGTCCTTGGGCGTGGCGCCCTCGGGCACGTGGACGTGGATGTCGCGCTTGTCGAACAGCGGCGGCTTGATGCCGAAGGTCGTGGCCCGGCTGCGGACGTAAGCCGCCGCCGCCTGCACCGATTCCTGCATCACGTCGCCGAGCTTGCCGGTGATCGTCATCTTGCCCTTGCCGGGCGAGAGGACGGCTTCGATCGTCAGCACTTCGCCGCCGACTTCCGTCCAGGCGAGACCGTTGACCAAGCCCACGCGATCCTCGAGTTCGACTTCGCCCCAGCGGAATTTCTTCACGCCAGCGAATTTCTCGAGGTTTTTCGGCGTCACCTTCACCGACTTCACGCCGTCGACCAGGATCGTCTTCACCGCCTTACGCGCCAGGCCCGCGATTTCGCGTTCCAAGCTGCGCACGCCCGCTTCGCGGGTGTAGAAGCGGATCAGGTCGCGCAACCCTTCGTCGGTGATCGACCACTCGCCTTTCTTGAGCCCGTGCATCTCTTCCTGCTTCGGGATCAAGTGCCGGCGCGCGATCTCGCTCTTCTCCTCCTCGGTGTAACCCGACAGGCGGATGATCTCCATGCGGTCCAGCAGCGGCTGGGGCATGCGCAGCGTGTTCGCCGTCGTCACGAACATCACGTCCGACAGGTCGTAATCGACCTCCAGGTAATGGTCGTTGAACGTCGAATTCTGCTCCGGATCAAGCACTTCGAGCAGCGCCGACGCGGGGTCGCCGCGCCAATCCGCACCCAGCTTGTCGATCTCGTCGAGCAGGAAGAAGGGATTGGAAGACTTCGCCTTCTTCATGCCCTGGATGATCTTGCCGGGCATCGAGCCGATATAGGTCCGGCGATGGCCGCGGATTTCCGCCTCGTCGCGCACGCCGCCAAGCGACACGCGCACGAAGTTGCGGCCCGTCGCCTTCGCGATGGACTTGCCCAGCGACGTCTTGCCCACGCCGGGCGGGCCGACGAGGCACAGGATGGGCCCGCGCAGCTTCACCGTGCGCTCCTGCACGGCCAAATATTCGATGATGCGTTCCTTGACCTTCTCCAGGCCGTAATGGTCGGCATCGAGCACCTTCGCGGCGTTCTTCACGTCGCGCTTCACCTTGGTGCGCTTCTTCCACGGGATCGTCAGGATCCAGTCGAGATAGTTGCGCACCACCGTGGCTTCGGCCGACATCGGGCTCATGGAACGCAGCTTCTTCAGCTCCGCCATCGCCTTGTCGCGCGCGTCCTTCGACAGCTTGGTCTTCTTGATCCGCTCCTCGAGCTCCGACGCCTCGTCCTTGCCGTCGTCCTGCTCGCCCAGCTCCTTCTGGATCGCCTTGAGCTGTTCGTTCAGATAGTACTCGCGCTGCGTCTTCTCCATCTGCCGCTTCACGCGGTTGCGGATGCGCTTTTCCACCTGCAGCACGCCGATCTCGCCTTCCATCGCGGCGTAGATCTTCTCCAGGCGCTGGGAGACGGTGTCGATGTCGAGCAATTCCTGCTTCTCGGCGATCTTCAGCGCCAAGTGCGAGGCGATCGTGTCCGCAAGCTTGCCCGGTTCGTCGATCTGATTGACCGACACCAGCACTTCGGGCGGGATCTTGCGGTTGAGCTTGATGTACTGCTCGAACTGGCCGACGACGGTGCGGACCAGCGCTTCCATTTCCGACGCCGGGCCCGTCTTGTCGGGCATCGCTTCGGCATAGGCCTGGAAGAAATTCGGGTTCTCGACCCATTTGGACACGCGCGCGCGCGTGCCGCCTTCGACCAGCACCTTCACCGTGCCGTCGGGCAGCTTCAGCAATTGCAGCACCGTGCCGATCGTGCCGACTTCGTAGATGTCGTCGGGCTGCGGATCGTCCTGCGCGGCGTTCTTCTGGGCGACGAGCAGGATCTGCTTGTCGTCCTTCATCACGTCTTCGAGCGCGCGGACCGACTTCTCGCGGCCGACGAACAACGGCACGATCATGTGCGGGAACACGACGATGTCGCGCAACGGCAGTACCGGATAGAGCGTCCCGCTTGTGCTTTCCATGAAACCCGTAACTCCTGAAAGAAGCCCGCCTCCGGCCATCCCCCGCTGACGGGCGAACGGCACTAGCGTCTTCGACGACGATAAAGACACCCTGAAGCGGATGCCCACGGAAGGAAAGTTGGGCCCGAAGCGGCCGGGGATCAAGCCCGACTCGCGAATGGGGCCGGCGGCGCGCCTTCTGGGGGCGCGCCGCCCTACGCCTTGGCCTTACGCCGAAGCGCCGCCGACTTGCTGCGGCATGGCGCGATCGCCGTGCACTTGCAAGGGCTTGGCGCGGCCTTCGACGACCTCGCCGTTGATCACGACTTCTTCGATGCCGGCCATGCCGGGCAAATCGAACATCGTGTCGAGCAGGATGCCTTCCATGATGGAACGCAAGCCGCGCGCGCCCGTTTTGCGCTGAATCGCCTTGCGGGAGATCGCGCGCAGCGCGTCTTCCGCGAAGGTCAGCTTGATGCCTTCCATCTCGAACAGGCGCTGATACTGCTTCACCAGCGCGTTCTTGGGCTTCTGCAGAATGTCGATCAGCGCGTCTTCCGAAAGATCGGAAAGCGTCGCGACCACCGGCAGACGGCCGATGAATTCCGGGATCAGGCCGAAGCGCAGCAGATCCTCGGGCTCGACGTCGCGCAGGATGTGGCCGGCCGTGCGCTCCTCGGGCCCGCGCACATCGGCGCCGAAACCGATCGACGTGCCGCGCGAGCGTTGCGCGATAATCTTTTCCAGGCCCGCGAACGCGCCGCCGCAGATGAACAGGATGTTGGTCGTGTCGACCTGCAGGAATTCTTGCTGCGGATGCTTGCGTCCGCCTTGCGGCGGCACGGAGGCGATCGTGCCTTCCATGATCTTGAGCAGCGCCTGCTGCACGCCTTCGCCCGACACGTCGCGCGTGATCGACGGGTTCTCGGATTTGCGGCTGATCTTGTCGACCTCGTCGATATAGACGATGCCGCGCTGCGCGCGCTCGACGTTGTAGTCGGCAGCCTGCAGGAGACGCAGGATGATGTTCTCGACATCCTCGCCCACGTAACCGGCTTCGGTCAGCGTGGTGGCGTCGGCCATCGTGAACGGCACGTCGATGATGCGCGCCAGCGTCTGGGCCAGCAGCGTCTTGCCGCAGCCCGTGGGGCCGACAAGCATGATGTTCGACTTGGCGATCTCAACCTCGGCGCCCTTGCCGCCATGGGCGAGGCGCTTGTAGTGGTTGTGCACGGCCACCGACAACACGCGCTTGGCGTGCTCCTGGCCGATCACGTAATCGTCGAGAACGGTGCAGATGTCCTTCGGCGTGGGCACGCCGTCGCGCGACTTCACGAGGGTGGTCTTGTGCTCCTCGCGAATGATGTCCATGCACAATTCGACGCATTCGTCGCAGATGAATACGGTCGGGCCCGCGATCAGCTTGCGGACCTCGTGCTGGCTCTTGCCGCAGAACGAGCAGTACAACGTGTTCTTGGAATCGCCCGAGGACTTGTTCATCGGTTCTCCGTCAGGACCGGCGCCCCGAAAAAGGACTCCGGTATTGCGGGGATGTTAGCCCCGCGATGGCCTTGCAGCAACAATACCACCCGGGCGAACCGAGCGGGAACGATACGCGTTAACCCTACCGGTTACGCGGCTTTGCTGCCCTCGTCGGCGCGCGGCGGGCGCTGAACGACGACTTCGTCGATCAGGCCGAAGGCCTTCGCCTCCTCGGGGTTCATGAAGCGGTCGCGTTCCAGCGCCTGCTCGATCGCTTCGAGCGGCTGGCCGGTGTGCTTCACGTAGATTTCGTTCAGGCGCTTGCGCAGGCTGAGGATTTCGCGCGCCTGGATCTCGATGTCGGTCGCTTGGCCTTGGGCGCCGCCCGACGGCTGATGGACCATGATCCGGGAGTTCGGCAACGAAAAGCGCTTGCCCTTGGCGCCGGCGGCGAGCAGCAGCGAGCCCATCGACGACGCCTGACCGATGCACACGGTCGCCACGTCGGGGCGGATATATTGCATCGTGTCGTACATCGCGAGACCCGACGTCACCACGCCGCCCGGCGAGTTGATGTAGAGCGAGATGTCCTTTTTCGGATTCTCGCTTTCCAGGAACAGCAGCTGCGCGCAGATCAGGCTGGCGACGCCGTCGTTGACGGGGCCGATCAAGAAGATGATGCGTTCCTTCAACAGGCGCGAGTAGATGTCGAAGGCGCGCTCGCCACGCGCGGTCTGTTCGATGACCATCGGCACGAGGGCGTTCATCTGCACGTCAATCGACATTGGGTAGCTCCTGGGGGCTTGGCCGTCGCCCGAAACGAAAAGGGCCTTCGGAACCATTTAGGTCCGAAAGCCCCCTTCGATCAAGAGATGGGAAAAAAGAAGCCGGATCAGGCGGCTTCGTCTTCCTTGAACAGTTCCTCGACGGTAACCGGCTTATCGGTGACCTTGGCGAGTTCCAGAATGAAGTCGACGACCTTCTCCTCGAAGATCGGCGCGCGCAGCTGGGCCAGCAGCTCCGGATTCGAACGATAGAACTCGACGACCTGGCGTTCCTGGCCGGGGAAGCGGCGGACCTGCTCGCCCAGCGCCCGGTTCACTTCGTCCTGCGTGACCTGCACGTCGTTGGCGCGGCCGACTTCGGCGAGCAGCAAACCCAAGCGCACGCGGCGCAGGGCGATCGCCTTGTACTCGTCCTTCAGCTGGTCGTCGGTCTTGCCCTTGTGCTCCGGATCCTCGACGCCGCGCTTGCGGTCGGCTTCGACCTGGCCCCAGATCTGCTGGAATTCCATTTCGAGCATGCCGGGCGGCACTTCGAAGTTATGCGCGTCCGACAGCTTGTCGAGCAACGCGCGCTTCACCTTGGCGCGCGAGGCGCGCTGATAGTCGCGCGACAGCTGGTCCTTCACGACCTTCTTGACGGTCTCCAGATCCTCGAAGCCGAGGCCCTTGGCGAATTCGTCGTCGATCGTCACGGGCAGCGGCTCGCGCAGCTCCTTGATCTCGACCTTGAAGGTCGCGGCCTTGCCCGCGAGCTTTTCCGAACCGTATTCGGCCGGGAACGTGACGTTCACCTCGACCTTGTCGCCGGCCTTCTTGCCGACGAGCTGGGCTTCGAAGCCCGGAATGAACTGGTTGGAGCCGAGTTCGAGCGGATGGTCGCTGCCCTTCCCGCCCGGAAACGCTTCGCCGTCCATGAAGCCTTCGAAATCGATCACGGCGGTATCGCCGAGCTTGGCTTCGCGCGCCGTCTCGACCTTCTGGGTCTTGCGCTGCGAGGCCGCGAGGCTGTCGAGCGCCTTGGCGATTTCCGCTTCGCCCGGCTCGGCCTTGGGGCGCTCCAGATCGATCGTCTTGAAATCGACCGGCACGATTTCCGGCAGCACTTCGAGCGACACCGTGTATTCGAGGTCCTTGCCCTCGTCGAACGACGTCACTTCGATCTTCGGCTGCATCGCGGGCTTCAGATTGCGCTCGAGCAGCGCCTGGCTCGTCGTGTCCTGCACCGCGCGCTGAAGCACGTCGCCCATCACCGACTGGCCGAAGCGCTTCTTGATGACGCCCTTGGGCGCCTTGCCCGGACGGAAGCCGGGAAGATTCGCCTTCTTGGCGACTTCCTCGAGTTCGCCGTCGATCTTGCGGGCGATGTCGGCGGCCGAAACGACGACCTTGTAGCCGCGCTTGAGACCTTCGTTGAGCGTTTCGGTGACTTGCATGGATTGAAAACTCGTTTGTCGTTGGGGCGCCGGAGGCTCGATCGCGCGGGCGAGGCTGGTGCGGGCGGAGGGACTTGAACCCCCACGACTTTCGTCACAAGAACCTAAATCTTGCGCGTCTACCAGTTTCGCCACGCCCGCTTGTCGCCGGATTTACGCCCGGCGTCGAACCCCAGCGGCGTTCGGGCGCTTCTCCTACCCGCCCCCCCTATTCCCGTCAACCCGCCGCGTGACGCCGCAATTTTTGCTCATGACGCAGGCAGTCCGCCTAATTTTCTTCTGCTCCGGCGGCATAGGGGCTTCCTAGCGAGTTATAATCGTTACAAAAAATCTGTTGTCGCCATCCTAGCTTCAGTGCAAACATCTCTACCAGATGTTGGCTTTTCGGCCGCACAGAAGTGCGCCGTTCTCCATCCAGACGGAGTATCCGCATGTCGAATTCGATCAACACCAATGTCGGTGCGCTCGTGGCGTTGGCTTCGCTGCGCACCACGCAATCCGCCCTGTCCGTCGCCTCCAAGCAGGTGCAGACCGGCTATCGCGTGTCGGATGCGCAAGATGACGCGTCGACCTTCTCGGTCGCGCAAGGCATTCGCGGCAACCTGCAGGCCTTCCAGGCCGTGCAAGGCTCGCTCGCGAACGGCGTGGGTCTGGGCACCGTTACGCAGGCGGCACTGACCAATATTTCGGATCTGGTGGGCAACCTCCAGGCCAAGATCACGCAGCTGGCCGACGGGTCGATCGGCAACAGCCAGCGCACGATCTACGCCGCCGACTTCAGCGCGATGACGAATCAGATCTCCAACTTCATCGCGCAGGCCAACTACAACGGCGTCAACTTGCTGTCGAACAACTCGGCGGCCAAGACGTTCCTCGCCGACACGTCGGCCTCGACGTTGACGATGACCAGCCAGTCGTCGGTGCACACGGCGTTCACAACCTTCGCGCAGGCTTCGGTATCCTCGGTCACCGCCGCTACAGCGGCGCTGACCTCGCTCACCACGTTCGCGAACTCGGTTGCGGCCTCGCTCGGCGCCAACGCGGCGGATACGCGCACGATGACGCTGCAGTCGAACTTCGTGAACTCGGTGGTCGACGCCACGACGACGGGCCTGGGTGCCATCGTCGATGCCGATATCGGCAAGGCTTCGGCCTCGGTTCAGGCGTTGCAGGTCCGCCAGCAGTTGGGCATCCAGTCGCTGTCGATTGCCAACCAGCAGCCTTCGGTTCTGCTGGGCCTGTTCCGCTAAGCGTCAAATTCGACGCGGAAAGACAAACACCGCCGATTGCCGATATATTAGGCAACGGCGGTGTTTCGTACTTGCAAATAATAAATACAAAACAATATCTTAATAGACTCGCCGTTTAGTCCGACAACTCTCGGCCTCGTTACAAATCGTATTTTGACAGTGCTATCCAACAGGAATATTTTCGGCATCGTCGATAACCGACACCGGATCGCAGAAGCGGACCGGATATCTTCCAGAAGGAACCATAACGATGACGAACTCCGTCAATACGAACGTTGGCGCACTTGTGGCCTTGGCCTCGCTGCGCACGACCCAATCCGCGCTCTCCGTCGCCTCCAAGCAAGTCCAGACCGGCTATCGCGTCTCGGATGCGCAGGACGACGCGTCGACCTTCTCGGTCGCGCAGGGCATTCGCGGCAACCTTCAGGCCTTCTCGGCCGTGCAGGGCTCGCTCGCGAACGGTGTCGGTCTCGGCACCGTCACGCAGGCGGCGCTGACCAACATCTCGGATCTGGTGGGCAACCTCCAGGCCAAGATCACGCAGCTGGCCGACGGTTCGATCGGCAACAGCCAGCGCACGATCTACGCCGCCGACTTCAGCGCGATGACGAACCAGATTTCGAACTTCATCGCGCAGGCGAGCTACAACGGCGTCAACCTGCTGTCGAACAACTCGGCGGCCAAGACGTTCCTCGCCGATACCTCCGCCACGACGCTGACGATGCAGAGCCAGTCGTCGGTGCACACGGCGTTCACGACCTTCGCCGCGTCGACGGTTGCGTCCGTCACGGCGGCGACCGCGGCCCTCACCTCGTTGACGACTTTCGCCAACGCGGTGGCCTCGTCGCTGGGTGCCAACGCCGCCGACACGCGTTCGATGACTCTCCAGTCGAACTTCGTGAACTCGGTGGTCGACGCCACGACGACGGGCCTGGGTGCCATCGTCGACGCCGACATCGGCAAGGCCTCGGCCTCCGTTCAGGCGTTGCAGGTTCGCCAGCAGCTGGGCATCCAGTCGCTGTCGATCGCCAACCAGCAGCCCTCGGTTCTGCTGGGCCTGTTCCGCTAAGCGATCTTCCCTTCGGGAAGGCAAAGACGGGGGCGGCGCAAGCCGCCCCCGTTCTTTTTTGCCGTCAGGCGGTTCGCGCCCTGTGATTAGCATTTTGCAAACCAAATTTTGACTTTGCCGATACATTCGGTTACGGTGATTTTTGCCGACAAACGGCACCGGATCGCAGAAGCGGACCGGACATCTTCCAGAAGGAACCATAACGATGACGAACTCCGTCAATACGAACGTTGGCGCGCTCGTGGCCTTGGCCTCGCTGCGTACGACTCAATCCGCGCTCTCCGTCGCCTCCAAGCAAGTCCAGACCGGCTATCGCGTCTCGGATGCGCAGGACGACGCGTCGACCTTCTCGGTCGCGCAGGGCATTCGCGGCAACCTTCAGGCCTTCTCGGCCGTGCAAGGCTCGCTCGCGAACGGCGTGGGTCTCGGCACGGTCACCCAGGCCGCGCTGACCAACATCTCCAACCTGGTCGGTAACCTCCAGGCCAAGATCACGCAGCTCGCCGACGGTTCGATCGGCAACAGCCAGCGCACGATCTACGCCGCCGACTTCAGCGCGATGACGAACCAGATTTCGAACTTCATCGCGCAGGCGAGCTACAACGGCGTGAACTTGCTGTCGAACAACTCGGCCGCCAAAACCTTCCTGGCGGATACTTCGGCGACGACGCTGACGATGACCAGCCAATCGTCGGTGCACACGGCGTTCACGACCTTCGCCGCGTCGACGGTTGCGTCCGTCACGGCGGCGACCGCGGCCCTCACCTCGTTGACGACTTTCGCCAACGCGGTGGCCTCGTCGCTGGGTGCAAACGCCGCCGACACGCGTTCGATGACTCTCCAGTCGAACTTCGTGAACTCGGTGGTCGACGCCACGACGACGGGCCTCGGCGCCATCGTCGATGCCGACATCGGCAAGGCTTCGGCCTCGGTGCAGGCGTTGCAGGTTCGCCAGCAGCTGGGCATCCAGTCGCTGTCGATCGCCAACCAGCAGCCCTCGGTTCTGCTGGGCCTGTTCCGCTAATACCGGACGGCGATTTCCCGCACTTTTTGCGGGAGAAAAGCGGGCGCGGGAGGAGACTCCCGCGCCTTCTTTTTTTGGGGTAGATTTACCTCATGGCCGGTTCGATCAATTCCATCAACACCAACGAAGGCGCCTATCGCGCGCTATCGTCGACGCGCAGCCAATCGGCGGCGTTGCAGCAGGCACAGAAGCGTCTGCAAACGGGATTGCGCGTCGCGGACGCGGCCGACGACGCGTCGACCTTCGCCGTCGCGCAAGGCTTGCGCGGCGACCTGCAGGCTTTCACCGCCGTGCAAAGCTCGCTCGCCAACGGCGCGGGTTTGGGCTCGGTCACGCAAGCGGCACTCGGTCAAGTCTCGGATCTGTCCAACCAGTTGCAGCAGCGATTGACGCAGCTTTCCGACGGCTCGCTGTCGGCCCAGCAACGCGCGACCTATTCGGCCGACGTGCAATCGCTGACCAGCCAGATTCAAAGCACGATCCAGCAAGCCGGGTTCAACGGTCAGAATCTTTTGCAAGCCGGGGCGAGCGGCACGTCGTTCTTGGCCGATACCAACGGCGCCAGCATCTCGGTTTCCGGTCAGGGCCAAGTTGGCACCGGCGCCGCAACGCTGCAAGGTGCTATCGACACCTCGACCGCCGCGACGTCGCAAGCCAGTCTCGGCGCGTTGCAGAATTTCCAAAGCACCGTCGCGCAAGCCGCGGCCAACAACGCCGCCGATACGCGCGGCCTCGTCCAGCAATCCAATCTCACCAACTCGATCTCCGATGCGGTGACGATCGGGTTGGGCGCGCAGGTCGACGCCGATCTCGGCGCGTCGGCGGCGCAAGCCTCCGCCCGCCAAGTCGGGCGTCAGCTGGCTTTCACCAGCTTGGGCCTCGCCAACAGCCAGCCCAGCGCCCTGCTCGGGCTCACCCGCTAAAGTCATTCACCGAACGCATGAGTGCGGCACTATAGTAGCGCTCTAATTATGGCTAATTTTATCTTTATTTTAATTAACTAGATTCTACTTTTGTCTTTTAAAACAAGGGCTTGCCGGAACCGTAGATTTTACGTTAATATCTCATTGCTCGGCAGTCCGTGGACGCGGCGTCGTCGGCCCAACCCCATCAAGAGGGAACGGCGACACGGACTCCAGGTTCGACAGAAGTCGAAACCACATAGACCAGAAAGGGACCAACCAATGGCCGGAATCTCGAATTCCGTGAATACGAATGTGGGCGCGTTGCTCGCATTGTCTTCACTGCGCAATACACAAACAGCACTCAATATCGCGTCCAAGCAGGTTCAAACGGGTTATCGCGTCGCGGATGCGGCCGATGACGCGTCGACCTTCTCGGTCGCGCAAGGCATTCGCGGCAACCTTCAGGCCTTCTCGGCCGTGCAAGGCTCGCTCGCGAACGGTGTCGGCCTCGGCACCGTCACGCAGTCGGCGCTGACCAACATCTCGGATCTGGCGGGTAACCTCCAGGCCAAGATCACGCAGCTCGCCGACGGTTCGATCGGCAACAGCCAGCGCACGATCTACGCCGCCGACTTCAACGCGATGACGAACCAGATCTCGAACTTCATCGCGCAGGCGAGCTACAACGGCACAAACCTGCTGTCGAACAACTCGGCCGCCAAGACGTTCCTCGCCGATACCTCGGCGACGACGTTGACGATGGCGAGCCAGTCGTCGGTCTTCACCGCGTTCACGACCTTCGCCGCATCGACGGTCGGCACTGTCACGGCGGCGACCGCAGCCCTCACCTCGTTGACGACTTTCGCCAACGCGGTGGCCACGTCGCTCGGCTCCAACGCCTCGGACACGCGTTCGATGTCGTTGCAGTCGAACTTCGTGAACTCGGTGGTCGACGCGACGATAACGGGCCTCGGCGCCGTCGTCGACGCGGATATCGGCAAGGCCGCGGCATCCGTTCAGGCGTTGCAGGTTCGCCAGCAGCTGGGCATCCAGTCGCTGTCGATCGCCAACCAGCAGCCGGCCGTGCTGCTGGGCTTGTTCGGGTAAGCTCGGCGCTTCGCCGTCGACCTTCCGCCGAGCAAAACAGAGCAAAAAGAGAAAGGCCCCGCACGCCGGCGGGGCCTTTCGCATTTTCGGGGATCGCGGCCGCGCCCCAAAGGCGGGGACCGGTCTGGCCTTTTGCACATCGGCAGGCCGTCCGCGCGGCACGCAAACTGCACGCCTCTGGGGTCGTTTTCGACCCTTTGGGAGGTATCCTATGACGAAGTCGCTCCGTATCGGCCGCCGTTCCTTGATTCTCGCCGCACCGGCCGTCGCCCTGGGCCTGGGATCGGCGCGCGGCCAGACCGCGAAGTTCCGCTTCAATCTCGGCTGGCGCGTCGAAGCTTCGGCCGCCGGCTTTCTCGTGGCGGCCGAGCGCGGCTATTACCGCGAGGAAGGCCTGGACGTGACGATCGACGTCGGCAACGGCTCGGCGGGCGCCATCGCCCAGGTCGCGGGCGGCGCCTATGACGGCGCCTCGGCCGATATCCCCGCGATGATCCAGCACAACCTCGCCAATCCCGGCCGCAAGCTGGTTTGCGCGGCGATCCAATACGACAGCAATCCGAACGCGCTGATCGTCAAAGCCGACTCGCCCATCAAGGCGCCGCGCGACTTCATCGGCAAGAAGGTCGCGGGCCAGCCCTTCAACGCCTCGCGCGCGCTGTTCCCGATCTTCGCGCGCGCCCAGGGCCTGCCGGCCGATGCGGTGCAATGGCAGTCGGTCGATCCGGGCCTTGGCAATCAGCTTTTCCTGAAGGGCGAAGTCGACGCGGTCGCGTTCTTCTACTTCACCGGCTTGTTGAACCTGAAGCTCGCCGGCCTGCCGCTCGATCAGATGCGCACGTTCCGTTATTCGGATTACGGCCTCAAAGGCTACGGCAACGCGATCATCGTCAATCCGGCGACGAACCCGCGCGCGATTTCGGGCTTCGTGCGCGCGGCGACGCGCGGCTGGCTCGACTGCATCGCCGATCCGGACGCGGGCGGCAAGGCGGTCAAAGCGCGCGAAGCGCTCGCCGATCAGGCGATCGAAACCGAGCGTCTGAAAATGATCGTCGAAGGCTCGATGGTCACGCCCGATACGCGCCTTTACGGCTGGGGCGGCGCTTCGCCCGCGCGCCTACAGGCGACGATCGAGGAGACGCTGCTCGCCTACAATCTCAAAGGCGATCTGAAGCCGGAGGACATCTTCACCAGCCAGTACCTGCCGGCCACCGCGGACCGCACTTTGCGCGCGAAAGGCTGACGCGATGGGCATTCCGGTCGTCAGCCTCGCGAAATCCGACCTGGAGATCGCCGCCGCCATCAGGGCGGCGGCGACCGCCCACGGATTTTTCTACATCGTCGACCACGGCATTCCGCAAAGCCTGATCGACGCGCAATACGAATGGGCCAAACGCCTTTTCGCGCTGCCCGAGGCGTCCAAGCGCAAGATCTCGCTGTTCAACTCCAAGGCCAAGCGCGGCTGGGAAGCGATCGGCGACCAAACCTTGGACGCCGAGGCCGAACCCGACCGCAAGGAAAGCTTCTATTGCGGCGTGCCCTACGGGCCCGAGCACCCGTATGTGAAGGCCGAGCTCAACGGCTACGGCGCCAATCAATGGCCCGAGGAGTTGCCGGCGATGGCGGAATCCTGCGCCGCCTATATCGAAGCGACGACGAAGCTGTGCGAAGGGCTGATGCGCCACCTTGCCCGCTCGCTCGATTTGCCGCCCACGCAATTCGACCACACGATGGCCGAGCCGATGATCACGCTGCGCCTGCTGCGCTATCCGCCGCATCCCGCGGATGCGGGCGCCAACGTGTTCGGTGCGGGCGCGCATACCGATTGGGGTGCGATCACCGTGCTGGCGCAGGACGATAGCGGCGGCTTGCAGGTGCTCGACGCCGACGGCAAAACCTGGCTCGATGCCACGCCCATTCCCGGCAGCTTCGTCGTTAATCTCGGCGACATGATCCCGCGCTGGACCAACGGGCTCTATCGCTCGAACCTGCATCGCGTGATCAACAAGGCGTCGGCGCATGATCGATATTCGGTGCCGCTGTTCTACAGCCCGAATTATCACGCCAAGATCGAAGCCCTGCCCGGCACGGTCATTCCCGGCGAGAAGCCGATGCACGAACCCTGCACCGCCGGCGAACATCTCGCCGAGATGTATCGCAAATCCTACGGGTTGAAAGCCGCATGACCCCGATCGTCAGTATCGACGTCAATTTCTTCTGCAACGATCCCATCGCCTTGATGGGCTTCTATCGCGATCTGCTGGGCTTGCCGGAAAACGAGACGGCGCGCTCGCCGATCTATCGCGCGTTGCGATTGGGCGAGACCGAGTTCGGCTTCAACAAAACCGACGCCTATCCGGTGCTCAACCTTGCCGACCGGGTGCCGGGCGACAACGGCGTGAAGGTCTATCCGACCTTCGTGGTGCCGAAGGAACCGGATATCGAGACGCTCGCCGCCAAGGTGACGGCGTTGGGCGGCAAAATCATCAAGCCGCCCTACCGCACCTATTATGGCGCGTGGCAGGTCGTCGCCGAGGACATCGAAGGCAATGTGTTCCGGCTGAACTGCCGGCCGGCCTAACTCTTGTTCTTAAGGTCGAACACGACGGCGTAGCCGTCTTCCGCGCCCGCCGCGATGCGCCAGCCATCCGGCGACCAGGCCATCGCGCGGATCGGCTTTTGCGTGTCGGCCGGTGCGCGTAGTTCGAGATCGCGGCGGCTGTCCATGTCGCCCAAACGCAACGCGCCGTTCTCGAACCCGCCGCAAACGAATCCGCTGTCGGGATGTGCCACGATACCGGTCATCCCCGCCCCGTCGCCGAAACCGTATTCGACAGGCGGCTGGCCTTCCGGGCCCTTGCCCGAAAAATCCCAGCACACGAAGCAATCGGCGGCATCCGACAGCAGGTAACGCGTATCGGCCGTCCAGGCGAGCGCCTTCACCTTGGTGCGATAGCCCGCCATCTGCATGTCCTGGCCGTTGGCTAGGCGCCAGACATGGATCGCGTTGTCTTGCGTCGTCGTCGCGAGGAACTTGGCATTGGGCGAGTATTTGATCGCGACGTGGCTGCCCTTCCAATCCATCTTGCGCGGGGCACTGGCGGGGTTACGCACCTGCCAGATCGAAGCACCGCCGTAATGAGCTGCCGCCACGCGGCTGCCATCGGGGCTGAAATCGAGTGCCGCGACCGTGCTGGGATGGGGGCCGAGCTTCTTGGGCTCCGCCACGCCCGGCGCCCAATACCAGATTTCCTTGCCGATACCGCAGGCGATGCCGCCGTTCTTGTGCGTGGCGAGCGCGTCAATCCAACGGCCCTGCGCCTTGCCGATTTCTGCGAGCGAGCCGTCGACGCCGATGCGCACCAAACGCCCGTCGTCGCCGCCCGACACGAAGGACGTGCCATCGGGATGCGGGGCGAAAGACAGGCTAGCGCCGTTATGCGCCTCGACCTCGCGCGTCGAATTGTCGGCGATCGTGACGAGCTTGACGATCCCGGAGCCGAGGGCGAACGCCGCCGTTTCGCCGTCCGCCGAGAACGCGGCGCCGGAGACATAGGCGGCGAAATCGAACTCGCGCTTGGCGGGCAGTTTGACCGTTTCGCTCATGCCGCTTTGCAGGCTTCGAAGCCGGATTTCAGCGCGTCGGCGTCCAGCTTGCGGCCGATGAAAACGAGCTTCGACTGACGCTTCTCGCCCTTGCGCCAATTCTGGCCCCAGGTCGAATCCGCGAGCATATGGACGGCCTGGAACACGAAGCGCTGTTCCGCACCGTCGATCGACATCACGCCCTTGGCGCGCAGGATGTTCTGGCCTTGCGTCTGCAACACGCCGGAAATCCAGGTGCGGAACTTCTCCGGATCGACGGGTCCGTCGATCACGGTCGCGACAGAGAAGATATCGTCGGCATGGCGCGGATGCGCGTGCCCGCGATGGGAATGATCATGCGTGGGATCGTCGCAATGATCGTCATGGCAGTCTTCGCCATGGTGATGATGATCATGCCCGTGATGATCGTGATCGTGGTCATGATCGTGATGATGGTGGTGGTCGTGATCCTCGAGGAAATGCGGATCGAGCTCCAGGATGCGCTGAAGGTCGAACGAGCCCTTGTTCAGGATCAGGGAAAGATCGATCTCGCTTTTCTTCGTGCGATGCAAGCGCGCGAAGGGGTTGATGTCGCGGATGCGGCGCTCGACGGCGCTGAGTTCCGCGGGCGACACCAGATCGGTCTTGTTGAGCAGGATCACGTCGGCGAAGGCAACTTGATCCTCCGCCTCGCGGCTGTCTTCCAGGCGCAGCGGGAAATGCTTGGCGTCGACCACGGTCACGACCGCGTCGAGCTTGGTCTTGGTCTTGACCTCGTCGTCGGTGAAGAAGGTCTGCGCGACCGGGGCAGGTTCCGCCAAGCCTGTCGTTTCGACGATGATGCCGTCGAACTGGCCGGCGCGCTTCATCAAGCCGCCGATGGTGCGGATCAGATCGCCGCGCACGGTGCAGCAGATGCACCCGTTGTTCATTTCGAAGATTTCTTCGTCCGTGCCGACCACGATATCGTTGTCGATACCGACCTCGCCGAACTCGTTGATGATCACGGCGTATTTCTTGCCGTGGCTCTCGGTCAGAATGCGGTTCAGCAGCGTGGTCTTGCCCGCCCCCAAATAGCCGGTGAGGACGGTGACGGGAATTTGCTCGGTCATGGAATTTGTGCTCCGGGTTCTCCCCCGGATTTAGCCCGTCCGGCGCGCGGTTTCCACCCCTGTGGCAACAGGGTTATCGGCGGCGCCGTGGACATGCAGATCGGCGCATTCCAGGGCGGCGGCGGTTTCGCCGGAACTGGCCGGAACCCGTGCCCCGCGATCCTGGCCCAAAGCGGTGCGCAAAGCCGCGCATGTGACGACCACCGCGAAGCCCGGCCACAGCATCAAAGCCGGGTGATCGAACATATAAAGCCGGTATTCGAACAGCATCGCCCCCCAATCCGGACGGCTGGAATCGGCGCCGAGGCCCAAAAACGCCAACGCGGCATAGGCGATGACGATCCGTCCCAGCTTGGCGCCCAGATAGGCGAGCTGCGTGTCGAGCACGGCCGGCAGAACATGGCGGAACATCAGCCGGGTTTTGGTACCGCCCAAAGCGCGCGCGGCCTGGACGTAAGGCTCAGACAGCGCACGCCGCGCCAAACCGTCGGCGAGGAGCGCATAGGGCCCCCACGCCCCCAGGCCGAGCGCAATTCCCGCCGTCACCGCATCGAAGCCGAGCAACGCGACGATGGCGATGGCAACGACAAGCGTGGGCATGACGCTGGCGAATTCCGCGACGCGCAGTAAAGCGCCGCGCAAGATGCCGGACATGCTCGCCGCCGCGAGGCCAACCGCGAGACCGAGTGTGACGCACATCGCCGCAACGATGCCGAGTGCCAGGAACGTGCGTCCCATCCCCGCCATTAGCCGCGCCGCCACATCGCGGCCGAGATGATCGGTGCCAAGCCAATGCGCGAAACTCGGCGCGCCATGGCGATTCAGCATGTCGATCGCGTCGGGCGCGTAAGGCTGCCACACGGCGCAGATCAGCGCCGTGCCCGCGAGTGCGGGCAACACCCAAAGACGGCGTTCGACGACCGCGGGCGCGTGATGCGACATCAGCGCAGCCTCGGGTCCAGAAGATGGCGCGCGCCCGCCGCGACGAAGGCGATCGCCAGCATCCACGCCGCCGCGACGACGATATAGGCTTGCAGCACGAAGTAATCGCGCATGGCGATGCTGTCGACCAGGAACGTGCCGAGGCCCGGCAGGCCGAACACGACTTCCACCACCGCCGTGCCGCCGACGACCCAGCCCGCTTCCGCCGTCAGCGCGGCGCTCAGGCCCAATCTCGCGTAGCGCCCGCCTTGCGCTTCCAGCGCCGTGTCGGGGTCGGCCCCCTTCGCCAGCGCCGTGCGGAAATAATCGGCGCGACTCACCTCGGCCAGGCCCGCGCGATAGACTTGCGCGAGCGGCCCGAGCCCCGTGAACGCGACGATCAGGATCGGCAGCACGTAGCGCGCGGGCCCCTCGCCCAGCACATCGACGACGCGCAACTCGACCGCGAAGAACCACAGCAGCAAGCAGCCGAGCCAGAAAGCCGGGATCGCTTGCGCGCCCAGCGTGGCGGCATCGAGCACGCGCGCCGCCCACCCGTTCGGGCGTTTGGCGGCCCCGCGCGCGAGCGGTCCCACGGCGAGCAACGCCACGAACAAACCGCCGAAACCGACGATCAGGCTGACCGGCAAGCGTTTGGCGAATTCGTCCAAGATAGGGGCACCCGTCTTGAACGAGCGCCGCCAATCCCCGGTCAGGAAGTCGCCGAGCCACGCCGCGTATTGCAGCGGCAAGGCTTGATCGAGGCCCCATTCGCGATGCAGGGCCTCGACAGTCTCGGCATCGGCGGCTTGGCCGAACGCGATGAGGCTGAGCACCGCCGGATCGGCGGGCATCGCGCGCACCACGGCGAACGCGGCAAGGCTGGCGAGCCACAGCAACAGCAGGGCCCGCAATCCTTCCGCGATCGCCGCGCGCGGCATTTACGGGCTCGCGCGCAAATCGGCGCGCAACACGTAATAATCCGACGGATACGGCACGTAGGACGAAGCACGCTTCGACAGGCCGACATGCCAAACCGGCGTCATCAGATAGACGACCGGCGCTTGCGCGAACACGAGCTGCTCGATCCCTTTCAACGCTGCGGCGCGCGCGGGCGCCGCATCGATCTCGCGCAAGCGATCCAGCGCCGCATCGACTGGGGCGTTGGCGAAGGACATGAAATTGGTCGTCGAGGTCGAGCGCAGATATTGCTCGAACACGAAAGCGCCGTCGCCGCCGGGCGCGGCATGCATCGCCCAAAGTGCGGCGTCGTAGCGCTTGGCCTGAAGCTGCGGCGAGATCGCCTCCGTCACCTCGATACGCACGCGAAACCCGATACGCTCCAGGTTCGCGCGGATCACCGGCGCGATCGTCACCAGATCGGGGCGCTGCGGATAGGTCGTCAGCGTGAATTCGAGTACGCGCCCGTCCTTCATGCGCTGACCATTGGCCGCCGCCTTCCAACCCGCTTCGTCGAGCAGTTTTTCCGCTTCGCGCGCATCGAACTTGCGCGGGGTTTCACTCGCGAAGGGAAATACGCGCGGGAACATGCCGGTCGCCGCCTCGCCGCCATTGGCGGCCGCGACCAGCATCGAACGATCGATCGCAAGATCGACCGCTTGGCGCACTTTCACGTCGTCGAAAGGGGCGCGCTGCGTGTTCAGCAGCGCCATATATTGATAGGCGACGGGCGTCGACTTGATCGTCAATTCCGGCCGGCGCTTCAATCGCGGCAGCGTTTCGGGCGCGAGGTTGAACGCGATATCGACCTCGCCGCTTTCAAGCCCCAACGCCAGCGTCTGCGCGTCGCCGATCCGGCGGATCGTGACCGCGGGCCGCGACGCCGCGTCGCGATAGAACGGGTTCGGCTCCAAGCGCAAACTCTCGCCGCGCTTGAACTCGACCGCGCGGAACGGCCCGGTCATGCTCGCATTCGTGCCGTCGAATTTATGGATCGCCAGCGGAAACTCCGCGAGCACGCTTTCGATCGCTGCGACGGGGCGCTCGGGACGCAGGCGCAATTCTCGCGCGTTCAACACATCGAGCACGGGCGTGCCGATTTGGCCCCGCGCGCGCGGGTTCTCTTTGGTCGCACGCTCGAGCGACGCTTTCAGCGCGGTCGCATCCAAGGGCGAACCGTCGGCGAATTTTAGATCCGGCTTCAGGCGAATGACGAAGCTTTCGCCGTCGCGCCGAACGCTTTCGGCAAGGTTCGGCACGATGCGGCCTTCGCGGTCGACGGTGAACAACGTCTCCGCCACGCCATGCGATTGCAGCGCCCAGCCGGCCACGCCCTGCGCGGGATCGAGGGAGTCGGTGAGAAAGCCCTGCCCGACGACGAGCGGGCGGGTTTGCGCATCGGCCGCGATGGGTGCCAAAGCGAGGGCGGCGGCGGTCGCGAGAATACGGAACTGCATGTTTCGACCCCTTCGGGAGGGAAGTGTTATACTATAACAAATCTTGGACGCCAGGCTTTTCGTCAAGGACCAAGGGTCCTTTCCAGCCGGGCGGTGCGATGCGGGCGAGGATTCCGGCGCGCAACGGCTCCGGCCGTTCCTTGCGATCGAGGAATCCGTCTTCGCGGTCGCGATACATCAGAAACGCGTCGATCACGTCGCCCGCATGTTTCCCGGGATCGAGATCCCCGAACAGAAAGGTGAAGCGCCGCGCCCCGCCCGCGAACGCGACCGTGCAGGCGCGCGTGCATTGGCTTTGGCAATAGATGTCGCGCCGATGAACGTCGCTTAATCCGCGCTTGGCGAGTTCGGCGTCGATGGCTTGCGCGAATTTGCGCCCCGGCCGCTCTTCGAGCGGGCCTTCCCAGCCCGGCGGACGGCACCGGTTACAAACGTCCAATGTTGGTGGTGGAGAGTCTTCAGGCATTTCGGGCGGAACCCCTGTTTCGGTTCGCCACAGACGAGAGGACGGTTTTCGCTTTCCGCCTTGTCGCACCGGGACACCCCGCCCGATACGCTCGCACGTGACCGACGACGATGGCAGGTCTCCTGGCTCGCGGGTCGCCGCCGAACCGTCGCCTTCCCGGCGTTCCGCGCCAGTGGCAATTTGACGATCCGGCTCGCCGCTCACAGTTGCGGGGGCAGCCGCGGATGAAAGTTCCGAAGAACTCGCGCCGCGTTCCCATTCAATCCCTGGCGGGAACCATCGCGCGCACGGTGCTTGTCCAGATCGGGCTTGTCAAGGTAGGCAAGGCGCCATGTTCCAGCCGCGCCCCGCCGCAATCGCGATCGTGCCGCACCAAGGCAAGGTGCTGCTGGTGCGCCGCGCCAACCCGCCCGATCCGGGGCGCTGGGGCTTCCCCGGCGGCAAGATCGAACCGGGCGAGAGCTATATGGACGCGGCGATCCGCGAACTCGCCGAGGAAACGACCATACGCGCCGAAGCCTTGCGCGCGCTCGATGCGCTCGACGTCATCGTGCGCGAACCCGACGGCGCGTTGAAGTTCCACTACGTGCTGGTCGCGGTACTGTGCCGCTTCCTCGACGGCGAGCCGAAAGCCAGCGACGACGTCCACGATGCCGGCTGGTTCGAGCCTGCCCAAATCGCCGCCACCCCGCAAATATTCCTGGACAGGGTAGCGGGTTTGGCGGCCCACGCCTTGGACGCCCCGCTGGCTTGAGGGTATCGCTCCAAAGTGGTACTGTTTCCTTTATGGAAATGATCGCCACACCGGGCGGCGGCGTGTTGTTGCGGAATCCTTATCTGCAGCAACAGCTCGCCACCAATCAGGCGCAGACCGGAACCAACGTGTTCCAGCAGGTCGCGGCGGTGGCGGCGCAGCGCACGGTCAACGTCGTCCAGCAGACGCAGACCTCCGCGGGCGCGCAAGCGACCGGCCAGACCGAGAATTCGCGCGAAAGCCGCTCGTCGTCCGAAACCGGACGCGCGGGCGACACGCTGGCGAATTCGGTCCTTGCCGTCGCTTCGCGCGGTGCTGCCGCCCGCCAGGGCCGGGGCACCCAGGTCGACGTTTCGGTCTAAACCTACGCGGCGCGCACGCGCACCAAAAACTTGTCGACTTCCTCGCGCAGCGTGGCCGATTGCGCGCTCAAAGTCCGGCTCGCTTCGCCCACCCGCGCCACTTCCGTATCCGTCGCTTCGGCCGCCCGGCTGACCTCGCCGATCGTCCCGGCGACCGCTTGGCTGCCGCGCGCGGCTTCCTGCACGTTGCGCGCGATCTCGCCGGTCGCGGCCCCCTGTTCCTCGACCGCGGCGGCGATGGCGCTCGCGGTTTGGTGGATGCCGCGGATCGTTTCGCCGATCGCCCGGATGTCACCGACGGCCTTTTGCGTCGCGGACTGGATCTCGCCGATTTGGCGCGAGATATCCTCGGTCGCGCGCGCGGTCTGCGTCGCGAGGCTTTTTACCTCCGACGCGACGACGGCGAAGCCCTTGCCCGCCTCGCCCGCGCGCGCCGCTTCGATCGTCGCGTTGAGCGCGAGAAGATTGGTCTGCCCCGCGATATCCGAAATCAGCTTCACAACGTCGCCGATTTTCGTCGCCGCTTCGGCCAGCGTCGCGACCGTGCCGTTCGTCGTATCGGCCTGCGCCACCGCCGAACTCGCGGCCGTCGCACTGTCGGCGACCTGGCGCGCGATTTCCGCGACGGACGCGGACAATTCCTCCGTCGCCGCGGCAACGGTCTGCACGTTCGTCGTGGTCTGACCGGCCGCAAGCGACACGTCGTTCGCGCGGCGCTTGGTGCCGTCGGCCGTTTCGCGCAAGCCGTCCGCCGTCTGCGACAAGTCTTGCGCCGATTTCCCGAGCCCCTCGACGATGTCCTTGACCGCAGCATCGAGCGCGTCGGCGAGTTCGCGCCGCTGACGAAGGCGTTCCTCGCCCGCTTTGCGCTCGTCGTCGGCGCGCGCCTCGGCCATTCGCTTGTTCTCCGCGATCCGGTCGCGGAACACGGCCAGCGCTTTCGCCATCTGCCCGATCTCGTCGCGCCGCCCTTCCCCCGGGATCGCCGCCGTCTCGTCGCCCGCCGCGACCTTCTCCATCGCCTTGTCCATCAAGCTCAGCGGCTTCAGCATGCGGCGCACGATCAGCCACAACAGGATGGACGCCGCGAGGACGGCGCCGCCGCCGGCGACCGACGCCTCGACCGCGATCATCTTCGCTGCCGCGCGGAACTCCGCCTCGGGAATGCCGACGAATAAAAGGCCGATGACCTGGCCGTCCGCATCGCGGATCGGATCGTAGGCGGTGAAATAAGGCTGGCCGAGAATCATGTTCGGCCCGCGATAGGATTCGTTGCGCTTGAACACCGCATCGTAGGCCGGCCCCGGCGCGAGCTTGGTGCCCACGGCGCGCTGCCCGTTAGCGCCGACGATATTGGTCGCGACGCGCAGGTCGCCTTTGAAGATCGTCGCCACGCCGCCGACCGCCGCCTTGACCCGATCGACGGTCACGGAATCGCCGTCGAGCAGCGTGTCGCCGACGAACAGCCTATCGCGCTGGATATGGAACTCGCCGCCATAGCCGCGCACGAAATCGGTCATCACGCGCATATTCGCGTCGAGCTGGCGCATCCCTTGCGCGTAAAGCGCTTGGTCGGCCTGACGGATCGTGGCGTAAAGCGTCGCCGACATCGCGAGCGCGGCCCCTAGAATGGCGGCGCACGCGACGCGGCTGCCGATGGAAATCCGGCCGAGTGCGGTTGCAAATTTTTTGAACATTTTGGGGCCCTAGAAGAATGACATTTGTGGAAGTTTGCCCCGCCCAGGATTAATCCCCGGTAACTGATACTTGCAATTTTATGGATTATCGCGACCGACAGCACCCTCAGGGCCTCGGCTCGTCGTTCGAAGTTTAGGCCTGACACGTCCGATACCTTCAGCATAAACCTCTTATTTAGTACGACCTTCGGTCATCCGGGCGTATCTTCGGAGATGCCCGCGTCGTTACAATCCCAAATCAGTTTATCCTTGCTTCAGGCAGCGTCGATCGCCCCCCGCAGTCGCACGACATGTCGCCACATGTCTGCGCGGCGCGCTTTCTCAATGAAGGATGGCCCCAATGAACATGTTCGCATCGCTTTTGTCGCGGCTGCGCATGCGCGGCAAGCTCGGCGTCATCTGTGCCATCGCCGTCGCGGGCTTCGTCGCGGTCGGCGCGCTGTTCCTTTTCCAGGAGCGTATCCTCGCCGACGTCCATCAAATCGAAGAGCGCGCGGCGGCGCGCAAGGAAGCGATTTTGCGGTTCGACGCCGAATTGCTGCAACTGCGCCGCAACGAGAAGGATTTTCTGCTGCGCAAGGAAATGCGTTACGTCGAAATGCACGCCAAGTCGCTCGAAGCAGTGCGCGGCCGCGTCGACGGCTTGAAGGCCGAAGCGCAAGGCGAATTGGGCGCCCTCTACGCGCGCGTCGACGGCGAGTTCACGAACTACCGGACCGCGTTCGACGAAGTGGTCAAAACACAGCGCGACATCGGCCTGACCGCCAATGACGGAAAATGGGCGGCGATGCGCGGCGCGGCTAAAACGATCGAAGACGCTCTGGATAAACTTTCCGCCGATGCGTTGACGAGCGGGCTCCTCCAGCTCCGCCGCAACGAGAAGGATTTCATGCTGCGCGAGCTGCAGGCGGATTTCGAGCAGTTCGGCAAGTCGCTGGCCGCACTCGACGCCACGATCGCCGCGCGCCCGCCCGCCGGTGCCGCGGAGCTGCGCGTCGATCTCAAACGGTACGCGGATTCGTTCGAGACGCTGGCCGAGTCGATCCGTCAGCGCGCGGCCGTGACGCCGAAAATGAGCCAAGCCTACGCCGCGATCGACCGGGTCATCGACGAGATCCTTAAGATCGAACTGGCGCAGGCCCAGACGCAGCTCGCCGCCGCCGCAAGCCGCCTGTCGAGCCTGCGCACGACGATCGGAATCGCCATCGCCGTCATCGCGCTGGTCGTCGTGGCGCTCGCCATGCTGATCGCCGCCGCCATCGCGCGGCCGCTCGTCCATATCACCGGCGAGATGACCAAGCTCAGCGGCGGCGACACCGAGATCGCGGTCACGGTTGCGGGCAAGGACGAGGTGACCGACCTCGGCCGGGCCCTCGTCGCCTTCCGCGACAATCTGGTGCGCCAGCGCGCGCTGGAGGCGCAAGCCCAAGCGCGCCAGCAAGCCGATCTCGAGCGTGGCCGGAAAATCCGCCAGCTGACCGAGGAATTCCGCAGCTCGGTCGCCGGCATGCTTCAGACGACCGGGGAATCGGTGTCGAGCCTGCAGGGCACCGCGGGCGATCTGACCAAGATATCGTCCGACGCGCTGCAACTGGCCGTCGCAGCCGCATCGGGCGCCAACGAAGCCTCGAGCAACGTGCAGACGGTCGCGTCGGCGACCGAAGAGCTAACCGCATCGATCGGCGAAATTTCGCGCCAGCTTGCCAGTTCGTCCGAGAGCGCGGGCAAGACCGCGGCGCTCGCCGGCGAGAGCGAGCAGCGCGTGCGCGAGCTCAGCGAGGCCGCGAAGAAGATCGACAGCGTCGTCACGCTCATCAACACGATCGCCGGACAGACGAATTTGCTGGCGCTCAACGCCACGATCGAATCGGCGCGCGCGGGCGAAGCGGGCAAAGGTTTCGCCGTCGTGGCCAACGAGGTCAAAACGCTCGCCTCGCAAACCGCGCAGGCGACCAACGAAATCGCCGCCCAGGTCCAGACGATCCAGCAGCGCACCGAAGGGGTGGTCGAGGCGATGACCGCGATCGGCGAGGCGGTGCGCGGCATCTCGCAAATGACGGCGGCCGTATCGGCGGCGGTGGAGGAGCAAAGTGCCGCGACGCGCGAGATCGGGCGCAACGTCGAACAGGCGGCCCAAGGCGTGGAAGAAACCAACCGCGCCATCAATGGCGTGCGCGACGCGGCGGAACGCACGGGGTCGAGCTCCGGCGTCGTGCTCGGCGCCTCGCAGCGCGTGTCCGACAAGAACGGCGAACTCAGCCGGGCGGTCGCCGCGTTCCTCGATGCGGTGCAGGCGGCCTAACGGATACGCCGGCGCAGCCGCTCGGCGATTTTATCGGGCGGCGTTTCGTGGCTGAAATGGTCCAGGTACTTGCCGTCGGGGCCCATCAGATAGATCAGCGACGTGTGATCCATCAGATAGTCGCTCATGCCCGGCGGCGTGACCTTGCGATAGAACACGCGATAGGCCTTCGCGGCCGCCGCGACTTGCGCCGCCGACCCGGTCAGGCCGATCAAACGCGGATCGACCGCTTCGACATAGGATTTCATTTGCGCGACCGTGTCGCGCTCGGGATCGATCGTCACGAAGATCGGCTGCACGCGTTCGGCGAGCGGCCCGATATCGTCGATCGCTTGGGCCATGGCCAGCAGCGCCGTCGGGCACGCATCCGGGCAGAAGGTGAAGCCGAAATAGATCATCACGAACTTGCCGCGGAAATCCGTGTCGCGGCGCGTCGCGCCATTTTGATCGACCAGCTCGTAGGGCCCGCCGATCGCGTCGCCGGCCAAAGTCGCCGGATCGGGCGCATGCCCCGACAGCCAGAATTGA